>JAMHVM010000179.1:0-40878 GCA_035911475.1 Lysobacterales bacterium | reverse complement strand
ACCATCTTGCGGGTCCGCGCCACATCGTCGGCCAGCGAGGTGAGCGGCAGTTCGACCGCCCGCAGCTGCGTGAATCCTTTTCGTGACAGTGCAACGATGACCTTGCTCCAGTGTGCTGCGCCTCCCCAGAACCCGTGCACCAGAACGATGGCTGGTTTTCCGCTCATGACTGCGCTCTCCAGAACGTATGGGTGATCCCGCCAGGGGCGGGGCTGAAAGACAACTTCGATGACATCTGAAGCATGGAAACTTCCGGATCGACTGCCTCGTTCGTCGGGCGCCCGTCGCATGTTGTTGGCTGCGCGGACGCCCAACCGCCGGTCAGGCAGGGCTGGGCACCGGATATCGCGTCTTGCGCTCTCGCCGCCGATCCAACCTGCGTCTGGGCCGGCAACCTCAAATGCCGGCGCGATGTTCCCGGAACCACCACTCTATAGGATAGGGCAGCCGACCGATCCGGGAAATCGATGACCCCTTCGCCACGAGCGATCCCTAGAACGCGTTGCCGACGACGACTATGAGGCCTGTGCCGACCAGCACCCGCCATGAGGTAACTGCTGACTGTCGTACGCCTGCGAGCGGTCATCACCTGAGCCCATTCGAGACAAGAAGACCATCAGGTGCCAGTTCAACTGAGCCGCCATTTTCCTCACCCACTGTTTTCGCGGGCACCGTTATCCGTGACATCACCCCTCGAACCCTGAACTCCCGCCATGCTCACGAAAAGTCATATAACTGTAACCATTTAATAAGTACAATTCGATACGATTTATAGTGGAACTTAGGGAGGATATGCGTGACCATCTTCTATGAACGGATACTGCCCGTCTTGTTTGCCGTATGCATATTTCTGCCGGTACAGGCGCAGGCAAGGGAGATTGTCCAAGAAACACCAAGGTCCGATCAGGTCGTGGCACTGGTCTCGCAGGACTACCTTCGCGAATTGGATATCAAGCTCGCCGAGTTGTACTGGCGAGGCACTCTTTCGCCGGACCTGTTCGGCATCGATGCCGGCGAGGCGGCGGTATTGACGCCGCTGGTGACCGACCCGCTGCACCCGGAGGTTCTCGGCCGGTTGCCCGATGCTCACCCCGAGCATCGCCTGCAACGCTACCTGGTGATCGCCTACCCGGACGCCGACTCGGCCGAGCGGGCCGTTGCCGCGCTGTCGGAACGTCCCGACATCTTCGAGAGTGTCGGCATTGATGTCCTGGGCTCATTTTCGGCGGTTCCCGACGACACTTACTACGGAACCCAGTACCCGCTGCCGCTGCTGAACCTGCCGTCGGCCTGGGATATCGTGCGCGGCCATGCCTGGGTGTCCGTGCTCGACAACGGCTTGCAGACCACGCACGGCAGCCTGGGAGTCCATCCCGAGTTCGCCTTCGACAGCAGCCTGGGATTCTCCTATCGGCCACATTTTTCCTGGAACGAGCAGGACTACTCCGGTTACCCACCCGGATATCCTGCGTACGGCAGCTTCACCGGCGTACGCCGTGCGGACGAGCGGATCGATTGGCCGTTCGGCATCTGGGACGGTTTGCCGATCGCGTGGTCCGGCCACGGCACCCATGTGACGGGGATCATCGCGGCGCCGACGCGCTTTCCCTCGGTTGGCACGCAGATGCCCAATCCCCCCATTCGAGGCACCGCCGGCGTCTGCGGCTCGTGCAGCGTGACTTCCCACAAGGTAAGTAGACGGGTTCCTTCGGGATCTGGAGCCAGGGACCTTCCGCTGAGCCGTGTCGCCATGGCGATCAGGAAGGCGGGATATGAAGGCAATCAGGTCATCAACATGAGCTTGGGTTTCTATCGCCCATCGTCGGAATATACGTGTTCGACCAATACGGGCACAGGCGCGGTTTGCGATTCAATCGTCGCGGCCGAAGGAGCCGTTCTGGTTGCCGCCACCGGAAACCGCAATACGTCAGCGGTAATCGACTTTCCGGCCAGTCAGGCCGAGGTCATCCCCCCCTATGTTCCATCGCTGGCCGATAGGGCGGCGGTGATTCCGGTTGGCGGTATCCAGCCGCAATCGGGCGCCTGGGAACGTTGGACGGAATCGGATGTACTGGGCTCCAATCGCGGCGCCGCGCTTGATGCCCGGGGCGTAGTCGCGCCTGCCCGGGATGTCGTATCCACCACCTATGCTCACGAACTCTGGAATCCCGCTGCTCGCTGCGGCGACGCCACCCAAGGCGCGACCTACCGCGGCGGGTATACCGCACTGAACTCGGCGGTAGGTTACGGCACCTGCACCGGAACCTCGATGGCGGCACCTCATGTCAGCGGCATCGTCGCATTGATGCGCAGTGTCGATCCGCTCATGTCGGCCACCGAAATCCGCAATCGCCTTCGCGACGCCAGCCGTCAGCCCGGCGGGACGATCGGCAGCAACACCACCTATGGCGCTGGCTTGCCGCATGCCCGCTGGGCCGTCAACGCGGTCTTGGCATCCACCAACCGGCTGACGCCACTGTTCAACCTGCGCAGCCACAACAGCAGCTTTCGCGAGGACTACTTTCATACCACCAACCCGCAGCAGGCGGCAGCCGCCATTCTCGGTCGCCTGCTGCCCAAGCCGACCACGACCATTCCCCATTTCTACTTCACGTACGGACAGGGCGTGCGCTACGACGGCGCATCCTACGAGTACCCGATGGCTGGCGATACGGCCATGGCCGAGGTCTGGATTTTCACCACCCATGTCAATCCCAAGTCGGCAAGCACCGAACTGGTGCCGCTACTGAGGTTGAGCTATTCCTGCGAAGACGTGGCACCCCCGGCATCGCCGCACGCCTATTGTTCGGCCAACCCGCTGAAGATCGGCCATTTCTACACCACCAGCAAGGCCGAGGCGCTGACCAGGACGGGGCAGGGCTACCGCTACGAGGGTATCGAAGGCTATGTCTATCCCACCACGCTGTCGCAGCCCGCCGGGACGGTGGCGCTGCGCCGCGCCTACGATCCAGGCACCCATACCCATGTCCTGTTTCCGATCGACAGGGAGGCGTACTACGCTTCGTGGGGGTACACCAGCGACGTGGTCACTCTGGGATACGTCTACCGGAACGTCGCGCCGGGCAATCGGCCCACATACTGAAGCTAACGAGATCGCCATGCGCTCCCTGATTGCCATCGTGTTGGCCTTCCTGGCCATGCCGACCGTAGCGCAGCCCGACGGGTACTGTGCGCTGAATCATGTCGACCCTGAGAACGATCCGGATTGTGCGTTGATCCGCGCCGAGATCCGGCCCGAACAGCCCTCGCCTTTCGAGCCTGTCCATGCACGGCTCGTCGGTCTGGATCCCGCAAGGGCATGGACGGTTTTCGACAAGGCCGCGGTAAAACTGGAGACGTCGGCGGATGCCGCCGAGCCGCCTGTGATTATGGTCGATCTTTGGGTAGTGCATGAAGCGGTGAAGGTCGATCCTGAATCGTTCGTGGATGTATACCTTGGACAGTTGCCGAGCGGAACATATCGGTTCGCCATTCGGTTCTGGGCTGAGTGCGGATACGGCACCGAGTTCGGTTGCGGTTTCCCGACTCCGTCTCTCGGCGAATTCAGGACCGCGTTTCAGACATTCGAAGTCCAGCCACCCAGGTGGCCGTTGCGGGCACCGGACGATTTTCATGTTGAATTCGACGGCGAGATCCCGGCACGAATCGTCTACTCCAGGCCTTCGGGCATGGTGAACTACAGCGGCATGTGGTATGCCCCGGCGGCGTCCGGCACGGGTTTGCTGATCCACCACGACCTGGCGAAGGGGCAACTGGTGGCGAGCTGGAACGTCTACGGCGAGCACGGCGAACCGACCTGGTTCCTGTTCGGCCCCGGCACGTGGACCTCGCACACCGAGTACGCCGCGCCGCTGTACCGGACCCGCGGCACACCCCTGGAACTGCCCTACAATCCCGACGACGGAAGTACCGAGCCGGCTGGAAACGGCACGCTGCGCTTCGTCGACCCCAGCCGCGCCGAACTGGAGTTCACGCTTGACGGTCTAATCCATATCTGGACCATCGCGCGCCTGTTCCCGTCAGCACCCGACTTCCCCGATCCCTGAGAAGATGCGCGAACGCATCGGGGGATTGGCGTCTCTAACGCTTCCTTGATGCCCATATCTGAAGCGCTTCTTGAACGAACTGGTAGACGGTTCAGGTAAGCAGAATGGGCCAGGCCGGGGGTTGCCCGGGAGAGTCGCCCCTATCCCACAAGGAGATCAGCCGCCACGTTCGCAGAGGTCTGCCATGTATCCAGCGTGCCCGGCCTACAACGGCAGAGTGATGCTGGCCACGCAGCCGGTCTTGCCGTCGCGGCGGTTGCGCAGCGCGAGCTGGCCGCCGTGCGCTTCGACGATCTGGCGGGCCAGCACCAGGCCGATGCCGGAACCGCCTGGCTTGGTGGTGAAGAACGGGACGAACAGGTTTTCCGTGCCGTACAGGCCTGGGCCTTCGTCCTCGACCTCGACCACGGCGTGGCCGGGGTTGCGCAGCACACGCAGCACCACGGCGCCGCCGGTGGATGCAGCGGCTTCGGCGGCGTTCTTGACCAGGTTGATCAGCGCCTGCTCGATCTGGTCCTTGTCGGCCTCGACCATGGTCGGTGCCAGCGCGCCCAGTTCCACCGGCACCCGGCGTTCCAGCGCGCGGGCGCGGGTGACCAGGTCGACCAGATCGACCGGCTGCTTGCGCGGTGGCGGCAGCTTGGCCAGCGTGGTGTAGCCGGCCATGAACCGCGCCAGCGCGTCGGCGCGGTCGGCGATCACGGTAAGACCGCCGCGCGCATCCTCGCGCCAGTCTTCCGGCGGCGGCTCGCGCACGACCAGATCGGCCAGGGTCGCGGCCATGGACTTGATCGGCGCCAACGAGTTGTTGAGCTCGTGGCCGAGCACGCGGATCAGGCGCTGCCAGGCCTGGCGTTCCTCCTCGCGCAGGGCACGCGAGAGATCGGTGATCGCCAGCAGATCGTTGCGCACTCCACCCTCGCGGAAGCTGGTGCGGCGCACGTCGAAAGCGCCGGCGCCGCCGGGGAAGGCACGCTTCAGGGTCGTGGCCTGCTCGATGTCCAGGCAGTCGGCCAGATCCAGCTCCTCGGCGGTTCGCCCTTTCGCGTCTTCGTTGCCCAGCGCCAGCAGGCGCTCGCCAGCCGGGTTGATCAGGCGCAGGCGCCGCTGGCTGTCGAAGGCGAAGATGGCGATGTCCACCGCCGACATCACCTTGGTCAGCAAGGCCAGGGTTTCCTCCACGCGCAGGCGTTGCTCGCGCAGGGTCTCGCTGAGCGCGTTGACCTCCCAGACCACCTCGCCGACCGCGTCGCCGCGCCGCGCGCGCGTGCCACGCAGGCTGAAGTCGCCCTCGCGCAGGGCTTCGAGCAGGTTGCTCAGCGTGTACAGCGGAAACACCACGCGCCGACGCAGGTAGAAAGCCAGCCCCAGCGTGAACACGATGATCGGCGCGAACACGCTGAGCCAGACCGCCTGCGAGGCGTCGGCGACACTCAGGGCGATGGCCAGCGCGACCAGCCCGGGCGTGGCCACCAGCAGCGCCAGCCAGAGGATGCGGGTTTCGTGGTTGGGGCTGAGCCGGCGGGGCATGAGGCTGGCAACAATGACGGCAGGGGCGGAGCCGGGCAAGCCCGGCTCTACAGGAGCCTGCCTCGTGGCGCCGGAATCAACCGGCGCGCTGGGCCAGCCAGTCGTGGATGGCCGTGGGTACTTCGCGTTGCGCGCGGCCGGAGACGTAGATGCCGATGTGGCCGCCCTTGAACGCCAGCTCGGTGTAGTCGTCGGTGCCGATGATGCCGCCCAGCGGCTGCGAGGCGGCCGGTGGCACCAGATGATCCTGCAACGCGAAGATGTTCAGCACCGGCATGGTGATGTTGGCGGTGTCGACTTCCTGACCGCCGATTTCCAGACCGCCCTCGACCAGCTTGTTGCCCTGGTAGAAATCCTTGATGAACTGGCGGAAGGCTTCACCGGCCAGATCGGGCGAATCGAAGATCCACTTCTCCATGCGCAGGAAGTTCTCCAGCTCGACCTTGTCGTCGAGGATGTCGACCAGACCCACGTACTTCTGGAAGTTCAGCCGGTACGGCTTGAGCATCAGGTAGCAGTAGTTCATCAGGTCGGCCGGGACATTGCCCAGCGTGTCGACCATCAGATCCACGTCCATGCTGCGCGCCCAGTGCGCAAGCATGTTGCCCGGCGTGTGGAAATCCACCGGCGTGACCATGGTGATCAGGTTCTTGACCCGCTCCGGGTGCAGCGAGCTGTAGCAGACCGAGAACGCCCCGCCCTGGCAGATGCCCAGCACGTTGATCGCCGGCAGGCCGTGGCGGGCGCAGATCGCCTCGACGCAGCGGTCGATGTAGCCGTTAATGTAGTCGTCCAGGGTAAGCCAGCGGTCGGCCGCATCGGGATAGCCCCAGTCGATGATGTAGACGTCCTCACCCTGCGCGAGCAGGTTGCGCACCATGGAACGATCGTGCTGCAGGTCGACCATGTAGGGACGGTTGACCAGCGCATAGACGATCAGCAGCGGGATACGCGCGGTGGGTTTGTTCTCGCCCTTGAAGCGGTACAGGACCAGCTTGTCCTCGCGGTAGATCTCTTCCTTGTCGGTGCAGCCGAACTGCACGTCGTCGACCTTGCGCAAGGTCTCCATGCCGGACATGAGCTTCTGGTTGAAGCGCAGGGCTTCCTCGGCGACCGCCTTGGGATCGAGATGGATGGCACCCAGCATGGCTCAGCCTCGCTTGTTGGTGGTGGAGCGCAACTGCAGCGCCGGCGCGGCGGCCGAGCTGGGCTTGCGCTTGGCAGGCTTGGCCGGTTTGGCGGCGACGGTGGTCGTGCTGGCCGGTTGCGGGGCACGGGCAGCGGCGGAGCGCACGCGTTTGCCGCCGGCAGACTTGCCCTTGGCCGCGGCCTTCTTGTCCTTGCCGCGGCTTGCGGAAGCCGACTTCCGGGCCGTCGCCGGCTTCTTCCGCGCCGGTCTGGCTTCGTCCGCATCGCCAGCAGAACCGGATGCCGCACGCGGCGCTTCCGGCCTGCGGGTGCGAGTGCCGGCACCGCCGATCAGTTCGCGCTTGATGGCGTGAACCTGCTTCGCGAGGCTGTCGACCTCGGTGCGTGTGGGCAGTCCGAACTGGGCGACCAGGCGACCGATCTCGTCGTTTATGGCCGCGCGCACCCGGTTCTGGGCGTTGATCAGTTCGCCGTTGACCTGTGCGTACTCGGCGCTCATGGCGATGGCGGCGAAGGCTTCCTCGGCAGCGTCGATGCAGGCGTCGTACAGGCCGCGCGCGGTGGTGATGCGCTTGTCAGCCTCGACGCGGGCATTGTCGATGCGGTCACGCAGCAGCTCGAAGGTCCGCGAGGCCACAGTCAGCATCAGCTCGCTGTAGCGGGCATTGGCCACCTGATAGTCCAGCCATGCACGGACCACTGCCTGCCCGCGCGACTGCTGCTCGCGGTTGAGGCCGAAGGTCGGCAGGTTCAGCCAGCTCGACAGTTCGCTGCGCAGGTCGTTGCCCGGCGCGGCCATGAACGAGCGCACGATCTGCTCGATGTGGCTGCCGTCGACACCGCCGAACCAGGGCATGGACGATCCGGCCAGGCGCTGGCCGTAGGTCTCGTGCAGGTTGCGCAACTGGTCCAGCCAGCCGCGTGGATCGAATGCTTCGCCGGCATTGGGCAGGTTGCCCATGCCCAATCCCTGAAGAAACTCCAGATAGCGCTTGCTCTGCGCCAGCAGGCCTTGCGCGAAATCGTTGCCGGCAGCCGGCGCGGCCGGCGCCTGCGGCGTGAACTGACGCCAGAAGTCCCAGCCCTGCGGCCAGGCCGGGGCGGCCTGCGGCTGGGAGAATCCGAAGCCGGGGTGCGGCATGTTGTTCCAGAACGATTGCATGGCGCCGAATTGACGCAGCCAGTCGGTGGGATCGGTCATTGCGTTACCAGCCTCGGGTGGGGATAGACATCGGAACCTCGCAACAACGTAGCGAGCGGGGGGCTGGCGGTGACCGCCGGCGCGCCGGAAGCGGAGTGCATGAGTGATACATGAGCATTCCGAGCACCGCCGGGCGCCGTCAGACACTCGCGCAGTCGTTGTTCCGAGGTTCGCATGCTAGCGGGGATTGGTTGGCAGCGTCAGGAAATGGTGGACAAACCGCCCATGTACGGACGCAGCACCTCCGGCACGGTGATCGAGCCGTCGGCGTTCTGGTAGTTCTCCATCACCGCGACCAGGCAGCGGCCGACGGCGACGCCGGAACCGTTGAGCGTGTGCAGCAATTCCGGCTTGCCGGCTTCCGGATTGCGCCAGCGCGCCTGCATGCGCCGGGCCTGGAAGTCGCCGCAGTTGGAGCAGGAGCTGATCTCGCGATAGGTGTCCTGCGAAGGCAGCCAGACCTCCAGATCGTAGGTCTTGGTCGCCGCGAAGCCCATGTCGCCGGTGCACAGCAGCATGCGCCGGTACGGCAGGCCGAGTTTCTCCAGCACGGTTTCGGCGCAGGTGGTCATGCGCTCCAGCTCGTCGAAGCTGTCCTGGGCGCGGACGATGCTGACCAGCTCGACCTTCTCGAACTGGTGCTGGCGGATCATGCCCCGGGTGTCGCGGCCATAGGAGCCGGCCTCGGAGCGGAAGCACATCGAATGCGCGGTCATGCGCAGCGGCAACTCGCCGGCCTCGACGATGCGGTCGCGGACGATGTTGGTCAGCGGCACTTCCGAGGTCGGGATCAGGTAGCGACGATCCTCGCCGGCAATGGCGAACAGGTCTTCGGCAAACTTGGGCAGCTGGCTGGTGCCGTACAGGCTCTCGGCGTTGACCAGCACCGGCACGTTGCATTCCAGATAGCCGTGGGTGTCGGTGTGCAGGTCGAGCATGAACTGCGCCAGCGCGCGATGCAGCCGCGCCAGTTCGCCGCGCAGGATGGTGAAACGGGCGCCGGACAGCTTGGCGGCGGTATCGCCGTCCAGCCAGCCCTTGTGGGCACCCAGTTCAACGTGGTCCTTGACCGCGAAGTCGAAAGCGCGCGGCTCGCCGACACGCTTGATCTGGGCGTTGGCGGTTTCGTCGCGGCCTTCCGGCACCGATTCGTGCGGCAGGTTGGGGATGCCGGCCAGCAGGTCGTGCAACTGGGTCTGCAGCGCATCGAAAGCCGCCTCGCTCTCGCGCAGCTGATCGCCCAGACCGGCCACCTCGGCCATGATCGGCGCCACATCCTCGCCCTTGGCCTTGGCCTGGCCGATGGCCTTGGAGCGCGCGTTGCGCAGGGCCTGCAACTCCTGGGTGCGGGTCTGCACCTGCTTGCGCTCGCCCTCCAGACGCTCGTAGTCGGCGCGCGGAAAGGCGAAGCCGCGGCTGGCCAGACGGGCGACAACCTCGTCGAGCTGGCTGCGCAGAAGAGCCGGATCAAGCATGAAAATACCCGTGAATGGCTGGCGAAGAGGGAGTCCGGCATTATCCCGGCCGGCCCGTCACTGGCGCAAACCGGCCGGTCGTCCGCGGCGCCGGATAGCGCCGCAGACCGGCCGCGCGGACCACCTGACCGCATTGGCGCCGTTTCTCCGTTGAAGGGGCAATCTCTGACCCCGCCGACGGAAACACGCCATGCGCTGCCACCTTCTCGCCCTTGCCCTGATTGCCCTGCTTGCCGCCTGTGGTGGAAAATCCGCGTCCGATGCCACCACAGCGGGCGCTCCTGCGCAGGCTCGCGCCGAGGCCGCTGCCGCGACAGCCCCGAACGACGCGAAGGCACTCCAGCCCGGGCAGAGCGTGCAGGGCATGATCGAAGCCGACATCGGCAACGGCATGCAGGCGTTTCGCTCGCTGTCGACCAAGGTCGCCGACGACATCGGCCAGCAGGTCGACGCCGGGCTGGCTTCCGGCAAGGGCGAACGTCCACTGGCTGAAGCCAATCGGCGTCTGGCGCAGTCCGGCGCGCCGGCGCGTGTCGATGCCGAGGACGTGCGCGATCTGGTCGGCAGCATGGCCGGGAAAACCTTCCACGATTCGGCGATTCGGCACATACGCATCATCGACTCGCTGGCTGCCTCACTGAACGGCACGGCGGGCGATGGCGCCAGGCTTTCGATCGAACTGCGCTTCGACGAATCCACCGAAACCCTGCAGGAGGCCAGCCTCAGCTATCAACCCGCTGGACAGTCAGCCATCAACACCTACCAGACCACGAAGCAGGAACCAGTACAGGTCACGATCGAGCAGTTCGCGAAGAATGCCGATGGCAGTTACGCCCTGATCGGCAGTTTCCGCGCCGAAAACGTGCCACCCGGCAGCTTGTCCAAGCAACTCGCCGGCACCACGCTGGCGTCGATCCACGGCCGCTTCGCTTTCGAATCGCTGCCGGCGAAGGAACTGCGGATCGGCGGCGGCGGATGACCGGCACCATCGACTGTCACGACCGCGTTGGCGATTCCGTTCGCATCGACCGGTTTTCCCAGGTGCACCCAGGCGCGGTCGCCCCGCACGCGGACCGAAGACACGCCAGCCAGCATCACGGCGACCGTTGCCTGGCGTGCACCCGATATAGCCCGGCCGAGTAGCGCCCACGAGCGCGTTTCGCCGGGTCCAGCCGCCGTCTGAACTGGTCGTTTCGACACGGTAGACGCCCAGGCGGCATGCCCTGCCCGGGACCTTTGGCACGGCCGGGGCCGCCAGCCATGCAGGTATCCTTGCGGCCTTTCTGCCACCGGAGCCGCCATGCGTCCTCTCAGCCTTGCCGCCGGCCTGCTCGGCCTCCTCGCCGCCGGCGCTGTCCACGCCGACACCCCGGTGCAGGACAAGATCTTCGCCCAGCCCTACACCGCCAAGACCCTGGCCAACGGCCTGAAGGTGATCGTGGTGCCGACTGATTCGCCGGGCGTGGTTTCGCTGCAGATTCCGGTGCAGACCGGCTCGCGCAACGAGATCGAACAAGGCAAGTCCGGCTTCGCGCACTTCTTCGAGCACATGATGTTCCGCGGCACGCCCAGCTATCCGCCCGAGGCCTACCAGGCGGTGATCCAGAACGCCGGTGGCGACCAGAACGCCTACACCTCGACCGATCTCACCAACTACTACACCACCTTCGCCTCGGATGATCTGGAGAAGATCATCGAGGTCGAGGCCGACCGCTTCCAGCATCTGCTCTACACCGAGGAGCAGTTCCGCACCGAAGCGCTGGCGGTCAAGGGCGAATACCTGAAGAACTATTCCAACCCGATGCTCAAGGGTCTGGAGAAGCTGTCGGAGATCGCCTACACCGTGCATCCCTACGGCCACACCACCATGGGCTACCTCGCCGACATCGAGGACATGCCCAACCAGATGGACTACTCGAAGGTGTTCTTCGACCGCTGGTACCGGCCCGAGTACACCAGCATCATCGTGGTCGGCGATGTCGATCCCGCCGCGACCATGGCGATGATCGAGAAGCACTGGGGCGGCTGGGAGCGCGGCAGCTACCAGGTCGACATCCCGGTCGAGCCGCCGCTGGCCGGCCCGAAGCACGCACACCTGAAGTGGGAAGGTCCGACACCGCCGATCCTGATCCACTCCTGGCGCAGCCCGGCCTTCACCACCGACAGCACGGACACCGCCGCGCTGATGCTGCTCAACGAGCTGTACTTCGGTCAGACCTCCGCGTTCTACCAGAAGGTGGTGATCACCGAGCGTTGGGCCGACCAGTTCTTCGCCATGCCGCCGACCAACAAGGACCCCGGCCTGTTCGCCGTGCTGGCACGCCTGACCGATCCCAAACACGCGCAGGCGGTGGTCGACGAGATCCAGGCCACGCTGGCGCAGGCACGCAGTGAGCTGCTGGAGGTGTCGCGACTCAACGAAACCAAGTCGCGTTCCAAGTACGCCTTCGCCGCCACCCTGGATTCGGCCAGCAGCCTGGCCAGCACGCTGGCGCGCTTCGTCCACTACGACCGCGACCCGGAAACGCTGAACCGCCTGTACCAGCAGTTCGACGCGGTCAGCCCGGCCGACATCCAGCGCATGGCCAATGCCGTTTTCACCGACCGCAACCGCGCCTCGGTCACCATCGCCACCAGCGACGACCTGCCCGGCGGCAACGGCTTCGGTTCCATCGACCAGGCGGTCGCTGCCGCCGGCTCCAGGCAGGCACCGGCCAACGACATTCCGGTGCTGGCCCTGCCCTCGGAATCGCCGCTGATCAACGTCTCGCTGCTGTTCAACGCCGGCGCCGCCTACGACCCGCCGGGCAAGAAGGGTCTGGCCGCGCTGACCGCCAACCTGATCACCCAGGGCGGCACCGCCAAACGCAGCTACGAGGAAGTGCAGCAGACGTTCTATCCGCTGGCTACCGGACTGGGCGCCCAGGTCGACAAGGAAATGCTGCGCCTTTCCGCCAGCGTGCACCGGGACAACCTGGAGGCCTGGTACGCGCTGGCGCGCGAGATGCTGCTAGAGCCGGGTTTTCGTCAGGCCGACTTCGACCGTCTCAAGCAGCAGCAGATCAACGCCATCCGGGTGAACCTGCGCGGCAACAACGACGAGGAACTGGGCAAGGAAGTGCTGTACCAGAGCGTCTACGGCGCCGATCACCCCTACGGCACGCTGAGCCTGGGCAAGGTCGCCGACCTGGAGGCGATCACGCTGGACGACGTGCGCAGCTACTACCGCGACAACTTCACCCGCGAGCGCGTGCGGGTCGGCCTGTCCGGCGCCTACAGCGAAGCCTTCCACGAGCGCCTGCTCGGCGACCTGAATCGACTGGGCGAAGGCAAGGCGCCCGCGCTGGCGATCACCTCGCCGGCACTGGGCGAACAGCGCAGTGCGGTGATCGTCGAGAAGGAAACACCGGCGGTCGCCGTGTCGTTCGGCTGGCCGATCGACGTGCGCCGTGGCCACGCCGACTGGCCGGCGCTGTGGCTGGTGCGCAGCTACCTGGGCGAACACCGTAACTCCAACGCCCTGCTCTACCAGCGCATCCGCGAGGTGCGCGGCATGAACTACGGCAACTACGCCTACATCGAGTATTTTCCCAACGGCATGTTCCTGACCTCGCCTTCGCCGAACTATGCCCGTCGCAACGACCTGTTCCAGATCTGGCTGCGCCCGCTGCGCAACAACAACGACGCGCTGTTCGCCACCCGCGCGGCGCTGTTCGAACTGCAGCGCCTGATCGACGACGGCATTCCGGCCGACCGCTTCGAGGCCACCCGCACCTTCCTCAAGAAGGCCGCCGGCATCGAGACGGCGGCGGCAGCCACGCGCCTGGGCTATGCGATGGATTCACAATGGTTCGGCACCGACGATTTCCGCGACTACCTGATCGCCGGTCTGGACGCGCTCACACTGGACGACGTCAATGCCGCCATCCGCCGGCACCTGAAGCCGGAAGCGGCGCGCTTCGTGTTCATCGCCAAGGACGCGCAGGCACTGGCCGACGCCATCGCCACCGACGCCACCTCACCGATCGAATACAACACCGACAAGCCGGCGGAGCTGCTGGCCGAGGATGCGACCATCGCCCGCATGCCGCTGCATCTGCCGCGCGCGCGGGTACAGGTGATCAAGGGCGAGACGGTGTTCGAATAGGCCAGCAACGACGGCGGCAAGGGCTGCCCACCCTTGCCGCGATCCGCACCCGGGCCTGCCAACGGAGGCTGTCATGAGAATCGCGCTGATGTCCGCCCTGCTGTCCCTGGCGCTGGTCTGCGGCAGCGCGCTTGCGCAGGAGCCCACAAAGCCACCACCGCTGTTCCTGGTGCATTTCGAGACCGGCCCGAACTGGAACCCGGCACTGCCGCCACCGGAGCAGACCGGTTTTCGCGAGCATTCGGCCAATCTGGGGCGACTGCGCGGCGAAGGCGTCATCACCTTCGGCGCACGCTACGGCGAACTGGGCAAGATCATCGTCAAGGCGGATTCGGAGGCCGAGGCCCGAACGCTCATGGAATCCGATCCGGGCGTGCAGGCCGGCATCTTCCGCTTCCGCCTCGATGCCCTGCGCGTGTTCTACCCTTGGCAGCCGTGATACCAAGGCACGAACGCACACGCGATCGGCATTGAATGCTTAGCGGCGGACTCGTCAGCGCTCGCACCAGCCGCGGAAGGTTTCGACCATCTCGCCGCTGGCGTTGATCCGCGCCAGGCCGCGCAAGGTGGGTTTGGCCCAGCCGGCGAACTGTGTTTGTCGCTGGCGCTCGGCAAGCTCGGATTCACCCGGCTGCACCACGTCCTCGATCGCCTGTATGCGCAACTGGATGCGCTGCTGCAGTTCCGCCGCACCATCGCCACCGTCGGCAGCAACCAGATCATGCGCGTGCCGGAACATCGCCAGGGCCTTGACCCGATCGGGCTCGACCACTTGCGCCAGCAGGCTGGGCATGCGCTGGATGTCGGTGTGCGGTGCATAGGCACTGGCCAGCGCCAGCAGCATGTCGAAGTCGCCTTGCTGCACGGCCTGCAATGCCATGGCCTCGGCTTCGTCGCGGAAGCGGGACAACGCCGGCAGATGATCCATGATCAACTCCCAGGCGAAGGCGTTACCGCTGGCATAGGTGCGCAGACCGACGAGGTTGCCCTGCAGGGCCGACTGCCGCCACAGGCGGGCGATCTCGGCATCGGTCGCTGGCGCGATGCCCGCACAATGATTGGCACCGGTGTCGAGCAGTTCCTGTCCGCGCTGGATCATCAGTTCGGTTTCGTCGGCCAGAGCAGCGCGCAGTTCCGCATCGGACTCGTTGGCCATTTCCTGCTGCCGCCTGGCCAGATAGCCGGCAAGGCTGGCCTGGCGCCGGGCCAGTTGTGCGCAGCCAGCGAGTTCGCTGGCCAGGCGGCAACTGGCACGACCATCACCGGCAGCGGCGCGGCGGTGCAGGTCTTCCACGATGTCGGCCAGTGGCGCGTCGAGCGGCGGCAACGGAGTCGGTTGGGTAGTTGCTGTTGCTGCTGCCGCTGCCGCACCGGCGATCGTGTCGGCATCGTTGCCGGGAGCGTCGCCAGGACTGTCATGGTGCCCACCATGGTATTCAGCACTAGCGGAGGGCGCGGCATCCGCAGTCGGTTCGGCGGATGATCCGAGCCATAGCAGGATGACCAGCGCGCCGATGGCGCCACCGAGCAGCAAGGCGAGCAGAAGCGGCCGCCAGTCGCGTCGCGGCGACCTGGATGCCCGCTCGTCGCCGGGTGAGCCGTGCACGCCCGTCACGGCTCAGTCCTTGGGTTCGGGATCGGAGTCTTCGGCGATCACCGAGCGCACCAGCGGCACCGTGACGCGGCGCTGCTGCGCCAGGCTTTCCCGATCAAGACGTTCAACCAGCGCCATCAGCCCCGGCAGGTCGCGCGGATAACGCCGGAACAGGAACTCGATCACCGCCGGTTCCAGCTCGAAACCGCGGGCACGGGCGCGATCGCGCAGCAAACCACGGCGCGCGGTTTCCGACAGCGGATTCAGTGCCACGGCCGATGCGGCGCTCAGTCGCGAGGCCAGATCCGGCAGCGCCAGCGGCAGGCGCGCCAGCGGCTCGCGTGCGGCCAGCAGCAACTGCCGGCCACCGTCGCGACAGCGGTTGTAGAGGTCGAACAGGGCGATCTCGGCGTCGCGGCGACCGGCAATACGCTCGACCTCGTCGATCGCCAGGTAGTCGTGCGCGGCGAGCGCATCCAAGGCATCGGTGGTGAAGTCCGACCAGCGCGACAACGCCAGATAGCCGGCATGCCGGCCCTGCTCGCGCGCCTTGATCGCGCTGGCCACCAGCAGATGGGTCTTGCCGACACCGCTGGCGCCGAACAGCAGCAGGGGTGGTTCCGCGCCGGCGCTGCCGATGTGCCGGGTGAGCAAGGCCAGCGCCTGCTCATTGCCGCGGATGTCGAACTGCTCCAGGCGGAAATGCGGCGGCGCCGGCAGCGTCAGCGGCAGTTGCGGGGTCATTCGTCGCGGACGGACGGTGCAGACCCGGCATCCCGGCTGCGTTCGACGCGGATCGACTCGACGCTTTCGCGGCTCACGCCCTCGGGCAGGACCACGGTCGGCGTGGCGACGGCGCCGTCGCCGACATAGACCTGGCTTTCCTGGTAGCGCCGATACAGGTGCCGCAGCACCACCATCAGCACGGCCGCCACCGGCAAGGCCAGCAGCACGCCCAGGAAACCGAACAACTGGCCACCGGCCATGACCGCGAAGATCACCGCCACCGGATGCAGGCCGATGCGGTCGCCCAGCAGCAGCGGCTGCAACACCATGCCTTCGGCCGCCTGGCCGATGCCGAACACGATCAACACCGCGACCAGATGCCACAGGTCGCCATGCTGAACCAGGGTGGCGATGATCGCCGCGCCGACGCCGACGATGGCACCCAGATACGGCACGAAACTGATCAGGCCGGCAACCACACCGATCAGCAGGGCCAGATTCACACCGACCAGCCACAGCCCGACCGAATAGATGGTCGCCAGCGCCAGCATCACCAGCATCTGCCCGCGCAGGAAGGCGCCCAGCACCTGGTCGGATTCGTTGGCGAGCTTGGACACGGTCGGCTCCACCGGCCGCGGCAGCATCGCGCGCACCCTCGCCACCAGCACATCCCAATCGCGCAGCAGGTAGAAGGTCACCACCGGAATCAGCAGCAGGTTGATCAGCCAGCCGATCACCGCCATGCCGGACTTGGAGACACCAGCCAGCACGCCGGCAGCGATGCCGCCGGCACTCTGCCAATGCTCGCGCAGCATCGCGGTGAGTTCCGTGCCATCCAGGCTGGGCATGTCCAGGCCCAGGCGCTCGGTGACCCAGGGCAAGGCGGTACCCTGGAACCACGCGATGATCGCCGGCAGTTCCGCGATCAGGCGCGAGATCTGCTTGTTCAGCATCGGGATCAGCAACAGGATCAGCGCCGCGATCACCAGCGTCAGCAGCAGGAACACCACGACCACGCCGCCGGTACGGCCCAGGCGCCAGCGACCGATGCGCGCGTGTTCCAGCCGGTCGACCAGCGGATCGGCCAGATAGGCCAGCAGGGCCGATATCACGAACGGCGTGAGCACGGGTGCCAGCAGGTAGACCAGCACCGCACCGACGAGGACGACAATCAGCCAGAACCGCGCATTGAGGGTCACGAACCACGCTCCCGATCTCGACGCCAGGCGTCCTGGGCGCGCCTGGTCCAGGTGTAGACATAGTGGCCGCCGCTGACCACGGCCAGCACGGCCACGATCCAGACCAGCACCGATTCCAGATCGAATGGCAGCGCGAAACCGGCCCGGCCGGCCAGCACCACCAGGATCAGCGCGACCTGGGCCAGGGTATTGAACTTGCCGATCGCGCTGGGTGCCGCCGACAGCGGCTCGACCAGGCGATGGTAGGCGAAGGCGCCGGCGACGATGACCAGGTCGCGCGCGATCACCAGCGCGATCAACCAGACCGGCAAGGCCCCAGCGACACCGAGTGCGATGAAGGCGCTGACCAGGAACAGCTTGTCGGCGATCGGGTCGAGCAGGCCACCGATCCGGCTTTGCCAGTTGAAACGTCGCGCCAGGAAGCCGTCCAGCACGTCGCTGGCGCCAACCGCCAAGGCCAGCCACAAGGCCGAACGCTCGTCGCCGTGCACGATCAGCCAGGCCAGCGGCAGGCAGGCGCCGATGCGCAGCACAGTGATGATGTTGGGCAGGTGGCGCAACGCGGACGGCATCGGGCAGGCGGATTCTCGACTATTCGCCGGCAGACGCTGCCGGAACGCGGGTTTTCACGGCGGAAGTTTAACGGCAATCCCCCATGACGCCGTGATGACCGCGGCCCTGGACAGCCTGCTCGATCCGGTGGCAACGCGGCCAACAACCGGAGATCCGCGCCAGCCGCTGGCGACCGCGCGGTATCATGCGTGCCCCATCTGCCTGCCAGAGCCATGACCGACAAGTCTTCCGACGCGCTGACCTATCGCGCCGCCGGCGTCGACATCGACGCGGGCAGTGCCCTGGTGGAACGGATCAAGCCCGCCGTGGCCCGCACCCGCCGCCCCGAAGTGCTCGGTGGCCTGGGCGGTTTCGGCGCCCTGTTCGAGATTCCGCCCGGGCGCTGGAAGCACCCGGTGCTGGTGTCGGGCACCGACGGCGTCGGTACCAAGCTCAAGCTGGCCCAGCAACTGGACCGGCACACCACGATCGGCATCGACCTGGTTGGCATGTGCGTCAACGACGTGCTGGTGCAGGGCGCCGAACCGCTGTTCTTCCTGGACTACTTCGCCTGCGGCAAGCTCACAGTCGACACCGCCGCCGATGTCGTCACCGGCATCGCCCGTGGTTGCGAACTGGCTGGCTGTGCACTGGTCGGCGGCGAGACCGCCGAGATGCCGGGCATGTACGACGATGGCGAGTACGACCTGGCCGGCTTCTGCGTCGGCGCCGTGGAGAAGGACGCGCTCAACGATGGCAGCCGCATTGGCGCTGGTGACGTGCTGCTGGGCGTGGCGTCCAGCGGCGCGCACAGCAACGGCTATTCGCTGATCCGGCGCATCCTGGAACGCGATCCGGCCGCACTCGAGCAGGATCTGGACGGTGCCACGCTGGCTGATCGCCTGCTCGAACCCACCCGCATCTACGTCAAGCCGGTGCTGGACCTGCTCACCGGCACGCCGGTGCACGGCATGGCGCACATCACCGGCGGTGGCCTCAGCGAGAACATCATCCGCGTTGTGCCCGATGGTCTGGGACTGCGCATCGATCCGCAGGCCTGGCCGCGTACCGCCCTGTTCGACTGGCTGCAGCGCACCGGCCAGGTCGCCGATGCCGAGATGTGGCGCACCTTCAACTGCGGCATCGGTTTCGTGCTGATCCTGCCCGGCAACGCCGTCGCGGCTGTGCAGGCGCGCCTGCAACGCGAAGGCTGGCCGAGCTGGGCCATCGGCGAGGTGACTGCGCACGACGCCGGTGAACGGGTCCGTTTCGACTGACGCCGCAGCGCCGTCGCGATGAAACACGCGGCCGTAGGTCCCGGGTTGCCCGACCGCACCGTCCCGCTCGGCGCGAGACACCGGCCATCGAAGCGGGGCAAGCCCCGCTCTACAACAGCGGGCACCGACCGCAGCATCGTCGCATCGAAACCCGGCACCGCAGGCCCCGGCACCATCGCTAGGAAGCCGTATCCGGTAGAGCCGGGCTTGCCCGCCTGCGACATTGCCGACGAGACGGGACACCTAGCCGAGCGGGGCAAGCCCCGCTCCACAACATCGGCAATGCCTAGCGAGCCACGCGACGCTGCCACAACGAAACCCGGCCCGGTAGAGCGGGGCTTGCCCCGCAACGCAGCCCCGGCGGATACGAAACACAGACCATCGGCGCGACACCCGCCCGTTCCAGCGCACCGGCAACAACGCTTCCTGAGCATCGCCTGCCACACAAACGCCGCTTGGTCACCGGCATCGCGAATCGAGCTGCCGACAACGCTACGCTCGCCGCATGAGCACCCACCGGACCGCCGACCGGTAGCCAGATGATCCGCCACAGACAGCACGACGAACGCCTGCGACTGGCCGTGCTTGCCTCCGGCCGCGGCAGCAACCTGCAGGCGCTGATCGATGCCCGCGACGACGGCCGCCTGCCGGTCGACCTCGTGCTGGTCGCCAGTGATCGACGGCGCAGCCAGGCGCTGCAACGCGCCGAAACCGCCGGCATCCGCACCCTGGCGATGAACCAGCACGACTACCTGGATCGACCCAGCTTCGACCGCGCGCTGTTCGACTACGTGGCCGCCATGCGCCCGGATCTGGTGCTGCTGGCCGGCTTCATGCGCATCGTCGACAGCGCGGTGATCGCCGACGCACCCTGGCCGATGCTCAACATCCACCCGTCGCTGCTGCCGCGGTATCCGGGCCTGGACACCCACGCCCGCGCGCTGTCCGCTGGCGATGCCGAACACGGCGCCAGTGTGCATGTGGTCACCGCCGATCTCGACGCCGGACCGGTACTGGCGCAGGTGCGTATCCCGGTCACCGGCGACGACACGCCGGAGACGCTCGCAGCGCGCCTGCTGCCACGCGAGCACGCGCTGCTGGTGGCCTGCGTGGATCTCGCCGCGCACGGTCGCCTGTTGCTGTCGCCAGCGGGGATTCAGTACGACGGACGCACACTGCCATCGCCCCTGCAACTGGATTCCGACAATGGCCTTGTTTTCTGACGCCCTGCTGCGCGCCTCCGCGGCGCTGATCGCAGTGCTGGCTGTTGCCGCCAGCTCAGCCACCGCCATGGCCGACAACGCACCGCTGCAACCGTTCGATGCCCAGTACGAAGTGCTGCGCAACGGCAAGCCGCTGGGTTCCAGCCGCACCACGCTGTCAAAGACCGGCGATCAGTGGCGTTTCCATTCCGAGGTGGTCGGCGAGCGCGGCATGGCCGCCCTGGCCGGCTTCAAGCTGACCCAGACCATGGACTTCCACTGGCACGAAGGTCGTCCGCGACCGTTGCGCTCGCGCTACGACCAGCAGGCGACGCTGGGCAGCCGCAAGGTCGATGTCGACTACGACTGGTCGGGCAACAGCTACCGGCTGGTCGATCGCAAGGGCGAGCACCGCCACGGCCTCACGGACGAAACGGTCGACCGCTACGGCAGTCCGGTCGCCCTGGCCGCCCGGTTGGCGGCCGGCGAAACCGATTTCACGCTGATGGTCGCCTACCCCGACGGCCCGCGTGAGTGGCGCTTCAAGGTCACCGGCGAAGAAACCGTCACCGTGCCCGCCGGCACCTTCCGTACCGTGCGGGTCGAGCGCATCCGCGACGACGACGACCGCCACACCACCAGCTGGCACGCGCCCGAGCGCAACTACCTCGCCGTACGCACCCTGCAGGACGAGGACGGCACGACCCTGGAAAGCCGGCTGCGCTGAGCCGCGGTACGGCTGTCGACCGCAGCCATCGAACCGGCGCTCGACATCGGCCGGGCGTTGATCCGGCCTTGCCTGCCCCGCGCGGCAGGCCCGGCGACCGCCGACCATCATGCAGCGCACGGCTGCTTCGTCGGCCAACGCCGATCGCGGTGGCCTAAGGGACTGAAAGTCGGACTGTCATCTGACTGACATATTTCTGTCACCGATCCGCAACGCCATTGTCCAACAATGCGCGCCATCACCCACCTGCCCGGCCGGCGGGAAGCCGACCGGCGAAGCTCATCCTCAAGGGATCCCCGATGATCAGAACCCTGTTGACCGGCGCCACCTTCGGCCTGGCCATGCTCGCGGCTGGCTGTTCCTCGCAGACCGATCCGCAAGCGCAGAACAACGCGCAGACGCCAGCCGCCGCTCCGGCCGCAGCCGGCGGCACCGCGGTCACCGGCGCTGGCGCCTCGTTCGTGTTTCCGCTGATGTCGCGCTGGTCGGCCGACTACTCGCAGACCAACAGCGACCGGATCAACTACCAGTCGATCGGCTCCAGCGGCGGCATCGCCCAGGTCAAGGGCGGCACCGTCGACTTCGGCTCGTCCGACGCGCCGCTGTCGAGCCAGGAGCTGGCCGAAGCCGGCCTGATCCAGTTTCCCTCGGTGATCGGCGGCGTGGTCCCGGTGGTCAACATCGAAGGCATCGACGCCGGCCAGCTCAAGCTGACCGGACCGGTGCTGGCCGACATCTTCCTGGGCAAGATCAGCCAGTGGAATGATCCGGCCATCGCCGCACTGAATGAGGGCCTGGCGCTGGGCGACGGCAAGATCACCATCGTGCACCGCTCCGATGGCTCCGGCACCACCTTCAACTTTGCCAACTACCTGGCCAAGGTCAGCCCGGAGTGGAAGAGTTCGGTCGGCGAAGGCACCTCGCTGCGCTGGCCGACCGGTCTGGGCGGCAAGGGCAACGAAGGCGTCGCCGCCTACGTCAAGCAGGTCAAGAACGCCATCGGCTACGTCGAACTCTCGTATGCACTGCAGAGCAAGATGTCCTACGCGCTGCTGCAGAATCAGGCCGGCCAGTTCGTGGCACCGAGCACCGATTCGTTCGCCGCGGCCGCCGCCAGCGCGGACTGGGCCGGTGCCAGTGACTTCAACCTGATCATCACCGATGCTCCGGGTGAGGCTTCCTGGCCGATCGCCGCCACCAACTTCATCCTGATGCCGGCCCAGCCCAAGGACGCCGCCCGCGCCAAGGCTGCCCGTGACTTCTTCGCCTGGTCGCATGTGTCGGGCAAGGACCAGGCGCTGGCACTGGACTACGTGCCGCTGCCGGAAGCGCTGGTGGCGCAGGTCCAGGCCTACTGGGCCAGCAAGATCAAGTAAGTCTCCACGTCGCCGCCCGGGATGCTGTTCGATCCTGGGCGGTTTGTTTCCCTCCCATCTGCCGGCGAATTCTTCGGGATGACTACAGCCCTCGCCTCCGCTGATACGGCACGCACCGGCAAGGATGCGCGCAACGACGCGCTGTTCCGGTGGTTGCTGCTGGGCACGGCGGTGTTCGTGCTGATTGCGCTGACCGGCGCCGCCCTGTCCATGCTCTGGGGTGGCCGCGAGGCGCTGCAGTCCCAGGGCTGGAGCTTCTTCTTCTCCACCGAATGGAATCCGGTCGAGAACCGCTACGGCGCGCTGGTCCCGATCTACGGCACCCTGGTCACAGCCATCCTCGCCTTGCTGATCGCGGTACCGATCAGCTTCGGCATCGCTTTTTTTCTCACCGAAGTCGCGCCGCAATGGCTGCGTGGCCCGGTCGGCACCGCAGTGGAGCTGCTGGCCGGCATCCCGTCGATCATCTATGGCATGTGGGGCCTGTTCGTGCTGGTGCCGATGATGACCGAGCACGTCACGCCCTGGCTCAACGACACCCTGGGCACGCTGCCTATCATCGGCAAGCTGTTCCAGGGGCCGCCGCTGGGCATCGGCATGCTCACCGCCGGCTTCGTGCTGGCGATCATGATCATTCCGTTCATTTCCTCGATCATGCGCGAGGTGTTCCTGACCGTGCCGGCACGATTGAAGGAGTCAGCCTATGCGCTGGGTTCCACGCGCTGGGAAGTAGTCAAGGACATCGTGCTGCCCTACACCCGCACGGCCGTGGTCGGCGGTGTGTTCCTCGGTTTGGGACGCGCGCTGGGTGAAACCATGGCGGTGGCCTTCGTGATCGGCAACACCGTGCGCTTCTCGCCCTCGCTGCTGGAACCGGGCACGACCATCGCGGCGCTGATCGCCAACGACTTCGCCGAGGCCACTGACACCTACCGGTCGGCCCTGCTGCTGCTTGGCTTCGTGCTGTTCATCGTCACCTTCTTCGTGCTGGCGGTGGCCCGTCTGATGCTGTCGCGTCTGGCGCGACGGGAGGGCACCTGATATGCGCGCTAACCGCGTCACCGTGACATGCACCGAAGCGGAGCAGGCAAGCGGGGCAAGCCCCGCTCTACGGGGATTCCACATCGCAACCCGGCTCCGTAGAGCCGGGCTTGCCCGGCTGCACAACCCCCATCCGGTGCGTGCGCCCGCACGGCAGGCAAGCGGGGCAAGCCCCGCTCTACAAGGTTTCGCGATCAACGCCGGCTCCGTAGAGCGGGGCTTGCCCCGCTGCACAGACCCCAACGGAGCGCGCTGACATGACCGCACCGGCAACCACCGAAAACCGCACCGCCGAACGCCTGTACCGCCGGCGCAGCATTGGCAACATGATTGCACTGGTGCTGTCCTGCGCCGCTGCCGCGTTCGGCCTGATCTTCCTGTTCTGGATCCTGTGGACGACGATCAGCAAGGGCATGGCGGGCATCTCGGTGGCCCTGTTCACCCAGCCGACCCCGCCGCCGATGATGGAAGGCGGCGGTCTGGCAAACGCCTTCTTCGGCTCGATGATCATGTGCGTGATGGCGATCGCGATCGGCACACCGCTGGGCATCGCCGCCGGCACCTGGCTGAGCGAGTACGCCGGCGCACGCAAGCTGGGCACGGTGGTGCGCTTCGTCAACGACATCCTGCTGTCGGCGCCGTCGATCGTACTGGGCCTGTTCGTCTACACCCTGGTGGTGATCCAGCTGGGTGTCGGTTATTCGGCGGTGGCCGGCGCCTGCGCCCTGGCCTTCATCGTGCTGCCGGTGGTGGTACGCACCACCGACGAAATGCTGCGGCTGGTGCCGGCGCAGATGCGCGAAGCGGCGCTGTCGCTGGGCGTGCCGCAGTGGAAGGTCATCACCCAGGTGCTGTATCGCGGCGCCTCGGCCGGCATCGTCACCGGCGTGCTGCTGGCGCTGGCGCGCATCTCCGGTGAAACCGCCCCGCTGCTGTTCACCGCCTTTGGCAACCAGTACTGGAGCACCGACATCACCCAGCCGATGGCCAGCGTGCCGGTGGTGATGTATCAATACGCCGGCAGCCCGTACGAATCCTGGCAGGTGCTGGCCTGGGCCGGCGCTCTGGTGCTCACCACCTTCGTGCTCTTGATCAGCCTGGGCGCCCGTGCCCTCCTGCTGCGCAACAAGGTCCGCAATGACTGACATGAACATCGCCATGACCGCCCCCGCCGTCAGCCCGACCACGTCGACTCTGGACGCCCTGCATCCGCAGGCGAAGATGTCCGCGCGTGGCCTGAACTTCCACTACGGCGACTTCCACGCCATCAAGGGCGTGGACATGGACATCGCCGAGCGCAAGGTCACCGCGCTGATCGGCCCGTCCGGCTGCGGCAAGTCGACGCTGCTGCGCATCTTCAACCGCATCTACTCGATCTATCCCAAGCAGGAAGCCAGCGGCCAGGTGCTGCTGGACGGCGAGAACATCCTCGATCCGAAGTACTCGCTGAACCGTCTGCGCAGCAAGGTCGGCATGGTGTTCCAGAAGCCGGTGCCGTTCCCGATGTCGATCTACGAGAACATCGCCTACGCCATTCGCCACTACGAGAAGCTCTCGCGCGCCGATCTCGACGCCCGCGTCGAGGAGGCGCTGCGCCAGGGTGCGCTCTGGGACGAGGTCAAGGACAAGCTCAAGCAGACCGCGCTGGGCCTTTCCGGCGGCCAGCAGCAGCGCCTGTGCATCGCCCGCGCCGTGGCCCTGCGCCCGGAAGTGATCCTGCTGGATGAACCGACCTCGGCGCTGGACCCGATCGCCACCGGCAAGATCGAACAGCTGGTGGCCGAACTGAAGGACGACTTCACCATCGCCATCGTCACCCACAACATGCAGCAGGCGGCGCGCTGCTCGGACTTCACCGCCTTCATGTACCTGGGCGAGCTGGTCGAGTTCGGCCAGACCGCACAGATCTTCACCAACCCGGTCAAGAAGCAGACCGAGGACTACATCACCGGCCGCTTCGGCTGATGCCCTGACACCATCAACCACCAGCCGCGCCAGCGTTCGGCGCTTTGTCAGACACTGATCCACGGAACCCGCGACCATGCCTGCCCATTCCCATCACATCGTCAAGAGCTACGACGCGGAGCTGAACCGCCTCACCGGCGAGATCGTGCGCATGGGCGAACTGGCGCGTGCGCAGCTCAAGGCCGCCATTGCCGCCGTTGCCAGCCGCGAGGACGCCGACGCCCACCCGGTACCGCCGGCCGACGTCGAGATCGACCGGCTGGAAAAGGAAGTCAGCCACGACGTGGTGCAGTTGCTGGTCGCTCGCGCGCCGATGGCCCGTGACCTGCGCGAAGTGGTCGCCAGCCTGCGCATTGCCGCCGACATCGAACGCATCGGCGACTACGCCGCCAACATCGCCAAGCGCGCCCTGGTCCTCAACGAAAGCGCGCAGGTCCGCCCGGTCAAGGTGTTGCCGCGACTGGCCCAGGTCGCCGACATCCTGCTCGAAGAAGCGCTGGCGTCATACCGCGACCGCGACGCCGACCGCGCCCTGCGCGTCTGGGGCGAGGACGAGCAGCTCGATGCGCTCTACACCGGCCTGTTCCGCGAACTGCTTACCTACATGATGGAAGATCCGCGCACGATCACCCCGTGCACGCATCTGCTGTTCATGGCCAAGAACGTCGAGCGCATTGGCGACCACTGCACCAACATCGCCGAGAACGTCTACTACATCGTCCACGGCGAAGAGATCCCCACCGACCGCCGCAAGGCCGACAACAGCGCCAGCATCAATCCCGGCCCACCAACGGGCTAGATCAAGCGCTCCGTCGACACGCTCCGTGCCCGGCAATGACTGGAACATGTGCGAGCAAGCTCGGCGCAGCGGACAGCGTGTACGAGCACACCTAGAGTCCCGGATTGTCGAACACGCCTGCCAGACCAACCAGCGCGCCCGCTTCGGCCAGCGACGACAGGTAGACTCGAATGTGGTTGATCGAACTGTCGTGGTCGGACGCCTCGACGACCAGATCCAGTTTCCGGTCGCCATCCAGATCACCCGTCCAGATCAGACCGGTCCGTTCATCACGCTGTCGGAATGCGCCCTCTGCATTCATGTTGACCCGGAATTCGTGGAGCACCTGACGGATATCGCCGAGGCTCAGGGACCAGCGGCACATTCCCCAGTCACTGCCCGGAGCGGCGCGCCCACAAGACTCGCCGACCCCGAAGCGATAGTTGCGCCGCCCCAGCTTGATCTGGGCATTCGTCAATGCCTCCGCTACAGGCCAGCCTTCAGCCGCCACGACCGGACCCTCGCGCAGACCGGCGCCTCGCAGCAGAACGACCGGCATGTGCCAGGGCGTACTGGTCAGCAGCCGTCCGGTGTACGGCCCTTCGATCGGATCATCCCAGCGGTAGATTGTCTCTATCCGAACAGTTGTCGGCATCAGGCGATCACCGTCGCTGAACCCCATCAGGGCGAGCCAATTCGGCGACTCTCCGAGCGGTGCGTCCAAATCTCCACCGAGTTCGCCAGGCAACAGGACTTTCAGAGGGAGCGTGGCGCGTTGCCCGGCCGTTCCATCGGCGGCGGCTGCTTCCGCCATCGAAACCGAGACGGCAAGCCAAACCATCAGAAGGGCTTCGCGCATGTGGAACAGTCCTCGTTTGACGTCAGGTCAAGCGTACGACAGCCATTGCTGCAGTGTGAATCGTTCAGCCGAAACGAACACGCCATACTGAAATTGAGTCTGGAGAACGTTATCGGCAGTGGCTTCTATGTGCGCGGCTTTGTCGGCGGCTCAGAACAGGTATTCACGAAAGGATTCGACTAGTTCGCTCGTTGGGTAAAGTGCTTGTGAATAGGTCAAGCTGCGAGACACTCTTCATTCATCGATCCAGCCATCGTCCCGGCGTAGGTTGAGGCTGTTCCAGCGCGGGGTGTCGGCACCTTGCAGGTGACGGACGAAGAAGTCGAACTGGCGGCGGTGGGCGTAGTCGATGGGCCCTTCGGAACGACCCGCGGCATGGCCTTCGCCGGGCAGGTTGAGCAGGTCGAAGTCTTTACCGGCGCGCACGAGCGCATCGACCACCTGCATGGTCGATGCCGGGTCGACATTGCTGTCCTGCTCGCCGACGATCAGCAGCAACTCGCCTTGCAGCTTGTGGGCATGGACAGCGGTCGATGCGGCTTCGTAGCTGGCATCGACCGGCCAGCCCAGCCACTGTTCGTTCCAGCTGATCTTGTCCATGCGGTTGTCGTAGCAGCCGTTATAGGCGACGGCGACGTCGTAGAAATCGGGATGGAACAGTAGTGCGTTGGCGGCGCTCTGTCCGCCCGCTGATGCGCCGTAGATACCGACGCGCGTGATGTCGTAGGACGGGTCCTGCGCGGCCATCGCGCGATGCCAGGCGATCCGGTCGGGGAAGCCGGAGTCAGCAAGATTCTTCCAGGCAACATTGTGGAAGGCCTTGGAACGGTTGGCGGTGCCCATGCCGTCGATCTGCACCACGATGAAGCCCAGATCGGCCAACGCCTGCATGCCGATCACCTTGTCGCCGCCGCTGTGGTAGCCGAATGGCCAGAAGGTCTTGGGCACGAAGGCATCGTGCGGGCCGGCGTAGATGTTCTCGACAACGGGGTATTTCTTCGCCGGATCGAAATCGCGCGGGCGCACGACCAGTCCCCAGATGTCGGTGACGCCATCGCGACCCTTTGCTGTGAACACCTGCGGCGCGCGCCAGCCGGCAGCGAGCAGCGCGTCGATGTTGCCGCGTTCCAGCGTGTGCGCCAACGAGCCGTCGGCGCGGCGCAGTTCCAGCACCGGTGGCAGATCCACGCGCGAGTAGAGGTCGACGTACCACTGTCCATCCGCTGACACCGCGACCTGATGATCGGCGTCGACCTCCGTCAGTCGGGTCAGGCCGCGGCCGTCGAAACCGACTTGGAACAGATGGCGGAAGTAGGGATCGCGCCCGGCATCCATGCCGCTGGCTGTGAACCAGATGCGCTGCGCGGCCTCGTCCACCTTCAGCACCTCACGCACGATCCAGTCACCACGGGTGAGCTGCTTTGCCTGCCAGCGATCACCGCGCCGGTCGTGGCGGTACAGGTGCCGCCAGCCATCACGCTCGGACACCCAGAACACCGTCTGCCCCGCATTGCCGAGCTCATGCCGGAACATCCGCCAGGTGTCGACGAAGGTGGGCATCGTCTCGTCGACCAGCACCTGAGCACGAGCGCTGTCGGCATCGACCTCGATCAGCCGAACCTGTTGATGACCACGGCGGGTGTACTCGAAGGTGAAGCTGGCCGAATCGGTTCGCCAACGCGGTGCCGACAGACGATACGGATTGCCGAACAAGGTGTCGTCGACCAGCGTCTGGTGGCGCTGCGCGACATCGAACAGCACCGGGTGCTCGATATCGACCGCATCGCCGGGCTTGGGATAGAGCTGCCGCTGCACGCGCGGCTGCAACTGGTCGCGCGGCGAGGTCTCCACGCGCAGCACTTCGCGCGCGTGTCCGGGCCTGACGCGATAGGCAATCAACCGCCGCGAGTCCGGCGACCACACCAGTGATTCGGGGTCGTAGAACTCGCCGGGACTGCCGTCGGCGCTGCGCAACACCACTTCGCCGTCGGCTAGCGCGCGGACCACGACGTTGTCGCCCTGGATCAGGGCCTCGTGACGGCCGTCGGGCGAACGGCGCGGCGCTGTATCTCCCGGAACCGACAGATCGCGCACCACCCCAAAACCACGCGGCCGCGTTCGCGACGGTTCGGCAGGCGTGCATCGGCTGGGCGCCAGTGTGCACAGCCAGCCGATCTCGCCGATCCGGAAGCGGATCGCCTTGCCCTCGTTCGCCGACTCGAAGGTCTCGAACGGCAGCTGCAGCGGCGCATAGGTGGTTCCGGTCGCCTCCGACAAGGCCTTCGCCAACGCCGCCTGATCGAAAGCCGCCTGCCGTTCACCGGATTGCGGATCGACGACGATGAAAGCGAAGCCGCCGTCGACCGTCTTGCGGTAGTGCAAACGACCATCGTCGCGCCAGCCCACGATCCAGGCGACGTCACGGGTCAGACCCTGCCAGTCCTGGCGCAGCTGCAGCGAGCGCCGGTAGTCGTCAGCCGTGGGCGCAGCCTGCACTGCGGTCGACAGCCCAACCCCGCACATCGCGACTGCGATGATCACGCCACGCGCAAACCTGTTCGCCATCACCCACTCCCGTCACCGGCAGGCAGAGTAACAAGCACGAGCGGTTTCGATCTCCTCGATGTGTCGACTGTGCCGGATTCCGCGCCAGAGTCGCCGTCGAACGAACATCCGACCGCCCAGCGGCAAGGCCATCGTGCAGGTTGGAACCGGGCGGCAGATGGGTTGGCCAGCGCGTCAGCGCGCGAACGCCTGCCGGGTCATCCGCCGACCGACGCCTGATTGCTGTCGCAACCGTAGCCGTAGCCGTAGCCGTAGCCGTAGCCGTAGCCGTAGCCGTAGCCGTAGCCGTAGCCGTAGCCGTAGCCGTAGCCGTAGCCGTGGTCGTGGCAGTGGCAGTGGCAGTGGCAGTGGCCGTGGCCGTGGCCGTGGCGATCCTAGTGCACGCGGATGCGCCGCCGACTACCAGTGCAGCTGCACCCGCGCCGCGATGGCCGAGGGTTGTTCGTTGCGGCCGTCACGACGATCGACATCGGCGTGGACGTAGTTGAGCATCAGCTTGGCGTGGGCACCCCAGTACCAGTTCACGCCGATGACGGCATTGGTCTGGCTGCCGCCACGCACCGAACCATCATCGAGATCGATGCCTTCCAGCCGCGCGGCCAGTTGCCACATCCCGGCCGATCCGGCCGGCGACGCGGTGCTGAACACGGCATTGCGGTAACCCCAGGTCTCGCCGGAAAGATTCCAGACGCCGGACAGATACCAGCTGTCACCGGTGAAATCGCCGTGCGCGAAGCGGGTGGTCCGGCTGCGCATGGCTTCGCCCTGCAGCTTGAAAGGACCATGCACCCAGACCGCCTCCAGGCCGACGGTGCGGACACGGTCGGCGTCGCTGAATGTGCCCGAATCGACCAGCCGTGGCGTGGTGCTCATGTCCATGCCGGGGCGACTGCGGAAACGCGCCTGGTCATCGTGGCCATCGTGGTCGATGCCTGAGACACCCAGATGGATGACGCGCTCGTCTGTGCGCACCGGCGTCCAGCTCGCGCGCACCCCGTAACCTGCGCCCTCGGCGCCACCGGACGTCAACTCGCGACCGAACCAGCCGCCACTGATGTCCCAGCGATCGCCGGAGCGGCTCAGGCCGACACCGAGCCGTCGGGCGATGCCGAAGGTATTGGTCACCATCGCCTTGCTGATGAAGTCGTTGGCACGCGTGCTGGTGAGTTCCTCCAGGCTGTTGGCCTGCTTGAACTGCCCCACGGTCACACGCCAGCGCTCGCCGATGCGGAAGCGCGCATTGACGTCCAGCCACTTCTCGTTGCGCTCGCTGGGGTCGTAGCCGAGCACCCAGTCCCAGCTTTCGGCCTTGCCCCGGAGGACCAGCTCGGCGCGACGCAGTTCCTGGTCATCGGCGAAGGCGGTGATGTCGTCGCTGTACCAGGTGCCATCACCCTGGACCAGCCCCTCGAAACCGAATTGCATGCCAGCGGCCTGGCCGATGGTGATTTCGCCGGACGCCGGCGTGGCGATCAGGCAACCCCCGAGCAGTGCCAGGGTCGACAGGAAACAGTTGCGGGGCATGACGGGTCCGGTTCGGGTCTGCGCCGTCATCATCGCTGCCGAAAATGACAGTTTGGTTTCAGATTGGCGTTTTTCGTGTTTCAGTCCGGTGTCTGAAACGACCAATCGCCGCGCCAACATGTCGGTTTCGTTGCCGGCCGACCGATGTTCACCGGCCGGCGTGACGCTGCGGTTACAGCAACCACTTCACCGAGGGATGCTGTCGCACGGCTTCATGCACGGCATCGAGCTGCTCGCGGTCGGCGGCCAGAAAACTGATCCGCACCGCCACGAAGTTGCCCTCGCTGCTGGGTCGGCTGCTGAGCGAACCGGCCAGTACCTGGCCACCGGCAGCGGTGACCAGGTCCGGCAGGATGTCGGCAATGCCACCGTCGGCAGCGCCCATCGCCGAGAGCTCGAACACCCCGGGAAACTCGTAGGCCTGACCTTCCAGATTCTTCATGCGTGTCCCCCGGGCATCATTCGAACAACAACAGGATGTCATGCCAGACGCGCCGGAAGAAACTGGCCTCCTCGTGCGCCTGGGCACTCACCAGTGGCACCTGCGCCACCTGCGCACCATCAATCGACACCGTCACCGAGCCCAGCTCCTGACCTTCGGTCAGCGGGCCGATCAGCAGTTGCGGCAGCACCGTCTCGGCCTGCAGGTCGTTGTAGCGACCACGCGGAATGGTCGCGTAGAGGTCGCGACCGACCGCCAGCTTGGCCACCCTGTCGCTGGACCGCCAGAGCTCCGGCTCGGCGACGACCTGACCCGCGGTATACAGACGATGTGTCTCGAAAGCCCGGAAACCGTAGTTCAGCAGCGCCTGATTGGCCTCCTCGCGCTGGCGGAAACCTTCGCTGCGGGTGCCTTCGATGCCCATCACCACCGAGATCAGCCGCTGGTCGCCGCGCTTGGACGACACGGCCAGACAATAGCCGGCGGCACTGGTGTGGCCGGTCTTGATGCCGTCGACGGTGTTGTCGCGCCAGAGCAGGCCATTGCGGTTGTACTGGGTGATGCCGCCGTAGCTGTACTCCTTGATCGAGTACAGCGCGTAGTGTTCGGGGTAGTCGCGGATCAGGGCGCTGGACAGTCTGGCGATGTCGTGCACGCTCATCAGGTGCCCTTCCGCGGTCAGGCCATGGGCGTTGACGAAATGGCTGTTGGTCATGCCCAGGCGCTGCGCGTACTGGTTCATCAGGTCGGCAAAAGCCGCTTCGCTGCCGGCGATGTGCTCGGCCAGCGCGATCGAGGCGTCGTTGCCGGACTGGATCACCAGGCCGTGCACCACCTCGCCCAGCTTGACCCGGTCGTTGACCTTGAGCGCGGTGAACGAACCGTCGGTGCCGGCACCACCCGAGCGCCAGGCGTTCTCGCTGATGAACACCTCGTCGTCGACACTGATGTCGCCACGGGCGATCCGGTCGGCAACGATGTAGGAGGTCATCACCTTGGTGATGCTGGCCGGATGCACCGGCGTGTCGATGTTGTGGCCGGCCAGCACGTTGCCGCTGGCGTGGTCGAGCAGGATCCAGGCGGTGCCGGGCACCTGCGGCGGAGCCAGGGTCTCGCTGCTGGCCATGGCCACCGGCGTGCTCGGCGGCGGTACCGGTGTCGCGGTGGTGGTCGACGGTGCTGCCGTCTGGTTGGCGGGCTGGTCGGACTTGGAGCAGGCCACGGCCACGGTGGCGGCCAGCAGCAGCAACAGGGTCTTTCTCACAAGCGATGATCTCCGGAAGTCTGGCGAACGCGCTGCACCGGCACAGGTGGCGCAGCGGTTCCGTGCGGCAGGGTAAACCGTCGGGTGGATACGGTCATCTGTGGCCATCGTCGCAGGTTCAGTCTGCGATCACGATGGTTGCGCTAGCGAAGCCGCGTTCACCGATACGGGCCCGGGCGCGCTCGGCCGCCGCGGCATTGGCGAACGGCCCAAGCCGGACGCGATACAGGCGACCGCTGCCGCCCTCGCCGCGAACGACCTCGGCCTTCTCACCGGCATCGCGCAAGCGCCTCTGCAGCGCGCGGGCATTGTCGCGTTCGCCAAAGGCACCGAGCTGGACGTAGACCCGTCCCTTGGCGCTGCCGGGGTCAGCCACCGACGCCGGAATCGACCGTGGCGGGGCACCGCCCGGCACGACCGCCTCCACCTCGACCCGGGCGGTGCCGGTCTGGTACACGCCCAGCGCCAGCGCCGCCACGTAGCTGAGATCGATCACTCGGCCCTCGTGGAACGGCCCGCGGTCGTTGACCCGGACGATGATGCTGCGGCCGTTGTCCAGATGGGTGACGCGGGCATAGCTGGGCAGCGGCAAGGTCTTGTGCGCGGCGGTGAAGGCGCACATGTCATACGGCTCCATGCTGGAGGTGGCGCGGCCGTGAAACTTGGCGCCATACCAGGAGGCGATGCCGCGCTCGCGATAGCCGCGCGGATCCTCCAGCACCCGGTACGACTTGCCCAGCACCGAATACGGGCTGCGGTTGCCGTAGGCGGCCAGTGGTTCGTGGCGGGGCACCGGTTGCGCGATCGCGGTCCAGTCGGGCTGTCCGACCGGCGCATGGTCGCGCTGGCCGGGTCGATACAGGCCGCCCGGCGTGTAGTCCTCGTCGCGATGCTCGTACACCACCGCACAGGGATCGGGTGCCGCGGGATCCGCAGGCCGGGTCACGCCGGGCGACGTGCCCGGATCAGCCGGCGTGGGTCGGACCTGCTTGCCGCGCCCGCCGCAGGCGGTCAGCATCGCCACCAGCAGCAAGCCCACCGCGAGGCGCCCAGCGGTCGGCCCGAACCCCATCAACGCAATTCCGGTTGCTGGCGCGCCAGCATGTCAGCGCCGGACCCGGCCTTCGTCGCGGCTCAGGGCCAGTTCCTGCGACAGCTGGTGCACCGCCAGCGAGTACAGCGGACTGCGGTTGTAGCGGCTGATCACGTAGAAGTTGTTGAACACCACCCAATACTCGTCGCCGGCCGCGCCCTCCAGCTTGAGCAGGGTCGCCGGCAGCTCGTCGCCGCCCTCGTGATCGACCCGGTAGCCCATGCCGCGCAGCGCACCGAGCGTGGTGGTCAGGTTCAGGCCGTCCCGCTGGAACGGCTGGGCGTCGGCATCGGCACGCGCCGGCAGGGCTACCACGCCACCCTCGGCCCAGCCATGCTCGGAGAAGTAGTTGGCGATGCTGGCGACGATGTCCGGCAGCGAGTTCCACAAGTCGCGCCTGCCGTCACCATCGCCGTCGACGGCGAAGTTGCGGTAGCTGGACGGAATGAACTGGCCCCAGCCCATGGCGCCAGCGTAGGAACCCTTGATCTCGCCGATCGGCAGGTTTTCCTCGCGCACCAAGTGGAACAGGTGCTTGAGCTCGCCGCGGAAGAAGTCCGCGCGCGGCGGATAGTGGAAGCCCAGCGTCGCCAGCGCATCGAGCACCCGGTGGCTGCCGGTGATCCGGCCGTAGCTGGTCTCCACGCCGATGATGGCGGTGATCATCGCCGCCGGCACGCCGGTGTCGTGTTCGACCCGCTCCAGCAGTTCGCGGTTTTCCCGCATGAACGTCTTGCCGCCCTGGATGCGGGCGTCGTTGAGGAAGATCGGCCGGTAATCGCGCCAGGGCTTGGCCTCGGCCGGCCGCGAGATCGCATCGATGATGCTCTGCAGTTTCTTCGCGTCGGCCAGCACCGCATCGATCTGCTCCGGCGTCTGGCCGGTTTCGGCAGCGACTTCGCGGGAGAACTCCGTTTGCCCGGGAAAACGTTCGGCCAGGGCCGGTGTGGCAGAAATCAGGAAGGTCGAGGCGACAGCCAGAAAACGATGCATGCAGGATCCCGCGTTGGTTTGTGCAGATGGTAGCTGACCTGCCAGGGATATCGGCAGTTCCCCGGCGGCGAGGAGAGAGAAACGAGGAAAGAGAAACGAGTGGAAGCGCGCGCCCGAGCCATTGCGGCGGACTGCTTGCACTCGTTCCTCTTTCCTCTCCACTCGTTTCTCCGGCGAGGCTAACGCAGCCGCCGTTGCGAACGATGCACCGCCAGGATCAGCCCGAACCCCATCAGCAGGGTCACCGCCGAGGTGCCGCCATAACTGACCAGCGGCATGGGCATGCCCACCACCGGCAGCAGCCCGGCGACCATCGCGCCATTGACCAGCACGTAGATGAAGAAGGTCAGTGACAGCGAGCCCGCCAGCAGCCGACCGAAGGTGTGCCGCGAGCGCGCGGCGATCACCAGGCCGCGGGCGATGATGAAGGCGTACAGCGCCAGCATCACCACCACACCAACCAGGCCGAATTCCTCGGCGAACACCGCGAACACGAAGTCGGTGGTGTGCTCGGGCAGGAAATCCAGCTGCGACTGGGTACCGGCCAGATAGCCCTTGCCGGTGACGCCGCCCGAGCCCACCGCGATCTGCGACTGGATGATGTTCCAGCCCTGCCCCAGCGGATCGCTGCCGGGATCCAGGAAGGTGCGCACGCGGTTGCGCTGGTATTCATGCATGAAATGCCAGATCACCGGAATGGCTGCGGCGGCGCTGGCGAACACGGCGATGATCCAGCGCCAGCGCAGGCCGGCCAGGAACACCACGAACAGGCCACTGAGACACACCAGGATCGCCGTGCCCAGATCCGGCTGCTCGGCGATCAGCAATACCGGCACCGCGATCAGCACGCCCAGCCACAGCAAGGTCGGCAGGCTGGGCGGCAGCGGCCGGGTGTGCAACACCGCCGCCAGCATCATCGGCAGCCCGAGCTTGGCGATCTCCGAGGGTTGGAAGCGCATGAAACCCAGATCCAGCCAGCGGTGCGCGCCGCGACCCACGCCCATGACCGTGACCGCGAGCAACAGCAGCAAGGCCAGCAGATAGATCAGCGGTGCCCAGCTCTGCAGCCAGGCGATCGGCATCCGCGACACCACCAGCATCAGCAGCAGGCCGATGCTGAAGCGCACCATCTGGTTGGTCACCAGCGCGGTGTTGCCGCCGCTGGCGCCGTACAGGATCGCCAGGCCAACACCGGCGAGCAGCAGCACCGAGCCCAGCAGCCAGGGATCGAAACCGAGCCAGGGCGCGCGCCGGGTCAGGTTCATGCCGACTCCGGCGCCTGACGCAGGCGCCACCAGCCATCGAAAATGCGTCGTGCCACCGGCGCGGCGGCGCGCGAGCCGCTGCCACCGCCCTCGACCACCAGCACCAGCACGATCTCGGGCGCTTCGGCCGGGGCGAAGGCGACGAACAGGGCCTGGTGCCTCAGGTGCCTGGCCAGCTCGCCGCTGCCGGCGGCGCGACGCGACACGCGCTGTGCGGTCCCGGTCTTGCCGGCGATGCGATACGGCGCGTCGAGGCCGATGGCACGCGCGGTGCCGGTGGCGCCATGGACCACATCGACCATGCCCTGCACCGCCACCTGCCAGTTGCCTGGATCGCGAACCGCCATCTGGCGGGCCGGACCGGGATCGTGGGCGATCTGCCGGGTATCGATGCCGTTGCTGGTGGCGCGCAGCAGGTGCAGGGGCGCATCGCGACCATTCTCGGCCAGGATCGCCATGGAGCGGGCCAGCTGCGGAATGGTGGTCACCCAGTAACCCTGTCCGATGCCGGCGATCACTGTCTCACCCAGATACCAGTTCTCCTGCATCTGCCGCCGCTTCCACTCGCGCGACGGCAGCACGCCGCTGGATTCACCGTTGAGGTCCAGACCGGTCGGCTGGCCGAAACCGAACTGGCCCATGTACTGGCCCATCCGGTCGATGCCGATGTCCAGCGCCAGCTGATAGAAGTAGGTGTTGACCGACTGGGCAATGGCTTCGCGGGCATCGATCCAGCCGTGGCCGCCGGCGCGCCAGTCCCGGTACACCTGGGAATGGCCGGGCAACTGGAACTGGCCGGTGGAACGGACCCCGTCGCTGGCGCGGCGCACACCCAGCTCCAGCCCGGCCACCACCAGCAGCGGCTTGAGCGTGGAACCGGGCTCGTAGCCGCCCTGCACGGCGCGGTTGAACAGCGGCCGATCCGGTGACTGCAGCAAGGCCGAATAGTCGGACTGGCTGATGCCGCCGACGAACAGGTTGCTGTCGAATCCGGGCAGGCTGACCATGGCCAGCACCTCGCCGTTGCGCGGATCCACCGCCATCGCGGCACCGTTCTCGCCCTGAAAGGCCTCGGCCATGACGGCCTGCAGACGATGGTCCACGGTGAGGTAGAGATGTTCGCCCGGCCCCGGCGGCGATGCCGACAGCACCCGCAGCGGCCGGCCGTTGGCATGGGTTTCGACCCGCTCCAGCCCGGCCGAGCCGTGCAGCCGATCCTCGTAGTAGCGCTCCAGGCCACTCTTGCCGATGTGGGTCGTGGCCGCGTAGCGCTGGCGATCCACCCGGGTCAGGTCGTTCTCGTCGATACGTCCGACATAGCCGACCAGATGCGAATACAGCGGGCCATACGGGTAGACGCGGCTCTGGTACGGGGTGATGTCCACCCCCGGGAACCGATGCTGGTCGATCGCCAGGCGGGCGATCTCGTGCTCGTTGAGGCGAAACTTCAGCGGCACCGGCTGGAAGCGCCGGGCGCCACGATACAGATGCCGGAAGCGCTCCAGCTCATCCGGCCCAAGAGCCACCCGCCGCCCCAGGTCCGCCAGCGTGGCGTCCAGATCCTGCACGCGCTCGGGCACCAGTTCCAGACGGAACGCCGGCTGGTTCTCCGCCAGCAGCACGCCGTTGCGGTCGTAGATCAGTCCACGGGCCGGCGCCACCGCCTGGGTACGGATGCGGTTGCTCTCGGCCCGGGTCGCATACTCGTCGTGATGCACCACCTGCAGCCAGACGTAGCGGCCGGCCAGTGCCAGCAAGGCCAGCAGCACGATCACGAAGCCCTGGATGGCGCGGCCGCGAAACAGCATGGCCTCGGCGATGCCGTCCTTGACCGGGGCGTGACGACGCCGACGATTCATCCCGGCCCTGAACGCATGCGCTGGCGAAGATCGTGCGAGACCATGACCAGCAACGGCCACAACACCATGCCGGTCAACGCCGGCAACCAGAAGGTCGCCTCCGGAATCATGGCCGACTCGAAGCTGCGCAGCATCAGGATCACCACGCGGTCGTTGAGCAGCAAGGCGCCCACCGCCAGGGTCTGCTGCCACAGGGTGAAGAAGCGCAGCCGCGCGCGGAAACGACGCACGATGAACACGATCACCACCAGTCGCAGCGCGTGTTCACCGAACCAGGTGCCGAGCAGCAGATCGGCGCCCAGACCGATCAGGAAGGCACGCCCCAGGGTGCCACGCCAGGGTTGCTCCAGCGCCAGCCAGATCACCAGCAGCCCCAGCCAGAACGGCTTGAAATGCGCGAGCGCGCCCGGCAGCGGCAGCAGGGTCGCCAGATAGGCCAGCAACAGCGCCAGCACGAAGTTCAGACCGGGCGATCGCAGCAGCTTCATGGCGTACTCGCCGGGTCCTGCGCGGGCACGGGCTGTGGCGGCCCGACACCGTCCGACGGCCAACCCTCGTCGACAGACGTGACCGGGCTTTCGCTGAGCAGCAGCAACTGGCGGCTGAGGCGCAGCTGCGCCAGCGGCTCGGCCAGCGCCTGGGCAAAGGCACCATTGGCATCGGTGCCGATCTCGCGCACCACGGCGACCGGGAACCCTGCGGGAAACCGGCCGCCCAGGCCGGAGCTGAGCAGTTCGTCGCCTTCGCGGAGGTCGCTGTTGAGCGGCAGATTGGGCACAAGAACGCGGTCATCGCGGCCGATGCCCTGGGCCACCGCACGCTGACCGGTGCGGCCGTTGCGTACCGGCACGGCATGGGTCGGATCGGTGAGCAGCAGCACCGTGCCGGTGCCGCCGGTGGTGGCGGTGACCTGGCCGACCAGGCCCCAGGCATCGATCACCGGCTGGCCGACACGCACGCCGGTAGCCGAACCGGCATCGAGCACGACACGGTGCCGGTAGGGATCGAGATCGATGTCGAAGACGTCGACCATGCGCCCGGTCAGGCCATGGCGACCAGCGGCATCGGCCAGCCCGCTGGCAGCGTGGCTGCGCTCGGCCTCCAGCCAGGCGGCATTGAGCCGCGCCTGCGCCAGCAACAGTTCGGCACGCAGGGCATCGTTCTCGCGCTTGAGTGTGACCCGCTCTCCACCGGCCTCGTAAAGCCAGCGGAAGCCATCCACCGGCGCCTGGGCGATCCGGTACAGCGGTACCACGATGGCACCGGACCAGGCCCGCAATTGCTGCAGGTAGCCGCTGCGGTAGTCGGTGACCATCAGCACCACCGCCGCAATCAGATAGACGATAAGACGCAGCGTGTCAGCCTGGCTGCCACTGAACAGCGCCTGTTTTTCGTTGGCAACCGCCATCTATCGCGCAGCTCCCGCACTGCTGGCCCGCATTTCTCACATCCCTCCTGCCACGGCCGCCGATCCTGGTGCGGTGACGCGGTCTGCTCTCGTTGGCCGGCTCGACGTGGTGTCGGCTACGCCATCGCCGTCCACCGCTCCGTTGTCCGCGCCACGACACGGTCTCGACGCCCTCGCGACGGACGGGTGTGAGAAATGCGGGCTGGCGTCGCGACCATGCCATATTCGCCGCAAGTCGTTTCGGCACGGCCCATCCGGCAACCTGCCCAGCATCGACCTGCCAAGAGAACGTCTCATCGAAACCCGGACCCGTAGAGCCGGGCTTGCCCGGCTGCACCACAGCGTCAACGCCGGGGAGTCGCGACCAGGCATCGGCCGGGACCACCCCGCGCGTGTCAGATACATGGCGCCATGTCAGTCGGCAGCGAAGAAGTCGTTGCCGTAGCCCTGATCGATCAGCTCCAGGGCACGGCCGCCACCCCGTGCCACGCAGGTCAGCGGCTCGTCGGCGACGTGCACGTGCAGGCCGGTTTCCTCGGCGATCAGCCGATCCAGATCGCGCAGCAAGGCGCCGCCGCCGGTGAGCACGATGCCACGCTCAGCCACGTCCGAACACAGTTCCGGCGGGGTCTGCTCCAGCGCCGACTTGACCGCCGAGACGATGCCCGACAGCGGTTCGTGCAGCGCTTCCAGGATCTCGTTGGAGTTGATGGTCACGCCGCGCGGCACGCCTTCGGCCAGGTTGCGGCCGGAGATCTCGATCTCGCGCACCTCGTTCTGCGGGTAGGCGCAGCCGATCTCGACCTTGATCTTCTCGGCCGTGGTTTCGCCGATCAGGGTGCCGTGGTTGCGCCGCACGTAGTTGATGATGGCCTCGTCGAAGCGATCGCCACCGATGCGCACCGACTGCGAATAGACGATGCCGTTGAGCGAGATCACCGCCACCTCGGAGGTGCCGCCGCCGATGTCCAGCACCATCGAACCGCGCGCCTCGGCCACCGGAATGCCGGCGCCGATCGCAGCCGCCATCGGCTCCTCGACCAGGAACACGTCGCGGGCACCGGCGCTTTCGGCCGATTCCTTGATCGCGCGTCGCTCCACCTGGGTCGAACCGCAGGGCACGCAAACCAGCACGCGTGGGCTGGGGCGCAGCAGGCGCGACTTGTGCACCTTGCGGATGAAGGTCTGCAGCATCTGCTCGGTCATGGTGAAGTCGGCGATGACGCCGTCCTTCATCGGCCGGATGGTGACGATGTTGCCGGGAGTTCGGCCGAGCATGCGCTTGGCGTCGCCGCCGACCGCGGCCACCGAGCGCGGACCACGCGGGCCGCCGGAACCACGATCCTGGCGGATGGCGACCACCGAGGGTTCATTCAGGACGATGCCCTGTCCGCGGACATAAATCAGGGTATTGGCGGTGCCCAGATCGATCGACAGATCGTTGGAGAACAGGCCGCGCAAGGTTTTGAACATGAGGGGGAGATTCGCCTTTCGGGGGCCGTTTCGGCCCGGGGTGTCCGCGCCGGATGCGGAAAAGGGTGAGAAAAGCCGGCCAAGGGTGCGACAATGTAAAGGCCGCCGGGATGGGCGGCAAGCACGC
>JAMHVM010000178.1:0-2141 GCA_035911475.1 Lysobacterales bacterium | reverse complement strand
CGAACATCAGGAGCAGCGAACCGCCCAGCGCCAGGGTGGCGCGCACCGGATCGCGCTGCAGTTCCAGTGCTTCGCGCCACAGATAGCTGAGCATGCGGCGCAGGCTGAAGCCTTCAGCGTTGTGCCCGATGTGCTCAGTGTGTGTCGCTGGCGTCTGAATCGCCGTATTGGCGGCCTCGGTGGGGCCGGCGGGAGCGACCGTGCCGCCCTCCGCCTCGATGAGGTAGCCGATGAAGGCCTCTTCGAGGGTTTTAGCGCCGCGCTTCTCGACCAGCTTGGCGGGCACGTCGCTGTCGAGCACCTTGCCCGCATGCATCATTGACATGCGGTCGCAGCGTTCGGCCTCGTTCATGAAGTGGGTGGAAATGAAGACCGTCACCCGGTCGCGACGTGACAGCTCGATGAGCAGCCGCCAGAATGCATCGCGCGCTACTGGATCGACCCCGGAGGTCGGCTCGTCCAGAATCAACAGTTCGGGCTTGTGCACCATGGCGACTGCCAGCGACAGGCGCTGGCGTATGCCCAGAGGCAGGCTGGCCGGCAAGCTGTCGATGACTTCCACCAGGCCGAAGCGCTCCACCATCTCTTCGACGCGGCCCGGAATGTCCTTCGGGGGCACGCTGAACAGCTTGGCGTGCAACTCCAGGTTCTGGCGTACCGTGATTTCGCTGTAGAGCGAGAATGCCTGCGACATGTAGCCGACGCGGCGGCGGGTGTCCAAGTCATGCGGGTCCACCTCATGACCGAACAGCCAGGCTCGTCCCTCGCTCGCCGGCAGTAGCCCGGTTAGCATCTTCATCGTCGTAGACTTGCCGCAGCCGTTGGAGCCGAGGAAGCCGAAGATTTCACCGCGCCGGATGCGGAAGGACACGCTGTCGACGGCGACGAAGTCGCCAAAGCGCATGGTCAGCCCTTTGGCCTCGATGGCGATGTCGTCGGCGCCGTCTTCCGGCAAGGGAGGAATGACCACCGGTTTGTGCCCGCGCTTTTTCTCTTCTGGGAGCAGGCGGATGAACGCCTCTTCCAGGTTCGGGCTGCCTGTTCTTTCCAGCAATTCCTTCGGTGTGCCGGTGGCGAGAACCTTGCCGTCGTCGATGGCGGCGAGCCAGTCGAAGCGCTGCGCCTCGTCCATGTAGGCGGTGGCCACGATCACGCTCATGCCGGGGCGGTCGGCGCGGATGCGTTCGATCAGATCCCAGAACTGTGCGCGCGCCAGCGGATCCACGCCGGTCGTCGGTTCATCGAGAATCAGGAAATCCGGGTCGTGAATCAGCGCGCAGCACAAGCCCAGCTTCTGCTTCATGCCCCCGGAGAGCTTGCCTGCCGGACGTGCTAGGAATTTGAACAGGCCCGTGGCCTGGGTCAGCTCATCGATGCGCTGGCGGCGCTCGGGCGCGTCATGGCCGAACAGCCGCGCGAAGAATTGCAGATTCTCCTCGACCGAGAGCGTCGGATACAGGTTCTTGCCCAACCCCTGCGGCATGTAGGCGATGCGCGGGCACACCAGCTTGCGGTGGGCCTTGCTGGCCATGTCGCCACCGAGCACCTCGACCGTGCCTTCCTGGATGATGCGCACACCGGCCAGCAACGAGAGCAGGCTGGACTTACCCACGCCGTCGGGGCCGATCAGACCGACCATCCGTCCAGCGGGGATGTCCAGGTCAATGCCATCCAAGGCAATGACGTCGCGGTAGCGCAGTCTTACCTGGCGGACACTTGCAACGGTCGCGAGCTGCGCGCTGTGGCTCATACCTTACTCCGGCACACGAACGGAGAGGTTCTGAGGCCACTCGGCCTTGGCGTCGAGCTTGACCCAGGCTACGCCGGGCAGACCGGTCTTGACCTGGTTCAGGTGCTTACGCAGCAGCTCCTGCGAGATCTGTGCGCGCACGCGAAACATCAGCTTTTGTCGCTCACTGGCGGTTTCCACCGTCTTGGGGGTGAACTGCGCTGCGCTGGCGACGAAGGAAACGGTGGCTGGAATCACATACTCGGGCGCGGCATCCAGAATGATGCGAACCTCCGAACCCAGCGCAACGCGGCCGGCCACGGTTTCGGGCAGGAAGAAGGTGATGTACACGTCCGACAGATCAAGGAGGTTCAAGACACGTCCGCCCGCTCCAAGCACCTCGCCGGGTTGC
>JAMHVM010000177.1:0-1746 GCA_035911475.1 Lysobacterales bacterium | reverse complement strand
GAGCTACAGCGCGACGGCGACGACGACGTTCACGACGGGCCAGGTGGCGTTTGCCGGCACGGCGACGTGGAACATCACCCCGGCGCTGTACACGGCGCTGCTGACGGCGCCCGATGACGGCAATGTCCGCTTCCCGGCCGACGACGTGACCGATCTGGGCACGGCGGCGAACCTGGGCACGTACCGCGTGATCTTCCCGGGCCCCGGTGGCGACCCGGTGATTGATGTCGATCCGGAGAGCCTGTCGTCGACGCTGGCGCCGGGCGAGACGGATGAGCAGGCGTTGACCATCGCCAATACCGGTGGCAGTCCGCTGGAGTGGGAGATCCAGACCGACGGCTTCAAGCCGAGCGCACTGCGCGCCGAGTTGCGTCGTCAGGCACTGGCTGCCGGGTTCGGGAATCCCGGTGGCAACGCACCAGCCCATGTCGGTTCGCCGGCTGACGAAATCGCGGGCATCGACCACTCGGTGGCGTCCGCGACTGCCAACCAGCCGTTCATTCGTGGTGACGCTCGCCGCGGCCTGATCGAAGAAGGCGTGCTGCTGGTGGTCGAGTCGACCAACAAGCGGGTCATGGCCTTCGATCCGGAAACCGGTGCGCTGCTGGATCCGGATTTCATTCCGGCCGATCCGGCAACCAACCTGCTCCAGCATGTGCTACTGCATCCGGACGGCGAGCGCTTCCTGATCTCCGATCAGAACGCCGACGTGGTCTGGGCCTACGACCTGGATGGTGCGCCACTGGGTGTGTTCGCACCTGCCGGTGGGGCCAATACGGCGATCATCGACAACGTCCGCGGCATCGCCATCCATCCGGTCAGCGGCAATCTGCTGGTCACCAATGGCGCCACATCCGGTGCCAACGCCGGCGCGATCGCCGAGTTCGACCTGGACGGCAACTATCTGGGCAACTTCATCAACGGCGGCGCCGGCGGTCTGACGGCACCGTGGTTCCTGGAGTTCCGCGCCAGCGATGTGCTGATCTCGTCGAGTGCTGGTGACATCTACCGCTTTGGTCTGGATGGCTCGGCGATCGGTGTGTTCAACACGGCGATCAACTTCCCGCAGCAGGTCCAGGCGCTGGCCAGTGGCAACGTGCTGGCAGCAGCTTTCAGTCCGACCTCGGGTGTCTGGGAGCTCGACAGTGTCGGCACACAGTTGACCGTGCTCACCGGTGTCACCGGCAACCGCGGTGCCTGGGAGCTGGGCAACGGCAATGTGCTGACCACCAACGGTTCTGGTGTGCACGAGATCGCCCGCAACGGCACCGGTCTTGTGGAAACCAAGGTCGCTGGCGTCGCGGGTCGTCTGATCAGCCTCATCCAGACCGGTGAAGCCGGTGGATGCGCGCTGCCGGGCTGGTTGAGCGCGGCTCCGGATTCCGGCACCGTCGCGCCAGCCGGTTCAGCCAATGTGACCGTCGGCTTCAACGCCACCGGTCTGGCGGCCGGCAGCTACGACGCATCGATCTGCGTCGCCAGCAATGACCCGGTCACACCGCTGGTGGAAGTGCCGGTGACGCTGACGGTGGAATCCGTTGGCGGCGGCGACCCGGTGATCGAAGTGGATCCGAGCGAGCTGTCGAGCACGCAGGCGCCGGGTGAGACGGTGACGCAGACGTTGACGGTGGCGAACACCGGCGACGGCGATCTGGAATGGGAAGTGACCGAGACCGGTCTGGCGCGTGCGCGCCCGGTATCGGGTCCGAGTTCGCCGGTGGCGGGTTCGCTGTCGGGCGGCACGGA
>JAMHVM010000176.1:0-1296 GCA_035911475.1 Lysobacterales bacterium | reverse complement strand
AGCGGCACGTTCAGCGACCACAGCTTGCCGTTGTAGCCATTCTTGGTCAGGCCCATCGCCAGGTCGGTCCAGGTGACGCCTGCGTCGGTGCTGATCTCGATGACGCCGCCGTCGTAGTTGCTAAACGTGTCGGCCTCGAAGCTGTAGCGGTGGACGACGTTAAAGCCAAAGCTGCCGGTGCTGCTGACGGTCAGCGGCGGCGAAACCAAGTACTGATCGGTCTCGGAGGTGTGGTCGGGGATAAACCAGCGCCCGCCGCCATTTTCAAACACCTGCCGCCACGGCTGCGTCACATCCAGCTTGGTATCGCCCGCCTTGGTCCACGGCGATCCAGCATCGTCCATCGAGTCATCCGCTGCCGAAGCCGGAACCAAGTCATAGTTGCCGACAAACGACCGCGACGCCACCACCGGACCCGGCTGGGCCAGGTTGGTCCCATTGATCGACGCCTTGATGTTTAACACCACGCCTGCAGGCACACGACCATTGAGCGCCACCAGCATCTTACTGGTGCCAGTCTTGTACGGCGCAATCGTCGGGAACGCCATCGAGGCCCCGCTTGCGAACTGCAGCGTGCCATCCTCATTGCTAAGCGTCGCGCGCGCCGTATACGCCAGCGTGCCGGTGTTGCGCAGCTTCACCGTCAGCACGCCCAGCTCGCCGCTGTCCAGGATGCCGTCGCCATCGCACGAGCGGCCCGCATCGGTCAGGGTGATCGACTCGACCACGATCTGACCGCCGACCGACGTGCTCTCGACCACGCCCGCATGATCCGCCGAGCCGCGCGCCGGAGCCACGGCCCCCACGCCCATGCCGCGCTTGGCAAACGCCCGCGCAAACAGCTCGAAGTCTTTGGGGTCCTTGGCCAGTGCCGCCAGCAGCACCGCATCACGCGCCTCGATCATCGTCGGATTTACCGGGGTCAGCTTCAGCGACGCCACCAAGTACTCGCGCATTGCCTGGCTGGCCTGCGCGAAGGTGTAGCGCCCGGTGTCCTTCAGCAGCGCCACGTAGCACTCCCACAGCGCACTGGTCCACACCTCGCCCGAGTTATGCACTTCCGAGTTCGTCGTGCCCGTCTGCCCAAACGCCGGAGCTGGCATCATCGGCAGCGCCACGCCGTTTTGGATGTGCCGGAACATCAGCGGGTTTTTGTCCAGGTCCGCCGAGTACGGATAGCGACGGATGCCGTCATACGCCGAGTTGCCCGACGGTCCCGTGGCGTAAGCCGCCGCCGCAAACGCGCCCTTCCAGTCGGCGTTGATCGACGCCGTCGCATCTTCGGGTCGCGTGGTC
>JAMHVM010000175.1:0-1194 GCA_035911475.1 Lysobacterales bacterium | reverse complement strand
GGCGCGCTGCTGGACATCAGCACCAACGGTGGCTCGACCTGGACCCAGCTGCCCAGCTCGGCGATGCTGACCCGGCCGTACGACGGCCCGATCTCGACCGCCTGGAGCAGTCCGGCCGGTGGCGAGCAGGCCTGGTGCGGTGATCCGCGGCCGTGGGAGAACCAGATCGTTGACCTGAACGCCTATGCCGGCCAGACGGTGCATTTCCGCTGGCGGATGGCCACTGATTCGTCGGTGGGTCGGGTACCTGATGGCTGGTACGTGGACGACATCAAGGTCCAGTCCTGTGGCGAAGGCCCCAAGCCGGGAGATACGGCGAACCTGGGTCTGTCGCTGAGCGGCACGCCGGGTCAGGCCGAAGCCGGTGAGGCGGTGAATCTGGTCGCCCAGGTGATCAACTTCGGGCCGGATGCGGCGACGGGGGTGGAAGTGGAACTGACCCTGCCGGCCGAGCTGGGCTTCGTGTCGGGCCGCGCCGAGGCGCGCGAGAAGTCGCATGGCGCGGTGCGCGGCACGGAATGGAGCTGTGCCGACGACGCCGGCACGGTGACCTGCGCGCTGACCGGGTCGGTGCCGGTGTCCGGGTTTGCCCCGGCGCTGGTGGTGGAGACCGAAGTGACCGCCACGGCGGTGCCGGGTACGGTGACGACCACGGCGACGGTGAGCAGTGCGCAGACCGATCCGGCGCCGGGCAACAACACGGCGACGGTGGACACCGAGATCACCGGTGAGACGCCGCAGCCGGATGCGATCTTCGCCAACGGCTTCGAATGTGCCGAGGGTCTGCCCGATTGCGAGACCGGCAACCCGGACATCGTGGTGATCGACGACCTGAACTGGACGCCGGCTCCGGACTTCACCGGGGGGGCGATCAAGTGGGTGGACGGCGAGACCTGCGTGTGCGACACCGCGCCGTACAACTTCAACCCGTACGGCACGGCGACGACTTTGCAGTTCTTCTGGCCGCTCAATGCCAACGGCAGTGAAGGCGGCGTCTCGCTGGACGGCAGCACCTATGCGGTGCTGCAGTCCGGGGCGACGATTGGTGCCAGTTCGCAGTTCCTGGTGAGCACGGCCTCGACGGCGACGGCGCCCTGGGCCAACACCAGCGGCTACCTGGGCTTCCGGTTCCAGGACGGCGGCATCACCAAGTACGGGTATGCCGAGGTCACGGTGGGAGCCAATGGCCGGCCG
>JAMHVM010000174.1:0-2468 GCA_035911475.1 Lysobacterales bacterium | reverse complement strand
ATGCATGATCAGGTCGACCATCGCGCCCGGTATCAGCTCGAACGGACCGATGTGTTTGACCGTGCCCTCGGCCAGATCCACGCTTGCCAGATGGTGGCTGGTGGACAGATAGGCTTCGCCGGTGGCCGCATCGATGGCCAGCCCGGTCACGTACTGCATGCCCATCGTCGCCAGCGTGACGATGGCATTGAACTCGCCGGTCGCGGTGTCGACCGTACCCAGCACCGGGACCATCTTGTCGTTTGACCGGATCGCGTACAGGGTCTTGCCGTCGGGCGAGAAGGTCCAGGCGTGCAGATCCTCACCGGGGTCGCCGATCCAGGTCAGTTCGCTGAAGTCGCCGATGCGCATCGTGTACAGGCCGCGCGGCGTCTCATCCCAGTCGAACAGGTTGTAGGCGTAGGTGATGTCTTCCGGGGCGCGGGCGGCATCGCTGGCCGCCTGTGCGAAACGGCTGGAGCCGGTCAGGACAGCGGCCAGAAGAAACAGGAGCAGGGCATGGTTCGGGCGTATGCGCATGGTCGGACTCGGGCGGGTGGAGGAAGGCGTGCGTGCGGCGGCGGAAGCGGCATCCGATGGATGCCGCGCGCCATTCCCCCCGGAACCGGCGGGTGCCGTCATCAAGCTCTACGCCGCTCGGTGCCCGAACCCGCCACCGCGGCCCGCGAGTGGTGGCCGGATTGCCAGGCCCGCATGGCTGCGGGGCCTTGCTACTGCCGGCGCAGCATCGCCGACCAGCCACCGGCCAGCAGCAGCAAGGACATCAGCGCCAGCGCCATGGACGAGGCGGTGGGCACCGGTTGTGCCGCTGTCGTCTCCAGCGGACGCAGGCGATTGACGATCTGCGCGCGCACGATCTCGAATCCAACCGGTTGCACGACAACGGCATCCGGCGGCGAATCCACCCAGACATAACCGGCCGGTGCCGGCGGAAACGGATCGGCCAGTTCGGTGATGGTGCATTGCTGCGGCAGCGGCTGGTTCGGGTCCAGCACCACCTCGGCGCTGCCGCCGGCCGGTACCTGCACCGTCATCGGGGCGCCGCCATCGCAAACCACTGCAACGGTGAACAAGGTGCCGGCCATGTCATTCGGTCCGCCGATCACCTCCTTGCTGATCTCGATGGTCGAGTCCGGTCCTGGGCCGCCAGCGCGCAGCCGGTTGTTGACCAGCACCGGCACCGTCTCGTAACCGACCGGAATCACCGTCTGTGGCGGAAACGCCAGCCACTGGTAGCCGTCCGCTGCCGCCGGCAGCGTCTCCATCGGCTCGGATACGGTGCATGAGCCGGGCGGAAATTCGTCGGAGTTCAGCGGCACCAGCACGCTGCCACCGGCCGGCACATCCACCACCACCGGCATCATCGCGTCGCAGCCGATGTGCACGGTGAACGGCACGCCGTCGTACTGCGGCCAGTTGCCGCTGACGATCTTGCTCACCTCGATGAAGGTGCTGTTCTGCGCGAAGGCCGATGTGGCAGCGGCGGCAAGCAGTGCCAGCGTGGCGAGCGCACCGAAGCCCGTTGTGCGACGAAGGATGCGGCGTTGGCTGCGGCGATGCTGGTGAAGGCTCATGCGAGTGGTCCGGTACGGAGCGATGCGCTCGGATACCGGGTGATACGACCGTGGATTGCCGATCCCGCCATGGCATTGATGGCGTGCGGATTAGCGTGGCAAGACGTCTGTTCGCCATAGCTGTCCCTGGCTCATCGCGGACTCGCGTGGGTGCAAGCCGCCGCTGTTGGTGTGTCGGGGCCGGCTGCCGGATCTGGCCTGGACCTCCCGCGCCGTCATTCCCGCGAAGGCGGGAATCCAGCGACTATGAAAGCTGCGCCTGATCGAGCTGGGCAATCCGTACCGACGGATTTGCGGCCAGCGATTGCGATCGCGCAAGCCGTGAGGTGGGCGTGATAGTCGTTGGGCACCCGCCTTCGCGGGTGCGACGGTCTCGGGTTTCGGTGGTCTTGGGGCGATCCTGGTGCGTTGCCGGTACCGGCTTCGCCCACACGATTCCGCGATGAGCCCCGTTTCCTGAGGGATCGCTGGCATCGCTGGCGCCGGAGATGCGGTCATGGCGGTTCCGGCACTCGCCGTGCGTATCGGCAGGTTCCCGATCAAGCCCGCGAGGAACCCGACATGATCCGTCCACTGACTGCCAGCGTGATGCTGGCTGCCCTGCTTGTCATTGCTGCGCCCGCGCAGGCCGAGACCTTCTGCATCGGCACCGTTGCCGAGCTGCGCCAGGCGCTGGCCATGGCCGAGAACAATGGCCAGGACGACTGGCTGCAACTGCGCGCCGGTCGCTACGAGCTGGACCGGCCGCTGGTCCACCACACCCGCGACGGCCGCCAGGTCACCATCGACGGCGGTTACGTCCAGGACGGCAACGGCGACTGCAGGCAAACCCACGTCGACCCGACCCGGACCGTCATCGACGGCAATCACGTCACGCCGATCATCGCCTTCTCC
>JAMHVM010000173.1:0-15322 GCA_035911475.1 Lysobacterales bacterium | reverse complement strand
GGTGAGCGGCTGGTCCGCCTGCAGCCAGCGCAGGGTGAGAGTGGTCGGGCGATCGCTGGCGAAATCCAGGACATTGGGCAGCCAGTCCGGCCAGCCTGGCATTTCGCCGTCGAGTTCGATCAGCGCCAGACCGTCGCGGTCGAAGTGGACACGGCCGTCGAGCTGCATCGCCAGCGCGGCGTCCAGTTGCTGGTTGTCCGGGCTGACCACCAGCTTGGCGTTGATCCCGTCCAGCTTCAGTGCGCGACCGGCGCTGTCCGGGGTGGCATTCAAGGTCAGCGATACGGTGCGGTTTTGCGATCCATGGATGCGCGCGCCGGCGTCGAGGTGGAAGCTGGTGCCTTCACGCAGCGGTGTGGTCACCATCGAGATCCGGTCCAGCCGCCAGGCGTCGTCGCCGGGTCCTGACAGCAGGCTGCCGTCCTCGATGCGGATACCGACTGCGATCTGCGGCAAGGTCGGTGCCTGCGCCGGGGTTTCCGGTTTCGACAGGTCCCGCAACAGCGCGCTGAGCGCAGGCAGCGAGATCAGCGGTTGCCGCAGCACCAGACTCTCCACGCTCAGGCCGTCGCGCCACAGCGCCGACCAGGGCAGGGCGACATTGAGCTCGCCGACACTGGCGATCAGTTCGTCATTGCGTTGCAGGTTCAGATCGCGCAGGCTCAGCTGCAGGCGCGGCACCAGGCGTACGCCCGGGGCCTGCCCGAAGCTGAGCTCGGCGCCCAGTTCGCGTTCGACCCAGTTGCTGGTGACGCGGGCCAGGTTGTCGGGTCGCAACGCCCAGCGGGCCCCGAACAATGCGCCGACCAGCAACACCAGCAGGATGCCGGTGGCGATCAGCGCGCGGCGGCCGCGCAGCATCGTCAGCCGCCCAGGTTCTCGGGCAGCAGGCCGTCGAGGAACGCATCCGGGTCGAATGGTTGCAGGTCGTCGGCGCCTTCGCCCAGACCGACAAAGCGGATCGGCAGGCCGAATTCGCGCGCCAGCGCGAACACCACGCCGCCCTTGGCGCTGCCGTCGAGCTTGGTCACCACCAGGCCGGTGACGCCGGCGGCCTGCTGGAACTGGCGCACCTGGTTGACCGCGTTCTGGCCGGTGGTGGCGTCGATGGTCTGCAGCACTTCGTGCGGCGCATCCGGATCCAGTTTGGCCAGGACCCGGCGAACCTTGGCCAGCTCGTCCATCAGCCCGGCCTGGGTGTGCAGGCGACCGGCGGTGTCGGCGATGAGCACCTGTTCGCCACGCGCCCGCGCGGACTGCAGGGCGTCGAAGATCACCGAGGCGGAGTCTGCGCCCTGGCCTTGCGAGTAGACCGGCACACCGATGCGATCGCCCCAGGTCTGCAACTGGGCGACCGCTGCCGCACGGAAGGTGTCACCGGCAGCCAGCACCACCCGATGACCCTCATGGTGCAGGCGATGGGCCAGCTTGCCGATGCTGGTGGTCTTGCCGACGCCATTGACGCCGACCATCAGCACCACGAACGGCTTGCGCGTCGTGTCGACGACCAGCGGTCGCGCGACCGGATCGAGCATGGCCCGCAGGCGGCGGCGCAGGTCGACCAGCATGGCGTTGGCATCGCGGTAGGCACGTGCCCGGATTTCCTTGCGCAACTGCTCGACCAGCTCGGTGCTGGCGGTGATGCCGACATCGGCGGTGAGCAGTGCCGTCTCCAGATCTTCCAGCAGGTCGTCGTCCAGCTCCGGATTGTCCGAGAACAGGGAACGCAGGCCGACGCCGAGGGCGCTGCCGGCCAGACGCGCGCGCCACCCGGATTTTGCCGGCGGTGCCGGTGCCGGGGCCACAGTACGCGCTGCCGGATCGGCGGCGGCTTTCGCTTCCGGCATCTGCGTTTGCGCCGGCTGCGGTGGGACCGGAATGGCCGGTGTGATCGGGAGTTCGTCGCTTCCGGCGGGCGCTTCGGTTGCCGGTGCGGTGGCGTCCGGAGTCGGCGCCTTTTTTCGTCGGAACAGGCCTAGCATGTCGATGGCTTGCTTTCGGGCTGGCTATGCTAGCACCCGTGTCCCGTAGGAAAACGTCATCGCCAGCCGCCGCGGGCCGGATCCGCTTGATCGCCGGGGAGTGGCGTGGGCGCCGCTTGCCGGTTCCGGATCGGCCGGGTCTGCGCCCCACGCCCGACCGGGTCCGGGAAACCCTGTTCAATTGGCTGATGCCGGTGATCGAAGGCAGCCGCTGCCTGGATCTCTATGCCGGCACCGGCGCACTGGGGCTGGAGGCGGCGTCGCGCGGTGCCGCCAGCGTCACCTTGATCGAACGTGACCCGGCGGCATTGGCACAGTTGCGTGCCAATTGCGCGCTGCTCGCTGCCGACCAGGTGGCGATCGAGTCCGGCGACGCGCTGACCTGGTTGCAGCGCAGCCCGGCCCGGCCTCACGACATCGTCTTCGTGGACCCACCGTATGCCGATCAACTGGTGGCCCGGTCGGTTGCGGCGCTGTTGTCGGCCGACTGGCTGTCCGGGCAGGCACTGGTCTATCTGGAATGGCCGGCCGAGCAGGCCGCGCCGGTTGCCGGATCGCCCTGGCGCGAGGCACGCGCCGGCGGTGTCCGCTACGCACTGTATCGTCGCGATCAGCTCGGCTAGACCTGCCGGGTTTCTGCCGGACGCGCTCCTCGGTTAATCTGCCGGCCCGCGACCGCAGCCAGCCGCCAGCCGAAAGGAGCCCACGCCGATGCCGACCAGCCCGCGCGTTGCCGTCTATCCGGGCACCTTCGATCCGCTGACCAACGGTCACATCGATCTGATACGCCGCGCGGTGCCGCTGTTCAACCAGTTGATCGTCGGTATTGCGGAAAATCCGGGCAAGGGACCTTCCTTCCCGCTCGATCAGCGCATCGCGCTGGCGCGCGAGGCGCTGGCCGATGTCCCGCATGTCGAGGTGGTGGGCTACCGCACCCTGCTGGCCGATTTCGTTCGCGAGATCAATGCCGGCGTGATCCTGCGCGGACTGCGTGCGGTTTCCGATTTCGAATACGAGTTCCAGCTGGCCAGCATGAACCGGCACCTGATTCCGGAGGCGGAGACCCTTTTCCTGACGCCCTCGGAGCAGTGGAGCTTCATTTCCTCGACACTGGTGCGCGAGATCGCGCGGTTCGGCGGTGATGTCTCGGGGTTTGTGCATCCGGCGGTCTCTGCTGCACTGAAACAGAGATTCGGTTGACTGCCGGCTATACTGGCCGCTGTCATCCATCCGGCGTCGACAGGCGGCGCCAACCTGTCCAACGAGGAGTGGCACGCATGAGTCGATACCCGCGTATTGCTGTCCTGGCCGTTCTGGCCCTCGGCGTTTTCCTTGCCGGTTGCAACAAGGATGAGAAGTCCGCTGCGAGCAACCAGTCGCAAGCCGCTGCGCCGCTCGCGGTCCCTGCAGCCGGCGACGACGAAGCCTGGCGCACGTATGTCGGCCAGCAGATCGGCAAGAACATCAAGCGCCGCAGCATGCCGCCATTCGCCCTGTATCTGAATTCCGACGAGGAGACTCGCGAGAACCAGATCCTGACGATGAAAAACACGGTGATGCGTCCGATCCAGCGCGACACCACCCTGGGTTTCGGCTCGTTCGATTCCTCGCTGCTGGCATCGCGCCTCGGCGAGGTGTTCGCCTCGGTGCCGGAAAGCGCGTTCAGCGGTATCCGCGTGGTGTTCGTCGGCAAGCCCGAGGATCGCGCGGCGGTGGAAGAGGCGGTGAAGGCTTCCGGCGCCGAGCTGGTGTTCGTCGAAATCGGCTCCTGAGACGGTCTCGCTCGACACCGGTACAACGCGCGCCGAGCGCGCTTCAACGCCCCGGTCTATGAGCCGCCGGGGCGTTTTCAACGAGGCCGGCTGCTGCCATCGGCAGGTTCCATGATGCTGCGGTTTCGTCGAACATCGGATGATCGCAGACCGCCAGCCGCTTCAAGCGCAGCTGAGGCCCAATCCAGCATGACCTGCCGTGCGGTGTTTCACCGGTGGCTGGCCGCGGCCATGTTCGGGCTGCTTTCGCTGCATCCGGTCATCGCTTCCGACACGCTGGTGTTCGCTGCTGCCAGCCTCAAGCCGGCGCTGGACGAGATCGTCAGCCAGCCCTGGGCTGCCGACCTGCCCCGGCCGACGATCAGCTACGCCGCGTCCTCGCAACTGGCGCGGCAGATCGAGCACGGCGCCAGGGCCGACCTGTTCATCAGCGCCGACCGCGAATGGATGCAGCATCTCGTCGAGCATGGACGCGTGCGCGCCGAGGATCGCGTGGAAGTGCTGGGCAATGCCCTGGTGCTGATCGCGCCGTTGGAAAACGTGGCCACGGTTCGGCTGCAGCGGGGTGTCGATCTGGTTTCCCTGCTGGGGGTCGACGGTCGCCTGGCCATGGCCGAGCCGAACACCGTGCCCGCCGGGCGCTACGGTCGCGCCGCGCTGAGCTGGCTCGGGGTCTGGCCGCAACTGCAGACAAGAATCGTCGCGGCCGAGAACGTCCGCGCCGCGCTCAACTTTGTCCGTCGTCGCGAGGCGCCGCTGGGTATCGTCTATCGCAGTGATGCGGTCATGGAGCCGTCGCTGCGCGTGGTCGCCACCTTTCCCGCTGCCAGTCATCCGCAGATCGTCTATCCGGCAGCGGTGCCGGTCGACGCCGACAATGCCGCGGCCGGCCGGCAATGGTTGGCGCTGCTGCGCGGCCCGGAAGCCGCGGCGGTGTTCGAGCGCCACGGTTTCGATGTGCTGTCGGAAGCGCACGAGGCGGCGATGGAATCGCCGCCGTCACCGCCATCGCGGCCAGCGCCGCCATCACGGTTGAAGCCCTCGTCTCCGCAATGAGCGACTGGCTCAGCCCGCAGGACTGGCAGGCGGTCTGGCTCAGCCTGAAGGTGGCCACCGTGAGTGTGCTGGTGTCCTTGCCACCGGCGCTGGCACTAGCCTGGCTGCTGTCACGCCACCGCTTTCCCGGTCGCTTCCTGGTCGAGTCGCTGCTGTTCCTGCCGCTGATCCTGCCGCCGGTGGTCACCGGCTATTTCCTGCTGTCGGCATTCGGTCGCAACGGCTGGCTGGGCGAATGGCTGGCGAGCATCGGCATCGTGGTGGCGTTTCGCTGGACCGGTGCGGTGATCGCCGCCGCGGTGATGGGTTTTCCCTTGCTGGTGCTGTCGATCCGGGTTGCCTTCGACGGCATCGATCGGCGCCTGGAGGCGGCGGCGGAAACCCTGGGTGCCGGTGCCTGGCGCCGCTTCCTCACCATCGTGCTGCCCTTGTCCGCCGGCGGCATCGTCGCCGGTTGCGTGCTGTCGTTCGCGCGCGCTTTCGGCGAGTTTGGCGCGACCATCAGCTTCGTCGGCAACATTCCCGAGCAGACCCGCACCTTGCCGATCGCCATCTACGAAATGATGAACCTGCCTGGTGGCGAGGACGGGGTATTGCGTCTGGCCTGGCTGGCGTTTGCCGTCGCCATCGCCGCCACCGTGATCGCCGCGGCACTGGGCGGCACGCTGTGGCAGAGGCGGCGCCATGATTGAAGTCGCCGTCGAACACGAGCATCGCAGCGGTTTCGCACTGTCGGTGACCTTCAGCGCCGACGTCCGTTGCCTGGCCCTGTTCGGCGAATCGGGCGCCGGCAAGTCCACCGTGCTGGATGCCATTGCCGGTCTGCTCACGCCAACCCGGGGCCGTATCGTGCTCGATGGCCGGGTGCTGTTCGATCGTGCGGCCGGGATCGACCTGCCCGTGGCGCAGAGGGAGATCGGCTACGTGTTCCAGGACGGGCGTCTGTTCCCGCATCTGAGTGTGCGCGCGAACCTGCTCTATGGCGCGCGCGCGCGACGCCGCGAGCCGGCCGATTTTCAGGCCATCGTCGCCCTGCTCAATCTGTCATCGCTGCTGGCGCGACGTCCGGATGGCCTGTCCGGCGGCGAGCGGCAGCGGGTGGCGATCGGCCGCGCACTGCTCTCGGCGCCGCGGATCCTGTTGCTGGACGAGCCGCTGACCGGTCTGCATCGCCAGGCGCGGACCAGCCTGCTGGCTCATCTGCGTGCGCTCAAGCAGGCGCTGCCGGTGGCCATGGTGATGGTGTCGCACCAGCCTGACGAAGTGCTGGCGCTGGCCGACGAGGTGGTGCTGATCGCTGCCGGTGAGGTGGCCGGCAAGGTTGGAATCGACGGGTTCGCGGCGAGCCGAAAGTAGTCCCCGGCTGCGTCGACAGCCAGCCAGCCGGCGGGTCGGTCGGCAAGGGCACAGGTGCGCGAACAAGCCTCCCGAGAACCGGCATTGTGCGGCCAGGTGCGCCGTCCCCGCGACAGGATCACAATGGCCTGGTCGGGCATGGGAGCGGGGCGTCCGACGAACCGGGTGCACAGGGGTGTGGGAACGCGGCGCGGGAGGGCTGCACATGTTCGACGCAAGAGTGCTCGACCAGTTCAGTGGCGCTGTCGAGTGCATCTATCAGGCTGCGCTGGATCCCGGCCGTTGGCCAGTCGCGGTCGAGCGCGTGGCGAACTTGCATGGCTCCGACAAGGCGCTGCTGTTCACGCCAGTGCTCGCCCCGGATCGCGGCGGCTTCGCCTTCCCGCATGGCATCAGCCAGACCGCCATGCTCGACTGGGGCACCCGCTACATCGACCACGACCTGTGGACGCAGGCTGGCATGACCCGGAATCTGACGGCGGGAGAGGCCGTCATCGACACCGATCTGGTGCCCGATTCACTGCTGCTGGAATCGCGGTTCTTTCGCGAATTCCTGATCCATCACGATATCCGCCGCCTGTGTACCGGCATGGTTTTCGATGGCAGGGCCGGCGAAATGCCCATGACCGGTTGTTCGGTCTACGGCCCGCCAAAGGCGGAGCCCTTCGGCGAGCGCAACCGGCAGTTGCACCGCCTCACACTCAACCATATGTCCCGCTCGCTCGGGACGATGTTGCGGCTTCGTGATACCGAGCTGCGCCTGGCCTCGACGCTGGCGGCGCTTGACCGTCTGGATGGTGGCGTCCTCCTGCTTGATCGGTCAGGCGCGGTCCTGTTCGCCAATGTGGCGGCGCGACAGATCCTCGACGCCGCCGATGGCCTTTCGTTGCGCCGCGGATCGCCCTTGGTTCCCGGCGAGGGCCGCCTGCATGCGTTCAACGGCCAGGACAACGAACGCCTTCGCCGGGAACTGACGGCCATCGCCGACAGCGACCCGACCCGTGTGCCGCATTTCAACCACGGCCTGAAACTGCTTCGCCCTTCGGGACGCCGCGAACTGGTCTTGCAACTGGCACCACTGGCCGAGACCGGGGAGTTGGCGCACGCAGACCGGCACGCCCATTCCATCGCCTTTCTCAGCGATCCCGACCGCGCGGCCGCCATGGACGGCGCGCTGATGGAGCGCCTGTACGGCGTCACGCGTGCGGAGGTGCGGCTGGCCAGGGAGCTGCTGGGTGGCGACGGGCTGCCAGAGATCGCCCGCCGGCTTGGTCTGAGCAACAACACGCTCAAGACCCAGCTGCAAAGCCTGTTCGCCAAGACACGTACGCACCGCCAGGCGGATCTGGTGAGACTTTTGATGAGCCTGTCGCTCCATACCTGAGGACAAGCCGTTGGAGGGAACATGCTTGCTGCGGCGGATATGGCGCAGTTCAGTGCAGTCGTCGAAACCATCTACGACGCCGCGGTGAATCCTTCGCAATGGCCGGGTGCGGTACAGGCCATCGCCGAACTGCATGGTCGGGACAAGGCCATGCTGTTCACGCCGACCAGTGCTCCCGCCGAGGGTGGTTTCGTGTTTCCGCACGGAATTCCGCAAGAGTTCCTCGTCGAGTGGGCAACCCGGTACATCGAGCACGATCTGTGGATGCAGGCCGGTATCCGGCGCGGGACTGTTCTGGGCGAACCGGTCATCGACTCCGATCTGGTTGCCGATCACGAGTTCGAGTCCTCGCGCTTCTATCGCGAATTCCTTTCCCGCATGGACATCCGGCGTCTGTGCTCGGGACTGGTTTTCGACGCCACGGCCAAGCTGCTGCCGAACACGGTCTGCGCGATCTACGGCGGCCGCGGTGACCGCGTCTTCGACGATCGCAACAGGCAGCTGCATGCACTGACCTTGCGGCATCTGTCCTGTGCCCTGGGCACGATGCTGCATCTTCGCGACGCCGAGCTGCGTCTGGCATCGACGCTGGCGGCCATGGACCGACTGTCTGCCGCAATCGTGCTGTTGGATCAGCAGGGTGCGGTGGTCCATGTCAATGCCATGGCAAGGGAACTTCTGGCACGCAACGATGGCCTCGGGCTGGCCCGCACCACAGGGTCCGGTGCCCGGTTGATCGATCGCCTTGAGGCTGTTCGGTCCTCGGAACAGCATCAACTCGCTTGCTGCATCGCGGATGTGATCTCGCCTGACCCGCTCCGAGCCCCGCTGTTCTCGCATGGGGTTTCCGTGACCAGGAATCATGCACTGACACCCCTGTTGGTGCGGATGGCGCCGCTGTCCGAGCGCAGCGAGCTGGCCCATGTCGATCGTCGGGCTATCGCCATCGTATTCATCATCGACCCCCATCGCAGGCTGCTGCTGGCAGCGCGAACGCTGGAGCGGCTTTACAGCGCCACCCCCGCCGAGACCCGTCTGGCGCAGGTGCTGCTCGATGGCGGCGACAAGCTGCAGACGATCGCCGACCGCCTTGGCCTGAGCGAGAACACGATCAAGACCCAGTTGCGGGGCTTGTTCGAAAAAACCCGGACCAATCGTCAGGCAGAGTTGATCCAGCTCCTGATCGGTTTGTCCGGTCCCGGCTGATCCGGTCCAGGCGCGGGCTGTCCTGAAAGGCAATCAGGTCGTTTCACTCGAACGGGTGATGCGGAAGCCGGCACCGGGACTCTAACGTCTTCATCGACTCTGGAACTTGTCCCGAATGGGGCAGGATGAGGTTCCGGGGCAACGGCATGTCGTTGAGCGGTATGTGAGGCGCTGGCGCAGCGTAGGCAGCGGTCGTTCCTGTGTCGCGATCGCAACGGCAAGGATCAATATCCGGGAGGAAGTGGCAATGTCGGCAAAGCCCTTGAGCGTGAACGGACTGGGGGGCGAGCCAGGATCCGGCTCGTGGTGGTCCAGGGTCTCCTGTGGAGCGCTGGGTAGTTTCGCGCTGTGCCTTGCCGCGCTGGTGGTGGTTGCGCCGGTGGCGGCCCGGTCGGGCGGGGTGTTGGGGGCGCCGGCGGCGACCTCGTCAGTTCCGAGTGCTGGCGAGGTCGCCAATGGCGAGCCTTGCACGATCGATTCCGTCTACAAGGGCGACTTTGAACACCCCGGTTCCTACCTGGTTCTGAGCGGAGTCATCGGCTCCCTCGGGGCATTCCGCGTACAGCTTCGCAGCGGCACCACCGTGCTGGCCGAAGTGGACAGCAATGCCGGCATGTTCGGTATCGAGCTGCCGCCGATGCCGATGGACACCATGCTCGAGCTGCGCGCGCGCGGAACGGCCGGCTCGGGACAAGAGTATCTGGAACTGGCCTCCTACCTGGGGCGGGTCGGCCACCTGGTCGACCAGACGCCGCGCGGACGAACGGTTCGTGTCGCCAACGCCCCGGGGCTGGCGCTCTCGTCGGAAAGCACAGCCCGCTATGCCTTGGTGACCTTGCAGGAACCCGGCGTGCCTGTGGCCAACGAGTGCGTTCTCGCCGATCGCATGGCCCAGATCGACATCGATGATCTCCGGGAGCGAACTGCGATGGTGCAGATCATCGTCGAGGATGGCGGTTTTTCAACGCTGTCATCGTCATCGCGCGGTTCGACGACAACGCTGGAGATGCTGCTGGACCCGGTTTTCTACGAGGGTGAAGTCGAGCGCATCGAAGGTGAATCTCCGGGACGGATCGCGAATGTCGTCAAGATGCTCAATGAGCCGTTCTGTGACCACTTCGGCAGCGATGCGCTGGTGGCGATCGAAGCGCGCTATCTGGGGCAGCAGATGAACATCATCTCCGGCCAGGTCTTCCGCAGGACCGGTGCCGGCGAGGGTCGGCATATCAATTCCTCCGGTGCGGACACCTATGAGGACAGTTGCACGGAGACGCTGGACATCGATTTCGCTGGCGAGCGTGCCTCGATTTCCTATCCGACCCGGTTGATCAACGGCGTGCCCACGCAGGTCTACGCCGAGAGCAGGACATCTGCTGCCCGGATCACCCCCATCCAGACCGGCACGCAGTACACGGTCATTGCCTACCACGCAATCGCCGTCACCACCTTCCCGTTCAACGTCGGGCAGTTGCCGGACGAGCACACGGCGGGTGAGTCACGTCAACTGGTCGTTCATCAGGACCAGTTGCCGGACTTCGAGGCAGCGAGCGTGCCGGGAACCTACCTGTTCAACGACGTGCTGGCCAATACCTACGGCACCTATCTGGTCTCCGGCAGCCGCAGCGAGCTGCTGGCCGGCGGCAACGGCAGCAATCTCGACACCGGGGAAATATTGACCTGGGCGGTCACACCCGAGGGCTATCTGCGGCTGAGCTATGCCGACCGCAGCGCACTGGTGTTTCCGGTTCGCGAGGAAGCGCCCGGCGTTCTCGACGTGATGACCTTGCTCGAATTCAACGACGGTCGCACCTATTTCTCCAGTCACCTGCTGCCGCGCAAATCTACCTCGCCAAGTCACTGGCTGGCAGCCGGCGACGTTCCAGGCAACTACCTGCAGGTCGATGGTCGCGTATCGGGTGACTCGACGTTCCGATTCGGGCCCGTGGCCAACGACGCGCGCGACGCGCCGACCTGGCGTTACTACCATTCCGGGCCGTTGATCGGCCAGACCTTTCTCGGCGACCACTATCACTGGAGCTTCCCGTCGCCCGGATCGGTGGTGTATCGCTACTGTCGCAACGCCGCCAATCAGACCGTGGTGTTGATCGATCGGGAGCCGGTGGTCGGGGAATGCACTACCCACTATTTCCGGCGGCAATGGGAGTTGTTCACCAGTGTCGGTGATGTGCTGTACCTGATCGAGGACATGGGCTGGTGGTACGGCCGCGATCCTGCCGCCGGTCAGCCGCCGGATTCCAGCGACCGTCGCGCCTACTTCTACCGCCGGACAGCGCCGCCATGAGTGCTGCAGCGATGCATGCGTTGTCGATACGGCTGGTCTTCGGATGAGACAAGCCGACCGGTGTCTGCTCCTTGTTACGTAGCCGGCGGCAGCGCATACCGCCGCCGGAGGCAACGGTAGGGCAGCACCGACCCCACGCGCCACAGAAGGGAGGCAGGAAGCAGATGGGCAGGAGTCATCACACAAGCGCGTTGTTGCTGGCGGCGTCATGCCTGCTGGCGAGCATGGCGACCTGGGCGCAGGCGCCGGCACCGGCACCGCAGGTGTTTCCCAGGCTTGAGCTGACCACGACCGGCGAGGTCCGAGCCGTCGCGAGCCAGCCCGATGGTGGGCTGGTGTTCGGTGGGCGTTTCACCCACGTCAACGGCTTGGCGAGAAACAACATCGCGCGGCTGCGGCCCGATGGCACGCTGGATCCGGTCTGGAATCCCTCGGCGGACGGCGAGATCCGGGCGCTGGCTGTGGATGCCAGTGGCGCGGTCTTCGTCGGCGGGCGCTTCGCCAATATCGGAGGCCAGCCCCGAAGCCGCATTGCCAAGCTGTCCGGCGGCGGCACGGGTGCGGCCGATCCGGCCTGGGATCCATCGGCGCAAGGCGCTTCGCCTTCGGTCGATGTGCTGGCCGTGGATGCCGGTGGCGCGGTGCTGGTGGGGGGCGGTTTCCAGGGAATTGGCGGGTCGTCACGCAACAACATCGCCAAGCTGTCCGGCAGCGGTACCGGCGCGGCCGATCTGGTCTGGAATCCGTCGGCGAACGCCGGCGTCTACGCGCTGGCCGTGGACGCCAACGGCGCGGTATATGTCGGTGGTTCGTTCACCAACATCGGCGGCCAGCCCAGGATCAGGATCGCCAAGCTGTCCGGCGGCGGCGCCGGTGCGGCCGATGCCGCCTGGAACCCGTCGGCGACAGGCGGCGGCGGTTCGGTAATGACGCTGGCTGTGGACGCCAGTGGCGCGGTGTATGCGGGTGGCTGGTTCGCCAGCATGGGTGGCGTTTCCCGCGAGCGCATCGCCAAGCTGTCCGGCACCGGCACAGGCGCGGTCGATCCGGACTGGAACCCGTCGGCGAACGATGTCGTCTGGTCGCTGGCCGTGGATGCCAGTGGAGCGGTCCATGCCGGCGGCAACTTCTGGATGATCGGTGGCCAGTACCGAAGCCGGATCGCGAAGCTGTCCGGCAGTGGCCTGGGCGTAGCTGATCCGGGCTGGGCTCCGTTGGCGGATGATCAGGTTTTTGCGCTGGTCGCGGATGCCGGTGGTGTACTCCACGCCGGCGGTGCCTTCAGCAACGTCCGCGATCAGTCCCGATGGGGTCTGGCGGCCGTCGAGAGTACCGGAACGGTTGGCGCAGGCGTTGCGAACACCACCAGGGCAGGCGGTTTGGTCCGGGCGCTGGCACGGCAGCCCGATGGTGGCCTGATCGTCGGGGGCGACTTTGTCCGGGTCAACGGTTTGACCCGCGAAAACCTGTTGCGCTTGGACGCCGATGGCAGGATCGATCCATCCTGGAATCCCTCGGCCAGCGACCAGGTGCGTGCCTTGGCCGTGGACACGAGTGGACGCGTGTACGCCGGCGGGGAGTTCACCCGCATTGACGACCAGTCTCGTCGATACATCGCCCGGATGTCTGGCAGCGGTGTCGGCGAAGTGGATCCGGACTGGGATCCGTCAGCGAATGGAACGGTCATGGCGCTGGCCGTGGATCCCGGCGGGTCGATCTACGCCGGCGGCTGGTTCGAGTACATCGGTGGCGAAGCGCGCGGGAGGATCGCCAGGCTGTCCGCCAGTGGAGCGGGGCTCGCCGATCCGGTCTGGAATCCGTCAGCCGATGGTGGCATCGAGGCGCTGGTTCTGGATCCCGGCGGCGCCGTATACGTCGGCGGCTGGTTCTCCCAGATTGGTGGTCAGCCTCGAAGCAACCTCGCCCGATTGTCCGGCAGCGGCAGCGGCCTGGCTCATCCTGACTGGAACCCCTCGGCAGACGACGGTATCTCGGCGATGGCACTGGATGCCGGCGGTGCACTCTACGTGGGTGGGCATTTCATCAATGTCGGCGGTCAGCCGCGCAGCCGGATAGCCAAACTGTCCGGCACCACAGGTACAGTCGACCCAGCCTGGAATCCTGGCTTGACGGCCGGTGGCAGCGTTCACGCGTTGGCACTGGATACCAGCGGCGCGCTCTATGTGGGCGGCTGGTTCACCAGCATCGCTGGCGAGTCTCGACAGGGCATAGCCAGGTTGTCCGGTGACGACGCTGGCGCCGTCGACCCCGACTGGAATCCATCCATGAGCGGCGGTGTGTACGCGCTCGTTGCCGACGCGGACGAGGCGATCGACGCGGGCGGTGAGTTCAGTCATGTCGGCGTTGAGCCGCGCGTCGGCGTGGCCAGGATCCTCGCCGACGCCGACGCGATCTTCGTTAGCGGCAGCTTCGAGTAGCTCGCTTCATCTGCCGGATTCCGTGTGCATCCGTAACGAGCAGATACCGATCCGATTCCAACGCAGATTCATCCTCGCAAAGGAGGAACGACCATGAAATCAACTTCCCGAAAGCCTGCTTGCGCAAAAAGCCTTGCCATTGTTTTTCTTGCCGGCTTCTGCGCCTTTCCGGCATCGTCGAATGCGCTGGAAACGAACGCGAAAGGGCTGGAGCCGGCTGGCTACTTCTCGAGCACTGGCCCGCTCGTGCACGCTCGGTTCGGCGCGACCGCCACGTTGTTGAACGACGGAAAAGTCCTGATCATCGGCGGTCGCGATGGCAGCGGTTACTACGTAGCAGCGGCGGAACTGTACGATCCCGCGACCGGAGCATTCACCGAAACGGGAGCGCTCGAATATGCGCGTGAACAATTCACCGCCACGAAACTGTCGGATGGCCGTGTTCTGGTGGTCGGTGGCTACAGTCCATTGGTCGGTTTCGTTGGACTTGCCGAAATCTATGATCCGGCCTCGGGCACGTTCTCTCCGTCAGGCTTCATGCATCTGCCCAGAAGCTTGCATGGTGCCGCCTTGCTTCCGGACGGGCGCGTACTGATTGCGGGAGGCTATGGCCCACTGGACAGCGCCGAGCTGTTCGATCCGGCGACTGGTGAGTTCACGCATACGGGCAGCATGAACGTTGCGCGCATGTACTTCGGCACGATCGGTTTGAACAATGGCTCTGTGCTGGTAGCTGGCGGCGGCTTCCTGGCCAGTGCCGAGCGCTACGATCCGACCTCTGGAACATTCTCGTTCACCGGAAATCTTGTCGAGTCGCTTGCGCCGTCCGCGATCACATTGCTGGACGACGGGCGCGCTGTCTTCGCTGGAGGCAACACGCCTTCGGGTTATACCGCCAACATCCAGATCTACGATCCGACGATCGGCGAGTTCAAGCTCGCTGGCAGCATGATCGAGCCTCGCAACGGCGGTTGCGCGGTGACCTTGGCTTCCGGGCAGGTCTTCGTCGCTGGCGGTTACGCGGCCATCGCTGCTGCCGAGGTGTTCGACCCTGGAACCAACGAACTGCTCGGTGCAAGCGGGATGATCGAAGGGCGGAGGGACTTCACCGCGACCCTGCTCGGCAACGGCCGCGTGCTGGTGGCTGGTGGCAACGGCATCGTCAGCACCCTCGCAAATGCGGAGTTGTTCACCCTCGAACGCATACATCGAAGCGGTTTCGAATGAGTCACCGCGATGGTGGCCGCTTGGCGTCCGCCTCAAGGGCCGGGCGGCTGAAAATCCACTTCCAATGCGGAGATCCATCGCCGACCGAATCAGGGTAGAGTCCGGCAGCGCTCGCAATGCTGACGTGTGCCCTCGGTGCCGTGCTTGCTGCATTCCGGCGGCTGCCGCCAGCTACGCTCTCGCAATGTTGTTCACAGGTTCTATTGGTTTTCAGTTGATGTGTATTGCCAGCTGATTGTCGCGTCTGAGATCGTAATTTTCGTCTAGGATCGTGTCATGAAAAGCTATTGGTTTATCGTGTTAGCGTTTCCTGTTTTGTTGCCGGAGAGCTCCATCGCATCAAGCCTTCCTTCTTGGGCTGAAAGAGAGATCTTGTCGAAGCATGGCAGCGATCCTGACGTAGCCTTCCCCGTCAAGTAGTGCATTCATAAGGAGAGATTTCCCGCTCGCATTGTTGGCGATAGAGGCTCGGCGGCAGGTTCCCGAGCGACTCGTGCGGGCGTTCGTTGTTGTAGCGTTGTAGCCAGGTGTCGGTGATCTCCCGAACCTGATCCAGATCCTCGAACAGATGGGCGTCGAGCACCTCGGTGCGGTAGGTC
>JAMHVM010000172.1:0-8086 GCA_035911475.1 Lysobacterales bacterium | reverse complement strand
TGCCGTGCCGTCGCCGTCACGCAGGCTCAGATGGCGTTCTGCCGTTGCCGTACCGAGCACCGCGAATGGCGCGCGTTCGCGCTCGCACAACGCGGCGAAGCGCGGCAGGTCGTCTGGGGTCACCGCCAGGACATAGCGCTCCTGCGATTCGCTGCACCAACGCTCCATCGGGCTCATGGCGGGATCGGAACAGGGAATCGCAGACAGGTCCAGATCACCACCGACTTCCGCGTCGTTGAGCAGTTCCGGCACGGCATTGGACAGGCCACCTGCGCCGACATCGTGGATGGCAACGACCGGATTGGCATCGCCCAATGCCATGCAGGCGTCGATCACCTCCTGGCAGCGGCGCTCCATCTCGGCGTTGTCACGCTGCACCGAGGCGAAATCCAGTGCGGCGTTGTCGCCAGCCGCCTTGGACGAGGCGGCGCCACCACCCAGGCCGATCAGCATGGCCGGGCCGCCGAGCACGATCACCGCGTCACCCGGCGACACCCGATGCTTGTCGACATGCTGCGGCCGTACCGCACCGATACCGCCGGCAATCATGATCGGCTTGTCGTAGCCGCGCACCAGTGTCGGCGACTGCGGTTGTTCGAAACTGCGGAAGTAGCCAGCCAGACAGGGCCGGCCAAATTCGTTGTTGAAGGCGGCGGCGCCGATCGGGCCATCGCGCATGATCTCGAAAGCGGTCGCGTAACCAGCAGGCAGCGCGCGCGCACTTTCCCACGGCTCGGGCTGACCGGGAATGCGCAGGTGCGAGACTGTGAAACCGGTCAGTCCCGCCTTGGGCTTGCCGCCTCGGCCGACCGCGCCCTCGTCGCGGATTTCACCGCCAGCCCCGGTCGCTGCGCCGGGGAATGGCGAGATCGCGGTCGGGTGGTTGTGGGTTTCGACCTTGATCGCGTAGGCAGCCTGTTCGGCCTGGCGCGCGAACACCCCGCTGTCGGGATCGACCCGGAAGCGCTGCGCCCGATGCCCTTCGATCACCGCCGCGTTGTCGCTGTAGGCACTGAGCGTGCCGTCCGGCGTCACCGCGTGGGTATTGCGGATCATGGCGAACAGCGAGCGGTCCTGGTCGACGCCGTCCAGGGTCCAGCTGGCATTGAACACCTTGTGCCGGCAATGCTCGGAGTTGGCCTGCGCGAACATCATCAACTCGGCATCGGAGGGGTCGCGGCCGAGTTCGCTGTAGCGCTCGCGCAGGTAGGCGATCTCGTCATCGCTGAGTGCCAGACCGAGCTCGCGGTTGGCGCGGTCGAGTTCGGCCAGATCGATGATTCCCAGCGGACGAGCCGCGCCGCTGCCAAACAGGTCCTCGCCGGTCGGCAGGCGTGCCAGCAGCGATTGCGTCATCGGGTCGTGCAGTCCGGCCGGCAGCTTCGCGCCGCTGTCGTAGTCAGCCTGCAGCCGGATGCGCTGACCCCGCTCAATGCGCCGGATCGGCAGCCCGCATTGACGCAGGATGTCGGTGGCCTTGGACGACCAGGGCGAAATCGTGCCCAGACGCGGCACCACATACAGCTCGGCTTCGGCATGGGCGTCGGCCGGATCACCGGAGCGGTCGGAAACAACACCTTCGACGATGCGTTCCAGGCGCCGGGTCGCCTGCGCGTCCAGCGGCTGGACGGCGTCGACGAAGTAGAGCCAGTGCGCAGACACCACGCGAACACCGGTCGCACCGACGGTATCGGCGAGTGCGGCGTTCAGGCGATCCAGGCGAAACGGAGACAGCGCAGCAGCGCCGGACAGAACCATCATCGGGCGGACAGTCATGGGCGCGTAGGCCAGCAGGTGTGCATAGCATAGCCTACCGGCGGGTTCGGCCCGATCCGGCAGGTGGGGGAACGAGCATCACCTGATCGCGTATGACAGCGCTGCACGCCCACAGAAACCACCGCCCGGAAAGCGAAACGCCCCGACATCAGCCGGGGCGCTCGAAACAAGGCAGGAGCGTTGGGCCGTTCAGTCGGCGGTGCCCTGCTTGGCTGCGTCCAGACGAGCCAGCATCTGATCGGCTGGCAGGTAACCCGGCAGCAGGGTGCCGTTCTCGGTGATCACTGCCGGCGTGCCACTGATGCCGATCTGCTGACCCAGCTCGTAGTCAAAGGTGACCGGGTTGTCGCATTGGCGCTTTTCCACTTCCTTGCCGGCCTTGGCCTGGGTCATGGCTTCGTTGCGATTCGGCGCACACCAGACATTCACGGCCTTCTGGAAGGACTCGCTGCCCAGGCCCGCGCGCGGGAACCACAGGTACTCGACCGCGATGCCGCGGGCGTTGTAGTCGGCCATTTCCTGGTGCAGGCGGCGGCAATAGCCGCAGTCGATGTCGGTGAACACGGTGACACGATGCTTGACTTCCTTCGGCGCGAAGATGATCCGCTTGTCGGCCGGGACCTTGTCAAGCGCAGCCTTGCGGCTGACGTTGCGCTTCTGCTCGGTGATATCGACCTTGTTGTCGATGTCGTAGACGCTGCCCTGCACCAGATACTTGCCATTGGCACTGACGTAGACCATCTGGCCGCCCAGGCTGACTTCGTAGAAACCAGGCAGCACCGATTCGGCGACGGTATCGATGGTGGCATTCGGCACCAGCTTGAGGATGGCATCACGGACCACCTTGTCGTCGGCCTGGGCGGTAACGGAGACGGCCGCCAGCAGGCAGGCGGCAGCGAGCAACTTGGTCATGGGGAAGTCCGGAAGTGGAAGCAGGAGTGGCGGTGGGACACCCGAAGGATCGGTTGGTTCCACGGCGGCCCGTTAAGGTAGTGGCAGTCGCTGCGCTTGCCAACCGAAGGCCTTACCCGATGGTTGACTTTGTTCGCGGCATCAATTGCTTGCGGACAGCCCGGCGGACCTGGCGCCATCCAGCCTGGTCAGCAACTCCTCGGCCGGCAGGTAGCTCAGGATCAGGCTGCCGTCGGCCATGACGATCGCCGGCGTACCGGTAACACCCAAGGCCTGGCCGAGGCGCCAGGTCTCCTCCACCGGGTTGTCGCAACTCTGGCGCGGCAACTCACCACCGGCCTTGGCGGTGGTCATGGCCGCCTGACGATCAGGTGCACACCACACATCGACGGCCTTGCGGTACGACTCGGAGCTGGTATCGCCGCGCGGCATGAACACGTAGTCGACGGCGATTCCGTGCGCGTTGTAGGCGGCCATGTCCTGATGCAGGCGACGGCAGTAGCCACAGTCGATCGCGGTGAATACGGTGACTTCATGCTTGATGTCCTCCGGAGCGAAGCGAATCCGCTTTTCCGCCGGCAAGGCAGCCAGCGCATCCTTGCGTGTCCGATTGCGGCTGCGCTCGGTGAGATCGACCTTGTTCTCGATGTCGAACACCGTTCCCTGGAACAGGTAACGTCCATCGCCGCTCACATACAGCACCTGCCCGCCGACGGCGATCTCGTAGAGGCCCGGCCAGGGTGTCGCCGCCACGGAGTCGATCACGGCGTCGGGAACCAGACTGGCAATGGCCTTGCGGATCGCAGTCTCGTCCGGATTGGCGGCTGCAGGACCGGTGAGTGCCAGTGCCAGCAGGCACGCGGCGGCGTTGGAACGGATCATGTTTTCTGCCTGCGGTAGTCGAAGGAGCCGTTGTGACTGTGTTGCCGGCAGGCGAGTTCCGGGTGGTTGACCGAACGGTGAGTCGATAAGGAAAGGACACGCCTGGCACCCGCCTGGCTCCCGCCTGGCGCTCGCGACCCGAGGCCGGCGGCCGTTGTCAGCCGCGCGGATGATGGCTGGCGTGCAGCCGCTTCAGGCCCTCGCGGGCGATCAGCGTGTAGATCTGCGTGGTCGAGAGGTTGGCGTGGCCGAGCAACAACTGCAGCGCGCGCAGATCGGCACCGTGGTTGAGCAGGTGGGTGGCAAAGGCATGGCGCAACCCGTGCGGCGACAGCGAGCCAGGCAGACCGGCGGTCAGCGCATGGTCGCGCACCGTCTGCCAGAACGCCTGCCGGGTCAGCGGCCCACCGCGCTCGGCGAGGAACAGCGCCGGCTCCACCCGCTTGCCGGCCAGACCGGGACGGACCTCGCGTGCGTAGCGATCCAGCCAGTGCCCCGCCTCGTCACCGATCGGCACCAGCCGCTCCTTGCCGCCCTTGCCGAGCACGCGCACCACGCCCTGACGCAGGTTGACGTTGGCCAGTTCCAGTCCAACCAGCTCGGAGACGCGCAGACCGGTCGCGTACATCAACTCCAGCATGGCGCGATCGCGCAGGCCGGCCGGCGTTTGCGGGTCCGGCGCCGCCAGCAAGGCCTCGATCGCCGGTTCTCCCGGCGCCTTCGGCAGCGGCCGACCCAATCGAGGGGATTCCACCAGCGCTACCGGATCCGCGTCGCGCGCACCGATTCGCACCTGCCACTGCCCGAACCGCCGCAGGCAGGACAGCAGCCGGGCATTGCTGCGTGCCGCGTAGCCCTGCTGCAGCCGGTCACCCAGATAGCGGTAGAGCATGGCGCGGTCGAACCCAGCCAGCGTGCCGCCGGTCCCGGTGAGCCAGCGCGCGAATCCCTGCAGGTCGTGCCGGTAGGCGGACAGCGTGTTGCCACTGGCGCCGGTCTCCGACCAGTGCTGGTCCAGGAAGCGCTCGATCAGCGCGCTGTCGTGCCCGGTCAGCGAGGGCAGGTCTGCATCCGGTCTCGTCTGCTTATTCGCCATCAGGGCAGTCCGCCTGTGTCGTCGGCGGCCTCGCTCGACGGCGACAGTCCCGGCCGCGACCGCCGTTCCGCCGAGGCCTCTCGGGCCACCACCTCGCCGCCATCGGCGGCAACAACGGCAGCGGCCAGGTCGCTACGTCTGGGCCCATGCAAGCCATGCGGACACCGGGTCATGCTGCTATGGTCCGTGGCCCGCGCCCGCCTGCCAAGTCCGCAATGACCGATCCGACCCTGCTGCTGCCGGCGCCGCCGTTGTGGCGGCGTCTGCTGGCCTTCGTCTACGACCTGCTGGCGCTGATCGGATTGTGGGTGTTCGTGACCTTGATCGCGGTGGCCCTCAACGGCGGTCAGGCCGTAGTCGACTGGCCGCGTTTGCTGGGTCTGTACCCGGCCCTGTGGCTGGCAACCGGTGCCTATTACGCGTTGTCCTGGCGTTACGGCGGCCAGACCCTGGGCATGCGCCCCTGGCGACTGCTGGCGGAACGTGCCGACGGCTCGGCGCTGAGCCTGGGTCGCGCCAGCTGGCGCTATCTGTGCGGCTGGCTGAACGCCTTGCCGGCCGGCGCCGGCTGGCTGCTGTGCCTGTTCGACGCCGATCGACGCAGCCTGCAGGATCGCCTGGCTGGCACCCGGCTGGCGTTGCTGCCGCCGAACCGGCGTGCGATGTTCGACTGACCGTCATCGCGCGATCGAAGCTCAACGGACTATCGGAACAACACCAATGGCAAGCATCGAACTGGTCGGTTTCGACGGCGACGACACGCTCTGGCGCAGCGAGGACTACTACCGCCGGGCCGAGGCCGACTTCGAAGCCATCCTGGCCGGCTACATCGACCTGGACCAGGCTGGAACACTGGCGCACCTGCTGGCGGTGGAGCGCCGCAACCTGCGCGTGTTCGGCTACGGCGCCAAGGGCATGGTGCTGTCTATGATCGAGACCGCGATCGAGTTGACCGATGGTGCGGTCAGCGCCCGCGACATCCATCGCATCGTCGACATCGGCCGGGCCACGCTCGACCATCCGGTCGATCTGCTGCCGGGAGTGCGTGCGGCTGTCTCGGAGGTGGCGGCACAGTGGCCCGTGGTGCTGATCACCAAGGGCGACCTGTTCCACCAGGAATCCAAGATCGAACGTTCCGGACTGGCCGACCTGTTCCCGCGCATCGAGATCGTCTCCGAGAAGGACCCGTCGACCTACCGCCGGGTACTGGCCGAGTTCGACCTGCCGGCGGGACGCTTCGTCATGGTCGGCAATTCGCTGCGCTCGGATGCCGAGCCGGTGCTGAGCCTGGGTGGCTGGGCGATCCACGTGCCCTATGCCGTGACCTGGGCCCACGAAGCCGAGCACGGCATCCCGACCGGTGCCGAGCGGCTGCTGACCGTGGCCGGTCTGGATGAGCTGGGCGCCGCACTGGCGCGGATCGCGGCCACATCCTGAAGCTGGGCGCTTCGTTCCGATATCGCCAGATCGCGCCATCCGATCCAGGGTAGCGATCACCGCGCCGGGCCTGGTCGTCGCCTGGCCCGACCCGCTGACGGTCAGCCGTCGCCCCCTGTCCGACCAGCCGCCCAGGCGCGGCTGCGCCGTCACAGGCGCGGCCGTCCCGTCAATTGATCTCAGCTATGAAATTGCATTGCACAATCAATTTGATTTATATGTTGGTGCGACGCACAATTGCCGACATCGAATTTCCAACGGTTCGAATTCCCAGCAATCAAGGAGATAAGCATCATGTCGCTGATCAACACCACCGTCCCGTCGTTCAAGGCGCAGGCCTTCCACAAGGGCAAGTTCGTCGAAATCACCGAGGCCAGCCTGAAGGGCAAGTGGTCCGTGCTGATCTTCATGCCGGCCGCGTTCACCTTCAATTGCCCGACCGAGGTCGAAGACGCCGCCGATCACTACAACGAGTTCCAGGCCGTCGGCGCCGAGGTCTACATCGTCACCACCGACACGCACTTCTCGCACAAGGTGTGGCACGAGACCAGCCCGGCCGTCGGCAAGGCCCGGTTCCCGCTGGTCGGCGACCCGACGCACACGCTGACGCGCATGTTCGGCGTGCACATCGAGGAAGAAGGCCTGGCGTTGCGCGGCACCTTCATCGCCAACCCGGACGGCGTGATCAAGACGGCCGAGATCCACGACAACGCCATCGCGCGTGACGTCAAGGAAACGCTGCGCAAGCTGCAAGCCGCCCAGTACGTCGCGAAGAACCCCGGCCAGGTGTGCCCGGCGAAGTGGCAGGAAGGCGCCAAGACGCTGACCCCGTCCTTGGATCTGGTCGGCAAGATCTGAAACCACCCCCCCGAAGCGCCTCACGGCGCTCCCCCCAGGGGGCGCCGCCAGCGGCCCGACCGAGCCGGTTCCGCGGCGGCTGCTTGATCACGTTGGAGCTTTTGCCATGTTGGATGACAGCCTCAAATCTCAGCTTGCCGGCTACCTGCAGCGCGTGACGCAGCCGGTGGAACTCGTCGCCTCGCTCGACGATCGCGAAGCCTCGGCCGAGATGCGCGAGTTGATTGCCGAAGTAGCGGCGCTCAGCCCGCTGATCACGGCACGCTTCGATGGCGACGACGCGCGGCGCCCGTCGTTCTCGATCAGCCGCGCCGGCGCCGACATGGGCGTGCGCTTCGCGGCCATCCCGATGGGCCACGAGTTCACCTCGCTGGTGCTCGCGCTGCTGCAGGCCGGCGGCCACCCGCCGAAGCTCGAGGCCGATGTCATCGACCAGATCAAGGGTCTGGACGGCGACTTCGTCTTCGAGACCTACATGTCCCTGACCTGCCACAACTGCCCCGACGTCGTGCAGGCGCTGAACCTGATGGCGGTGCTCAACCCGCGCATCCGCCACGTGGCCATCGACGGTGGCCTGTTCAAGGCCGAGGTCGACGCGCGCCAGATCATGGCCGTGCCCACCGTCTACCTGAACGGCCAGCCCTTCGGCTCGGGCCGCATGGAGATCGGCGAGATCCTCGCCAAGGTCGACACCGGCAACGCCGCGCGTGAAGCGGCGAAGCTGGCCACCAAGGGCCTGTTCGACGTGCTCATCGTCGGCGGCGGGCCGGCCGGCGCGGCGGCGGCGGTGTATGCGGCGCGCAAGGGCATCAAGACCGGCATCGTCGCCGAGCGCTTCGGCGGCCAGACGCTGGACACGCTGGGCATCGAGAACTACATCTCCGTGCTGGAGACGCAGGGCCCGAAGTTCGCTGCGGCGCTGGAGGCGCATGCGCGCCACTACGACGTCGACATCATGAACGGCCAGCGCGTCGAGAAGCTCGAGCCCTCGCTGCAGCCCGGCGGCACGAGCACGGTCACGCTCAGCAACGGCGCGCAGTTGCAGGGCCGCACGGTGATCCTGTCCACCGGCGCGCGCTGGCGCAACGTCAACGTGCCCGGCGAAGCCGAGTACCGCAACAAGGG
>JAMHVM010000171.1:0-1105 GCA_035911475.1 Lysobacterales bacterium | reverse complement strand
GCAGCGCCTGCTGGGGCAGATGGCACCGTCTCTGTACGACCTGCGCAACCTGTTCCAGGTCAACGTCGAGGAGGGCCGCCACCTGTGGGCGATGGTGTACCTGCTGCACTCCTACTTCGGCAAAGATGGCCGCGAGGAAGCCGAGGCGATGCTGGAGCGACGCTCGGGCGACCGCGACAAGCCGCGCATCCTGGGCGCGTTTAACGAGCCGATCGTGAACTGGCTGGACTTCTACATGTTCACGATGTTTACCGACCGCGACGGCAAGTTTCAGCTGTACTCGCTGGCCGAGTCGGGCTTTGACCCGCTGGCGCGCACCTGTCGCTTCATGCTGACCGAAGAAGCGCATCACATGTTCGTCGGCGAGACCGGCGTAGACCGCGTGGTGCAGCGCTGCTGTGAGCTGATGCTCAAGACCGGCAGCGATGACCCAGAGGCGGTGATGGCGGCGGGCGGCATCTCGCTGCCGATGATTCAGCGCCACATCAACCTGTGGTTTAGCCTCTCGGAGGACCTGTTTGGCAGCGAGATCTCGTCGAACGCCGCCGACTTCTTCGCGTCGGGCCTAAAGGGTCGCTACAAAGAAGCGGGCTACAGCGAGCACGTCGCCCTGGGCGAGCACTACGAGCTGCTGGTCCCCGGCGACGGCGGCCAGCTGATCAAGCAGAACGTGCCGATGCGCAACGCCATGAACGAGGTGCTGCGCGACCAGTACGTGCAGGACTGCCAGCGCGCCGTCGATAAGTGGAACCGCACCATCGAGCGCCTGCTGGGAACGCGCGGAGATGCGCACAAGCTGGCGCTGCCGAGCCGCCGCTTCCATCGCCACATCGGCGTGTACGGCATGGACTCGGGCCACTACTTTGACCCTGATGGGCGCTTTATCACCGCCGCCGACCTGGCCAGCCAGCGCGACAAGTGGCTGCCCAGCAAGGCCGACCGCGCCTTTATCCACGACCTGATGAAGCCGGTGCTACAGCCGGGCAAGATCGCCAACTGGGTCGCTCCGCCCGCTCGCGGCATCAACAGCCACACCCTCGACTTCGAATACGTCCGCCACTAGCAGCGGGTGGCAAAGCTACTGCGGACCCCAGCGGACCCGCCG
>JAMHVM010000170.1:0-2951 GCA_035911475.1 Lysobacterales bacterium | reverse complement strand
CCGCATCGCGGCCGATGTCGGCAAGCGTCTGAAGGCCGGTGACTTGGCCCGTGCCGACCAGCATCAGGCCGACGGCGCCGTGGCAGCGGCCGAAGCCGCCGTGGCGCAAGCTGAAGGTTCGCTCACGGCCGCCTGGCAGCAGCTTCGTCCACTCGTCGACATGCCAGGCGCTGCCGCACCCAGCCAGCCGCCCAGCGCCGACGCCGAACCCGAGCCGTCCACGATGCCCAGTGCTGCGGACGGCCTGGAGACGCATGCCGAACTGCTCTCGTTGAAGGACCGCTCCGCCGTCGCAGACGGCGTGGCTGCACTCGCGGCCACGCAGTCTCGCGCCAGCCCCGAACTCACCATCGCCGCCACCCGCGACCGGGGCACGTATGGCGAGTCCTACCAGCAGACTTTCACGGTCGGTGTGCGCATCCCCTTCGGTGCCGGTCCCCGACACGATGCTCGCGTCGCCTCGGCCCGCGCCGAGGCGGTCGAACTTCAGGCGCAGATGGCATTGGAACGTGCCCGCCTCGCAGGCGAGCGCGAAGCCGCCCGCGCCCGCGCCGACGCGGCTCGGACGCAGTTGGCCGCTACCGAACGCCGCGCCCAGCTCGCGCGCGAATCGCGCGGCTTCTTCGACAAGTCCTTCCGCCTGGGCGAGTCCGACCTGCCCACGCGCTTGCGCATTGAGGCCGAGGCCGCAGACGCCGAGCGACAGGCCGTGCGCGCCCGCATCGAACTCGCCGCAGCCATCTCGGCGTGGCGGCAGGCCCTCGGCCTGCTGCCGCAGTGAGCCGCCAGAACACGCGCTCACGAACACGCTCAGCGAACCCCTTTCAGGAATCCCATCCCATGAAGTCCTCCCTCTCCCTGACAGCGCTCGGTCTCGCGGCCGTGCTGATCGGCCACAGCCTGCCGGCCATCGCCGGCGATGGCCATGACCACGGCGACGCCGCCCCGGCCGCCACGGGTACGGCGCTGCCCCGTTTTGCGGCGGTGTCCGAGACCTTCGAGCTCGTCGGCGTTCTCGACGGCAAGCAGGTGACCCTCTATCTCGACCGCTTTGCCGACAACGCCCCGGTGCGCGGCGCGCAGATCGAACTCGAGATCGCAGGGGTCAAGTTCAAGGCCGAGGCACACGGTGACGACGCCTACGAAGTGGTGCTCAAGGAGGCGCCCAAGCCCGGCGTGCTGCCGATCACGGCGACTGTGACTGCAGGCGCCGAAGTCGATTTGCTGGCCGGCGAACTCGATCTGCACGAGGCCGCCCATACCGATGAGCCAGCGCATGAGCACTCCTGGAAGGAGTTCGCCGGATGGGCCGCTGGCGGCCTGGCCGTCCTTGCGGTGCTGGTGTTCAGCGGGAGACGCCTGATGGCTGTCCGCCAGGTTCGCGCCGGAGGTGCAGCATGAAGCGCGCTTCTCTGAATCGCCTGGCCTGGCTCGGCGTGGTGCTGGCACTCGTGGGCCCACTGACTGCGCAGGCCGGGGAAGGCCATGACCATGGCGACGCACCCGCTGCGCCGAGCGCAAACGGCCCCCAACGCCAGCCCGACGGCAGCGTGTTCCTGCCCAAGCCGGCCCAGCGCCAGCTGGGGGTACGCACGATGGTGGCTGGTGAGGCCGAGCTGCCGCGCTCGGTCGAGCTGAACGGCAAGGTGCTGATGGATCCCAACGCCGGTGGCAAGGTGCAGCCGCTGAACGCCGGCCGCATCGAGCCCGGTCCGCGCGGCCTGCCCAACCCGGGACAGGTGGTGCGCAAGGGCGAGGTGCTGGCCTACGTGGTGCCAACGACAGCGCCCATCGAGAGATCGAACCAATCCGCGCAATTGGCCGAGCTGCGTGCGGCCAAGTCGCTCGCCGACAAGCGCGTGGCGCGGCTGAAGGAGTTGTCGGACACCGTGCCGCGCAAGGACATCGAGGCGGCCGAGAGCGAAGCAGCCAGCCTGGCTGAGCGCATGGCGGCCGTTGGCGGCGGCCTGGCGACGCGGGAAGCGCTGGTGGCCCCGGTGTCGGGCGTGATCGCCTCGGCCCACGTGGTGGCCGGTCAGGTGGTCGACGCCCGCGAACTGCTGTTCGAGATCATCGACCCGGGCCGCTTGCGCATCGAGGCACTGGCCTTCGAGCCCTCGCTCGCGGCCAATGTCGGCAGTGCCACGCTGGCGGTCGGCGACCAGCGTGTGCCGCTGGAGTACCTGGGTGCGGCGCGCAGCCTGCGCGAGCAAGCGCTGCCGCTGGGATTCCGCGCCCAGGGTGCGGCCCTAAACGGCCTGGCCGTCGGACAACCCGTGCGCGTGTTCGTGCAGACGAAGCAGAAGGTCAAGGGCGTTGCGGTCCCGGTCGCATCGCTGATGAAGAACCCGGCCAACCAGACCGTTGTCTGGGTCAAGACCGCACCCGAGCTCTTCGAGCCTCGCAGCATCACGACCGAGGCCCTCGATGGTGTGAACGTCGCGGTCACGTCGGGTCTGAAGGCCGGGGACCGCATCGCCACGCAAGGCGCCACCCTGATCAACCAGGTGCGCTGACATGTTCAAGTGGCTACTCGATAACAGCCTGACGAACCGGCTGCTGGTGATCATCGCCAGCGTCGTTCTGATGGCCTATGGCGCGTTCACGCTCTCGCGCACCCCGGTGGACGTGTTCCCGGACCTCAACAAGCCGACCGTCACCATCATGACCGAGGCGGGCGGCATGGCCGCCGAGGAGGTCGAGCAGCTCATCACCTTCCCGCTGGAGACAACCATGAACGGTCTGCCCGGTGTGGAGTCGGTGCGCTCGACATCATCGGCCGGCCTGTCCTTCCTCTACGTCACCTTCGACTGGAGCACCGACATCTTCCGTGCCCGGCAGCTGGTGTCGGAGCGGCTGTCGTCGATGGAGGAAGGCATTGCCGAAGGCGTGGTGCCGCGCATGGGCCCGATCAGCTCGATCATGGGCGAGATCATGCAGATCGCGATCCC
>JAMHVM010000169.1:0-58085 GCA_035911475.1 Lysobacterales bacterium | reverse complement strand
CTGCACGCACCCATCCGACGACAGGTACGAAAGGAGTTCTCCGATGAGTCTCGAGTTGTCCCGGCGCAGCTTCCTCAAGCTGGCGGGAACCGGGGCGGCGGCGACCACGCTGGGCGCCATGGGATTCGGAGCGGCCGAAGCCGCCACCGCCGCCCATGTCCGCGACTTCAAGCTGGCCACCACCACCGAAACCCGCAACATCTGCACGTACTGCTCGGTCGCGTGCGGCATCATCATGTACTCGCATGGTGACCTTGCCGCTGGCGAAAAGGCCGACCTGATCCACATCGAAGGCGACGCCGACCACCCGACCAACCGCGGCACGCTCTGTCCCAAGGGCGCGGCGCTGAAGTCGTACGTGCATGCCCAGGATCGCCTGACCCGTCCGCGCATCCGTCGGCCCGGTTCGGACCGCTTCGAGGACATCTCCTGGGACGAGGCGCTGGACAAGATCGCGCGCGCACTCAAGGACGACCGCGACGCCAACCTGATCGAGCGCAACGCCGCCGGCACCGCCGTGAACCGCTGGACCACCACCGGCTTCCTGGCAGCCTCGGCGACCACCAACGAAACCGCGTGGATGACCTACAAGGTCGTCCGCTCGATGGGAATCGTCGGCTTCGACAATCAAGCGAGGGTTTGACACGGCCCCACGGTGTCCAGTTTGGGCCCAACATTCGGCCGTGGTGCGATGACCAACTCCTGGACGGACGTCGCCAACACAGACCTCGTCGTGATCATGGGTGGCAATGCCGCCGAGGCGCACCCGTGCGGATTCAAGTGGGTGACCGAAGCCAAGCACCATCGCGGTGCCAAGCTGATCGTGGTCGACCCGCGCTTCAACCGCTCCGCGGCGGTGTCGGACTACTACGCCCCGATCCGGCCCGGTTCGGACATCGCCTTCCTGATGGGCGTGATCCGCTGGTGCATCGAGAACGACAAGGTGCAGTGGCAGTACGTGCGCAACTACACCAACGCCAGCTATCTGGTGCGTGAGGATTTCGGCTGGCAGGACGGCCTGTTCAGCGGCTACGACGAGGACAAGCGCGCCTACGACCAGACCAGCTGGGACTACCAGATGGGCGAGGACGGCTACATCCTCAGCGACCCCACGCTGGAACACCCGCATTGCGTGTGGAACCTGCTCAAGCAGCACGTGGACGTGTACACGCCCGAATTCGTCGAGAACGTCTGCGGCACGCCGAAAGACCGCTACCTGAAGATCTGCCAGATGATCGGCGAGACCTCGGCGCCGGACAAGGCAATGACCTCGATGTATGCGCTGGGCTGGACGCAGCATTCCAAGGGCGCGCAGAACATCCGCGGCATGGCCATGCTGCAGCTGCTGCTGGGCAACATCGGCATCGCCGGCGGCGGCATGAACGCGCTGCGCGGTCATTCCAACATCCAGGGCCTCACCGACGTCGGCCTGATGTCGAACCTGGTCCCCGGCTACCTGGCGATACCGCGCGAGAGTGAGGTCGATCTCGCCAGCTACATGACCTCGCGCGGCAACAAGCCGCAGCTGCCCAACCAGATGAGCTTCTGGCAGAACTACGACAAGTTCTTCGTCAGCTTCCTCAAGGCGATGTGGGGCGAGCACGCCACCGCCGAGAACGACTGGGGTTACCACTGGCTGCCCAAGCTGGACATCGCCCAGTACGACGCGATGAAGATGTTCGACAAGCTCAAGAACGACGAGGTCAACATCTATTTCTGCCAGGGCTTCAATCCGATCCTGGCGTTCCCCAACCGCAACAAGATGACCGAGGCGTTCTCGAAGCTGAAGCTGCTGGTGGTGATGGATCCGCTGGCCACCGAGACCGCCGCCTTCTGGGAAAACCACGGCATCTACAACGATGTCGACAGCGCATCGATCCAGACCGAGGTGATCGAACTGCCGACGACCTGTTTTGCCGAGGACGAAGGCGCCACGGTGAATTCCGGTCGCTGGCTGCAGTGGCACTGGGCCGGCGCGACACCGCCGGGTGAGGCGCGCACCGACATCTGGATCATGGCCAACGTGTTCCAGCGCCTGCGCACGCTGTACCAGACCGAAGGCGGCAAGCTGCCCGAGCCCATCGTCAACCTGAGCTGGGACTATCACGATCCGCTGCATCCGGAACCGGCCGAGCTGGCGAAGGAACTCAACGGCCGCGCGATCACCGACATTCCCGACCCGGCCAATCCCGGCAGCCTGCTGCTGTCTGCCGGGCAGCAGGTCTCCGGCTTCGGGCAACTGCGCGCCGACGGCAGCACCCTGGGTGCCTGCTGGATCTACGCCGGCTGCTACACCGAAGCCGGCAACATGATGGCCCGGCGCGACAACGCCGATCCCGGTGGCATGGGCACCTTCCTGAACTGGTCGTTCGCCTGGCCGGCAAACCGGCGCGTACTCTACAACCGAGCGTCCTGCGACCTGGACGGCAAGCCCTGGGATCCGAGCCGCAAGCTGATCGAATGGAATGGCGAGCGCTGGGTCGGCAACGACATCCCCGACATCGCGCCGACCGCCAAGCCGCACGAGGTCGGTCCGTTCATCATGAATCCGGAAGGCACCAGCCGCTTCTTCTCGCGCAAGCTGATGCGCGACGGCCCCTTCCCCACGCACATGGAACCGTTCGAAAGCCCGGTCGAGAATCCGCTCAACCGGCGCATGGTCGGCAATCCGGTCGCACGCATCTTCGCCGACGATCTCGCTGGCCTGGGCTCACGCGAGGAATTCCCCTGCGTGGCCACCTCGTACCGGCTTACCGAGCACTTCCACTACTGGACCAAGCACAACCGCGTGAACGCGGTGACCCAGCCGGAGTTCTTCGTCGAGATCAGCGAGGAACTGGCGGCCGAGCGCGGCATCGCCAAGGGCGACCGGGTGCGGGTGTGGTCCTCGCGCGGCCAGATCTGGGCCAAGGCCGTGGTGACCAAGCGCATCCGGCCGCTGACCTGCGATGGCCGCACCGTGCATGTGGTCGGCATCCCCATCCACTGGGGCTTCAAGGGCGCCGCACGCAAGGGCTTCGGTCCGAACTCGCTGGGCCCGTTCGTGGGTGACGCCAATATCGAGACGCCGGAGTTCAAGGCCTTCCTGGTCAACATCGAACGCGCGGCAGAACAGGAGGTGCCGGCATGAGCAAGGAACGCGCGCCGCAACCGCTGACCGCGGTGTCGAACCCACCGATACAGCCACTGGCCTCGAACCTGCTGCCCGGTGATGTCGTGCGGGCATCGGCCATGAGCAACCTGCCGGCGCCGGAGCGGCAACTGACGCCGGTGGCCAAGCTGATCGATGTCTCCAAGTGCATCGGCTGCAAGGCCTGCCAGTCCGCCTGCGTGGAGTGGAACGACACCCATCCCGACATCGAGACCAACGTCGGCGTCTACGACAACCCGCACGACCTCACCCCGGACATGTACACGCTGATGCGCTTCAGCGAGTACGAGAATCCGAACACCGGCGATCTGGAATGGCTGATCCGCAAGGACGGCTGCATGCATTGCGCCGACCCGGGTTGCCTCAAGGCCTGCCCGGCACCGGGGGCGATCGTGCAGTACTCCAACGGCATCGTCGACTTCATTTCCGAAAACTGCATCGGCTGCGGCTACTGCGTGGCCGGCTGTCCGTTCGACATTCCGCGCATTTCTCAGAAGGCGCACGTCAGCAAGAAATGCACGCTGTGCTCGGACCGCGTCGCGGTCGGACAAGGCCCGGCCTGCGCCAAGGCCTGCCCGACCCAGTGCATCACCTTCGGCACCAAGGACGACATGATCGCCCACGCGCAGGAACGCATCGTCGACCTGAAGTCGCGCGGCTACGAGAACGCTGGCCTTTACGACCCGCAAGGCGTTGGCGGCACCCACGTGATGTACGTGCTGCACCATGCCGATCAGCCCGCGCTGTACGCGAACCTGCCGGCTGACCCGACCATCTCGCCGGTGGTCGAAGGCTGGAAGGGACCGGTCAAGACCGCCGGGCTGATCGCCGCCGGTGTCGCCATCGCCGGCGCCGCGCTGCACGGACTGTTCGCCCGGGCCAACAAGGTCAGCGCGCACGAAGAGGAAGAAGCCCAGGAGCTGGTCGACAACGCCGGTCGCGGCGGTGACGGTCACGCTGGGCACGGACACGGCGACGAAACGCCGGACCGGAGGACGTGATGACCGACACCCGCGTCCATTCCGCCGCCGGTGACCACATCGCCGCCACGCATCCGGTCGTGGTCAGCCGCTACCGCGGCTTCACCCGCATCAATCATTGGATCACCGCCGCCTGCTTCATCGTGCTGCTGTTGTCCGGCTTCGCCTTCTTCCATCCCTCGCTGTACTGGCTGACCAACCTGTTTGGTGGCGGCCAGATCGCGCGCTGGCTGCATCCCATCGTCGGGCTGGTGCTGGTGCTCAGTTTCTTCGGCCTGTTCGTGCAGATGTGGCGGCTCAACCTGCCGCGCCGCGAAGACGTCGAATGGAGCCGCAGGATTGGCGACGTGCTCAAGGGCAACGAAGAAAACCTGCCTGAGCTGGGCAAGTACAACGCCGGCCAGAAGATGGTGTTCTGGGGCATGACCGCTCTGATCCTGTTGCTGGTGATCACCGGCGTGATGATCTGGGAACAGTACTTTCCCAACCTGGTGTCGATTCCGGTGCGCCGGATCGCGCTGCTGGTGCATGCCATCGCCGCCGTGCTGGCCGTGCTGATCTTCGTCGCCCACGTCTACGCGGCGATCTGGACCCGCGGCACCATCCGCGCCATGACCCGCGGCACGGTCACCGGCGGCTGGGCCTTCCGCCACCACCGCAAATGGCTGCGCGAACTCGCCGCCCGTCGCGACAACGAGCGCTGACAGGCGTCCGGAGCCTGCGCGGTTCTACAACCGCAGATGCCGGCCATCCGCGAATCCGTTCGTTCGCCCGATCCGTAGAGCGGCGCTTGCCCCGCTGAAAACCACCAAACCGCCAGAACCCAACGACGCGGCCGGGCAAGCCCGGCTGTGCGTGCGAGACGACTCAGACGAGCGACCAACGACACCATGAGTGAGGCCATTCGCTGATCGTGCCAACCAGTCCCGCCCTTACCGGATTGGCCAGGATGTACTGTGCCTGCACTCGCAGATCGTGATTAGCGCGCAGTCGATGATCGTAGAAGCCCGGTTGCCAAAGCACGCCTTCACGACCAGCCACCAGGTTCACCATTCGTGCTGACCGCGATTTCAAAGAACGAACATTTGTACTCAATGTGCCGGCACGAAGCCGCAACAGCCAATGGACGTGATCGGGCATCACCACCCAAGCCAGCGACTCCTGCGCGGCATCGTCGGATCCCGCTCGTCGGAACTCCTCCGCCACGGTCTGCGCAAGGTCTCCGCGAAGACAATCCCGGCGGCCATGGACGACGGCCGTCACCGCGTAGACGGCACCGACTTGCGACACACGTCCGATCAGGAGCCGAGGACTGGCCATGACCACACGATGACGTGCCAACACCGAGATCGGAATCGGCGTGCAGCCCGCTCACGACTCAGAAAAATCCCCCGTAAAGAAAACCGCCACCTCGCCAGAACACGACAGCGCAGCCGGGCAAGCCCGGCTCTACAACCGCGGTGCGGAACATCATGCAAATCCGTTCGTTCGCGGTGCGGAACACCGCGCGAATCCGTTCGGTCGTCGGCAAACCCGTAGAGCGGGGCTTGCCCCGCTGGAAACCACCAACCCGCCAGAACGCAACCGCGCAGCCGGGCAAGCCCGGCTCTACCACGGCGGACGCCGGCCATGCGCGAATCCGTTCGTTGGCCCGTAAACCGGTAGAGCGGGGCTTGCCCCGCTGAAAACCACCAACCCGCCAGAACACAACAACGCAGCCGGGCAAGCCCGGCTCTACAGGACAAGGCCGAGCGGTTTGCGCTGACTGGCCTGCCGCAAGCACACTGGCCGGGCCATGACCGACGAACTGCAACCCGATCCGTCCCTGATCGGTGGCGTACCCAAGCCGCCACTGGCATTCCTGCCCGAGCCGGTGAGGCTGTTCCAGACTCGCGCGCGCCGCTTCGCCTTCCTGGCCGAGAACCATGACCTGGGACCGTATCTGCTGTTCCTGGCCGAGCTGTCACGACTGCAGGCGCGACTGGCTGCGATGCTGCCGCCAGTGACTGCGGTCGCGACCGCGCGAATGGACGAAGCCGTGGGCCACGCCATGCCACCGATCGACCGCCATGCGCTGGTCGACGATGCCACGCTGGCTGCGACATTCGCGGCGCTGCTCGATGGCGCCGCTGAACTGTCCATGCCCGAGCCGGCGCGCGAAGCGCTCGATGCGGTGCGCGCTGCCGGCGAGGAAGATAGTCGCTGGCTGATCGCGAACATCCTCGCCGATGTCGTGCCCGAGGACGCCACCGCCGCACACCTGTTTGCTGCTGCGGCGGTGCAGATCCACCTGGCGCGTCTGGCCGCCACCCTCGATGCCACGGCGCTGGTTCCGGTCGGCACGGGCGTCTGTCCGGCCTGTGGCGGCCGTCCGGTGACTTCGTCGGTGATGGGCACGCCGGGCATCGAGAACATCCGCTACGCCAGCTGCGCCGGCTGCGCCACGCAATGGAACGAGGTGCGGGTGAAATGCCTGTGCTGCGGCTCGACCAAGGGCATCAGCTACCGTTCGGTGGAAACCACCGAGGCCACGGTCAAGGCCGAAACCTGTCGCGAATGCCACCGCTGGATCAAGATCCTGCATCAGGGAAAGAATCCCAGCCTGGATCCGGTGGCCGACGATGTCGGCAGCCTCGGTCTGGACATGCTGATGACCCACAGCGAGTTCCGGCGTGGCAGCTTCAACCCGTATACGGTGGGTTACTGATGGCTGACTATCGCGCCCTGCCCTCGGTCGATCAGGTGCTCGTTTCCGACCACGGACAGGCATTGGTCAGCGTGCATGGACGCACGGCCGTGGCATTGGCCATCCGCCGACAACTGCAACGGCTGCGCGAAAGCATCGGCCGCGGCGGTGATGGCGCAGCGCTGGCGGCGAGCCTGCCTGAACGCATCGCCCGCGATCTCGAAGCAGCTTCGCGTCGACAGCCGCAGCGCCTGCTCAACCTCACCGGCACCGTGCTGCACACCAACTTCGGCCGCGCCCTGCTGGCCGAAGAAGCGATCCATGCCGCGGTCGAAGCCATGACCGATACCGTGGCGCTGGAGTTCGATCTCGACGAGGGACGACGCGGCGAGCGCGACGACCATCTGCGCGCGCTGCTGTGCGAACTCAGCGGTGCCGAAGACGCCACCGTGGTCAACAACAATGCTGCTGCCGTGCTGCTCGCACTGAACACCTTCAGTCAGGGTCGGCAGGCCATCGTCTCGCGCGGCGAGCTGATCGAGATCGGCGGCGCCTTCCGCATGCCCGACATCATGGCGCGCGCAGGCACCGAGCTGATCGAGGTCGGCACCACCAACCGCACGCACGCCAGCGACTACCGCGATGCCATCACGCCGGCAACCGGGGTGATCCTCAAGGTGCACACCTCCAACTACCGCATCGACGGTTTCACCGCCGAGGTCGCCGCGGCGGAACTGGCCGGAATCGCCGGCGATGCCGGCATCCCGCTGCTCAACGATCTGGGTTCGGGTTCGTTGGTCGACCTGTCACGCTTCGGCCTGCGTCGCGAGCCCACCGTCGCCCAGGCCGTGACGGAAGGCGCCGATCTGGTCACCTTCTCCGGCGACAAGCTGCTCGGTGGTCCGCAGGCCGGTTTCATCGTCGGCCGACGCGACCTGATCGCGGCGATCAACCGCAATCCGCTCAAGCGCACCTTGCGTGTGGACAAGATCCGCATCGCCGCGCTGGTGGCGACCCTGCAGCTGTATCGCGATCCGGACAGCCTGGGGCAGCGGCTGCCGACACTTCGCCACCTGGCGCGGTCACAAACCGATATCGCGGCACAGGCACAGCGAATGGTCGCGCGGGTCGATGCCTTGCTGGCGCCGCTGGGATTCGGCGCGCATGTGATCGACTGCAACAGCCAGGTCGGCTCCGGCGCGCTGCCCACCGAAACCTTGCCCAGCGCCGGCTTGCGCCTGACAGCGATCGACGGAAGCGCCAGTGGCGACGCCCCGGAACACCTCGCCGCCAGTCTGCGCGCGCTGCCGCTGCCGGTGATCGGACGCATCCACGACGGCGCGCTGATCCTCGACCTGCGCTGTCTGGATCGCGACGACACGCTGCTTGAGGCGATGGCGATGCTGCCGACCGGCAAGCTCTCCGACACCGACAGCTCACCGTGAACGACGCGAGCGCAGCGGGGCAAGTCCCGATTTACACGGCGACACATCGCGATCCACGCCTCGCTGAATTCCCGTTCTCCCGAGCGGTGTACCGCCCTTCGAGCATTGCTCTGTGTAGAGCCGGACTTGCCGGTCGCGCGGGCGGACTTGCCCGCGTTGAATGTGGCGTTCTCGCGAAGTGGTGGTTTGCAGCGGGGCAAGCCCCGCTCTACAGGGCGCGCGGGCACGGTCGGCCATGATCGTCGGCACCGCGGGCCACATCGACCACGGCAAGACCTCGTTGGTGAAGGCGCTGACCGGCGTCGATGCCGATCGCCTGGCTGAAGAGAAGGCACGCGGCATCACCATCGAGCTGGGCTTCGCCTATGCCGATCTGGGTCTGCCGGAAGCACCCGAAGCAGTGGCCGTGCAGGCGCCGTCGAAGCCGCCTGGGCAAGCCGGCAAGTCGCCAATCCAGGATGCCTCGAACGTCACGAACGTCACGAAGGTCACCAAGGCTGCGGACGCGAGAGCAGGCGGGAGCGAGCGCATCGACGCTACCCCTGCCAAACACTCTCCGCAGGCGTTGATCAACGCAACCTACCCAGGCAGCGCGGACGACACATCACGGGACATCTGGCCCATGGCCAGCGGCCGCATCACCGGGTTCATCGATGTCCCCGGTCACGAGCGCCTGATCCGCACCATGCTGGCCGGCGCTGGCGGCATCGACTTCGCACTGCTGGTGGTCGCCGCCGACGACGGCGTGATGCCGCAGACGCGCGAACACCTGGCCATCCTGAATCTGCTCGGCGTTGCCGGTGGCGTGGTGGCGCTGACCAAGGCCGACCTCGCCGACGAGGCCCGGCGCGCGCAGGTGATGACACAGATTCGCGCCACCCTGCACGGCACAGCGCTCACCGCCGCGCCGATCATTCCGGTGTCGACGATCACCGGCGAAGGCATCGAGGCGCTGCGCGTGGTTCTGGCGCGCGCCGAAGCGGCGACACCGCCACGCGAGACCAGCGGGCCGTTCCGTCTCGCGGTGGATCGCAGCTTCAGTCTGGCCGGCACCGGCACCGTGGTCACCGGCACCCTGCTGTCCGGGCGGGTCGCCGTCGGCGATGCCGCCGTCGTCAGCCCCGGCGGACTGCCGGTGCGCGTGCGCGGCATCCACGCACAGAACCGCGAAAGCGATCACGGCGTCGCCGGTCAACGCTGCGCGCTCAACCTCAGCGGTGATGGCGTGGGCAAGGAAGCGATCGTCCGCGGCGATGTCATCGTCGCGCCCGGACTGCACGCCCCGACCGAGCGCATCGACGTGGTGCTGGAGGTGCTGGCAACCGAAGCCAGGGCGATCAGCACCTGGTTCCCGGTGCACCTGCACAGCCAGTCGATGGAAGTGCCGGCCCGGGTCGTGCCTCTGGCCGGCGATCTGTTGCCGGGTGAAGCCGGGTACGCCCAGATCGTGCTGGAACGGCCGATCGCCACCACCGTGGGCGACCGCTTCATCCTGCGCGACACCTCGGCCAGCCGCACCATCGGTGGCGGCCACATCGTCGACCTGCGTGCGCCGGCCCGCAAGCGCCGCACGCCTGAACGTCTGGCCTGGCTCAACGGCGCGCGCAGCACTCATCCAGCCGCTGCGCTGACGCAACTGGTGGCACTGGCACCGGTGGAGATGGCTAGCTTCCTGCGCGACCGGGCGCTGGACCCCGCGCTGGGCGCGACCCTGATCGCGCAGGCACACGCGCACACGCTCGGCGACTGGGCGCTGTCGGATCAGCACCTGAAACGCCTGCAGGATCAGCTCGCGGCCACGCTGGGCGAGTTCCATCAGGCCAACCCCGACCTGGCCGGCATCGGCCGCGAAAAGCTGCGGCTGACACTGACGCCGCGGCTGGCCAAGGAAGCGTTCCTCGCCTTCCTGCACGATGCGTCCGCCGCCAGGCAGCTGGTGCTTGACGGTGCTTTCGTGCGGCTGCCCGGACACAGCGTGCAACTGTCCGCCGATGATCAGGCCCTGTGGCAACGCATTCAGCCGCGGCTGCTGGGCGAAGCGCGTTTCCGGCCACCGCGCGTACGCGACTTCGCCGACGAATTCGCCATCGGCGAGCGCGAGGTGCGACGGCTCCTGAAACTCACGCAGAAGCTCGGCCTCACCGATCAGGTCGCGCACGACCACTTCTTCGCACGCGAAGTCGTGCGCGAGATGGTCGCCATCGCCATCGATGTCGCCGCGCACAGCAGCGATGGCTGGTTCGGCGCACCGGCATTCCGCGACCGCCTGGACAACGGCCGCAAGGTTGCGATCCAGATCCTCGATTTCTTCGACGGCCTGGGCCTGACCCTGCGTCGCGGCGACCTGCGCCGGATCAATCCGCACCGACGCGACCTGTTCGACCATTGACCGCGAGCGCGCAGTGTCATTCCATGGGCGTTACGCGAAACTCTGGAAGGGAATCGTCCCCGGTGGGACGGCCGGACTTCAAATCCGGTTGGGGCAGCGAGCCTGTCCCGGGTGGGTTCGACTCCCACTCCCTTCCGCCATGCCGCCCCGCGTGACCTGGCCCACCGAAACCGCCACGCACCACTCCGTAGAGCGGGGCTTGCCCCGCTTGCAACCGACATCGGGGCAGGATGCGGCAGTCCAGCCGGGCAAGCCCGGCTCTACAGGGCGCGGTGTCGTTGCCTTGTCACGGACGATCCGGTGCGGTGTCGTTGGCTTGCCCCATGAACGACCCGGTGCGGTGTTGTCGGCTTGCGGTGGACCATCCAGCTCGGAGACGTTGCCTTGCGATGTGCGATCCGACGCGTTGTAGAGGCGGGGCTTGCCCCGCTTGCAACCGGCATCGGGGCCAGATGCGGCAGTCCAGCCGGGCAAGCCCGGCTCTACAGGGCGCGGTGTCGTTGTCCGCGCAAGGCGCCGGCTGGAGGCGCGCGAGAAGCACCGGAAAAATTTCCCGCGGGACAATTACTTGCACACCGCGCACATCCGCATGAATGTGCGAACTGGTTTGCAATTGTTCACGGAATGCGCGTTGCCGGGCGTGCCGGCCTTGCGTATGCTCATCAGCGCTGGCAATCCATCGACCCGTGTCGACAGGGGGATTGGCGGTCATTGATCCGACGGGGGATAGATGGCAGCTGCAACTGAAATCATGTCCGGCCTGCGTGGCCTCGCCAGGCGTCTCGTCATCGACGAGGTGCTGGACGAAGCCGCCGCGCACGCCGCGCAGGAAGCGGCGACCAAGGCCCGCATCCCGCTCGCCCGTTACCTGACCAGCAAGAACCTGGCAACGCCGCAGGCTGTGGCCAGTTCCGCAGCGGCCGAGTTCGGCCTGCCGCTGATCGACGTCGGCGCACTCGACCTCAAGCAGGCACCGATCAATCTGGTCGAGCAGCGCCTGATCGAACAACACAATGCCCTGCCCGTGTTCAAGCGCGGCCAGACCCTGTTCGTCGCGCTCAGCGATCCGACCAACGTCCGCGCCATCGACGATTTCCGCTTCCAGACCCGGCTCACCGTGCAGCCGCTTCTGGCGGTGGAAGCTGCGGTCACCCGTGCCATCGAGCAGGCCTTCGCCAATCAGGGTCTTGGTGCAGACAGTCTCGGTGACGACGAGGAAGGCCTGGACACCCTCACTCTCGGCAAGGACGAGGAAGAAGAATCCAGCAGCGTGGTCGCCGGCGCCGGCGACGACGACGCGCCGGTGGTCAAGTTCGTCAACAAGGTGCTGATCGACGCCATTCGTCGCGGCGCCTCGGACATCCACTTCGAACCCTACGAAGGTGCCTACCGGGTCCGCTACCGCATGGATGGCGTGTTGCGCACGGTGGCGGCGCCACCGGCCAAGCTCAGCCCGCGCATCAGCTCCCGCGTCAAGGTCATGTCGCAGCTGGACATCGCCGAGAAGCGCGTGCCGCAGGACGGCCGCATCAAGCTCAACGTCTCCAAGACCAAGGCCATCGACTTCCGCGTCAGCACCTGCCCGACGCTGTTCGGCGAAAAGATCGTGCTGCGCGTGCTCGACCCGGCCGCGGCCAAGCTGGGCATCGACATGCTCGGCTACGAGGACTTCCAGAAAGACCTGTTCGTCGACGCCATCCACAAGCCTTACGGCATGGTGCTGGTCACCGGTCCCACCGGCTCGGGTAAGACGGTGTCTCTGTACACCGCGTTGAATATCCTCAACACCGAAGGCCGCAACATCTCCACGGTCGAAGACCCGGTGGAAATCCGTGTGCCGGGCATCAACCAGGTGGCGCAGAACGTCAAGCGCGGCATGACCTTTGCTGTGGCCCTGCGCGCCTTCCTGCGCCAGGATCCGGACATCATCATGGTCGGCGAAATTCGCGACCTGGAAACCGCCGAGATCGCCATCAAGGCCGCGCAGACCGGCCACATGGTGCTCAGTACCCTGCATACCAACGACGCGCCGCAGACCATCGCGCGCCTGATGAACATGGGTATCGCGCCGTACAACATCACCAGTTCGGTGACGCTGGTGATCGCCCAGCGCCTGGCCCGGCGTCTGCACGAATGCAAGAAGCCGCTGGACCTGCCGCGCGAAGCGCTGCTCGCCCAAGGCTTCACCGCGGATCAACTGGAAACCGCCAGCCTGTTCGATGCCAACGGTTGCGACATCTGCAACGAAGGCTACAAGGGCCGTACCGGCATCTACCAGGTGATGCCCATGGTGGAAGACATCCAGCGCATCGTGCTGGAAGGCGGCAACGCCATCGCCATCACCGAGGCTGCACGCAACATCGGCATTCCCGACCTGCGCCAGTCGGCGCGCAAGAAGGTGGTGGACGGCGTCACTTCACTGGCCGAAATCAGCCGCGTCACCGTCGACTGAGCACACATAGCGCTTGTCACGTCCGAGGCGACGCCCAGCCATCGGGGCTCGGCGTGCTCTCATCAAGCGCTGCGCATAGAACATTCCCGCACAGGGAGAGGCCTGGAACCGGCGTGTCTTTCGTTTCCGGCGGTTGGTGGGAGCGCGTATCCGGATGACCTGCGAGGGACTGGCGGCATCGCCAGCCCCTCACCAACGGCAACATCATCCGAGCCTCTTTGCGACGCAACCCCTAGACCAGCGACGACGGATGATCGAAAGACGCGTATCAATCCTCCGGCTGGACGAAATCAGTCTCAGGCGGCTCGCAGCTCCGGCCATTCAAAGCGTCTTTCATCAGGTCGGTCAGATTCTGGCATTGCGACACCAGCGTCTCGCGCTGGTCCGGATCGCGCGCCAGCGACTGCCAGTTGGCACGCAGTGATTCCAGGCGCTGTTCGGCCACGGCCGGATCGGTCGTGCCGATGACGCGATGACAGCCACGATAGCTGGCCAGATATTCGTCACACACTGACACGCCGGTGAACTGGCGACTCGCTTCAGACGGCGTGGGCGGCACGGGAGCGCGAGGCGCCGGAGCAGCGGCCGGTGGTGTCGGCGCAACTGCCGGGGCTGCCGGCGGCGGCGCGCCCTGAGAACCGGGTGCCGGTGCAACATCGTCGGAACGCGTCTGCTTCTGGGCACAGGCCGACAGCACGAGCATCGACAGGGCGAGAACGAGCAAAGGGGTCTTGCGAGCGGACCAGATCATCGGAACCTCCTCCTTGGGGAACCAGCAGCGAAGACCACCATGATCCCGCTGTGTGGTCACGCTGCAGGTTGCACGGTGAAGACGATCTCAAATTCCGGGCAATGGCAGCCCTCCGTTCAGGCTGCAGCCAAGTGGCGGCAAGCTCGCCAGCTTGTGCAAGCCACGCGCATCGCCAACAACAAGGAAGCCGGCACTAGGCCGGCTTCCGGACGCGCCACCACTGGATGAACGATCAGATCGTCGCGGCAAGCATGAAGATCGGCAGGTACATGGCGACCACCAGAGTGCCCACGATACCGCCGAGGAAAACCATGATCAGCGGCTCCAGCGTCTGACTCAACGTATCTACCGCGTTGTTGACCTCTTCCTCGTAGAACTCAGCCACCTTCTCCATCATGGTGTCGAGTGCACCTGCCTCTTCACCGATGGCGGCCATCTGGATCATCATATGTGGGAACAGGTTGGTCTGCGCCAGCGCCAGATTGAGCGAATGGCCCACTGCCACGTCGCTCTGCACGGCCTTGGTGGCATCGCTGTAGACGATGTTACCGGTCGCACCGGCCACCGAATCCAGTGCTTCCACCAGCGGCACGCCGGCACGGAAGGTGATCGCCAGGGTCCGCGCGAAGCGCGCCACGGAGCTCTTGTGCATGATTGAGCCGATGACCGGTATCTTCAGCAGGATGCGATCCATCGTGCGCGCCACGTTGCGCGAGCGCCTTCGCGCCTGCACCAGGCCGATGATGATGGCGACGATGATCAGGAACAGGTAGATACCGTATTTCTGCAACCACTCCGACGCACCGATCACCATCAGGGTGAATGCCGGCAGGTCGGCGCCGAAACTGCGGAACGAGGCCTGGAACTGCGGAATCACGTAGATCAGCAGAATGGCGGTCACCAAAATCGCCACCACCATGATCATCGAGGGATAGAACAAGGCCTTCTTGACCTTGCTCTTGATCGACTCCATGCGCTCCTTGTACTCGGCAATGGTCGCCAGAACGGTGTCGAGCACACCGGCGCTCTCGCCGGCCTGGACGAGGCTCACATACAGCTCGTCGAAATGCGTCTTGTGCCGGTTCAGCGACTCGTGCAGCGAGGAGCCGCCCTCGACATCGGTCTTGATCTCGTTAATGAGCTTGCGGAAACGCGGGTTCTTCTGGCCGTTGGCGAGAATGTCCAGGCTTTGCACCAGCGGTACGCCCGACTTCATCATCGTGGCAATCTGGCGCGAGAAGAAGGCGATGTCGCGCGCCTTGACCGCCTTGCCGGCACCGCCAAGCAGCGGCTTGGCCTTCTTGGTGACAATGACTTCACTCAGGCCTTGCCGACGCAGGTCGGCACGCATCAGCGCCTCACTCTTGCCCTGGGCCTCGCCCTTGAGCAACTTGCCGCGCTTGTCCTTGCCCTTCCACGTGAAGGTCGTCAGCTCGGACACTTTCGCCCTTGCTGCTGCTGTTGCCGTCGCCACGGTCCTTCCCCCAATACTCGCGAAGTCAGTGTTTTACCGGAGAGTGCAGAGCCTGACAAGGCGGGTTGGGTGACAAATTGATACCAGCGTCACATTTGGCCTCACGCGGCTGTCCAACCACCCCGGCAGCCGCCCGATCTGCTGCGCGAGGGCCTACCGCTTCCCCGCTCACCGCGCTTGCGTTTACCCTAGTCCGAACCGGGGGAACCGCATGACCATTTCCATCATCCTGCCCGCCAAGAACGAGGCGGCCGGGCTGGCCAAAACCCTGCCCGCGCTTCGGGAACGCTGGCCGGAAGCAGAGTTGATCGTAGTCGACGACGGTTCCAGCGACGATACAGCCACCGTGGCGGCCAACCACGGCGCCACCGTGCTGTCCAGCCCGTACTCGATGGGCAACGGCGCTGCCATCAAGCGTGGCGCCCGGGCGGCGAATGGCGAAATCCTGGTGTTCATGGATGCCGATGGCCAGCACGACCCCGCCCACATCCACACGCTGCTTGCCCGCCTGGACCAGGGTTACGACATGGTGGTTGGTGCCCGCGACTGGTCCGGGCAGGCGGGTGTGAGCCGTGGCCTGGCCAACACCTTGTACAACTGGCTGGCCAGCCGCATGACCGGGTTCGAGGTCAAGGACCTGACTTCCGGCTTCCGTGCAGTCCGCGCCGACAAGTTCCGCGAGTTTCTGCATCTGCTGCCCAACGGATTCTCGTACCCCACCACCATCACCATGGCGTTCTTCCGCAGCGCCTACACCGTTGCGTACGAATCGATTCCCGTTGCCAAGCGTCTGGGCAAGAGCCACATCAGACCCTTGCGCGACGGCATCCGCTTCCTGCTGATCATCTTCAAGATCGCCACCCTGTACTCGCCGCTGAAATTGTTCGTCCCGACCAGCGCCGTATTCTTCCTGCTCGGGCTGGGACACTACATCTACACCTACACGACGGTTGGGCGGTTTACCAACATGAGTGCGTTGCTGTTCAGCGCGGCGGTCATCATCTTCCTGATCGGACTAATCTCCGAGCAGATCACATCACTGACCTATCGCAGGGAATCATGACCAGCTTCGGCTTAGTCCGAGCCCTGCAATGAGCTATCGCCCCGATATTGAGGGGTTGCGAGCGCTGGCAATCCTTCTGGTCGTCGGTGCACATGCACAGATTCCGGGCTTTGAAGCTGGGTTCATCGGTGTCGACGTTTTTTTCGTGATTTCCGGGTATCTGATCACCGGACTTCTGGTCGCCGAAGGTCAGCAGACCGGTCGAATCGATTTCGCACGATTCTATGCGCGCCGCTTCCGTAGGCTACTGCCTGCGCTTCTGCTGATGTTGGTGGTTTCCAGCATAGCCGCCTGGATACTGCTTCCGCAGGCGAGCCAAGCGTATCAGGCCAAGGCTGGAGCCGCTGCGTCAGCATGGGTCAGTAATGTCTACTTCGCGTTCGAGCAGATCGACTACTTCGGTGCTGCGGCTGAGTCCAACATCTTTCTGCATACCTGGTCGCTTGGTGTCGAGGAGCAGTTCTACCTGCTATGGCCCGTGTTGATCGCACTTCTACTACGGATGGGAACCGAAGGCAGTCCCAATTCAGGCATCTCTGCGGGCATGATGACAGTAGTGGTCGCCAGCCTGCTTGCATGCTTCCTGATGAGCATGCTCTCGACTCGTTACGCCTTTTACCTGATGCCGGCACGTGCATGGCAGTTCGCATCAGGAGCCATTGCCTACCTGTATGCGCCGCGCCTTTCGACCCTAGTGCAGGAAGGGAGGTTCCAGAAAGCGGGAGATGCCTTCGGCGCTGCCGGCGGCGCGCTCCTGATGTCAACCATGCTGCTCATAGACAGCGACACAACTTATCCGGGCCTCTGGGCGGCAATGCCTACGCTGGCGACAGTCTTGCTCTTGCTGGCGGGCAGCCCCAAACCGTCACTTGCAACCCGCGCCCTGTCGATTGGGCCCATGCAGTTGGTAGGCAGGGTCTCTTATGCCTGGTACCTCTGGCATTGGCCAGTACTGACACTGGGCGCGCTGTTGGTAACCACGCACACCCTAGATAGCCGGCTGTTGCTGGTATTGCTTTCACTGGCAATCGCAATGACTTCATACGTTGTCGTGGAGCGTCCGTTACGCAGGAACGACGAGCTGGTCAGGGTCCCAAAACACTTCATCATCGCCTCGCTGCTGTTGATGGCAGCCGCTGTTCTCGCGCTCATTTACTGGGCCAGCTGGACACAAAAGGACAGTGCATCCCCCGGCGCACAGGACGAATGGCAGCCCTTCCGTATCGAAATGCCGAGAATCTACTCCCTGGGTTGCGACGACTGGCATCGCAGCGACCGCCTGGCACCGTGTATATTCGGACCCGAGTCCGCACCAAGGACGGCCGTCGTGATCGGGGACAGTATCGGCCTGCAATGGTTCACCGCGTTCGAGAAGATTTTTTCTGGCCCTGAATGGCGCTTGGTCGTGCTCACAAAATCTGCCTGCGCAATCGTGGATCGCCCCTTGCACAACCCGCGTTTGGGTCGCGAGTATGCAGAATGCGCATCGTGGCGTAGAGCTGCCCTCAGCTATGCGTCAAGGCTAGCGCCGGAGATCATGATCCTTGGCTCCAGCCACACCTATGATTTTTCCAAGGACGACTGGATGCGTGGTACTGAAGCGGTCTTGAGCAGTGCCGCCCCATCAACCTCCAGATTGTTCATCGTCCGCTCCACACCACTACTACCGTTCGATGCCGCCACTTGCGTAGGTACCCAGCTAAGACTTCATGGCAAGCTTGACGAGGCCGCTTGCCGCGCTCCCGATGAGGAATCGCGTAATCGACAGGTGGCATCCTGGCTTCAGGAAAGTATTGACGCCTGGCCCAATGCGACGCTGCTGGACATGAACGATCTCGTTTGCCCGGAGGGCCTGTGTCGTGCCGCCCAGCAACAGACCCTGATTTACAGGGACGCGCAACATCTCAACGCAGGCTTCGCGGCCTCATTGTCACGCCAGATGGCGTTACGCATGGGTTTACCGGTGCCCAAGGAAGAACATCGTGAATAGCGCAAGCGAGACTGGAGACAATCTGGCTGCCTCGGCACCAGTACCATGACCACTCCGGCGCCAGACCTACGCAGATGGCTCGCGTGGCTCAGGCGAACGCCCCTGCATCCCCAGTGGCTGCTCGGCGGCAATGGCAGCACCATTGAATGGATCCGTGAGCACGCGAAGGGACGGGTACTGGACGTTGGCTGTGCCGACAGATGGGCCGAACCGCACTTGCCCAAGGACTGCACCTACATTGGTCTCGACTATCCGACAACAGGCGGTCTGTTGTACGGGGCACACCCCGATATTTTCGCCGACGCTTCGAATCTGCCATTGCCCGACGCCAGCGTTGATACCGTCCTGCTGCTGGAAGTCCTGGAGCATCTGCGCCATCCAGGTCAGGCACTTTCCGAGGTCGCCCGCGTGCTTCGGCCCGGCGGGCAGCTGATACTGACCATGCCCTTTCTGTATCCCATACACGACGCACCCCACGACTATCAGCGCTACACCCATCATGGGCTGCTGCGTGAGGTCGAGATCACCGGACTGATCTCCGATCAGCCTGAACCCAGTCTCGGCAGTGTTGAAAGCGCCGGTTTGCTGCTCAATCTCGCGCTGGGGGGGATGGCTAGCCGGGCGATCGCGGGCAAGCACTTCTCCCTGGTCCTTCTTCCGCTGATTGCCGTCACCATCCCGGTTGTCAATACTACGTGCTGGTTGTTGGGACAACTGCTGCCCGACTGGCCTGCCCTGACGGCGGGCTATCGGATCAAGGCCACGAAGCCATGACGAGCCAACCGGCACTGGTCATCGTTACTTCGTCGTTCCCGATCAGTGGTGACGGCAGCGAGGCGGCGGGCGCATTCGTGGCCGATCTTGCCGAGGAACTGGCAAAGCACATTCCGGTTCGTGTCGTTGCACCGGGTCGTGTCGAAACACGCGATCGTTGGTCCGAGGGTGTCGAAGTATTCCGCTACACCGCCCCCGATCAGGCGCTATCCACGCTCAGGCCCTGGCACCCTGGCGATGGCATGCATGTGCTGCGGGTCCTGCGCGCCGGCCAGCGCGCCACCAAACGGGCAGTCGCGGCCGGCCCGACAGCACATGTGCTGGCATTGTGGGCATTGCCCTGTGGATACTGGGCCAGACGCAGCGTGCGGCGACACGGCATTCGCTATTCAGTCTGGACGCTGGGCAGCGATATCTGGAGCCTTGGCCGTATCCCGCTGGTGCGCACACTACTGCGTCAGGTGCTGCGCGATGCAGAGCACTGCTGGTCGGATGGCCTGAAACTGCGCGACGACACGAAAGCCATCGCCGGACGATCAGTCGAATTTGTCCCGAGCACACGCCGGATTGATAGAACCAGGATCGAACCCCTGCGATCAAAACCTCCGTATCGGCTGCTCTTCCTTGGACGCTGGCACCCCAACAAGGGCATCGACTTGCTGCTTGAAGCACTTCACCTGCTCTCGGACGACGATTGGTCACTAATCGAACGAGTGACAATCGCTGGCGGCGGTCAGCTTGAATCAATCGTGCAAACAGAGGTCGAGGCCCTCAGGGTGAGAAAAAGACCTATAGAACTCCACGGCTATCTTGAACGTGGCGCTGCACAACAGGCCTTCTTGGACGCTGACTACTTACTCATACCATCACGCATCGAAAGTATTCCACTCGTTTTCTCCGATGGCGTAAAGATGCAGTGCGCGATCATCGCCTGCCCCGTAGGGGATCTTGCGAGATTGGTTGAGGGCGTGCATCCATGTGGCATCATCGCCAGATCAGCGACAGCTCAAGATCTCTCAGATGCTATAGCACGCGCAGTCCATACACCTGTCTCGGACTTCGAATCCGGCATCGATAAGGTACGCAAAGCATTCGATCCCGCTACTGTCGCGAAGCACTTGGCAAAGCTTCTATCGCAATGACGCCACTTTGGATAGAAAGATGACCACTCTTCGCTGGGGAAACGCGAACCGTGACCACAAGGCAATAGCTATCCTTGAAACCCTTCGATCCTCAATAGGACATGGGGTTGAATCTGGATCATGGCTCGATGTCGGCTGTGGCAGCGGCGGGATTGCAAGATCCCTGTCAGACCATGTCGAAAAGATCACCGGAATTGATCCCAACCCATGGCCGCAGTGGGAGGCCATATCCAAGGAGCGCTCAAATCTTCATTTTCTGACAGGATCTTTCGACGAAATTCAATTGCCATTCCCAGAAAAATTTTTCGATGTAATCATCTGCAATCAGGTCTATGAGCACGTAGCTGACCCGAGATTGTTGTTACTAAACATCCATCGCACATTGAAATCCGGAGGTCATTGCTACTTTGCCGGACCGAATCTGCTGTGGCCGATTGAGCCACATGTGTATTGGCCGTTCGTGCACTGGCTCCCGCGCGGACTGGCCAAATCCACTATGCGAGCACTAGGCTCACGCAAATCCGATGATCTTGACGCGTGGTCAATGCACTACTGGAAGCTTACCAAGCTGATTGATCTTTCAGGGCTGCGTTGGAGGATTGCGTTGCGCGAAAGATTCTCCTCCGAACGAAATCCGCGCATGCGCGGAAGGGTCATCCGCGCCACAGCAAGACTTCCAGACTGGGCATTCCGCGTCCTAGCCCCTCTGTCACCAGGCTTCATTTTTCTGCTGCAAAAACCATGAATAGCGATTGGCTTTCTAGTAGCACCCCGTTTGATAGTTATTTACATTGGGCCGACGAGAACCCAAGAATGTTTTCCCATCCTGACTGGAGTGAGGCCATTAGATCGCTTCGTGGCGAACCCATCTATTGCTTCAATCAGAAATTGGGAATCGGTGGACTTGCTGCGCGGTTCCGACGAAGCGGTTTGCGAATCGGATTTCTGGGGTTTCCAATTGCTGGATTAGACTGGTGCGGCCTGCCGACCGCAACCTTAGAACATCTTGCTGGGGGCCTTTGCTCTGCAATCGGATTGGATCTGCTTCGAATCAACCTGCCCTTACAGGAACTAACAGTACCAAGGATGACTTCAGGAAAACCTGAGTCCTGGATACAAAGCATTTCCGAGTGGAGATCTCGTGATAAAAAGAAGTTATCAAAGGATATTTCCTTCGCCAAACGCGCTAAGGGACAATTCGAGATAGCGGAATCGTTGATCGATCCCGAAGCATGCTATTTCCTCTACGAGAGAACCGTTCGCACGCATCATGGGAAACTACGATACAGCAAGCCCTATTTCTCAAAGATTGCTTCCATTTCTGAGTCCAATCTTCTCTTGAGAGCCTACTCGGCCCGCGATGAAAAAGGGACCATTCACGCTTTTTCAGTGATGGCAATTGACGGCGGAGTTGGTTGGTATCTTCATGGCGGATCTGATCAAGCCGCGAAGAAAAAGGGAACCACTGACCTACTTCTGAACGCCATGATCACTGATGCAAGTTCGATGGGCTGTGACCGGTTTTCATTGATGGCCACACCCTGGGAGCAATCTGGACTCTCGAGTTTCAAGCGAAAGTGGGCTGATACCGATGGCCTTGCGGTAACAATCGACTACCCAGGAAGCATAATTGGGCATGCCGTAGAAGCTATGACACGCTTCAGCAATAGGCGGGATCGTGCGGCAGCCATTTCTTTTGCCAGTTCCCGCAGACCGGCAAGTTAGTTCAGGCGCTCGAATAGCTTCGCCTATGACATAGAGATCATCGACACGATTTAGAATACGCGCCATATGGACGGCCATAATTGGCGGCCGGGTTTCCGTTGCATCACTAGTGCCACAGAAAGCAGAGAAGAATTTTTTATACGCCAGAGACTCATTTAGTCCGACTACGAAGGGGCGTGACCAAGCCCTCGAAGGCACTGCCAAGGGCGTTTTGGCTCGAACCGAACGACATCAAGCCCCCCATGCAACTCTTACTTCAGATAAAGAAGTCATGATCCCTCATCAGTTCATCCTGGGAATTTTAGATAACTTTCTAACGCGTATACGGACAGTTCGCATCGGCATGCGATTTCCGTCCACCCGAATCGAGCGGAACGTGATCTTCAAAGGGCGGATCGCCAATATCAAGCTCGGCAAGCGAATCGTTATTCAGTCTGGGACTGTCATTCATGGCGGCGGAAATTCTTGGTGCAAGTACGCCGGGACTGTGGTTATTGGAGATGACTCAACAATTTCGCCAAATTGCGTCATCTATGGCGCTGGCCCAGGAGGCGTGGTTATCGGGAACCGATTCGATTGCGGCCCGTCAGTAGGCATCTACTCCAGCAGAAGTGCGTATGCGGGCGCCGGCTCAGATGGCGCGATTTTCAAGGCCGTCGAGATAGGCGATGACGTTGTTATCTTCTCGCATGCAGTAATCAGTCCCGGCGTAACGATTGGGAACAGAGCTGTAGTTGCAGCAGGCGCTGTTGTTCTGGAGGACGTACCTGCGGGAGCATTTGTAGGCGGTGTTCCGGCGAAACCGCTTCGTGCCTCAGCGGACTGAATTCAGCTTCTTGATCGACATTTCGGACTGTTACCTCGATATCCGAATCCGATGATGGCCCCCAAGAACGTACATACGACGTCTGTAAGTATCTGCCAACCGCGAAAAAGGAGAGCCACAGAGATAATCGTTGACGTCGAAAGCGTGGGCGCGATCATCGATGCGATGGCTACAGTGGCCGCCTCTCGAACGCCGATGCCTGCAGGAACAGGAATCGCGAGGATGCTAACGGCGATGCTCAGGTACAAGCATGCGAGTATTGGCACAAGGTCGGCGTCCGGAATTTCTATGCCAACTGCAAGCAAAACACACCAAGAGGCCACGAGGTTGCTTGTCATGCTGGCCGCATTCAAGCCAAGTGAACGACCCATGCTGAGACGGCGTGTTTCAGCCGGGTCAGCATCCAGCCCGACCACGGCCGAAAGCCTCGGCACCAATCGCAGTAGCCACTGAGCCAACGGAAGAACCGAAACTATCCCGCAAAGATTCAATCCGATCAGGAGCACGAGAGTCGCCAACATTGGCGAGTCCAGGCAGAGCAAAGCCATCCCCAGCACAAGCACTTGCAGCGTTGACACAACCGCAAGCTCAACGTTAGCGATCGCGATGTGGGAGATCCTAGATCTGTGGTCAAGAATTATTGACTGTACGATCAGAGACCATACCTTTCCCGGTATGTACTTGCCAGGCTGTGAGAAGAGGTAGGCGCTTACCAACGCTCTCGCTCCGACCTGATCGCCATGTTTGGCCACGAAACTCGCGAATAGCAGGGCGTGGATGCCCGTAAACGCGGCGCCCAAGACAATTGAGATTGCAAGCCAACCTAGGCTGCAGTTGGCAAGTAGTCTTGTCAATTCGTCGTGTGATTTCCATGTAAACCAGGCGAGCAGACTCAGCCCGAACAGTGTGAGAGCTATCCGAAAAGCTTGCTGTCTACCGGAACGAAGAGACTCGGTCTTGCTCATTTTCGAGCCGAAGTGTTTTCAGTCAGTAGCCGTGGATCAACCCGCTACGCATTGATGTTACGACACGCAAAACATCATGCTCTGTGAGCCGCGCGGACAGAGGAAGGCTGGCCGTTTGCTTACCAATCCTCATGGCGTTCGGCCATTCGTCAGGCAGCCAGCCAAAACGATCCTGATAGTAGGGATGCTCCGGGATCGAGAGGTAGTGCACGCCGGCACCCACCCCTACTGAGTTTAGGTGCTCGAGAAGCTTGTCTCGACTGATACCGCATTTCTCTTCATCGATCATCACCGTGTAGAGATGAAAGGCATGGCGTGTGTCAGGATCAGGCTGTGCGGGCAAGTCGACAGGTAAGTCGGCCAGACTTTCCTGATAGTGAGTCCACACATCGCGCCGACGCAGCCAGTTCTCCTCTACCCGCGCAAGCTGGTGGATACCCAAGGCTGCCTGGACATCCATCATGTTGTACTTGAAGCCACACTCCACCACCTGATAGTGCTTGTAGCCCTTGTCGCCGAAGCGGTGCCAGGCATCCTTGCTCATGCCATGAAGCGCCAGCACCTTGGCACGCGCGATATGCGCCTCGTCCCGCGCGAGGACCATGCCCCCCTCGCCAGTCACGACATTCTTGGTGACGTAGAAGCTGAAGCAACCGAAGTGTCCGAAAGTGCCGGCTTTGCGACCCCTGTATTCGGTTTCGATCGCATGTGCGCAGTCCTCGATCACCAACAGTCCGTGCTTGTCGGCAATGGCCATGATGCGATCCATGTCGCAGGGACGACCGGCAAAGTGCACCGGCAGGATCGCCTGAGTGCGCGGGGTTATCGCCGCCTCGATGGCATCCGGATCGATGCACTGGCTGACCGGGTCAACGTCGGCCAACACTGGTGTCAGCCCGGCGTGAATGATGGCGTTTACGGTCGCGCAGAATGTCAGCGGTGTCGTGATCACTTCCGCACCAGGGTCAAGCCCGGCCGCGACCATGCTGACGTGCAAAGCGGCCGTGCACGAATTCACAGCCGCCGCCTGTGTCGACTGCAGACCCTTGTAGGCTGCGAAATCGCTCTCGAAGCGGGCGACGCGCGGGCCAGTTCCAAGCCAGCCGCTGCGCAATACCGCCTCAACCTCAGCGGATTCCTCTTCGCCGATCTGCGGCGCACCGAACACCAGAAAGGGCTTGGTCGAACTCATTGCGCACCAACTGAAGGTTGACGGCCAAGTTTGTCACGTCTGCAACGCGATATGTTGTCTTTGCCAGCTTCCGCGCACCTTCCCTCCGGACCCGGCTTGACCATCCATTGGGGCGCAATCATCTGACGTCCTCGACGCAGGCGCGAACGCCAGGCCATGCATTGTCACAGAGGCTACTCGCGCGCCAAAAGCCTTTGGTCACCGCCTCTACCATTCAAGCTTCAGCATTCCACCCTTTGGTGATGATGGTCGGCTGGATTGTTCCGTGAGGACTCAGGGCGGCGCGAGCGCCGAAGCCAATCACTATGACGCCCTACCCTGCGCCCATAAGGCCATATCCAGAACGCGTTCGTGAAACCAGCGGCTTTTGATATCACCGCGCAGCTCGGATTCCGAAACATCCTGCCCGTTGCGGGCGAAGCGCAGCACGGATGCCAGATCCCGGCAAGCCAGCAGGATCTCACCCTTGCTCGACTCGAACCGCTGCCGCCACGCCTTCTCGTAGGTATCGAGCGGGCTATCCGTCCTGACTCCAAGCGCCTTTCGCGCCTGACTGTCATAGATCACCACACCGCGTTGGAACTTCAGCCACAGGAACTTGCTTGTCAGCGATCTCAGGCGGGTGGTCGTCCGGTAGCTCTTCTGGATGAGCTTCTCGACCCGAGTGATTGCTCCTGCCCAGCCACCATCAAGCAATGCCGGATCTAGCCCGTCGAGCACCTTGAGCAAGGGTCGATAGTGCTCCAGCGACTTGTCTCCGGATACCTTGCGCGGAAGGTTGCGCGCCACCGCGAAGTGGCTCGCTGCCCGCTGGATTCCGATCAAACGCGATTCCTCGCTGCCTCCAATGCGTTGGATAGCGAAACAGCATTCACGCTCCTTCTCCAGCCACAACAGCAGATAACGCATGGCATGACTGCGGAAGTCCGTGGTGAATCTCACCGCTCCGAACGCCGTGCATCGATCTGCGCCTGTAGCGAATCCACCGCGACAGCCGCTTCGCGCTGGTAGTCACGAATCCGCGACTTGATTTCATCCAACGTGCGCTGCGCGGCGTCGATGTCACCCTCGTTGAGATGGATGCCCACCAACATGCCGCCTATGGTCGGATCGGCGACCCCAGGCAGCCAGGCGAGCTGGGCCTCACGTTTCGCCTTGTCCATGCGTCCGGCATGCCGATACATGCTGGCCAGGCTGGCACGCATCAGCCACTTCGCCTGTGCCAGGTCGGATTGGGAAAGTCCATCGAGCAAGCGACTGATGCTGTCAGCGGCAGTCTCGTCGGTGACGCGTAGCCCACAACGGCCGGTGCCGATGGCACGCGACAGTTGGGTCAAGGCCTGCGCATCGGGCAGGGTAACGAAGCGCACGCCCGCCGCCTCTGCCTGCTGCAGGTAGATCGGGTCGGCACCCTCACCGCGGATGCAGGCAATGGTCAGCGTATGCAGATTGCCCAGCAGGCGGTGCGCCGGCCGGGGGCTGTCAATGAATGCCGAGGTCAGCGCGATGGCCTCATCGAAGCGCTCCTCCTGCACCAGCACCGTGACCTTGGACAGGGTGGCGCGAAGCGATCCTGGTCGGTGCTGCAGGGCATGCTCGGCGATGGCGATTTCACTGCGCCAGACCTGCACCTGGTTCCAGGTGACAGCCGCAAAACCGATCGCAGCAATGCCCGCCAGCCCATAGCCGGCGCGACTGGCCTGCCGAGTTGAAACGGCGGTCAGCTTCGACGCCCACCAGGACAGCAAGCCGGCCAGCGCCAGCAGGAGACCGAACGAAGGCAGGTAGTTCCGGTGCTCGAAGTACAACTCCAGCGGGAAGACGGTGGACTCGATGCTGTGTGCGGCCAGAAAGAAGAACCAGCCGGCGAAGATGCTGGGCGCTTGCCGACGCACGGCGATGGCGAAGGCGCTGACGCCAATCAACCCGAGCAGGGCGAACAGCGTGGAAACCGGCGTCAGCAATCCCGTCGACGCAGGAAAGTCATCGACGAATACGCCCATCAGCCCGCCGCGTGGCCAGATCATCAGACCGATGTACTCCCACAGCGCCCGCGGCTGACTGAGCAGCCGCTCAAGCAGTGTGAAGTCGCGACCGGCGTATGAACCGATGACCCGTTCCGGCGCGTAGGTCAGCGCCGCCAGCAGCAGCAACCCCGGAATGACCAGAAACACGATGTGGAAGGCCGGCAAACTCCAACCCGGCCGCGGCTGGCGCAGGAAATAGGCGATCTCGACCACCCCGCACAACAGCACCGCAACAGCGGCGTTTTCCTTGCTGAAAAGCCCCAACAGCAACAGCAACGGGAAGAACACGAACAGCTTGATGGTCGCCGGCCGGATCTGGCCCTGCGCCAGTTGTTGCCGGGCCAGCACATAGACCCATACGGCCGCCAGCGCGAACAGCGTGCCTAGCTGTGCCATGCGCTGCACCGCGTAGAGCACCGTGCTGACGTGAATCGGATGCAGCAGCCATAGCCCGGCCAGGATCGCTGCCACCAGACCCGCCCTGGCCGCCAGGCGTGGATCTTCCTGCAGCAGCCGCTTGAGCAGTTGCCAGCCGATCAGGCCACACAGAATGTGGATGACCAGATTGCCCAGCTTGAACGGAAACGGATGCATGCCGCCGGTAGCGGCGCTGAACCAAAGGGTAGCCATCGACACCGGACGCCCCAGCATGCCGGAGCGGTTTTCCAGGATCAGCTCGGCTGCCGAGGCCTGGCCATCCAGCCAGCGGTTCAACGGGCTGAGGTTGGGCAGGTCATCGAGCAGGAACGGGCCATGGAGACCTGCCCAATAGAGAATCGCCGTCACAAGGACGGCGACATAGAGAACCAGGCGGGTCAATAGCTGTGGATTCATTAGTGATCACGCGCAGGATGGAAGGCGCCCAGCTGCTGGACGCCAACTTTGAGTGGAACAGCAACACAGATTGTTGTGACAACCGGCAATAACATGACGCTCGCGTGCCGGCGGCACCCCATCAACGGCACTCGGCCGGGACAAAGGCCGGAGTGTCCCCGGCAGCGATGGAGCAGTCCCAGCCTATGGCGCCAGAGCCGTGGGTAATCGGTGTAAAGGTGAAGGTCACTGCGCCGCCAGGCACTGTAGATACAACGCTGAAGGCACCTGTGCTGCTGTTGTAAGCGCTCGCAGCGGCGCAGTAGCTGGTGGCGGTCGGGTTGTAACCGGCAGCCGCGAAACTCGCGGGCCAGTCGAAGCCACTTTGGCTGGTCTGGTAATTCTCGGTGATCGCTAGCTTGATCGAGGCCGCTATCGACAGACATTCGCTGTTCTTGGCACGGATGGTGTAGTTCTGATACGCCGGTAGCGCCAAGGCGATCAGTATCCCGAGGATCGCGATCACGATCATCAGTTCGATCAGTGTGAATCCCTTGACCTTTACACGGTTTTCCATGACACATCCCCGATCAATTCGTCGAGCAATTCGATGATCGCTCGTTACCCCTGCGCTCGAACACCTGCAACATCCGTGCCAGTGAATTGAAACGATATCCAGCTCTCAGTTTGCCAGCCGCAAAGAAAAACCCCGGCATCAAGCCGGGGTTTTCGTGACGCTGAAACCAGACTGCTATTACGGGCGGCACTCAGCCGGCATATGAGCCGTGTTGCCGGGGCTACCAACACACGTCCAAGTGATCGCAGCCGAGTTGGCCGTGTTCGCGGTGAACGAGAACGTCACCGAACCACCAGTGGCTGCCGTGGACACAATCTGGAAACCGTTGGCGATGTTGGTCGCAGCACCGCAGTAGGTGGTCGCAGCAGCAACATAGCCGGCATCTGCCAGCGAACCCGGCCACACCCCTTCAGACTGGAAGGTTTCGGCGTAGGCCAGCTTCGGCGACGCAGCGATATTCACGCACTCGGCATTCTTGGCGCGGATCGAGTAGTTCTGGTACGCCGGCAGCGCGATGGCGATCAGGATGCCCAGGATCGCGATCACGATCATGAGTTCGATCAGGGTGAAGCCCTTCTGGGCGGCCTTGTTGATGTTCTGAATGTTCATGGCTGCTTCCTTCCTAACAGTATTTGTAATCGACGGGCGGAAAATGGTTTCCGGTTACTGGTTCGCCGGCGGATCGTGCGATCCGAGTAACCGGCAGGGGACATTGAGCACTCACCGTGCCAAGTTCCCGAACAGTGATGGAAGTCGTTGATTGGTCGATGTTTTGACACAATCTGTGACACATTCGACCGGTTCCTGCACAACGCACCGCGGTTGCTCGACAACGCCGTCCGGGAATCATCCGGCAACTTGTCGGGATGTGACGCAGAAGGGCAACAAGTGACGTTTCGCGGCGGCCACATGGGCCGTGAAAGGTCAGCGGCGCTGGTGCTGAGAGCCGCGCGAAGGGGTGCGTGCGCCTGTGTGCGGGTGGTCGTGCGAACCATCACCTTTGCCGGGTTCGACGTTGGCGCACCGGCCGCAGCGCCGGCGCCCACAGGCGATACGGCGCTGGAACGGAGCAGCCGATTTGCGCAGCTTCCGGCTGCGTGCGTGGCACGTCGGACCGGTTGATTATGGGCCGCGCGATCGCAGCTGCCGTTTCAGGCGTTCGGAAAAGCAAAAGCGGGGCAAGCCCCGCTTCTACAGGTGGGGCTCGTGGTGTGGCGATCAGTAGCTCAGGCGCGCACCGAGGAAAAACGCGTTGTAGGCGGAACCGACTTCGGCCTCGCCGACGATGCCCCAGCCGTTGCCGAACTTGTACTGGCCGTTGAGCACCAGCGCGGCGTGGTCGTCGTCTTCGACCAGACCACTGGTGTTGTAAGGCACACCACCCAGGCTCACATCCGGGTCGTCCAGGGCGATGTAGCGCACCGAGGCGCCGCCTTCGAAGTTGCGGGCGAACTGGCTGCGGAAACCGACCTCGACGCTGTAGCCGTCGTTGGATTCGATCTTGCCGCGCACGCCGTCCGGGTTCTCCGGATTGGTGACCACGAAGTCGCCGCTGCCGCTGCGCTCGTAGCCGACGCGGGCGAACAGGTCGGTGCGCTGGCCGATGGGGATGTTGTAGCCCAGGCCGATGTTGAAACGGTCCAGGTCGTCGTCGGCGCTCACGCCGACCGGGCCGACCGCGTAGCTGCCTTCCAGCTTGTTGCGGCTCCAGCCCAGGAAGATGTGCCAGTTGGCGTTGATCATGCCCGAGCCGCGGATGGCCAGGCCGGTGCTGGAATCCAGCGCGCTGGCGTCCGGGGCCAGGTGGTTCACGCCGAAATCGAAATACGACCAGCTGATGCCCGGGTCGCCGGGACGGCCGTAGACATCCTGGGCAGCGGCATCGGCTACGGGCAGCGCGAGGGCGATGGCCAGGGCGGCGAAGGTGGCGGTGCGGTTCATGCGGCTCTCCGGATGCGGAATGGAAGATTGACGGGCGATTGTAAGTGCCCGGGGTGTCACGGCCGCGCCAAGGCGGCGGGCGGTTTCAGTCCAATTCATCGCCGTGCCGCGCCGGGACTTGAGCTGAGCCGCGACTTTTTCGCAGACAGTGTGGGCCGTGTGGCACGTGCGCGGGCCGTAGCAAGCTGTTGCTCTCGAATCACGTGCGGTCTGCCGCACCCTCTGCCCGCTCGCGAGGAGAAGGGACAACACCGAGACCGCGCGGGGTTTCCCCTCGCCCCGCACGCGGGGAGAGGGTGGCGCGCAGCGCCGGGTGAGGGGCTGTCACGCAATTGCCTCGCCCTACACCGAAAGTCATCGCGAACTGAAACAGCCCCTCATCCGCCCTGCGGGCACCTTCTCCCCGCTTTCGGGGAGAAGGGACAACACCGAGACAGCGCGGGGTTTCCCTCGCCCGCACGCGGGGAGAGGGACTATGTCTTGGGCAGCGAGGCCTGGTCCGACAGCGCGGCATGTATGGCCTCAAGCACCTGCTCGGCACGAAGCAGAACATCGTCGTTCCAGAAGCGAATCACCTGGTAGCCCTTGCTCTCCAGATAACGTGAGCGAGCCTGGTCTTGCTCGACGTTGTCGAGGTGCTGGCCACCGTCAACTTCGATGACGAGCATCCGCTGCGCGCACAGGAGATCGACGATGTAGGGTCCGATGCGGACTTGGCGGCGGAATTTCCAGCCTGCCAGGCGCCGGTCACGCAGGTGATACCAGAGTGACTGTTCAGCGTCGGTCGCCGCGTTGCGAAGACGACGTTCCCGATGTCGGCTGGTCGCGGAGCACATGCTTGGATTCTGCATCGTGGGCTGGCCAAGTGCCACTTCGTGGATGGCCCAGAACGCAACCGGGCGAATCGTGCTGTCTCAGATGAAGCATGCTTCGCTTATGGCTGGAATCCAGTTCGTCGCGGATCGGAGCAGCCCCTCATCCGCCCTGCGGGCACCTTCTCCCCGCTCGCGGGGAGAAGGGAGCATACAGACGGCGCGCTTTTTCCCTCGCCCCGCACGCGGGGAGAGGGTGGCGCGCAGCGCCGGGTGAGGGGCTGCCGCGCACTCGACTCCCCCTGCGAGCACCCAGAATCATCGCGAACTGAAACAGCCCCTCATCCGCCCTGCGGGCACCTTCTCCCCGCTTGCGGGGAGAAGGGAGCATACAGACGGCGCGCTTTTCCCTCGCCCCGCACGCGGGGAGAGGGTGGCGCGCAGCGCCGGGTGAGGGGCTGCCGCGCACTCGACTTCCCCTGCGAGCACCCAGAATCATCGCGAACTGAAACGGCCCCTCATCCGCCCTGCGGGCACCTTCTCCCCGCTTGCGGGGAGAAGGGAACATGCAGACGGCGCGCTTTTCCCCTCGCCCCGCAAGCGGGGAGAGGGTGGCGCGTAGCGCCGGGTGAGGGGCTGTCACGCAATTCCCTTGCCCTTCACCGAAAGTCTTCGCGAACTGAAACAGACCCTCATCCGCCCTGCGGGCACCTTCTCCCCGCTTTCGGGGAGAAGGGAACATGCAGACGGGGGGCGTTTACCCTCGCCGCGAGCGCGCGGAGACGGGAGCGAGTTTCAGCGATGACTCAGGCGCCACCGGCGAAGTCGTACTGGCGCCAGGCTTCGTAGACGACCACAGCGACGGCGTTGGACAGGTTCAGGCTGCGGTTGCCGGGCCGTAGCGGCAGCCGCAGCCGTTGCGATTCGGGGACCGAAACCAGCACGTCTTCGGGCAGGCCGCGGGTTTCCGGGCCGAACAGGAAGGCGTCGCCGGCACGGTAGGCGGCCCGGTCGTGACGGACGCTGCCGCGCGTGCTCAGCGCGAACAGCCGCCCCGGCGCGACGGTTTGCAGGAACTGGCCGAGATTGCCGTATGTACGCAGCGAGGCGAACTCGTGGTAGTCGAGCCCGGCCCGGCGCATGCGGGCGTCGTCCAGGGCGAAACCCAGCGGTTCGATCAGGTGCAGTTGACAGCCGCTGTTGGCGCACAGCCGGATGATGTTGCCGGTGTTGGGCGGTATTTCAGGCTGGAACAGGACAACATGAAACATGCGGCGTTCCGTTCAATCTCCGGCCCCTATGATGCCGCAGGCGCGCCGGTGTCACGGCCCGGCCGGCTTTGCTGCCTGGTGTCTTCGCTCTTTCGTCTTCTCTTCAGGGTGCCCCATGAAAAAAACCTGTTCGTTGCTCATGACCGCTGCGGCCTGCCTGACCGGCGGCTCCGCGCTGGCGCAATCGGAAGTATCGGTTCCCGGCGAGATGCGCTACGCCGCCGACGCACCGCCGGTCGCAGCCGAATCCTGGCGCGATCCGATGCTGGCCAAGTCGGCATTGCCGGCGTTGACCCTGCTGCCCCTGGCCGAAGAACGGATCGAGTCGGTGCGCAGCTACAACGAGGCACCGGGCATCAAGGCGCTGCAGATCGGCATCGAACGGTCCGTGCGCAGTGAGACTGCATCCTCTCCGCTGACCGACGGCCTGAGCTGGCATGCGGTGCATGGCGGCCAGGTCGCGCAGATCGAGATCGTCTCGCCCGGCGCAGAAGGCCTGCGCAGCGCACTGGTGCTGGACAGCCTGCCGGACGAGGCGGAGATCCGCGTGGCGGGCAGCACCTTCCCGGACGAGATCTACGCCGAAACGGTTGCCGTGGCCCGCGGCCTGCTCGATGGCAATGGCCATTTCTGGACCGCGCTGACCGACGGCGAGCGTCAGCGGCTGGAGCTGTTCGTGCCCGACTCGGCAGCGCACGATCCCGAACAGTTGGTGCTGAACGTGGCGGCGGTGAGCCACCTGCTGGTACCGATGAACGGCAGCGCCGACATGAGCAAGTCGCTGGGTGCCTCTGGCAGTTGCCACATCAATGTCGCCTGCCGCGCGAATCTCGGCGAGGCGTTCCGCATCACCAAGAACGCGGTCGCGCACATGTCGTTCCAGGAGCCAGGTGGCACCTTCATCTGCACCGGCACCTTGCTCAGCGACCGTGACACCAGCAGCCAGCGCAAGTGGTTCTACTCCGCCCACCACTGCATCAGTTCGCAGACGGTGGCCAACACCTTGAGCACCTTCTGGCATTACGAGTCAGCCGCCTGCAACACGCTCAGTGCCGGACTGAACCGGCAGATGACCGGTGGCGCCACCCTGCGCTGGAGTTCGGCGGGCACCGATGCCCTGCTGCTGGAGCTCAACGGCAGCTTCCCCGGCGGTATCGATATCGGATTCGCCGGCTGGAACGGCGGCACGATCACCGGCTCGGGTTCGACCGCGGTGGCGGCGATGCACCATCCGCGCGGCGACAACAAGAAATACAGCCGCGGCGTGTTCGAAGGCTTTCAGACTGCAACCGCCGCTGGCCAGACCGTGAGCAATGCCAACATGGTGCGCTGGACCGAGGGCTCGACCGAGGGCGGCAGCAGCGGCGGCGGCCTGTTCACCTGGGATGCGCAGGGCTACTACCTGCGTGGCGGCCTGTTCGGCGGTAGTGCCAGTTGCGCCAACGCCGGCGGCTCGCTGGGCAGTGGCAACCGCGACTTCTACTCGCGCTTCGACCTGGTGTTCCCCAACATTCAGCAGTACATCAATGTCGCCGGTGGCGGCTCGACCGGTGCACCGACCCGTGACCACAGTGGTGCCTGGTATGTGCCGACCGAAAGCGGCTGGGGTCTGCTGCTGCAGCAGTACGGCGGACTCTCGCCCCAGACGGTGCTGTTCGCCACCTGGTTCACCTTCGACCAGCAGGGACGGCGTGCCTGGTATCGACTGTTGCCGTCGTGGACAGGCAGCAACGTCGCCTCCGGACGCGTCGAGCGCCCAAGTGGACCGGTGTGGGCGACCAGCTTCAACCCCAACCAGGTCACCTTCGCCGATGCCGGCAGCTTCACGCTGACATTCACCTCGGCCACGCGTGCCACCTTCACCTTCAATGTCGATGGCGTGCAGCGCACGGTGACGCTGGACAAGCTGTAGGCAGTCAGACTGGCCGAATCCTTTTCCGATACCGACCATCTGGCAAGGCGCTTTCGATCCCGTCCGGCGGCCGCAAGCCGCCGGGATGCACGAGACGCACCGACGGTCTGCCGATCGCGCCGCGCTGCGCCTCAGGGATCCTGGAAGCCGTTGCCGAAGATGGCGTCGCCGCGACCGTAGTCGGTCACGCTGCCTGAGACGATCGCGCCGGGTTTGCCCGGCACCGGCGCGGTGTGATCGTAACCCAGCGAGGTCAGCTCGCCACCGGTCAATACACCGGTATCGGCATGCCAGACGGCGTCGTTGACGTTGACCACCTGATTGATTCGCAGGGCCTCGAAAAACGCCTTCGCGGTGATCGGATTGGCGTCGCCGTCCAGAAACACGGCGCTGCTGCTGTCGACCAGCAACCCCTGGATCAGGAAGGTCGGCGGCGTGATCTGCTCGACCGGACCGCGCAGCTTGACCTGGCCGGCGTCGGGATCACCCCGCTCACGCACGCGGGTCGCATGAAGGGCGCCGCTGCTGTCGATCCAGGCACGCACCTCGACCTGTGTCGGAGAGGTCAGGCCGTCGGCGAGGATTCCGTCCTCGTCGCGCACCTGGGCGCTGTGCGCAACGGCGACACCGAACGGGCGCAGCGATTGGCCGGGCGTGATGTCCTGCGGCTGCATCGGCGCCTCGAAGCGCGTCATCGGGCGCACGAACTCGATGCTGTCGGCGACGAACGACCAGGTGTCGGCGAACGTACCTTCTATCGAGACATCGACACCTTCGCCGAGATCGTCCGGACCACCGTACTCGAACACGGTGTCCACGCCGTGACTGATCAGCAGTGGGCCGATGGCGAAGGTCTGCTCGTCCGGCACTGCCGTGATGATGCCCTCCAGGAAGCCGCTGGCGCCCGCGGTTCCCGGTGGCACCGGGGACGCGCAGGCGGCCTCAACCAAGGTGTCGATGACATCGCCCGGCGAAAAGCCGGGAATACTGTCGGCGCGCAGCGTCATGTAGGCGCCGTTGGCCGGCGCACCGCCCGGGCAGTCGGTGATGCCGATGCCACTGGTGTCGAACCACTGCTCGCCGACCTGCAGGCGCGGCTCAGCGACGGCGAAGGTCTGCACGTAGCCGTTGACCAGATACTTGTTGCCCTGCGCGCCGCGCCGCTCGACCAGGGTCGCGTAGAGACTGCCATTGGCATCGACCAGGCCGGCGATGATCATGGCGTCGCCGATCGCCAGATCCTCGACGCTGTCGAACCCTTCCAGGGCCGTGTCGGCGGTGATGGTCACGCCCTGCCCCAGCACCTGCAGCGGTTTAACCGCAGTGACGGTGCCGATAAGGGTGTAGCTGAACACCAGTTCCGGCGTGCCGCCTCGCGTACCCGCCACGGTGGACGGGCGCCAGCGCAACTGCAGCCCGGGCGCCCGTCCAAGCAATGCCGCCAGGGTCGTCGCCTCGTCGTCGAGCAGGATCGGGGTTGTCGATGGCAACGTGTAGAGACGACCGTTGACCGACAGCGTCTGCAGGTGGGTGTCCTCGGCCTCGGCCGACGACGCGCCGATGGCCACCAGGAACAGGCCGATGAAACAGACGATGGAGATCATGACCGCACTCCCGATGGCGCGCGGAGTATCGATCCGGTCCAGTGTGCTTACAAGTACCGATGGCGGCCTCGAACTTCAGCTTGTCGGAGGCCATTCAGCCGTGGTGCCGAGCCGGCCGGCGGTGCGGCAGCGTGGTCAAGGCTGATCGGAATTCGAGCGGGCACGAAACCGCATCTTCGCTGTCGTTTGGCTTCGCGATCGGTCCGTCGGGACGCGGCTGCGTTGTTCGTGGGCCGGTGCCGGTCGGTATCGCACGGGGCGCCGCCGCCCGACCGGCCGGCGCGGTTACCAGGCGGTCGCGCGGCCGTCGTGACCCAGCATGGCCAACTGCTGGTCGGGGCTTGCCGCTTCCAGCGCCTGGATCATGCCGGCGACCGATTCGTCCGGCGACAGGTTGGCGTTCTCGCCGCCCATGTCGGTGCGCACCCAGCCCGGCCGCATGGCGAAACAGAGCACGCCGCGCGGATTGAGCTGCTGGGCGAGCAGGCGCGTCCACATGTTCAGCGCCGCCTTGGACGCGTTGTAGCTGGGCGAGTGGAAGCCGTCGACGCCGCTGATCGAGGCCAGCCCGGAAGAGATGTTGACCACGCGCGGCGACTCGCCCTGTTCGAGCAGATCGGCGCAGGCCTGGGTGAGCAGGACCGGACCGATCGCGTTGACCGCGTAGCTGCGCGCCATCACCTCGGCATCGAGCTGGCCGAAGCGCTCGCCGGCAACCAGAATCCCGGCGTTGTTGATCAACCGGTCCAGCCGCCCGGTGAGCAGGTCCAGTTCCTTGCGCAGCGCGCTGATGCTGGCCGGACTGGCGACATCCAGCGGCAGCAGCTTCAGGCGCGCCGGATGGTCGCCGGCCAAGCGGTTCAACTCCAGCGCGCGGCCGGGCTGCCGGCAGGCGGCGAACACCCGCGCGCCACGATCCAGGTAGTGCCGGACGAAGGCCAGGCCGAGGCCGCGGTTGCTGCCGGTGACGAGCACGTCCATGGGCGGATCTCCGGTGGCTGTGACTTCCGGCATTTTGCCATCTCCGGCGCCAGGGCTAGGCTGTCGCCGTTCTGCGGCATTTCTCGCAATGTATTGCTGTACCGACATTTTCCCCGGCCGCCGCTGCGCGCGCCGGGAACCGCCACGGGCTGACGCGGTCTGCGTCCCCGTTCCTGAGGAGAATCCCTGATGCGTTTCCTGCCCCTGCTTTTCCTGGCTGCCGCCGCGACGGCCGTCGCCGATGACCGGGTCGACATCCCGTTCGAGACCTTCACCCTGGACAACGGCCTGCGCGTGGTCGTGCATACCGACCGCAAGGCGCCGGTGGTGGCGGTGAACATCTGGTACCACGTCGGTTCCAAGGACGAGCAGCCGGGCAAGACCGGTTTCGCGCACCTGTTCGAGCACCTGATGTTCCAGGGCACGGAGAACTACAACGACGAATTCTTCAAGCCATTCGAGCTGGTCGGTGCCACCAACATGAATGGCACCACCAATTTCGACCGCACCAACTACTTCGCCAACGTGCCGACCACGGCGCTGGATCTGGGCCTGTGGATGGCCTCCGAGCAGATGGGCCATTTCCTGGGCGCGGTCGACCAGGCACGCCTGGACGAGCAGCGCGGTGTGGTCCAGAACGAGAAGCGCCAGAGCGAGAACCAGCCCTACGGCATGGTGTTCGATCACCTGCTTCCGGCGCTGTTCCCGGCCGGTCATCCCTACCATCACCTGCCGATCGGTTCGATGGCGGACCTCAACGCCGCCAACCTCGAGGACGTGCGCTGGTGGTTCCGCACCTGGTACGGCCCGAACAACGCGGTGCTGGTGCTGGCCGGTGACATCGACCTGGCCACCGCGAAGGACAAGGTGACCCGCTTCTTCGGCGACATTCCGGCCGGCCCGGACACCGCGCAACCCAAGCCGAACGTGCCGCAGCGCAAGGAGACCACCCGCGAGGTGATCACCGACCGCGTCGCGCAGCCGCGCATCTACCGCGCCTGGACGCAGCCGAAGTTCGGCGAGGTCGACGGCACCCATCTGCAGTTGCTGGGCCACGTCTACAGCGGCAGCGCCACTTCGCGCCTGACCCGCCGTCTGGTGCATGAGGAGAAACTCGCCGACAGCGTCTCCGGTTTCGGCATGGCGATGCAGGTCGCCGGCATGGCAGCGGTCATCGTCGACGTCAAGACCGGCGTTGACGTGGCCGCGGTCGAGAAGATCCTCGACGAGGAATGGGACAAGCTGCTGGCCGACGGTCTCACCGCCGCCGAACTGGAGCAGACCAAGACCGTGGTGCGCGCCGGCTTCGTGCGCCAGATCGAGCGCATCGGCGGCTTCGGCGGCAAGGCCGACGTGCTGGCCGAGTGCGCGGTGTTCGCCGGCAACCCGGGTTGTTTCCGCGAGGAGCTGGCGACGATCGATGCGGCCAGTGCGGATGATCTGATTGCTGCCGGCAAGCGCTGGACAGCGAACAAGTCGCACACCGTGATCGTGCAGCCGGGCGAGCGTGTTGCCGCCGAGGACGACAAGCCCAGCGCCGCGCACGTCGACGCGCCGGCCGTGGCCAAGGCCAACCCGAAGTTCAAGACCGTGGCCAGCGATGTCGACCGCAGCAAGGGTCCGCCGATGACCGAGACCTTCCCGGATCTGGCCTTCCCGGACCTGCAGCGCGACACCCTGGACAACGGCCTGAAACTGATCCTGGCGCGCCGTGAAGGCCTGCCGCTGGTGCAGATGAGCCTGGAGCTGGGTGGCGGCTACAGCGCCGATGTCGGCCGCAAGCTGGGCACCTCCAGCTTCGCCATGACCATGCTCGGCGAAGGTGCCGGCGATCGCGATGCCCTGGCCTTCGCCGCCGCCGCCGAATCGCTGGGCGCCAACATCGGCAGCAGCGCCTCGCTGGATGCCGCCAGCATTCGTGCCTCCGCACTGAAGGACAAGCTCGCTCCGACCCTGGCGCTGTTCGCCGATGTGGTGCTGCGGCCGCGCTTCGACCAGCCCGAAATCGAGCGCGTCCGCGCGCAGTGGCTGGCCGGCATCGCGCAGGAGAAGACCCAGCCCGGGGCACTGGCGTCGCGCCTGCTGCCGCCGCTGATCTACGGCGAAGGCCATCCCTACGGCATTCCGTTCACCGGCAGCGGCAACGAGGCCTCGATCAACGCGCTGACCCGCGACGATCTGGTCGCCTTCCACCGCGACTGGGTGCGCCCGGACAACGCCACCCTGATCGTGGTCGGCGACATCGGCATGGCCGATCTCAAGCGCCAGTTGAACACCCACTTCGGTGCGTGGAAGTCGCCGGACAAGGCGCTGCCGACGCTGGATCGCCGCGCGGTGGCCTTGCCTGCAGCGCAGCGCGTGTTCCTGGTCGACCAGCCCGGCAGCAGCCAGGCCAACATCATGGTCGCCCAGGTGGTGCCGCCGACATCCGACAAGGACTCGCTGCCGTTCGACCTGGCCAATGACGTGTTCTCCGGCAATTTCACCGCGCGCCTGAACATGAACCTGCGCGAGGACAAGGCGTGGTCGTACGGCGCCTACGGCAGCGCCAGCAATGCTGTCGGCCAGCGCCCGTGGATCGCCTACGCACCGGTGCAGATCGACCAGACCGCGCCGTCCATGCAGGAGATCGCCCGCGAGCTGCGCGAGTACACCGGCGACAAGCCGGCCACGGCCGAGGAGATCAACAAGGTCCAGTCGAACCAAGTACGCCGCCTGCCGGGTGCCTACGAGACCGGCGCCTCGGTGCTCAACGCCATCGCCAGCATCGTCCGCTTCGACCGACCCGACGACTATGTGCAGACCCTCAAGGAGCGCATCGAAGGCGTGACCGACGCCCAGGTGCGTTCTGCCGCCGACCGTTTCCAGCCCGGCGCCCTGACCTGGGTGGTGGTCGGCGATCTGGGCAAGATCGAGCCGCCGATCCGTGCGCTGGAACTGGGCGAGGTGCGCATCCTCGACAGCGACGGCAAGCCGGTCGAGCGCGCCGCGTCTGCCGAACAGTCAGCCGACTGACCGATCGCGCGCACCCCGCCGGTCCAGGCATCGCCTCTCCGACCACGGGGAGGCGATGACGACCATCACCCTGGCGATGTTTGCTTTCCTCGTTTGCGGGCACGCGCGGCCCCTCGCCCGGTCCGGATGAGCCCCTCATCCGCCCTGCGGGCACCTTCTCCCCGCAGGCGGGGAGAAGCAAAGCAACGCGCTGCGGGGAGAAGGAGAGCGATGCGCAGCGGGCGAGAAGGAAAGCAGCGCGCGGCGAGGAGAAGGAGAGCAGCGCGCGACGTGTCGCATTGCCTCCCCTCGCCCCGCGTGCGGGGAGAGGGTGGCGCGCAGCGCCGGGTGAGGGGCTGCCGCACGCTCGCCGCGTCAACCGGTGCTGATGATCGGCAAGGGCGATTTCCGCGCGTACCACGGCGTTGCACCGGTGCCGTTCAGGCGCAGCCTGCAAAATGACCGACCATCGCCGCCACCAAACCGGAGCTGCCGTGAAGATCCTTTCCCTGGTCCTGATGATTCCCCTGCTCGCCTCGGCCTGCATGTGGGTGAAGCCCGATGCCGCCGGCGAGAAGGTGCGTGTCGCGTACGACGGCCGTGTCGACGGTTGCAGCAAGCTGGGCGAGGTGACGGTCGGGGTCCGCGACAAGATCGCGCTCGGCGTCGAACGCAACCAGATCAAGGTGATCGACGAGCTGGAGTCGCTGGCGCGCAACGAGGCCGCGACCTTGGGTGCCGACACCATCTCCGCGCTGAGCGAACCACGCAACGGCGAGCAGCGTTTCGCCGCCTGGCGCTGCAAACGCTGACCGCCTTGTCGGTAAGGAGTCGGTGGCCGACGTTGGTCAGCTTGCAGGTACGAAGATCGTAACCTCGTAGGAGCGGGGCTTGCCCCGCTCGGCGGCCGCAAGACCGCTTTGACGTTTCAAACTGTTGCGAATTTTCAGCCTGGCAAGTCAGGCGCGTCTGGGCCGGGTTTCGATGCGGGATCCATGCCGGGCAAGCCCGGCATCTGCAAGGCGTCGCCATCGAGTTCACCGGTGCGGATGCGCACCGTTTGCCACGGCCTGGCTTGCCAGCGGTCGCGCGGGGATTCAGCGCTCGAAACCGTTGCGGAATATCACATCGGTCCGCGTCCAGCGCGCGATCTCCTGCTGCTCATTCCAGACGTATCCGACCGTGCCGTTGCCCAGGCGCCCGTCACCGTCATACCCCCAGCAACGACCGCGGCCATTCTCCAGCACGACACAGGATTGCGCCTCACCGAGAGCCAACGAGCCCACAGTGCCGACTTGCGGCACGACGTTAACCGGCAGGTTGCGAGTGATGGTGGTTCCGTCGCCCAGCTGGCGATAACCGTTGTAACCCCAACATTTCAACTCGTCAGCATTGCGTACCGCACAGGTATGGTAGGCACCGGCCGCGATCTGGGAAACCGCCGTCAACAGGCCATCCACAGCTGCGGGACGATTCCGTGTATTCCAGCTGCCGTCACCGAGCTGACCTTCTCCGTTCGACCCCCAACAGCGGGCCTGACCGGCACTGGTGTGGCCACATGTATGTCGCCACCCCGCGGACAAACCGGCATAGGAGACGCCCGGATCGTCAATGTCAGTTGGGATGTGGCGATCAGTGTGACTGCCATCGCCGATCTGGCCGTACCAGTTGTGCCCCCAGCACTTGACCTGTCCGCTTTCCATGCGGGCACAGTTGTGATCAGCGCCAACAACGATCTCGACCACACCCTGCGTCAGACCGACCACGGGCACCGGCGTGCTTCGATCCTCAAGGCTGCCGTCACCGAGCTGTCCGTAGTTGTTGAGGCCCCAGCACGCGACAGAACCGCCAGCTCGCAGGACGCAGTTGTGCTGCCAACCGGCGGCTACCGCGATGGCGTCGCCGATATCCGCCACGCGCACCGGTGTGCGCCGGGTGATCGCCGTGCCGTCGCCCACCTGGCCTCGGTTGTTGTGACCCCAGCACCAAACGCTGCCGTCGGTGGTTGTGGCGCAGGCATGCTCCCGGCCGACAGCCACCATGGTCGTCAAACCCGCCAGACCGGCGACCTGGCTGGCCTGCGCCTGATCGATGCCTTCTCCACCGCTGAACTGCCAGCCGTCACCCAGCTGCCCGTAGTAGTTGCGTCCCCAGCACACCGCATCATTCGACTGCGTTACGCCGCAGGTCGAGTCCCAGAACAGCGACAGCTGACGCAGTTCGTTCGCCAGACCACCGACTCGAACGGGCGACAGAGCCGTACCGATGTTGTTGGGCGTTCCGAAACCGATGCGCCCCTGGCTGGCGCGCCCCCAGCAGCGCACATCATTGCCATCGCGACGAATGCAGGTGTGTTCATGGCCCGCCGAGATGGCTTGTAGTGGGCCGGACAAGGAGGCGACCAGTTGAGGGCGGTTGTGGTCGCTGTTCGAACCCACACCCAGCTGACCATAGCCGTTGTAGCCCCAGCAGCGCAGCGACTGATCCGATCTGACCGCGCAGCTGTGATAACCGCCGGTCGAAATCCTGGCGACGCCGCTGCCAAGACCATCGACATTGACCGCCACATTGCGGCTGCTGTTGGTGCCATCGCCAAGCTGACCGTTTCCGTTGTAACCCCAACAGCGCATGGCGCCGGAGGCACCCAGCGCACAGGTGTGACTCACGCCTGCGTCGATCGCGACCACGGACATGCCGGGATCGATCACGACGGGAATTGTTCGCGTGACCCAGGTGCCATCTCCCACCTGGCCGCTGCTGTTTCGACCCCAGCAGCGCATCTGGCCACCGGCGATCAATGCGCAACTGTGGGCCTCGCCTGCCGCAACCGCTACTGCCCCTGTCAGTGCCAGCACATCGCGGGGTTCGGTCTGGTCCGAGGTATGGCCGGTGCCCAGTCGACCCTCGTTGCTGGCACCCCAGCACTTGACGGCACCAGTCGCCAAACGGGCGCAGGTGTGTTCCCAGCCAACGGAAACCTGGGTCACCCCGCTCGCCAGACCAGTCACCAGCGTCGGTGTAGTGCGGTACAGGGTCGTACCGTCGCCAAGCTGCCCTCGCGCGTTGTCGCCCCAACAGAACAGCCCCCCCTCAATACTCACACCACAGGTGTGCCCGCCCAGCGACGACAATCCGTAGAGCCGCTGGTCGAACGCCACCGGCACCGGTGCCGAGCGGTTGAGCGTGCGGTTCTCACCGAGCTGCCCTCGCTCGCCCCAGCCCCAGCAGTGAATCTGGCCACTCTCCATATCGGCGGCACACGTGTGCGCCCAACCGGCCGCCAGGCTGCTCGCCGCCGACACGGCACCGGGCGACATCAGCGTGAAAGCAAGCAGCGTCGAACAAAGGCCGAGGCAGCGGCGTATCAGCCGCGTGGTCAACACCTGAAGAGGCATGGCGTGGTTCCTGAGAAGGGAGGGACGGCCAGCTCAAGCCCGTTTGGCGACAACAGATGCCATGGGCGAGGCGGGAGCTGCCGGCACAGTAGGCAAGCGCCTCCCGGAAGTCCTCAAGAAAGATTCAAGAAGCGTTCGGCCAAATATTTCTTTTTCTGAACAATCACTTGGCGGCGACTTCGACAAGTACCCGCGACGACAAAAGCCAGGGAGAACCGTACCCAGAACCCAGCGGAGACGGCTGCACGCGCCGCCACCTCGCTGTCTCGGATGACCGGACAAGCCTGCAATGCGATATGCATGACCCGAGCGAGTGACGATACTGACCGGCAGCCGCGTGCCGATCGAATCATCCGGATCCGAGCGTGGCAGGGAACTGCCGCTCCGCTCGATTCGGCACGCGATGTTCGCCTACAGCGCGTCGCTGTCGAGTTCGCCGGTGCGGATGCGCACCACCCGCTCCAGCGGCGTGACGAAGATCTTGCCGTCACCGATCTTGCCGGTGCGCGCGGTCGTGGCGATGGTTTCCACCACGCGCTCGACCTGGTCGTCGTCGATGGCGATTTCCAGCTTGATCTTGGGCAGGAAGTCGATCACGTACTCGGCGCCGCGGTAGAGCTCGGTGTGGCCCTTCTGGCGGCCGAAGCCCTTGACTTCGCTGACGGTGATGCCCTGCACGCCGATTTCGGCCAGGGCCTCGCGGACATCGTCGAGCTTGAATGGCTTGATCACAGCCGTCACCATTTTCATGGTCGATCACCCGCTTCTGGGAATATTCCGAGGCCATTCTAGCCGCCCGGCCGATTTCCGCGCCGATGCCGCATCCGCACACTGACGTTGCTACGAGGTTGCCATGATCCGTCCCGAAGACATCCAGGCCATCGGCCAGCGCATCGGCGAACTGCTGCCGCCCGGCCTGAAGGAAGGCAGCGACGAGATCCGTCGCAACCTGCGTGCAGCCGTTTCGGCGCGACTGGACAAGCTGGATCTGGTCACCCGCGAGGAGTTCGAGATCCAGCGTGGCGTGCTGCTGCGCAGCCGGGAGCTGCTGGAGCAGATGTCGGCGCGGATCGACGCGCTGGAGGCGGAACTGGCGCGGCGAAGCGCCTCCGATACCTAGCGCGTGGGCCTGGCCGTCGTCGCCAGCCGGGCGCAGCTCGGCGTCCAGGCTCCCGCGATCGCGGTCGAGGTGCATCTGTCCGGCGGCCTGCCCGGCACCCACATCGTCGGCCTGCCCGAAGCGGCGGTGAAGGAAAGCAAGGACCGCGTCCGCGCCGCCATCCTCAACGCCAAGCTGAGCTATCCCGACGGCCGCATCGTGGTCAACCTGGCCCCGGCCGACCTGCCCAAGGAAGGCAGCCGTTTCGATCTGGCCATCGCCCTAGGCATTCTCGCCGCCAGCGGCCAGCTGCCGGCCGCGCGTCTGGCCGAACACGAATTCCTGGGCGAACTGGCCCTGTCCGGCCAGTTGCGGCCGGTGCACGGCGTGCTGCCGGCGGTGATCCAGTGCAACCGGGCCGAGCGCACCCTGATCGTTCCCGACGGCAATGCCGGCGAAGCAGCACTGCTGCGCAGTGCGCCGGTGCTGGCCGCCGGTTCGCTGCTGGGTGTGTGCCGCTACCTGCGCGACGGCGAGGGCCTGGAAACCGCGCAGGCGCTGGCGGTGGACACGCCGGCAGCGGCCGATGCGATCCCCGATCTCACCGACGTCCGTGGCCAGGTGCGCGCGCGGCGCGCACTGGAGATCGCCGCCGCCGGCGGCCACAACCTGCTGATGGTCGGTCCGCCCGGCAGTGGCAAGACGCTGCTGGCGACCTGTCTGCCCGGCATCCTGCCGGCGTTGACCGAGGCACAGGCGCTGGAAGTGGCGGCGATCGCCTCGATAAGCGGGCAGAAGCCGCGGCTGGGACCGCGATTCCAGGTGGCGCCGTATCGCTCGCCGCATCACACCGCCTCGGCGGTGGCACTGGTCGGTGGTGGCAGCAGCCCGCGGCCGGGCGAAGTATCACTGGCACACCACGGTGTCCTGTTTCTCGACGAGCTCACCGAATGGAACCGGCTGGTGCTGGAAGTACTGCGCGAGCCGCTCGAATCCGGGCGCATCGTGATCTCGCGCGCGGCTCGCCAGGCCGAGTTCCCGGCCGCCTTCCAGCTGGTCGCGGCGATGAATCCCTGCCCCTGCGGTTACGCCGGCGACCCCTCGGGTCGTTGCCGCTGCAGTGCCGACGCGATCACCCGTTACCGCTCGCGCCTGTCCGGACCGCTGCTGGATCGCATCGACCTGCATGTGGAAGTGCCGCGTCTGCCGCAGGATGAGCTGTTGGCACCCGGTGGTGAAGGCGAAGACTCGGCCCGCGTGCGCGAACGCGTGGTGGCGGCGCGCGAGCGGCAGCTCCGGCGCGCCGGTCGTGGCAACGCACGTCTGGATCAGGCGGGACTGAAGCGCCACGCCGCGCTGGACGCCGATTGCCGGCATCTGCTGGAACTGGCGGTGGCACGGCTGAACCTGTCGGCCCGCGCCTGCCACCGCATCATCAAGGTGGCGCGCACCATTGCCGATCTCGATGGCGCCGACGCCATCGCCCATGCACAGCTGGCCGAGGCCATCAGCTACCGCGGTCAGCCTGGTGGCTGACGCGGCGGTCTCCGCATCAACCACTCGCGGTTGCGTTGCTCCCGGATGCGACCACCCGGTTCCGGCGGCGATTGCGCCACACCGAGCAATCCCGAGAACGGGTACCTGTCGGAACCCGACTGCGCACAGGAAGCGCCGTCCATACGGCGATACCCGAGCCATTCGGGCATCGCCGTGCAGGTCAGAGGCGCGCTGTCATCGTTCCGCCTGGTTACTGCAGACCGCTGCGGAACAGTGCATCCGGAAGCGGGCCAGCCAGATCAGTACTGATGCGCACCTGCCCGTAGGTGGCCACGTTAACGCGCAGGAACAGGCTACCGTCCTGGGCGGCCCAGTCGTCTTCGCCGGAGGCATGGCGCGAGCCACCGCTGTAGGCGGTCATGGACGAGATGGTTGTCGACACGTTGCCGGTCGACGTCGGCACGACCAGCGGGTCACCGACCGACAGGATCCGGCGCGGCGCCTGGCCGGGACGCAGCAGCCACCAGTCGGTGATGCTGCCCGGATTGGTGTCGGCCTGGACTACCACATCGCCGTTGGCGAATGCCGCCACCGCGCTGAAGCTGCGCCAGACCCGACCGGTCTCGGGTTCGTAGGGCTCACCGGGAATGCCGACCAGCGCCAGCAACTGCGGACGCTCACCGATGCGGACGCGCCACAGACCGGTGACCGCCGTGCTGTCGGTGGTGGTGACCTGGGCCCGGAACGCCGCGTAGTCGCCGTCGACGCTGAGCGTGTCGGTGTAGAAGGTTTGCCACACCGAGCCCTGCCAGTTCGGGCCGAAGAATCCGGCCGTGTCGTTCATCACCACCGGCCGGTTGCCCTGGCCATCGGCACGGAACAAGCCCAGCCGCGAGCTCGCCGGCGCCACCCGCCAATCGGCCCAGAACATCACCGCCTCACTGCCGGAGGCGTGCGGCGATGAACTGGAAAAGCCCGAGAACACCGCGCCTTCGACACCGATGCCCGGCCCCAGGCGACCGGCATCGTTGTTGGCGGCGAGTACCCTCGGCGCGCCGTTGCACAGGGTCCAGTAGCCGGATCGTGAACCGCTGGCCGGTAGTCGCGCGTGGACAACCCCGTGGCGATTCAGCGAGAACCGGTCCAGGCCATCGGCGATGCTGCCGAAGCTGTCGCCAGGCGTGAGACCCGGTGCCAGGTGCGCTTCGGTGCTTTCGCTGAGCAGGCACGGCTGCGACGCCTGACCGTTGTGCCGGGTGACCATCCGGCGGCTGGCGTTGTTGATGTTGCGCACCTCGGCATGCATCAGCGTCGTGTTGCCCGACATCGCCAGCCCCCAGGCGAAGTTGCTGGCATTGGGATAGATCCAGCCCGCGCCCAGACCGGGACCGAGCGGACCATCGGTGAGCGGTCGGGCGATCTCGATATTGCGTGCCTGGTTCCATCGCCACATGCCCCACAGATCATTGGCGGTGCTGCCCGGCTGACCGGCCTGGGCGAAGAACATCCGCTGGCCGTCGGGTCCGGCACCACCGTTGGCGCGTGTGGGCAGGTTCTTGAACACATGATCGACCTCGGCGCCGGTACGGCCCGGGCCTTCGGTGCCGGCCGTTCCGGTGGCCGCGAAACGCACGAAGTCGCTGCCCTGCCAGGACCAGTAGCCGACCGATGTCGAGGGTGTCGTCAGGCGCAGGTAGTACTGCTGGTCGCCGACATTGCCGACCATGGCGTTGCCGATGCCGCGGTTGGTTCCCGTCGGCAGCCCGGCCGTGACCACGCGCCCATCCTCGCCGGCGACGACCTGCCAGCTGACCGGCTGGGCCTGGACATGACTGACGGCGATCGCCAGGGCGATCAATGAGATTCCGGTTGACTTGCGCACGTTCAGACTCCGCTTGCTGGGTGGATTTGCTGCTTCAGGGGTGACGGCGACGAGGCACTGTCGGTACCTCGTCGCCGTCGTGCCCACGGCTGCGGGGACAGTGATCCGGGGCAGGATCGAAAGTACGCACCGCGCGGCAACGCGTGGGTAACGGTTCGATAACGGCGCGCGCGGCGGCGCAACAACCGGCCTGCGGTCAGCGAATCGGGCACCGATTGCGCGCAACCTGGGCAATCGCCGGTATGGTTCCAGTGGCGGCACCGGGGTTGTCAGCGGTGTGCCATGTGCCGGAAGGCCGATTGCATCGACGCGAGCCGGCCGACAGACTTCACATTGACCATCGGTGGACGAGCGGCACACTGTTCGCCAGACATCGCCACTGGTCCCGCATCGCCGCCCTCCCGCGACGGATCAGCGACACCATCCACCCCCAGCCGGACCACACCACGCATCGATGGCGATCGCCAACGCCCCGACCGAGCAGATTTTGTACAGCTACCGCTTCGGCGACGTCGAGTTCGACGCCGCGCGGATGACCCTGCGCGTGGCCGGTCTGCCGGTGGAAGTGGAACCGCGCGCGCTGGACCTGCTCGCCTACCTGTTGCGCCATGCCGGCGAGGCGGTGACCAAGGACGAACTGCTGCGCGAGGTCTGGGGCGGCCGCCCCACCGTGGAGAAGGTGCTGCCCAATGCCATCCTGAAGCTCCGTCGGGCGCTGGGTGAAGCCCATGCCAACCTGATCGCCACCCTGCCGCGGATCGGCTATCGCTTCGACGCCAGCGTCAGCCGCACCGCCACCGGCCGCGCCGCCGACAGTCCCCTGCAACTGGCTGCGGGCATGCCGGTACCGGGTCGGCCCAGTTTCGTGCTGCAGCGCCAGCTCGGGCGCTCGACCAGCAACGAGGTCTGGCTGGCCGAACACGGCAAGACCCGCGAACGCCGTGTCTACAAATTCGCCGGCGAGGGCGAGCGCCTGCGCATGCTCAAGCGCGAGGTGACCCTGCTGCGCATCCTGCGCGAGAGCCTGGACGACACCGAGGGCTTCGTCGAGCTGATCGACTGGAACTTCCAGACACCGCCGTACCTGATCGAGCTGTCCTACGGCGGGGCCAACCTGGCCGAGTGGGCAGCGGACAACCTGTCCGGCCTCGACGTCGAGGCGCGCATCGCCCTGTTCCTGCAGATTGCCGACGCCGTGGCTGCGGCGCATTCGGTGGGCGTGCTGCACAAGGACATCAAGCCGGCGAACATTCTGGTGGCCGAGACGCCCGAGGCCGGCAAGCGCGATCGCCGATGGCTGGTGCGGCTGGCCGACTTCGGCAGCAGCGGCGTGTTCGACACCGGCGCCCTGGACGAGCTGGGCATCACCCGCCTGGGCATGACCGTCGAGGACAACACCAGCAGCCAGGGCACTCCGCTGTATCTGGCGCCGGAGCTGGTCACCGGCCACGCCGCCACCGTGCAGAGCGATGTCTATGCGCTGGGCATCGTGCTGTATCAGTTGCTGGCCGGCTCACTGACCCGGCCGATGGCTTCGGGCTGGGAACAGCACATCGCCGACCCGCTGCTGCAGGACGACCTGCGCCGTGCCAGCGACGGTGATCCGTCGCGACGGCTGGCCTCGGTGATGGAGCTCAGCACGCGGCTGCGCAGCCTGCCCGAACGACGTCGGGTGGCCAGCGAACAGGCGCAGGCTCGCGCCCAGGCCGAAGCCGACCGCGAATCACTGGCGCGTACCCGGGCGCGACGCCCTCTGATCGCCGCGCTGATCCTCACCCTGACCATTGCCGGCATCGCGGCGCTGATGCTGCAGCAGTCGGCCATGCGCGCCCGCGACGCCGCCCGCGCCGAACTGGAACGGGCCAACGCCATCTCGCGCTTTCTCAATGACGACCTGATCTCGCGCGGCAATCCGCTGGTCTCGGCCAAGGGCGCCGACGCCACCTTGAAGGATGTGCTGCTGGCGGCCAGTCACCGGATCGGCGACACCTTCCGGGAACAGCCGCGCGCCGAGCAGACCGTGCGTGCCAATCTCGCCGTGCTGCTCAACACCATCGAATTGTTCGACGACGCCGAAGCCCAGGCGCGCCAGGCACTGGCGCTGTCGCAGCAGTCGAGCGCCGGCAACGATCCGGACACCATCGCGGCGCGTGGCGCCCTGGTGCGGATACTCGGGCGCAAGGGGCAGCTGGCCGCCGCGGAACAGGAACTGGACGCGATGACCGACGCGGTCGGCGCCGACGCGCATCCGCGTGAGCGCCTGCAACTGGCGGCGGCACGCAGCACGGTGATGATCGCGCGTGGCGACCTGGCCGCAGCTGCCGAGGAACTGCGTCGCGCCATAGCCGCCCTCGACGCCATGGACCATCCGGCGCCGGCGCAGCGCGACTCCCTGCAACTGGACCTGATCGGTGTACTAGCGATCGGCGCGGAGCCGAAGCAGGCCCTGGCCGAAACCGACGCCTTGATCGCCGCCGCCGAACGACGCGAAGGCGACCACGCGCTGCTGATCGCGCTGGCACGAACCGCGTCAGCACGCGCCCACGATCCGGATTACGCCGCCAACGAAGCGGCGCTGATGCAGGCGCGACCAGTGATCGCCGAGCATCTGGGCGAACAGCATTCGCGCTATCTGCAGTTGCTGGGCGAGCTGGTGTCGCTGTCGTTCCGCCAGCAGAACTGGCCGGAAGCGATCACACGCGCGCAGTCGCTGCACGAACAGGTGCGGCGCAAACTGGGCGACACGCATCCGCTGAGCTGGGTGACGCTGACCACGCTGGGTCGCTGCCGCTACGAGAACGGCGATTTCGTCGCCGCGGCGGCTGACCTTCAGCAGTCGCGCACACAGCTGCTGGCACTGGGCGGTGAGCGCAGCTCGCACAGCCAGGAAGCCACGCTGTATCTGGCCGCGAACGCACTGGCGCTCGAGCATATCGACGAGGCCGATGAACTGGCCGGACAACTCGATGCCGAGGCGCTGGAAGCCGGTCGGGCCAGTGGCCTGTGGGGCGCGACGATCGACGTGTTGCGGGCACGCATCCTCGACAAACGCGGGCAGCCGACTGCCGCGGCGGCCTTGCTGGCACCGGCGCGCGAGCAGTTGCAGGCCGCCGGTGAACTGGACCGGCCACCGCGTCTGTTTCTCGACATCGACGCCATCGGCCAGGCCGCAGGCACACCACGTTAGGTCGGCCCGCCCGCAAATCCGATATCGCCGGCGAGCTCGCCGGCGCCCTGTAGAGCGGGGCTTGCCCCGCTGAAAACCAACACCTCGCCAGAACGCGACGTAGAGCGGGGCTTGCCCCGCTGAAAACCAACACCTCGCCGGAACGCGACATCGCAGCCGGGCAAGCCCGGCTCTACAACCGTGTCGCGGATTCAACCTCGTCCGGGAACCGCGCACGGACCCCGGGTGGCGACAACGCGATCCCGATCCCGATCCCGATCCCGATCCCGATCCCGATCCCGGTGCAGGTGCAGGTGCCGGTGCCGGTGCCGGTGCCGGTGCCGGGATCAGTGTTCGAGCTGGCGAATCATCGCGGCGATCGCCGGATGCTCCGGATGCACGGTGGCCAGCTGTCGCAGCAGGCGCAGGCCGGCCTCGGGCTTGCCGCGATGGAAGGCCAGAATGCGCGCCATCTGCACGCCGGCCTCGGCGTGATCATCGTGCGCCTTGTGCCGATCCAGGAACGGCAGCAGCAGGCGCGCGGCGAGCTCGTGCTGGTCCTGGATACCCAGGCGCTTGGCCGTGGCCAGCACCTCGCCCGGCAGGTTCATCAGGAATGCGCGATCCAGCCGCAGGCCCTCGGCGATCACGAACGGCAGCTCGCCGGGTCGGCTGAAGTCGCGCCATTCCAATGCCAGGCCGACCAGTTGCGGGGCCAATCCCGAGGTGTCGACCAACGCATCGCGCACCGCCGGATAGTCGGCTGGCGCCAGACGACGACCGCGCAACCACGCGACCAGACGACGCGCCACCATCACCGGACCGGCTTCGGCTTCCAGCTCGACCAGTTGCTGCGCCAGATCAACCGGATCGTTGCTGTTGGTCGCGTCGTTGCCTGTGGCAACGACGGCGCTGCCCAGCGCCGAGCCAGCGCCGTCACCGCCGGCGAACTCGAGATCGTCGTCGGCATCGAAGCCGGCGTCCGGGTCCAGCCCCAGTTCCGGGCGCAGCGCCCGCTCGGCCACGAACCACCAGGCCAGCGTGATGGCGGTGCCGATGGCGCTGAGCACGACCATCACCGCCGTGGCGTTGCGGGCGAGCCACAGCATCAGCTGCACCGGCTCCATCCTCACGATCAGATGGAAGATCACGCAGATCACGAAGGTGATCAGCATGAACGGCAGCACGAACCGGCCCGGCTGGCCGAACACCAGCGCGAAACTGGTCAGCACGGTGCCTGCCAGCGGCTCGTCGCTGCGGACCGCGTGGACGAAGGAGAGCAGCTGCACCGTGCCCAGCATCAGGGGCAGCGGCATGATCAGCGAGACCAGCAGGTACACGCCCCACATGCCCATGGCATTGATCGCGCGCAGGAAGAAGTGCATCAGCCAGGGCACCGACAGCACTTCGCTGACGATGACGCTGAGGAGCCAGCTGAGGGCGTACCAGAACACGACCAGTAGCGCCACGCGAACCACAGCCGGTTGCCAGCGGACCAGCGCGCCATGACCCCAGGGGCCACCTTCGGCGCGTGCCAGCATGCAGAATCCGGATACCAGCACCGCGCTGACCACGGCCGTGCGCAGGATGCCGTCCACATGGAACAACCAGGCCGGATCGAACGGCCCGGCCAGCGACAGCCGCGGCAGCAGCCACACGTACAAGGCCATGGCAGCCGCGAACGGCGCCAGCACCAGCGCGCGCCGGAACACCAGCTCGATGGTCGGAACGAACCAAGACAATACGGTGCGGTCCTGCAGCGGCTCGTCCAGCGGATGACCGGACTGCCAGCGGTTCTCGTTGCCCATGCGTCCTCCCGGCGCGAAGGCGCGCAGTGTAGTCGCGCGATGGGGTCGGGCAACCGGGCAGCCGACCAGCGGCAGCAACCAGCCGACGAGCCGCGTCCGATGCGCCAGCGAAGCTCTGACAAATGTCGCGAGCGGGTGGCTGACGGTGGCCGCCAGCGCGCAGGAGCCGACCTGCACGAACTATCGACGGGCATCCCATGGCAACGGCGAGCGCGTTCAGACGCCCGCGCTGTGGAACTTCAGAGCTTCCCGGGAACGCGGTCGGCCAACCCGTCGTACGCCCCGACCCTTGATCAACGCCGACCGTGGTCCGGCCACGATGACGGCACTCAGACCGCCGACTTGCCCCGGCTGCCGCGCCACTGGGTATAGGCGGCGCGGATGCGGTTCATGTCGGCCGCCATGTCGTCGGTGGTGTGGAACAGGGGTCCGATGCCGGCGCGCTTCTCCGGGTAGTGGAAATAGGCGGTAACGATCGGCACCTGCGCCGCACGGGCGATGCGCCAGAAGCCGCTCTTCCAGCGATCCACCGTCTTGCGCGTGCCCTCCGGCGCAACGCCCAGCCAGAAACGCTCGTGCTGCGCGAACTGCTGCACCGCCTGCCCGACCAGATCGCCGCTGGCACCGCGATCGATCGGGACGGCACCGGCCGCGCGCAGGATCGGACCCAGCGGCCACCAGAACAGCTGCTTCTTGGCCAGGAACGAGATGTCGATGCCGACCACCTGTTTCATGGCCAGGCCGTGGAAACCGTCCCAGTTGGACGAATGCGGCGCCACCACGATCACCGCCTTGGGCACATCCGGAAACTCGCCGGTGAGCCGCCAGCCGGTCATGCGCAACCAGACCGTGCCCAGCCGACGCGAAAAACCCTTGCGACTCTGCGGCACGTTCGGCGGCAGGGTTGGCACCAGTGGATCGGCGGCATCGGTCATCTCAGTCGTCCAGACGCGGCTTGCCGCGATTGCGCTTGATCGTGGCGCGGCCGCTCTTGGCGTCCAGCCGCCGCTTCTTGGCCGCTTTCGACGGCCGCGTGGCGACACGCTTCTTCGGTACGTACAGCCCGGCCTGGATGAACGCCGCCAGTCGCTCGCGGGCATCCTCGCGGTTGCGGCCCTGGTCGCGGAAGCGTTGCGCCTGGATCACCAGAACACCTTCGCCGGTGACGCGGCGATCGCGGCGCGCCAGCAGGCGCTGGCGCAGATCCTCGGGCAACGACGGCGAGCCGGCCAGATCGAACCGCAGTTCCACCGCGCTGGCGACCTTGTTGACGTTCTGCCCACCCGGCCCGGAAGCAGTGACGAAGCGTTCGACCAGTTCGCTGTCGGGGATGGTGATGTCGGCGGTGATCTCGATCATGCGCCGGCGATTGTAGGGGCATCGCCGCCCGCGATCGGCACGGTTGCCAGCGCGCCGGCCCAGCCGAACCGGTCGAGCAGGCGATTCCAGGTCGCATCCAGCGGCGCTTCCACCATCAGTTCGCTGCCCGCCACCGGATGCCGCAGGCGCAGCCGCCAGGCGTGCAGCAGCATGCGATGGCTGGCGAAATGCTCGCGGAACAGCCGGTTGTGCTCGCCGCGGCCCAAGGTGCTGTCGCCGATGATCGGGTGATGGATGTGGTGCAGATGCCGGCGCAACTGCCGGTAGCGGCCGGTCTCCGGGCGCAGCTCCAGCAGGCTGTAGCGCTGTTGCGTATAACGCCCGAGTGCGATCGGCACCTCGACCTCGCCCAGCTTGCGCCAGCGGGTCAACGCCGGCTTGCGCTCGCCCTTCATGCCACCGACGGTGAGCGGATAGTCGATCTCGCCGGATTCCTCGGGCCAGCCGCGCACGATGGCCAGATAGGTCTTGGCGACATCGCGCGCCATCAGCTGTTCGCCCAGCGCCGAAGCGACCTCGCGTGATCGCGCGATCAGCACCAGGCCGCTGGTGGCGCGATCGAGCCGGTTGACCAGGAACAGGTCGCCGCCAACCTGCGCGCGCAGGCGATCCATGAGATAGCTCTCGTCACGCGCCACCATCTTGCTGCGATGAACCGCCAGACCGGCCGGCTTGTCGACCGCGAACAGATGCGCGTCGTCATGGACGATGGCGATGGTGTCCTGATTCATCGCCACAGCGTAGCCGATGGCCGAAAGCGCAGAAAACGGGCCAGGACAACAGCTCTGACCCAGCTCCCGGATCGCGGATGAAGTGGGAACGACCGCGGTGTTGCGACATTATCGGCTCGCCGTGAGGACGTCGCGATCAAGCCACGCCGATGCGCATCGAAGCCGGGGCCAAGCGCAACCCGCGCGCCAGGGGCGCTGAGGGCAATGATGCCCTGGCTCGCGGATTGGTTGCAGCCAGCACCGCTCATCCGTGGACCAGGCGACACGGCCTGAAAATCATGCTCGCCAGAACCGCCACGAGGCCGTTGCCATGCGCAACCCGCGCCCGCTTCCTCGCATGACTGACGATGGCACAACGATGGCAGTTTCCGCATAACTGAACCTGAGCAGGGGTTTCGTTCAGGGGCCCCATCGTTGTCACGAATGCGCCTGCGACCCAAGGACGCTCCCAGATGAAACGTCACCTTTCCCACGCGCGGAACCTGCTGCCGGCGATCGCACTCGCCTTGCTGGCGTTGCTACTTGCGGAACCGGCCGAGGCGCAGTTCGCCAATGACGGCTACAACCCCAATGCCAGTAGTCACGTCATGGCCCTGGCACCGCAGCCCGACGGGAAGACCGTCATTGGCGGCGATTTCAGCCAGGTCGACAACCAGCCCCGCAGCCGGCTGGCGCGGATCGCTGCCGATGGTCGGCTCGACGCCGGCTTCGCCGCAAACGCCGACGATAGTGTCTGGGTGGCGATCGTGCAGCCGGATGGCAAGATCCTAGTTGGCGGCATCTTCACCGCGGTCAATGGCGTCACCCGCAACCGCATCGCGCGACTGAACCCGGACGGCAGCCTAGACATCGGCTTCAATCCCGACGCCAACGCGGTGGTCTACGCGCTGGCGATACAACCCGATGGCAAGATTCTGGTCGGCGGCGCCTTCACGCAGTTGGGCGGACAGACCCGCCACAGGATCGCCCGTCTGAACCCTGACGGCAGTCTCGATGGCACATTCGATCCGGTCGCCAACGAGATCGTTACCGCTTTGGCCGTGCACCCCGACGGGCGGATCCTGGCTGGTGGCAACTTCACTGTTCTCGCTGGTCAGACACGTGAACGCATCGCCCGGCTGAATGCGGATGGCAGCCTAGATACCGGCTTCAATCCAGGTGCTTCGGCTACCGTGTGGGCATTGGCGATAGGCGCCAATGGCAGTGCGCTGGTCGGTGGTGATTTCACCCAGTGCGGAAGCCAGCCACGTGTTCGGCTTGCACGACTGCGGCTCGATGGCAGCGTTGACACGACATTTACCGGCAACGCCAACAACCGCGTCTATTCCATCGATCAGCATGCCGACGGAAGGATCCTGCTCGGTGGAGTCTTTTCGCAGATCAACGGCCAAGGTCGCAGCTACGTCGCGCGGTTGACCTGGACCGGGAGTCTGGACACCAGCTTCGATCCCGGCACCACCAATGCGCAGGTCACTCGCGTGGCGGTTCAGCCTGATGACAAGGTGTTGATGGCCGGCACTTTCACGCAGGTCGCCGGACAGACACGCAACCGGATCGCGCGACTGCACAGCGATGGCAGAGTGGAGGGCGACTTGAATCCAGGCTTTCCTGCCCGAGTCAACAGCATTGCCCTGCAGCCCGACGGCAAGGTGCTGGTCGCTGGACATAGTTTGTGGACACCTGCCGGCGTGGCCAATCAACCCATCCTCCGGCTGACTCCCGCCGGCACCGTCGACAGCAGCTTCAGCGCAGCCACCAACGGCAATATCGCCGGCCTGACCTCGCTAGCCAATGGCCAGATACTCATAAACGGTGCCTTTGATCGCTTTGGTGGCGTCATCCGCCAGCATTTCGCCCGGCTCAATGCCAACGGTGGGCTTGACAGCAGTTTCAATCCCAACCCCAACTCGCTGGTCCTGGGCGTGGCTGTGCAACCTGACGGAAGGATGCTCGTCGCCGGCCTCTTTACCCAGATCGGCGGACAGCCACGCAGCTACATCGCACGCCTGAATGCGACTGGCAGTCTCGACACCAGTTTTGCTCCGAACGTGACCGGTGGCTATGTTTCAGCAGTTGCCCTGCAACCGGACGGCAGAATCCTCATCGCAGGCGACTTCAGGTTCGTCAATGCCACCGGCCGAGGAAAAATCGCCCGTCTCAATGCCAATGGCTCGCTGGACACCACCTTCATAACGGATCCACTGGGCACCCGCGTGACAGCGATAGCCATTCAAAAGGATGGAAAAGTCGTGATCGGCGGTGATTTCACCCACGTGAGCGACCAGCCACAGCGCAATCTGGCACGGCTGAGATCCAATGGCCGACTCGATACCGGCATCAATCACGCCGCCAACGATGTCGTGCACACCTTGGCATCCCAATCCGACGGCAAGCTGCTGGTCGGTGGTGCGTTCACACAGATTGGTGGTCTGCCACGCAACCGTATCGCCCGCCTGGACGCGGCCGGCAATCTCGACAGCGGATTCAATCCCAACGCCAACCATGAGGTTTGGAGCGTGACCGTACAGCCCGATGGCAAGGTGCTGGCCGGCGGTCTGTTCACGCAGATCGGCGGCCAGACCCGCAACCGCATAGCCCGCCTGAGCGCACCGGAGGCGGGGCGGCAATCGCTGGAAGTGGGTTCGGACCGTGCCAGCCTGCGGTGGCTACGTTCGGGCGCCAGCCCGGAGCTGCACCATGTCTGGTTCGAGCAGTCTTTGAACAATGGCAGCACCTGGACCACCCTCGGAACAGCCACCCGCATCGCCAACGGCTGGGAATGGACGGGTGCCTTGCTCCCGCAGGAATTACATTTCCTGGTTCGTGCCCGTGGCCAAGCCCGTGGCGGTCAATACAACAGTTCCGGATCCCTGATCGAATCGGTTCGTCAGGTATATCTGACCGCGCACGTGGTCACACCCAGCGTCACCGGCGGCAATGGCAGCATCGCCCCGGCCACGCCGCAAACCGTCAACCACGGCGGCAGCATCAGCTTCACGCTGACGCCGGCAGCCGGTCATCACATCGCTGGCGTGACGGGCACCTGTGGCGGCGCTCTGGCCGGAAACGTCTTCACCACCAATGCCGTCACCGCCAACTGCACCGTCGTCGCCAGCTTTGCCGTGAACACCTGGACGGTCACACCCAGCGTCACCGGCGGCAATGGCAGCATTGCCCCGGCCACGCCGCA
>JAMHVM010000168.1:0-102302 GCA_035911475.1 Lysobacterales bacterium | reverse complement strand
ATCGCGTATATTCAGCGCCCGGACAATCGCCAGCAGGCATGCTCGCCCGTACATGGTCGCCAACCCGCATCACATCCGCACCACCGACCTGATCCGGCAGACCCTGGACAGCATCGAGACCGACGAGGTCGCCCTCGGCGATCTGGTCGACCGCTTCCAGCAGCGCGGTTTCGGCATGATGCTGCTGTTCCTGAGCCTGCCGGCGTTCATTCCGATTCCCGGCGTGGCGGGCGTCACCGGCCCCTTGATCGGCCTTCTCGGCATCCAGTTGCTGCTGGGTCTGAAGCGGCCGTGGCTGCCGGCGTTCGCCCGACGCAAGACCATCCGCAAGGAAACCTTCGCCAAGTTCACCGCCCGCATGGGCCGGCTGCTGCGGGTACTCGAACGCTTCTGCCGGCCGCGCCTGTTGTGGCTGTTCGACAACGCCGGCAATCGGGCGTCTGGCCTGATGCTGATCATCTACGGCTTCCTGCTGTCGCTGCCGATTCCGTTCACCAACTACCTGTTCGGCCTGATCCTGCTCAGCATCGCCATCGCCAAGATCGAGCGCGACGGCCTGTTGTTGATCAGCTCCTGGTTCATCGTCGGTCCGCTGGTGCTGGCGGTGGGCGTGGCGGCACGCAACTTCCGCGCCTGGCGGATCCGGCGCAAGCGCATGGCGCGCCGCTGCAACGGCAGTCCGGCGCACTGAAGGCAAGCCGGCAGCACACCACGCCACATTCGATCGAGCCCCGGAAGTGACCGGCCGCGTACAATACGCGGCTTGATCCATCCCGTTCGAGGAAGTCCGTCGATGAGCCATCGTCTCGTGCTGCTGCGCCACGGTCAGAGCCAGTGGAACCTGGACAACCGCTTTACCGGCTGGGTCGATGTGCCACTCAGCGAACAGGGCCGCCGTGAAGCCGCAGAGGCCGGCGCGCTGATGCAGGCCGAGGGCCTGCAATTCGATGTGGCGCACACCTCGGTGCTGAAGCGGGCGATCCAGACCCTGCAGATCGCGCTGCAAGCTATGGATCAGGACTGGTTGCCGGTGCACAAGAGCTGGCGGCTCAACGAACGCCACTACGGCGCGCTGCAAGGGTTGGACAAGGCCGAGACGGCGGCCCGCCACGGCGATGACCAGGTCAAGATCTGGCGCCGCTCCTACGACATTCCCCCGCCGCCGATGGCGTTCGACGATCCCGGCCATCCGGTCCATGATCGTCGTTACGCCGGCCTGGACCGCAACGCCCTGCCCGGGACCGAATCGCTGGCAACCACGCTGGAGCGCGTGCTGCCCTACTGGCACGACGCCATAGCACCCGACCTCAAGGCCGGGCGCACGGTGCTGGTCGCCGCGCACGGCAACTCGTTGCGCGCGCTGTACAAATATCTCAACGACGTTTCCAGCAGCGACATCCTGGAACTCAACATCCCCACCGGCATTCCGCTGCTGTTCGAGCTGGATGATGATCTGCGCGTGATCACGCACCGCTATCTGGGCGATCCCGAGGCAGCGAAGCGCGCTGCCGAGGCCGTCGCCGCGCAAGGCAAGGCGCGCTGAAACAACGCCGCTGAACGCGGCACTGCCCGCATTCGGGATGCGGGCACCGCGTTTGTGTCCAGACTCGAAACACCCCGTCGACCCGACAACGGACGGGACACGCCTGACGGCGCATGAGAATGCGCGGAATGTCGGTCGATCCCGACAGATGCCGTCGCGGACCACCACCAGTGGCTCGACACACTCCGGCATCCTGGCCGGAAGAAACGGCGCAATCGGCGCATCCAGCGCCCCGGGCGGCGACAGCACCTATACTCCTCCGCGCGCCGGCAACCTGCCGACTGCTGGTTCTGGAGGAGATCCGATGCGTTTGTCGTCGCTGTTCGCGGGCAGCGTGCTGTCCGTTCTCGCTGCCTTGTCCATGCCCAGCCATGCGGTCGCGCCGCAGGGTGACACCCCGCTTCCCGATGACCTGATCCTGCCAACGCTGCGGGCGACGCACGACGCGCTGGATGTGCAGGTCTCGTTGCTCGACGATGCCGGTCGCGACCTGGGCGTGCAAAGCGCGCTGGCGCCGTTCCGGCAGCGCCACGGCGGCGACTGGGAAGTGCGCTGGGACAGCCGCGGCAATCGCGCCAATCTGGTGCAGGGCAGCGGCGTTCCGCTGCTGCCAGGCCGTGGCAATGCGCTGCCGCGTGACGCCGTCCAGCTCAGCGGCAACATGCACGCCGACCTGCCGCTGGTGGCGGCACTGGCTCAGCAATTCATCGAAGGCGAGCAGGAACTGCTGGCCACGGCCGGTCTGGAACTGCAGCTGGATCCCGACCGCAGCACCGGCTACGGCATCGGCAATACGCACTGGTTCATCGAGTTCCAGCAGCTGCATCAGGGCATTCCCGTCGACGGCGCCTTCGTGTTCGTGCGCATCGTGCACGGCAACATCGTGCAGTTCGGTGCCGAGCGCATCGGTCAGGTGCATCTCGCCAGCAACCGCAGCACCGCGCCCGAACGCGACAGCGCGTTTGCACAGGTCTGGCAACAGCTGGGTTTCCCCGCCGGCACGCAGATCACCGAATGGGTCGAGCCCGGCGAGCTGCGCGTGTTCCCGCTGCTGCCCGCCGGCCAGGAGCTGGCACAGCCGCATCACGGTTTGCGCGGCCTGGGCTACCAGCACCTGCTCGCCTGGCGCTACGTGTTCCGTGTCGACGAGCACTCGACTTGGCAGGTTCTGCTCGATACCGACAGCAGCCGGATCATCGACCTCAGAGACCTCACGGTGAATGCCGATGCCGAAGTCACCGGCGGCGTGTATCCGACCACCAACACCGATCCGCAGATCATCGTGCCGTTTCCGTTCGCCACGGTGACCAACAACGGGACCAAGATCACCAACATCGATGGCGTCTATGACTACACCGGCGGCACCGCCAGCACGGTGCTCAACGGTCGCTACTTCCGCATGGTCGACAACTGCGGCAGCGTCTCGCTGTCCAACAACACCACAGGCAATCTGGCTTTCGGAACCAGCGGCGGCACCGACTGCACCACGCCGGGCTTCGGTGGCGCCGGCAACACCCATGCCACCCGCACCGGCTTCTACCACCTGACCCTGATCAACGCCAAGGCGCGTTCGATCCTGCCTTCGAACACCTGGCTACAGGGCACGGTGACCGCCAACATGAACGTCAACAACACCTGCAACGCCAGCTGGAACGGCTCGGTGAACTTCTACCGCTCCGGCGGCGGCTGTTCCAATACCGGTGAACTGGCTGCCGTGTTCCTGCACGAGTGGGGCCACGGTCTGGATTCCAACACCGGCGGCTCGGCCAACGAAAACGCCAGTGGCGAAGCAGTCGGCGACACCTTCGCCTTCCTGGAGACCCGCGATTCCTGCATCGGCCCCAACTTCCGTCCGGGCGTGCCCTGCTACAACTGCACCACCTGTACCGGCGTCCGCGACCTGGGCGATTTCGCACTGGGCGGCGCGCGTACGCTGGCAACGCCGGCCAACGTCACCTCCGACACCGGCATCGACTGCGACCGCCCCACGTTCGCCTGCCCCTACTACCGCAACGGCTCGCCCTACTGGGGTCCGATGCGTTTCCAGGGACACTGCGAAAGCCTCATCGCCAGCACCGCCAACTGGGATCTGAAGAACGCGCTGATCGACGAGTTCGGCGAGGCCGGCTGGCAGAAGATGGACGACATCTGGTACGGCAGCCTGGTACCCAGCAAGAGCGCCTACCAGGTCGCCAGTGGCGGTACCTGCAACGCCAACGCCACCGTCAACGGCTGCGGCGCCACCAACTGGTACACGGTGTTCCTGGCGGTCGACGATGACGATGGCAACCTGGCCAACGGCACGCCGAACGCCTGCCGCATCTGGGATTCCTTCAATGCCCATGGCATCGCCTGCGGAAGCCGTCCGGCCTGCACCGAGACCGGCGGCGGCGACTTCTCGCTGACCGTTCCGCAGGACACCCGGAACATCTGTGCCGGCGAACCGGCGGCTTTCGCGATCGATGTCGGCAGCATCGGTGGCTTCAGCCAGCCGGTGACGCTGTCGCTGACCGGCGCGCCGGCCGGCGTCAGCAATGCGTTCACGCCCAATCCCGTCGTTCCCGGCAACGGTTCGACACTGAGTATCGGCAATACCGGCGCGCTGGCCGCGGGCAGCTACGCGATGACCATCAACGGCGCCGCCTCCGGCAGCGCTGGTCACTCCGACGCGATCACGCTCGTGGTGACGGCGCCGCTGACGACGGCACCAACGCTGCTGACGCCGGCCAATGGCGCCACCGGCGTCAACCTGGCGCCGCTGCTGACGTGGCAGGCCATCGCCGGTGCCACCTTCACCGTGGAGATCGCCAGCGATGCCGGTTTCGGCAGCATCGTCGCCAGCCAGAGCGGGCTGACCGGCAACAGCTGGCAGGCGCCGGCACTGGCCGCCAATACCACCTACTGGTGGCGGGTCAGCGCCAGCGGTGCCTGCGGCGGCGCGCAGGTCTCCGCACCGGCCAGCTTCACCACCGGCACGCTGTACTGCCGTGCGCCGAACGAGGCCATTCCCGACAACGATGCCACCAATGGCGTCACCGACACATTGAGCATCGCCGGCCTGAGCGGCAACGTCGAGTCCGTGCGCCTGCACATCCGTGCCAATCACACCTATGTGGGCGATCTGAGCTTCACCCTCAGCCACGAAGGTACCTCGGTGACCGGGATCGATCGGCCAGGCGTTCCGGCGAGCAACTTTGGCTGCAACGGCGACAACATCGACGTGGTACTGGATGACCTGGCTGCCAATCCCGTCGAAACCGCCTGCGCCACACCGCCGCCGGCCATTGCCGGAACGCTGCGTCCCAATGCCCCGCTGTCCGCGTTCGCTGGCCTGCCTGCCGCCGGCACCTGGAACCTGAAGGCGACCGATGCCGTCGCCCAGGACACCGGGACCTTGCTGGAATGGTGTCTGGATCTGTCGGTGAGCGGCGAGACCGCCGAATACACCATCGGCGGCACGGTGTCGGGTCTGTCCGGCGAGGGTCTGGTGCTGGCACTCAATGGCGATGAGACGCTGGCGATCGACGACAACGGCGAGTTCGTGTTCGACAGCACGCTGACGGATGGCGCGGCGTACGCCGTCAGCGTGGATACGCAACCTAGTGGTCCGAATCAGGTCTGCACGATCGCCAACGGCAGCGGCACGATCAGCGGTGGCGCCGTCACCAACGTGGCGGTCAACTGCGTGACCAGCACCTACACCGTCGGCGGCGCCGTGAGTGGGCTGGCCGGCAACGGCCTGGCGCTGCGCCTCAACGGCGGTACGGCCTTCGCCATCACCGGCAACGGCAGCTTCACCCTGCCCGGTCTGCTCGCCGACGGCAGCAGCTATGCGGTGACCATCGCGACGCAACCGAGCGGTCCGAATCAGGTCTGCACGATCGCCAATGGCAGCGGCACCATCAGCGGTGCCGCGGTGACAAACGTTGCCGTGACCTGCGTAACCAGCACCTACGCCGTCGGCGGCACGGTGAGTGGGCTGGCCGGCAACGGCCTGGCGCTGCGTCTCAATGGCGGCACGGCCTTCGCCATCTCCGGCAACGGTGGTTTCACCCTGCCTGGTCCGCTGACGGATGGCAGCAGCTATGCCGTCACTATCGCGACGCAACCCAGCGGTCCGAATCAGGTCTGCACGATCACCAACGGCAATGGCACCATCAGCGGTGGAGCGGTCACCAATGCTGCAGTGACCTGCGTGACCAGCACCTACGCCGTCGGCGGCACCTTGAGCGGACTGGCCGGTAACGGCCTGGCGCTGCGTCTCAATGGCGGCGCCGCGTTCGCCATCTCCGGCAACGGCGGATTCACCCTGCCTGGCCCCCTGGCAGACGGCAGCAGCTATTCGGTGACCATCGCGACGCAACCGAGCGGCCCGAATCAGGTCTGCGCGATCGCCAACGGCAGCGGCACGATCAGCGGTGGTGCCGTCACCAACGTAGCGATCACCTGCGTGACCAGCACCTACACCATCGGTGGCACGGTGAGTGGCCTGCAAGGCACCGGATTGAGCTTGAGTCTCAACGGCGGCACGGCCTTCGCCATCACCGGCAACGGCGGCTTCACCCTGCCAGGCCCGCTCGCCGACGGCAGCAGCTACACGGTGACGGTCGCGACGCAACCGGGCGGCCCCAACCAGGTCTGCACGATCGCCAACGGCAGCGGCACCATCAGCGGTGGCGCGGTGACCAATGTCGCCGTGACCTGCGTGACCAGCACCTACACCGTCGGCGGCACCGTGAGCGGCCTGCAAGGCACTGGCTTGAGCTTGAGCCTCAACGACGGCACGGCGTTCGCCATCACCGGTGATGGTGGCTTCACCCTGCCCGGCCCGCTGCCGGATGGCAGCAACTACGCCGTGACCATCGCGTCACAACCGGGCAGTCCGAATCAGGTCTGCGCGATCGTCAACGGCAGCGGCACGATCAGCGGCGGCGCAGTGACCGATGTCGCCGTCACCTGCGCAACCAGCAGCTATCGCGTCGGCGGAACGGTGACCGGTCTGCTCGGCAATGGCCTCACGCTGAGCCTGAACGGGAGCAACGAAATGGCCGTGGAAAGTGACGGCTCTTTCGTCTTCGACACCACGCTGCTCGATGGCAGCAGCTACGAGGTGACGGTCACGTCGAAACCGCAGGATCCGACCCAGACCTGCCGCATCGACAACGCCGAGGGCGCCATTGACGGGGCGGATGTCGAGGACATCGAGGTGACCTGCATCGACCGGATCTTCTACGACGGCTTCCAGTAACCGTCTGTAGCCGATTGCCTGATCCGGCGGCGAGTCGCCGCCGGATCGGTGCCCAGGCCCTGCATGCCGGATGAACGCGGGCACGGCCATGACTGCCGGCACGCTTGTGTCGACGCCCGCCATGCCCGACATTGGACGGCATGAATCAGGTTCCGCCGCCACGGCTGCCGGGTTTCCCGCCCGGTTCCTCCCAGTCGCCGTTCACGTCGGCGTCGCCGATCAAGCGGGCGTTTGCCGCCATCGTCGGTGTCGTCCTGTTTGCCGCCGCGGCAGCGGTCGGCTTCATGCTGTTCCTGGCGCTGCTCGCGCTCGGTGCCATTGTCGCGCTGGTCTTCGCCGTGCGCGTGTGGTGGTGGCGGCGACGATTCGCTCGGGCCGGCGGCCCGGCCAAGCCTCGCCAATCCGGTGACAGCGCTGCCGGCGATCATCACGGTGACGTCTTCGACGGCGAGTACCGGGTGGTCGACCGAAACCGGGAGTGAGCGCCCATGAGTCAGACGAAGACAGGCAGCTCCCGTCTTCCGCCCTGGCATGAGCTTGTCCGTCTCTCCGATGGCCGCGAATGGCTGATCCGGCCGGTACAGCCGGAAGATGCCGCGCCCATCCATGCCGCCTTCGCATTGCTGCAACCGGAGGAGATCCGCCACCGCTTCTTCCACGCGGTGAAGGAACTGGAACCGGAGCTGGTACAGCGGCTGGTGCGGCCGACATCGCCCTGGGCCATCGTGCTGGTCGCCGCCGAACCGCTGCCGCCGGGCGAAGCGATGATCGCCGCCGTGGCCAACGCCATCATCCAGCGCGACACCCGCGAAGCGGAGTTCGCGATACTGGTCGGCCACTTCATCGCCGGTCAGGGCATGGGACGCCGGTTGATGCGCAAACTGGTGCGCTGGGCCAAGCACCGTGAACTGACCCGCCTCAGCGGCGACGTGCTCGAAAGCAACCGGCCCATGCTGGCACTGACCCGATCGCTGGGCTTCCACATCGAATACAGCGGCGAGCCCGGCGTGATGCGGGTGACGCTGGATCTGGCGCGACCAAAGACGGTGCAGGACTGATCCTCGGTACGGGCAGCGCTGGCTGATCGTCGGCGACCGCACCGCACCGACCGGCCACGGCCAAACAGCTGCGCGTTTGTGCGACCATCGCGCGGCGCCCCGAAGCGCTGCCCTGGGAATCGACACCGATGCAGTCGACACTGCTGACCACTGTCCTGTTGCCGCTCGCGCTGGGCCTGATCATGTTCGGGCTGGGATTGGGCCTGACGGTGAACGACTTCCGCCGCATCGCCCGCTATCCGCGCGCGGTGGTCACCGGGCTGATCCTGCAGATCGGCGTGCTGCCCTGGGCTGCGTTCGCGCTGGCGCTGATGTTCCGGCTGCCACCGGAGCTGGCGGTCGGCCTGATGCTGCTGGCGGCATCACCCGGCGGCGCCACCGCCAACATCTACAGCCATCTCGCACGCGGTGATGTCGCGCTCAACATCACCCTCACCGCGGTCAACAGCGTGCTCTGCCTGATCACACTGCCGATCATCCTGGACCTGTCGCTGCGCTGGTTCCTCGGTGCCGGGCAGTACATTCCGCCACCGGTGACCAAGATCATCGAGGTCGCGGTCATCATCATCGGCCCGGTGGCCATCGGCATGACGCTTCGTGCGCTGGCGCCTGCCTTCGCCGCGCGCATGGAAAAGCCGGTCCGCCTGCTGTCGGTGCTGGTGCTGATACTCCTGATCGTCGCTGCCGTGATCCAGGCGTGGGACGCGCTGGTCGCCTATTTCGCCGTGATCGGCCTGGCCTGCCTGCTGTTCAACCTGATCAGCATGGGCACCGGCTACTACGCGCCGCTGGCACTGAAGCTGCCGCGCCGGCAAGCCATCGCCATCGCCATGGAGATCGGTATCCACAACGGCACCCTGGCGATCTTCATCGCGCTGAACGTGCTGAACAATCCGGCCATGTCGATACCGGCCGCGGTGTACAGCCTGATCATGTTCTTCACCGCGGCGGTGTTCGCGTTCTGGCTGGTCCGGCGCGGCGACCGGCAGGCGGCGTGAGCGCCAGTAGCGCCGCCCCTCGGTTCGGCGTTCAGTAGCGGTCGTCGAGCGCGAAGATGCGCGTGCGATCGCGCCAGGCACCGTCGGTGAAGTCCGGGAACTCGACCGTGCGGTTGTCCTGCGCGATCGATTGTTCCGACAGCGGCGTGATCGCACTCCAGGCAACCGCGTCGTAGATGTCGATGGGCATGGCGGCGCCGGCCTTCAGCGCCTCGACGAAGGCGCGCACCACGAAATAGTCCATGCCGCCGTGGCCACCGCCGGCGGCGCGTTCGCCGTGCTTGCGCCACAGCGGATGATCATTGCGATCCAGCCAGGGTTGCGCCGGCTCCCAGCGATGCGGCTCGGGACTGGCGCCTTCCAGATAGATCGACTTGTTGATGTCCATCCACAGGCCGCGCGTGCCCTGGACCCGGAAGCCCAGTGAATAGGGGCGTGGCAGCGAGGTGTCGTGGGTGAGCAGGATGGTCTCGCCGTTGGCACAGGAAATCTGCGTGGTGACGACATCACCCAGGGCGAACCGCACCTGGGCATTGGGATGATTGCGCCCGCCCTGTGCGAGCACATGCTCATGCAGGCCGCGCGCCTTGCTGGCGTGGCTGGTCAGGCGCAGGAACCGATTGCCGCGATGGATGTCGGCCCACATCGCGCAGGGTCCGATGCCATGGCTGGGATACAGCTCGCCATTGCGCGTGACCGAATGGTCGGTACGCCAGCGCGCTTCCGACCAGCCCTTCGCGCCAAACTCGGCACCGCCGCCATAGGGTCGGCCCGGCTCGCCGGAATTGAACTTGACCGCGCGCAGGTCGTGCTCGTAGCCGCCCTGCAGATGCACCAGCTCGCCGAACAGCCCCTGCCGGACCATGTTCAGCACCGCCAGCACGTCGCGCCGGTAACAGACGTTCTCCAGCAGCATGTACGGTGTGCCGGTGCGTTGCTGGGCACGCAACACGTCCCAGTGATCCTCCAGGGTGATGCCGGCGACCACCTCGCAGCCAACCGCCACCTTCGCCTCCATGGCAGCGATCGCCTGCGGCGCATGCAGTTCCCAGGGCGTGGCAATCAGCACCGCGTCCAGCCGCCCGCGCGTCAGCATGCGCCGCCAGGCGTCGTTGCTGCCGGTGTGGATGGTTGGCTTGGATCGGCCGGCATCGGCCAGGATGCGGCCGGCGGCATCGAGCATGAAGGCGTCGATGTCGCACAGCGCAGTGATCTCGACGCCATCCTGCTTGAGCAACTCCTTGAGCAGCACCTGACCGCGCATGCCGGTGCCGATCAGGCCTACGCGCAGCGCTTCGCGCGGTCGCCCCAGCGCCGACAGCGTCGGCCAGGCCAGCGCGGCGGAGGCCAGCACCGATGCCTTGAGTAGTTCCCGCCGCTTCATGCCCGCCTCCCGTGATCGCGATCGGGCAAGCCTAGCCGGAATGCTTCATGAGGTCGCGCAGAAACCCCCTGTCAGCCCCCGTTCCACGGCAGTCCCAGCAACTGTCATGTCCGGAACATGCCGGCCAGAAACATTCCCGCGCTGGCACGGCCCTCGCGATCGCCCTCGCCCTGATGACACGTCCGGCATGAACGAAAGCACCGGCGATTCGCAGGCGGTCCGATTCGATCAGTCCGCGTCGTTCCGGTTCGCGGGTGCATCGGGCGGCTGTGGCGCCTCGTGAATCACCCGCCCCTCGCGGATGGTCATCGCCACGCGCGCGAACACGGTGGCATCGCGGCGTGGGTCACCGGCGAGCAGCACCAGATCGGCATCCATGCCCGGTGCGACGCGACCCTTGAGTTGCCCGTAACCGAATCGTTCGGCCGGCGCGCTGGTCAGCGCCGCCAGGATCGCCCGCCAGTCCAGCCCGGCTTCGGCCAGCAGGGCGAACTCGCGCGTGGTGTCGGCATCGTGGATGTAGCCGACATCGGTGCCGAACAGGATCGTGCCGCCGGCATCGGCCAAGGCCTTGACCTGTTGCCCAGCGTTGCTGCGGAACATCGCCCGCACCGGTTCGGGTGCGTCCTCCTTGGCCAGCTCCACCTCGAACAGATACAGCGTCGGCACCAGGGCGATATCGGCCTGAACCAGCGTCCGCACCAGGTGTTCCGGCCAGGGGCCGGCGACCGGCGTGGCATGGGCGAGGATGTCGACACCGCTGGCCAGCGAGATATCGATGCCGGCGCGATTGGTGGGATGGGCGAACGCCGGCTTGCCGCGGGCATGGGCGCGACGCACGATCGCTTTCGCCACCGCCTCATCCATGGGCATTACCTGCCCCGGCCCTTCCAGAATCGCGCCGGTGAACAGCTTGACCGCGTCAGCGCCGTCGCCCAGCTGCTGTCGAGCCCGTTGTCGTGCCTGCTTGCGACTGCCGGCTTCCAGATCGAACTTGCCCAGTTCACCGATCTCCTCACGGACATAGACCGGCGTGCCGTCCCTGGGAAAGAACGGTGCGCTGGCACTGAGCAGCAGCGGCCCATCCAGTTCGCCGCGCGCGATCCGGTCGCGAAGCGTCGCCGCGTTTCCGGGAATGCCGCCGATCTCGAACGCGGCGGTGACGCCCCAGCGAACCAGCATCTCGCGCAAGGCCGCCTGCAGCCGGTCCGCCGGCGCCGAGCGCGCGCCCGCCAGCACACCGCTGGTGAAATGGACATGGCTGTTCCAGAAGCCCGCGGTCAGGGTCTTGCCGCGGCCATCGATCAGCGGTATCCCGTCCGGCAGATGGATCGACTCATGATCGCCGACAGCGGCGATGCGACCGTCGCGTACGATCACCACGGCGTCCTCGATCGCCTCCGCTGCCGGATCGCTTATGAGCCGCGCCCCGATGATGGCCAGTTCCTGTGCCTGCGTCGGCACCATCACCATCAGCAGCAGCGTCAAAAGTCCCCAGCCGGTTGTTCGCTGTAGCTTTCCGGGTCGCCGATACCGGTCGCCTGCATGGCGCATCTCGATCTCCTGTCGTGCCGGGCGCGGTCATCGGCCGCGATGACATGGCTGCCGGCACCGACGATAGGACATCGCTGGCTGTGCTGCAGGCACAATGTCGGCCTTCCACGAATTGATGTCAGGAACCGCACCATGCTCCAACGCCTTCCACCCTGGCTGCAGGAATGGCTCGCCCTGATCGTGCCGGCCGCCTACGTGCTGCTGGTGATCATCCTCGCCGTGCTGCTGCAGAAGCTGGTCCGGCGACTGTTGCGTCGTCTGGGTCGTCGCCACGGCCTGCCCGAGGCGCTCACCGACAGTGCCGGACGGATCAGCGGCTTCGTGATCTATTCGGCCGCGCTGCTGATCGCCCTGCAGGGACTGGGCGTGGATGGCCAGGTGCTGTGGGCGGCGCTGACCGGCTTCGTGGCGGTGGCCGCGATCGCCTTCTTCGCGGCCTGGAGCGTGCTGTCCAACATCTTCTGCGCGCTGTTGCTGTACACCACCCGGCCGTTCCGCGTCGGTGACGACATCGAACTGCTGGAGAACGGCGAAAAGCCCGGGCTGCGCGGTCGCGTGCGCGACATCGGGCTGGTCTACACCACCCTGGCGGAAAGCCGCGAAGACGCACCGCCGTCGGTGCTCAAGGTACCCAACAGCCTGTTCTTCCAGCGCACCGTCCGGCGTTCCGGAAAGGCCCTGGAGCCGGTTGCGGACAGCGCCGGCCCGCCGGAGTAGGATCGGCCACATGCAGTCGCCGACGCCGCGTTGCGCCGGCAAACCCCGTTGGTCTTCGGGCTGCGTTCAACACCTCACAGTGAAGGACGCCGCTTTTTTCACCACCACGGAGGTACACCATGGCCATACACGATGTCGCTCCCGTCGCTGCAGAAACCCGGCCGCGCTGGTCGCGGGTGGCCGGCATGAGTGCCGCCTGCATCGTCCACGGCGTGATGTTCGGACTGCTGTTGCTGGCGCCGCGCAGCGAACTGCCCGCGCAAGCCGACGACGGTGATCCGCCGCTGGTATTCGTCCAGCACGAACCGGAACCGGTGGTGCCACCGCCGCCACCGGTGCCCGAGTTGCCGCCTCCGCCGGTCATCGAGCAGCGCCCGGTCACGCCGCCACCAGTGGCTGCGCCGCCGGTGCTGATCCCGACGGCACCGGAGTCACCGGTCACCTTCCAGGTCGATCCGCAACCGCCAGCGCCACCGACGCCGCGTAGCGAACCTGTCGCCGATGGCGAACCGTCGCTGGGCGCCGACTACGAAAACCGCAAGGGGCTGGTGTACCCGCAACAGTCGCTGATCAAGCGCGAACAGGGCACGGTGCTGCTGCGGGTGCTGGTCAATGTCGACGGGTCACCGGATCAGGTCGAAGTGCAACGCAGCAGCGGCTCGCGCCATCTGGATCGCGCCGCTGTCGACGCGGTCAAGCGCTGGCGCTTTCGGCCCGGCACCCGCAACGGTGTTGCGACGGCGGGCTGGGTGGTGGTGCCGATCGACTTCCGCCTGAATCAGTGATCCGCGTTCAGGCTGATGGCCGGGCTCGGCTTGGCCGGCGCCCGGCTCCGGTTGCCTCATCGGGCCGGACCCGCAGCCCGCGCACCGCGAGACCTGCCGGGTCCGGGCAATCCGCCCGGCAGGCAGGCCTCGCGATGCCGTCTGTGACGAACGGTGGCGGCAACTTGACCCGACGCACAATGTCGATCGGGGCTGACGCTAGACTGGGGTAGTCATCGGCTGCCATGGGCGGAGCGCTCAAGGAACCCTGGGTGTTGGCGCGGTTGTTCGCAATGGTGTTGTTGCTGTGCGCCGGCTCCGTGCAGGCCGACGCCGTTGCCGGTGCCGTCCAGGCACCGGCAACGGCCACCGTCCCCTCGCCGGGACAGATCCTGGCCATTCCGCCGGAACTGGCCGACCTCCTGCAGGAGCAGGTGGTCGCCCGATCCACTTCGCACACCCGACGGCTGGATCTGCTGGCGCGTTTCATCTTCGACCCTGATGGGCTGGGCATCCGCTATCGGCACGATGCCAACTACACGGTCGCCGAAACCTACCAGGCCCGTGAAGCCAATTGCCTCAGCTTTACCCTGCTGACCATCGCGCTGGCTCGCGCCGCCGGTCTGGATGCCTATGGTCAGCACGTCGCACAGGCCCTGTCCTGGCACTCGGAAAATGGCCAGGTGGTGCGCAGCAGCCATGTCAACGCCGGCATCTTCGCCGAGGGCCGGCGCTTCTCGGTTGATGTCGCCAGCGACAACGTGCTGACCCAGGAGCCACCGGCGCGGGTCAGCGATGAGGCATTGATCGCGCTGTTCCACAGCAATCACGCGGTTGCCGCGATGATCGCCGGCGATCTTGCCAAGGCACATGCCCTGCTGTCGCTGGCACAGGAATTCGGCCCGGAGCTGGCGCAGATCTGGAGCAATGCCGGTGTACTGCACGTGCGCAGCAATCAGCTGACTGCTGCCGAGAACGCCTATCTCAAGGCCATTGCCCTGGCGCCGAAGGATTCCACCGCGCTGTTCAACCTGGCCTCCCTGTATCGACGCACCGGTGAACGCGACCAGGCGGCGATGCTGGAGCGGCAGGCACAGCGGGTGCTCTCTCGCGATCCCTTCCACCAGTTCCAGCAGGCGATTGCCGCCGAAAACGCCGGCGATCCAGCCACCGCGCTGAAGCACTTCCGGCGCGCCATCCGCCTGCATCCGAACGAAGCCCGCTTTCATCTGGGCATGGCACGCAGCTATCTGGCGCTGTCCGACGAGCGCCGAGCGGTCCTCTCCCTGGCTCGCGCCAGCGAGGTCGGTTCGGGCGGCGATCAGGCACGGCTGCAGGCCAAGCTGGAACACCTGCGCTCGCGGGAACCCGGCTGCTGTCCGACCTTGCCGACGACACAGGGCCGCCCGCCGGTGTACTGACTACGCCGCTGGATGATCGCCGACCGGCGCGCTCGACTCAGAAGCGCAGCACCGTTTCGCCGAGAAAGCTGGCGCCGGGGCCATGGCGGCGCTCGGCGATCCAGCCGGTGCCGTGGTGGTCGATCGCGATCACCGTGCTGGCACGGGTACCGTAGGCTTGGCCGGTGATGAACACCGGCGACAGCCGCCGTTCCAGCTCCAGGCCAACGCCGGTGTCAGGCAGGGCTGAATCCGCAAACGCCCGCTCATCGCGCAAGGCCACCCACAGCGGTTGCGGATCCTCGGCGTCGCCGTCCAGCCAGTTCGACAGCGCCGCGCACAGGCGCTCGGTTTTCGGCCAGGGAACGTCGAAGCCACCGTTCGACATGCCATGCACACCGGGTTCGACGCGACAGCTGTCGATGCGCGGATGGTTGCCGAGATAGACCGCCTCCCCGGCGTCGAGCAAGACCAGATTGAACGGCGCATATTCGCCGGCCAGGCCAGCCAGCCTGTCGGCGCTGGGTCGCGCCGACAGTCCGCCGCGCAGGAACGCCAGCGGCAATTCACCGCGCGAGCGTGGCGCGGTTGCCGATGCCAGCGGATCGCGGACGTTGGTGACCACCGCGCAGCGCCCCGCGCCATCGACGCCGACCCAGGTGCCACCGGCCTGCAGGTCACGCCCGGCCAGCACCGTCTGGCCGGGCCAGGCCGCCAGCGCCGCGGTAGCCCGCCCGTGGAACTCGTCGCGATTGCCGATCAACACCACGCGCCAACGCGGATGCGCCTTCCAGGCCAGGGCAACCACACACATGACGGGATTTTCCGCGAAGCACGCGCGAGGCGCGGTTGCGGGGCATGGTAGCGCTCGACCGGCGTTGGCCAAAGCGAGCGCGGCGCGGCCAGCGACAGCCGGGAGATGGGTCAGGTTCGCCGGTCCGCGCGGTCCGTTGCGTCGTCGGCTTCGGCATCGGAGACCTGATCGACGCCCTCTCGACGCGGCCCTCGATCACGGCCGTGGAACAGGCTCAGCAGCGGCGATGCCATCACCGTGGTGATCAGGGCCATGGCGAACAGCATGGTGAACAGTTCCGGGCCGATCAGGCCGGCGTCGAGACCGATCTTGATGATGATCAGTTCCATCAGGCCACGGGCGTTCATCAGCGAACCCACGGCCAGGCTGTCGCGCCAGCCGTAGCCGTTCAAGCGTGCGCCGGTGGCGCAACCGACCACCTTGCCGACGATGGCCACCACCATCACCAGTACGAACGCGCCCAACCCGGCGCCGGTGAACACGTCCGTGGTGGCGTTCTGGCCGACCACCGCGAACAACACCGGCATCAGCAGCACCACCGCCAGCGGTTCGATGCGACGCGACAACGCGTGCAGCAATTGGTCATCGCGCGGCAGGATGATGCCGAACAGGAAGGCGCCGAACACCGCGTGCAGTCCGATCCACTCGGCGAACGCGGCAAAGGCCAGCACGCCGACCAGCACCTGCACCAGCGCGCCGGCCGGGAATCCCTTGTCGCCATCCAGAGGCCGAAGAACCCGTGCATACCAGGGTTTGAGCAGACCGAACGCCACCGCCACCAGAGCCCCGGCACCGATCGCGGTGATCGCCAGGCCGTGGCCGTCGCCACGGCCGGCGATCATCAGCACAGTGGCCAGGAACACCCAGACGCAGGCGTCATCGATCACCGCCGCGGTCAGCGCCAGATAACCGGGCGTGGTCCGGGTCATGCCGCGATCCTTGAGGATGCGTGCCAGCACCGGGAACGCCGTCACCGACATCGCCGCGGCGATGAACAGCGCGAACGGCCAGAAGGCGACACCGTCCGGAGCGTAGTCCGGATACAGCACCGGTGCGATCGCCAGACCCAGCGCCAACGGCAGGACGATGCCGAGGCCGCCGACCGAGAATGCGGTACGTACCTGCGCGCGGGTACCGGCCGGCGCCCGCAGCTCCAGCCCGACGACAAACATGAAGAACACCACGCCCAGCGTCGCCAGACTGGAAAGGGCCGGCATCGACGCGGCAGGAAACAAGGCCGCATGCCCATCCGGCAGCCAGGCGCCGAGAACCATCGGCCCCAGGACCAGACCGGCGGCCATTTCACCGATCACCGGCGGTTGTCCGAACCAGCGCAGCAATCGCCCGCACAGGCGCGCCACCACGACGATCACCAACAGCTGTATCAGCAGGAGCAAGGTTGGTGTCATCGTCTGCGTCGACTCCGGGTTGGCAACGTAAGTGCTTTCATCATGTGCCGTTGCCGCCGTGGGGCAGGCACCTCAGAGCACAAGCCGGGCATCGTGCCTGTGTGGTGCGTGATGCCGCGGTGACCATCGACGGCTCAGCTCGACGATGCCGGGCAACAAGGCAAGGCTTCGCGGGCAGCACCGCCGCAGCAGCCCCAAACGGCGAGCGCGATGGCCGGGTGCGCGTCATCGGCAGATGCGGGCGAAGCCGCGATCGAAGTGGAAGTGATCGGCATGGGCCTGGTTGTAGTCCGGGCCCAGTACCGCGTCGAAGTAGCGACAGGCGCCATCGCGCAGGGCGACCAGGAAATCGGACGAGGCCGAACGGTCGGTCACACCCGCCTCCGGCCAGTCGCGCAGCACCCGGATGCGACGGCCATCGGCAAGCACGAAACCGGCGATGTCCAGGGCATCGGCGGTGGCATGCTGGCTGCGACGACGATCGTCCAGCCCATAGACGTTGCGGCAGGCGTAGGAACCCAGGTGCTCGATGCGGGTCACGCGCTGGCCCAGATGCTCGCGTGCCGCCGGCTGCAGCACATGCCGCTCCCACAGGGCCAGCGACAGCGCCGCCCGACAGCTCAAGGTGAACGGCGCGCCGACAGCGACGGCACTGCGGTCGATGCGGAAGACATTGTCGAAACCACAACCCGGCCCGGTTTCCCGATCGGGCACGGCCACCACCTGCAGATCGGTCTGCGCCAGCACCGAGCGGCAGGTCTCGCGGTCGGCCGATGCCCGCTGCAGCTTGAAACGGGTCAGCAGATTCGGCGCTGCCGCGATATCGAGCGGCGTCCACGGATTCCATGCCGGCGGAATCTGGATGCGCCCGCTGTCCAGCGCCCATACCAGCAGCACCGCCAGCAGCAGCAACAACCATCCAGTGCGGCGACCACGCCCGGGCGTGCCCGTCATCGCTCAGGTCCAGTCGCGCAGGCCTTCGCGACGATAGACCTCCGCAAACGACGGCAACGCCTTCATGCGCTGCGCGTGGGCGTTCAGCGCCGGCCAGGCGTCGCTCGGCCGGGGCATGTTGCGCGACCAGCGCATCAGCATGGTCAGCAGAAAATCGGCGGCCGATCGCTGCTCGCCGAGCAGATACGGCCCGTGTTCGCGCAGGTGCGTGGCGACCTGGTCAAAGGCCGACTCGATCGCCGCGCGGGCCTGCGACTTCACCGCATCGACATGGGCCTCGCCGGCTGGCTCCGCGGGGTAGAACCAGGCTCGATAGGCCGGCTGCAAGGTGTTTGCGCAGAACAGCAGCCAGCGGTAGTAGTCGCCACGTGCCGGTGTGCCTGGCGTCGGCGCCAGTCCGGCTTCCGGATACCGGTCGGCCAGATGCATGACGATCGCCACGGCCTCGGTCAGGACCTGGCCATCGATCACCAGCGTCGGCACCCGGCCTTGCGGGTTCAGGCGCAGATAGTCGGCCGACTTCTGTTCGCGACGGGCGAAGTCGAGCTGGATCAGCTGGTGCGGCAGCGCCAGCTCGATCAGCAGCCAGTGCACCACCAGGGAGGCGGTGCTGGGCGAGCCGTACAAGGTCAGGGTCATGCGGAAATCCGTGGGGGGCAACACGCATCATTCTGCCCGCCCGGGAGCACGGCGTCGCTATCGAACCTTGAGCATGTGGCGGAACCGGTGGCGCGATGGCGATGGCAGGCGGATACACCCAGCGGAATCGACACCCCGCCATGACATGGAACCGGCTAACGTAGCCCCCGGACTACGCGCTGCCCTTGCTCCTGACCGGACAGCGGCATCCCCGCCTGGACGGGCAGTGGCCGCTGCCGTCGACCCCGGCCTTTGCGGCGGCGCTCAGGCAACACCGTTTTCGGGAATCCGCATGGACAAGTCGAACCGGAACAGCCTTCCTGCCAGCGCCGGGCGCACGGTCGAACACGAGCCGCCGGCGAACCCGCGCGGTGTCGATCCCGCGCGCATCGATCCTGACGCAGCCGCCCAGGCGCGTCTGCTGGAGGCGATCCCGTTGCTCAAGGCCGCTGCCGGGCTGGTGATCGCGGCGGTGGTGATCGCCGCGCTGTATTTCGGCAAGGACATCCTGATCCCGATCGCCCTGGCGGCACTGCTGGGATTCCTGCTCGACCCGCTGGTCACCCGGCTCAAGCGCTGGGGTCTGCCGCGGGCGCTGGCGGTGGCGCTGGTCACCCTGGCCACGCTGGTGCTGCTGGTCGGCATGGGCACCTACTTGGTATCGCAGCTGCGCGGACTCAGCGCCGACCTGCCGGCGTATCAGGACACCATCCGCGAGAAGCTGCTGGACCTGCGCGCGCAGGTTCGCGCGCCCAGCGCATGGGATGGCGCCTTGTCCACCTTCAACGTGGTGCGCCAGGAGATCACCGTCACCGACGAGACCGATGCCGAAGCAACCGCTGCCGCCGCCACGCGCAGCGAGCCGATGCCGGTCGTCATCACCGAAACCACGCAGGGCCCGGCCCGCACTGCGCTGGCATGGATGTCGCGCATCGGCAGCCCGGCCGCGACCGCCGGCATCGTCGCCCTGTTCGTGGTGTTGATCCTGCTCGACCGCGACGCCCTGCGCGACCGCATGCTGCGTCTGACCGGCGGCGGCAACCTGCACATGGCCACCGATGCCCTGCACGAAGCCGGCAGCCGCATCGGCCGCTACCTGCGCATGCAGCTGGTGGTCAACGTCAGCTACGGCGTGCCACTGGCCCTGGGCCTGTACCTGATCGGTGTGCCAGGCGCGTTCCTGTGGGGCTTCGTCGCCGTGCTGCTGCGTTTCGTGCCCTACATCGGTCCGCTGATCAGCAGCCTGTTCCCGCTGCTGCTGGCCTTTGCCGTCGATCCGGGCTGGTCCATGGTGTTGTGGACCGTCGCCCTGATCGCCAGCCTGGAGTTGATCAGCAACAACCTGATCGAGCCCTGGCTGTATGGCTCCAGCACCGGCATGTCGGCACTCACCATCATCGTCGCCGCCACCTTCTGGACGGCGATGTGGGGGCCGATCGGATTGATCCTGTCGACGCCGCTGACCGTCTGCCTGCTGGTGATGGGACGCTATGTCCGCGGCATGGGCTTCTTCGAGGCCTTGCTCGGCAGCGATCCGGTGCTGGATGCGCCCAATCGCCTGTACCAGCGCCTGCTGGCCGGCGATGTGGTCGACGCCACCGAACTGGCCACCGATCACATCGACGAAGCTGTGGAAGCACGCGACAGCACCATCGACACCGCCGAGGCGGTCACCACCTTCTACGACACGGTGGCGATTCCTGCCCTGCGCATCGCCAGTGCCCATCACACCGGCGCCGCCACCGCCAGGCACCGCCTGCAACTCACCACCGGCATGCAGGAAGTGCTGCGCGAACTCGGCGAGGACTATCCGCCACCGGTTGCCGACGGCGGCAGCGAGCGCGCCGGACCGCGCGTGGTCTGCCTGGCCGCGCGCTGGGAGATGGACGCCATGGCCGCGCGAATGACCGAGCATGCGCTGCGCCTGCACGGCATCGATGCCCGCAGCATCGGCGCGGCGCCCGGCGCCGTCTCGGGTGCGCCGGCGCAATCGGTGGCCGAGGAGGCCGCCGACATCGTCTGCATTTCGGTGTTCCATCCGCAGCCGCAGGCCGTGGTCCGCTTGATTGCGCGCAAGCTGCGTCGGCGGCTGCCGCAGGCGACGGTGATCGTGCTGCCGTGGTCGCTGCCCAACGAGACTGCAGATGCCGCCTTGTCGCGCCTTCCTGTGCAGGGCTGGGCAGGCTCGATCAGTGAACTGGCGCACCGGCTGCTGCTGGAACAGGCCAATGAACCGGATCCGGCGGCCAGCGAAGACGCGGCTGCCGTCGCGGCGCCCCCCAGCGAGGGCAAGCCGGATCTGCATGGACACGGCCTGTTCGATCGCGGCCTGCAGGACCTCAATCGCCAGACCATCGGCCATGTCGCCAACGCCTTCGACATCGATCATGCCCAGGTCAGCCTAGCCGATGGATCCGATCTGGTGATCACCGCGTCGACACTGTTCCCCGAACCGGCTGACGATGAAGCACCCGCGCGGTTGCCGACCACCGAAACCGCGTGCCGGCTGGTGCTGGAGAGCGAACGGCCACTGGTGATCGAGGACACCGAACGCGACCCTCGGGTGGCCCGGCTGCCGGCCTTCGTCGACCACAAGATCCGCTTCTACGCCGGCGTGCCGCTGCGGCTGCCCAAGGGTCAGGTGATCGGCAGCCTGTGCATCATGGACGACACGCCACGCAAGCTGGCCACCGACGAACTGGAACTGCTGCAGTCACTGGCTGACAGGCTGGTGCGGGAATCGCTGACGCAGGTGGGTCGGCGCAGCAAGGCATCGTCCAGCACCGGCGAGGATGCGAGATCGCGTTCCGACTGAGCGTGGCATCAGCCCGCGGTGGCCGCAGTCTGCTTGCCCTCTCCTTTCCGAAGCACGCGCTGGCGTAACCCCGGGAAACGGCCTTGTGACCGGAAACACCACCTTTCACCACAACCACGGAAAACACGATCAGGGACTGGACAAAGGCCTGCTTGGGAAGGTCAGGACGCACCCTTCGCAGCCACCGCCTCAACCTCTACGAACCAACCTGGATCAACGAGTTGAGATACATACACGGCCGTTGAGGCTGGGCGGTGATCGCCCAGATGCTTCAGTCTCGCATTTCTCACCGCTTGCCCGTCGTTGCCATGGACGATGAAAGTTGTAAGTTTGATGATGCTTTTTTCAGTCAGCCCATGTGCCCTGAGCAAAGCGACGATGTTGCCAAACACCAGATCGGCCTGCTGATCGATAGTCTCCGGTGTTTTTCCATCCTTCTGGACCCCTAGCTGTCCTGAAATGAACAGCAGTGTTGTGCCTGCTGGCACTTCGACTGTATGCGTGTACAAGCCGAGCGGTGGGTGAACAACGTCCGGATTCACGAAATTGACCACTCAAGTGACTCCACATTGATATGGGGATTGTCGGGGATATTGCTCGTGTGGGCCTATCCCCAAGCCAAGCCGCGCCGATTGGCGCAACGAAGCGCTGTCGGCTTGAGTTTTAGGCCTCGTCCGGGAACAACGACTCATAGGTTGGATCAGCATGCTCCCATTGCGCGTCCCGTGCCATGAGATATGAACGAACACTACCCATGTCGACAGAAGGCGGGATATTGACAGAAACGTAGCCGGAGTGAGCGCGCTCAAAGCTGCAGCCAATCTCCTTCAGGCCGTCAAGAATCTGCTCCGAAACATTGCCCGGAGCCAACCGCGGATCAAGGATGAGCCGGACGGTTCGATTTCCCGAACGCTCAACGACCGACTGGAATGTCGGCATCTGCTCTTGTGGGTCATGCGGTGCGAAAACGACGTCCTGCCATGAAACGCCGTAGACGAAGAATGGCGAGTTGTCGAGCTTGTAGCGATCATTCCCCAAGGGGACTGCCCAAAGTGTTTCAACCGTTGCACCGCTATCCCCGTCTGGGATGCGGAATAGAACTTTGGCTGTTGGGTGACTGCTCATCCGGCTGCGGCACGCGGCTCGCTCAACCTACCCGGGTGCCGAAGATGCGGTCGCCGGCGTCGCCCAGCCCGGGCAGGATGTAGCCCTTGTCGTTGAGCCGTTCGTCGATCGCGGCGGTGTAGACCGCCACATCGGGATGCGCGGCCGCGAGCGCTGCCAGCCCTTCCGGCGCCGCGACCAGGAAGATGCCGCGGATGCGCCGCGCACCGGCGCGCTTGAGCATGTCGATGGTGGCGATCAACGTGCCGCCGGTGGCCAGCATCGGGTCCAGGATCAGCGCATCGCGCTCGGTCAAGCGACCGGTCAGACGCTCGAAGTACGGCACCGGCTGCAAGGTGTCCTCGTCGCGCTGCAGGCCGACGACACTCACCCTGGCCGTGGGAATCAACGCCAGCACACCGGGCAGCATGCCCAGGCCGGCGCGCAGGATCGGCACCAGGGTGATCTTGGCGCCGGCGATGCGCTGCACGGTGACCGGGCCGGCCCATCCCGGTTGCGTGCAGGCTTCGGTTTCCAGATCCGTGGTGGCCTCGTAGGCCAGCAGGGTGCCCAGTTCGGTCACCAGCTCGCGAAAGGCCTTGGTGCTGAGCGAGGCGTCGCGCAGCAGGCCGATCTTGTGCTGGACCAGCGGATGGCGGATTTCGTGGACGGTCATGGCGGCAAGTTTTCAAGGACAGTTCGGCCCGACACACGGCTGCGGCGTCGGCTTCTGGTCAACGACGGATCATACGCTGTCGACGGCATCGGCTCCGCCCCGACGGCGCCGCGACATCGCGCACACGCGACTTTCGCCGGATCGGCGTGCGGGATCGGGACATCGCAAACGCTACACGTTTCGCCGTTACCCTTGCACGCGGAGATCTGGATCGAGGAACCCGAATGACGTCTGCCTGGCGCGACACGCCCGACCGCTATGGTCGCATCACCCGCATCCTGCACTGGGGCATCGCCCTGCTACTGGCCTGGCAGTTCACCGGCATGCTGGTCAAGGTCATTCTCGGCCGTCATGCCGTCACCGCCTTCCTGGTCGGCACGCACAAGCCGATCGGCACGATCCTGATGATCCTGATTGCCGCGCGTGCGCTGTGGGCATTCGCGCAATGGCGCAACCGGCCACGGCATCCGACCACGTTCATCGGTCGCGCCGCCAGCGCCGGTCATGCCCTGCTCTACGCGCTGATGCTCTACATCCCGGCGGTGGCCCTGCTGCGCGAATACGGCGGCACCCGCGCGTTTGCGCCCTGGGGCGTTTCCCTGTTTCCGGAGCGCGTGCAGGAAATCGGCTGGATGGTGTCGCTGGCCGATGCCTCGCACTCGACCCTGGCCTGGATACTGCTGGTGGTAATCCTCGGCCACATCGCCATGGTCGCACTGCATCACTGGCGCTGGCGCGATGACACTGTGGCGCGCATGACCGGGCCGCTGTAGACAGCGTCGGTGCGATCCGGCAAGGCGAGCATCGGTGCTCAGGCCACTTCGCCGGCCGCGTGGCCGGAGGCCCAGGCCCACTGGAAGTTGTAGCCGCCCAGCCAGCCGGTGACATCGACCACTTCGCCGATGAAAAACAGACCGGGCACCGTGTTCGACATCATCGTCCGTGACGACAGTCCGGTCGTGTCCACACCGCCCAGGGTGACCTCGGCGGTGCGATAGCCCTCGGTGCCGCTGGCGATCAGCGGCCAGGCCTGCAGCAACGCGGCCGTGCCCTGCAGTTGTGCCGGCGTGTACTGGCGCAGCGGCCGGCTCGGCAACCAGACCTCGCACAGGCGCTGGGCGAAGCGACGCGGCATCACGTCGGCGAGCACGGTCTTCAGTTCGGTTGCGCCACGGCTCTGCTGCTGCTCGCGCAACCATGCCTCGACATCGCGGTCCGGAAGCAGCTCCAGGCGCAGATCGTCGCCCGGCTGCCAATACGAGGAGATCTGCAGGATCGCCGGACCACTGATGCCGCGATGGGTGATCAGCATCCGGTTGCGGAACGCGGCGCCGTTGCAACTGGCTGACACGTCCAGCGCCACGCCGGACAACTCGGCAAGCCGTTCCTGATGCTTGCCCGACAAAGTCAGCGGTACCAGGCCGGCCCGCGTCGGCAACACGTCATGACCGAACTGGCGGGCGATGTCGTAGCCGAAACCGCTGGCGCCCATGCTCGGTATCGACAGCCCGCCGCTGGCGATCACCAGGGATTCGCAGCGCAAACGCCCGAGGGTGGTGTCGAGGGCGAAACCATCATCCGCCTTCGCGATCTTCGCCACCGAGCAATGGGTGCGTACCTGGGCACGGGCAGCGGCGGCCTCGTCCAGAAGCATGCGCACGATCTGCTTCGAGGAGTCGTCGCAGAACAGCTGCCCCAGTTCCTTTTCGTGCCAGGCGATGCGGTGACGGTCGACCAGGGCGATGAAGTCGGCCGGCGTATAACGCGCCAGCGCCGACTTCACGAAATGCGGATTGGCTGACAGGAACTGCGCCGGCGTGGTGCCAATGTTGGTGAAGTTGCAGCGGCCGCCGCCGGACATGAGGATCTTCTTGCCGACCTTGTTGGCATGATCGAGCACCAGCACGCGGCGACCGCGGACGCCGGCGGTGATCGCGCACATCAGGCCGGCGGCGCCGGCGCCGATCACGATCACGTCCCAGTCGTCGCGACTGACACCTGCGGGCTGTTCGTACGCGGTCGCAGCCGCGCGTGCATCCGGTGGTGATGCCGGTTGCCCGCCAGTGGCGTCAGGAATCGCCGGCTGTGGCGTTGATAGGGTGGATTGTCCGCGCATCGACCGCGAAGCAGACACCAGCACGCCTTGCAACGCAAGCGGCGTCGATCGCTTTCGGTGTGGTCACGGCCCGCTGCGGCCCTCTGGCAAGATGACCGGACCTGCCGGGAACCGAACGCCGGCCGGTCCTGCCGCAACCACTACCTTCCCGCCACTCCACGATGTCCGCCCTGCACGATCGATCACGACCCACGAACGCAGCCGACGATGCGGCACTTGCCACAGCGCTCACCAGCCAACGCCGACTGGTAGTGATCGCCGTCGCCGGACTGCTCTGGTTCGTGATCGCCGCGGTGGTCATGCACGGGATCCGCAGCGATCTCGACCCGGTCACCAGCCAGATGAGCCTGTATCTGATCGGCGAATCCGGCGGGCTGTTGCAATCGGCCTATGCCGCGCTCGGCCTGGCCATGTGCGGCCTGGCGCTGGCCTTGTACCGCGCGTCGCCGTCCAACACCCGAAGCGCCGCGCCGCTGCTGCTGTTCGTGCTTGCCGCCGTGTCGCTGACAGTCACTGCCTTCGCCTGGATGGACATGCCCGGTGCCGACAGGAGCCTGGAAGGTCTGATCCACCACGTCAGTGCCTACGGCGCCTTCCTGTTCACCACGGTAGGCATCACCGTACAGTCGCTGTGCTTCCGGCGCGACCCGACTTGACGCAACCACGCCAGCTTGCTGCTGATCGGGGCAATAGGCTGTGTGGTGGCGGTGTGCATGCTCGCCGTCTGGCGAGACCTGCCGCGCGGCCTGACCCAGAAAGGCGTGATCGCGATGATCCTGGGTTGGCTGGCAGTAGTCGCGATCCTGTCGTGGCGCCGGATCCACCCGGTTGCAACCCGCCCAGACGAAGCATCGCCACCTGCATCGCGATCAAGCGGCACGCAGCGCTCGTGACAGCCAGCACACTCGCGCGAAAACACGCGTTCCCGTTTCACGCGAACCGGCGAACGCAGCTCGCGCGGCGATCATCGGATGCCGGCCGCTGCAATCGCAGCGACCGGCCTCGGCAACTCAACCGCCGCCCTGACAAGCCGCCGGCAGCGCGTGGCGCTGCCAGAGATTGCTGCCTGCAGGATGGTGCACGGCATAGTCGACCACGTAGACGGAATGTTCGTAGCCGGTATTGGACCGATCCTTCAGCATGAATCCGTACGGCCGCGCACGATAGCGACAGGCCTGTGTCGCCGGCTGGAAGGAGCCCATGGAACCGGCGATCTCCAGACCCGCGGTCCAGAAGCTCGAGGTCTGGGTTTCCTGGGTGACGCCACTGGTGTACTCGTAGGCACCCCCAGCCAGGACCTTCACCACCGCCCCCACTTCCAGATCGAACTCGGCACCCACCGAGTAGTTGTTGTCGGTGCTGGTGAACTCGCCGACCATGTTGGTGGTTGCCTGCGACAGATACCAGGTGTTGATGGTTGTGCCCAGCGCCGCATCCCGCCAGATGCCGGTGTCGCCGTTGCGCTTGACGTCGGCGTGGTTGGTACAGCCGGGGTGGCCGGCAGGCACGCTCTCGTTCATGGCGAATCCGCTCCAGAGCAGTTCACCGCGGCCGTGGATCGCGCGGAACTCGGTGCCGGTCCAGACGATCCACTGGAAACGACCGTCATCCTTGACCGGATCGCAGATCCAGTCCGGATAGCGCGGAGGCTCGGCATGCACACTGCCGAACACCTGGATCTCCGAAACGCGCAGGCGCACCGGCGTTGGGCCGGGATGCTGCAGCCGGATGTAGCGTGCGCTCAGCAGTTGATCCGGATTGGCCTGGTTGCGTGTCCAGATGCTCCACTGGTCACGGCTGAGGTCGTCTGCGCCATCGTGCCCGAATATCTGCACCGCGCCGCCGCCCGGAACGCCGGGTCCGCTCATCGGCAGCATCGAGGCATAGATCCGGAACCCCTGCAGATCGAGGCCGCGCCGGTCGCCGGGGAAGATGCGGATGTTGGAAATGCTGCGGACCTCGCCCAGATCGATGTCGAGATAGGGACGCAGGGTTGCGCCCGCCGTTCCTGCCCAGGTATCGAACAGGCCATCGGTTATCTTCTCGGCGCCTCTGCCGGCCATCAGGCTGGTCTGGGTACTCACCGGCTTGAACAGGGCGAGGCTCGCCCAGTCGCGATGCAGCGGAATCCAGGACGGAACCGGATGCGGGAACGGCCCCGCGGCGGCGATTTCCGTATCCCATTGTTCGGCGCCATAGCCGGCGACGGTGCGCCCGGGCAGTGCCTCGCAGATGCGCAGGTTGGAGTCGGCATCGGTGACACCGTCGCGCTGCAGCTCGTAGCTGTAGCAGTCGAAACCCTTCTCCTCGACGATCACCAGCGCCTCGTAGCTGCTGTCGTCGATCTCGAAGCCTTCGCCGTATTCGGTGCTGCTCTCGTTGCCGCTGAGCACACCACGGCTGGATTGCCAGTTGCGTGATGCGGTTGCCTTGACCGAGCCCTCGGCGACACCTTCGACACCAACGCCGAGCCCCAGGTAACCGGAAATGCCGTGCGAGGTGTAGGAGCCGGATGTGGATTCGTTGGAGGTGCCGTTGGCGATGCTGCGACCGAACGACGCACCCATGGTCGCCGACGACTGCAGGTGCCTGAAGTACGGCGGCAACCACACCACCTGACGAATCTGCGCCTCGATGGTGTTGCGGCAGTCGCTGCCCAGCGTGCCGGCCACCGAATCGCCATCCAGATCCGCAGCGACCAGGGCCATGGTCTGCGCACCGGTGAAGTTGAGCCCGTCCTCGATCATGTGCCGACCAACCAGACTGGTGTTGGTGCCGCTGGTCTCCAGGCGCCACACCGAACGCAGCAGGGAGTCGTTCTCCCAGCGCGTCGCGGTGAAGATCTCGGCAATGCCGTCACCATTCATGTCCGAGACGGCCAGCTGCACGCCGTTCATGCTGGTGGCGAACTCTTCGTCGAACGAGGCCTGGTAGGTGCCCATGCCACCGTCGGTGAAGCGATAGCGGGCCGCCAGTTCGGCGGTAGTGCCGCCCGAGGAACTCTGCCCGCTGCGTACCTGCACGACTTGCGAGTAGGTGCGGGCCGGACTCGTGGCGTAGGTTACCCGCAGCTCGACGGTGTAATCGCCATTGGCCGTATAGGTGTGACTGGGGTGCTGGTCGTTGCTGGTGTTGCCGTTGCCGAAATTCCACAGGTAGCCGGTCGGGGTCTCCTGACCGGTGCTCTGGTTTTCGAAACGCACCTGGAACCCGTTGGCTGTGTAGCGGAATGCCGGAACCAGGTCGGCCCGGACCTTGTGGACGTTGACCACGATCCGGCCGGGGTTGGTCATCGCCACCATGATCTCGCCGGGCGGCGCCAGGTCGATGTTGGCGATGGCCGCGCTGATATAGGGAACCTCGGCATTGCTGACGCCATGCAAGGTCATGCTGTCATCGTAGTCAACCGGCTCGCCACCCACCGCCGGACGGGTCGCCAGGCGCACCGCGGTGATGGCGTTGTTGCCGTCACGCACGGCGATGAAGTGATTCAGCCGCAGGCCGACATGATGGAAGCTGCTGCTGCGGAAGTAGACGGTCAGAGCCAGTTCCGCGGCCGGCGATCCGGCAACGTCACCCGCAACCGCGACGATGCGCTCGATCGAATTGATGGTCTCGCCACCACCGCCGATGCCGCTGGGGAAATACGGCAAGGGCGAGGAGAAGCTCTTGCTGCCGATGGCGACGTCACCTGCGGCAATGGGCAGTGCGTCCGGAATCGGTGTCTGGAACTCAAGGACGTGATAGCTGAGCGTGCGGTCGCTCCATTCCCAGCCGCTGATATTGGCGACCACGATCTGCGGTCGATCGTGCAGCAGCATATCGCCGATGGTGAGCGCGACGAACTGGCTGTTGAGGTTCCGCGTCCAGAGCCCCGAAGCCAGCCCGTCCGGCTGCACGATGCCGCCGTTCGCGGATCCACTCAGTATCCGCACCGTCGACGTGTTGCCGGCGCGGATCAGGACAGCCAGCTCCAGCTTGCCATCGCCCGACCCGTTGAGGTCACCACCGGCCAACTGCACCTCGTCGAAGGTCTGTGCCAGGGTCCAGTGATCGATGAGTTCCAGTGACGGCGCGCCACTGGTGGTGCGCCGATAGACGCCCAGGCGCAGATGCCCGGTACCGTTCATGCGATGCGCCGCCACCACCTCGTCACGGCCATCGCCGTTGAAGTCCAGTGCGGCCGCGGTCAGGAAGGTCGATCCGGCCAACGCACCCGGAAAGACACCGTTGCGATAGCTGCGGATCAGCGGTTGCTCGGGCAGCGGTTCCGGCGGTGCGGTCTGGAACCCGTTGGCGAATATGCGATCGGGTCGCCCGGTGTACTGGTACTCGTCCAGCGAGTTGAAACCGCCGGCAACGGAAACGAAATGGACGCCCTCGAAATCCGACACCAGCACCGCGTGACTGCCGAACGGCGAGTTCTGGCAGGCGATCGGCTCCGAGCCACCCTGGACGAAGCGGGGCAAATGCTCGGCCGGATAGTACGCTTGGGCAGCGGCCGCCGAAGGCAAGCACACCAGACCGGCCAACAGGAAAGCGATCCGAGGGATCGCAAGCGGACTCCGGATCATGACTCCTCCCTTTCACCGCTTTGCAGGCGGTGTTTTCGGGACCGTATCGCGGATAGCCGTCGACGTCAATTTTTTGTGAAGTTGCCGGAAAACGCCGGGGAATACCGCGATCCTCCCGCTGCTTGAACGGGCCGGCGTCAGCGCTTCGCGAGCGCGTACGCGATGGCGGCACGCACCGCTTCGACCTGTGCCTGGTTGCACTCGTCAGGGGTGGTGCGGGCGCTGTCCGGATAGACCTCGGTGGTGGTGGTGTAGCGGGCGTTGGTGACACCCGCACACAGGCCCAGCGATTTGAACGGATAGCGGATCACCCCGGGCGACACCACCTCCGAGCCGATGATCTCGCCGCGCTCGTCCGCCGGCGCGATGTGGGTGACCTTGGCCACCGCGTCGATCACGGCCTGCTGGAACGCCGGCTGGGGATTCTCGGTGTCGTCGACCAGATAGAAACCATCGGGGATCTCGCCGGGCTCGAACGGCTTGCCGTCGCGTGCGGCCAGCGCGGGGCGGAACTCGGACTCGTCGCTGTCGGTGGTCTCGTGCAGGTCGATGTGCATCAGCACCTGATCACGGATCGGTTCCACCAGCGCGACCAAGGCCGCCGATTCCTGCGCCGGGCTGTCGGCGCGGAAGGAACGGTTGGGATCCAGGGCATCGGCGTTCCAGCGATGGACGCGTTCGTAGCCCCAGGGACTGATGCACGGCGCAACCAGCAGATTGGCGCGTCCGGCGTAGTCGCGACCATGCTGTTCCAGAAACTGCAGCGCACCGGCGACACCGCTGGTTTCATAGCCATGCACGCCGCCGGTCACCAGCATGATCGGCAAGGCCGGATTCCAGTCACGACTGCGCAGCGCGAACAGCGGATAGCGCCCCTGCCTGCCATAGTCGAGCTCGCCGTACTGCTCGACATCAAAGTGTGCGCGCAGCGGCTCGATCCGGCTCAGCACATCGGCGGTGTAACTGCGCTGCACGACCAGGCTGGCTAGCCACTGGGCTCTTTCGGCATCACCCCAAGGCTGTCCGGGCGTGCCGACGGGATGGAAGCGTTCGATCGTGGTCATGGGCGGCACCTGCTGGCAACGGCAAAGCGCGGACTTTAGCAGCGTGGCTGCATTCGACCGCATCACGACCTGGTCTGCCGGGATGCGTACACTGGCGGCGACCACCTTCCGAAACGAGTGCGCAGGCGACGTCTCCGCATAGCGCGTACCCGCATGACACCCTCCTGCCAACCGGACAACCCATGATCGCCACGCTCGACCACCACGCCCTGCTGCAGACCGCCATCGACGAAGCGCGCATCGGCCTGGCCGAAGGCGGCGTGCCGATCGGTGCGGCGCTCTACCACCGTGATGGTCGCCTGCTCGGGCGTGGTCGCAACCGCCGTGTGCAGGAAGGGGATCCGTCCGTTCATGGAGAAACCGATGCCTTCCGCAAGGCCGGGCGACAGCGTTCCTATCGCGACACCATCATGATCACCACGCTGGCGCCGTGCTGGTATTGCAGCGGCCTGGTGCGGCAGTTCGGCATCGGTGCGGTGATCGTCGGCGAATCGGTGACCTTCCAGGGCGGTATCGACTGGCTGCGCGAGAACGGTGTCGAGGTCATCGACCTGCACGATCAAACCTGTATCGATCTGCTCGGCCGCTTCATCGCCGAACGCCCCGACGTCTGGAACGAGGACATCGGCGAGGATTGAGCGCCGGTCAGCAGCAACGAGCGCAGAGTAAACAGAAGCGGGATGAAGCTCTGGGATCCCGCTCCCTTCCCGCTGCATGCATCGCCTTCTCTTGTTTCTCGTTCCTGTTTTCCCGTTCCACGTCCTCCACGTGATCCGGGAAATGGAATAATCACGCCAACCTCCCAGACTGCCATGCCCCATGCTCCGATGGACCCGACGCCTGCTGGTGGCAGGCGCCCTGCTTGCCTTGCTGCTCGCTTTCGCGCTTTGGCTGGCGCTGCGCGGTAGCCTGGCCACGCTGGACGGTGAATTGTCGCTGCCGGGACTGAGTGCGCCGGTGATCGTGCAGCGCGATGCGCTGGGCGTGGTCACCATCGAGGCCGCCAACCACGGCGATGCCTTGCGTGCACTCGGCCATGTCCACGCGCAGGAACGCTACTTCGAGATGGACCTGATGCGCCGCGCCGGTGCCGGTGAACTGGCTGCCTTGCTTGGTCCGGCGCTGCTGGACACCGATCGCGACCTGCGCCGACATCGGCTGCGTGCGCGCGTCGAAGAACAGATCGGCGCGATCACTGCCGGTCGCGAGCAACCGGTCAACGCCTACGTCGAGGGCGTCAACGCCGGGCTGTCCGACCTGCACGTGCGACCCTGGCCCTACCTGTTGCTGCGGCAGGCGCCGCGTGCCTGGCAGACGGCCGACTCGGCACTGGTCGGTTACGCCATGTATTTCGACCTGCAGGGCGGCATGATCACCGGTGAGCTGGCGCGGCTGCGCCTGCAGCAGGTATTGCCCGCGGCGGCATTCGAACTGCTGACCCACCCGGGCAGCAGCTGGGATGCCTCGCTGGATGGCGAGGTGTTCGGTGATGTGGTCCTGCCCGGCCCCGAGCAACTCGACCTGCGTGCCGGCGCGGATCTCATCGGAACGCCCGGTGGCAGCGGCGGCACGGAACCGGACTCGCCGGGCAGCAACAACTTCGCCGTGGCCGGTGCGCTCACCAGTGACGGTCGCGCCATCCTCGCCGACGACATGCACCTGGGCCTGCGTGCGCCCAATATCTGGTTCCGCGTGCGCCTGCGCTATCCCGATCCGCGCGCCCCCGGTGGCCGGGTCGATGTCTCCGGCTTTTCCCTGCCCGGCCTGCCGGCGATCATCGTCGGCAGCAACGGCCATGTCGCCTGGGGTTTCACCAACGCCTACGCCGACACCGCCGACTGGGCACTGGTCGATGGCGATGTGCCCACGCGAAAGATCGAAGAGATCATTGAGGTGCGCAGCGACGATGCGCAGACGCTGATCGTGGAAGAAACCGACTGGGGCCCGATCATGGATCGCGATCGGGAAGGTCGCGGCTGGGCGCTGCGCTGGGTGGCACATCTTCCCGGCGGTCTGAATCTGGACCTCATGGACTTCCCGCTTGCTGCCGATCTGGAACAAGCCGACCGCATCGCCGATCGTGCCGGGCTGTCGGTGCAGAACCTGCTGCTGGCCGACCGCCACGGCCGCATTGGCTGGCGCCTGCTCGGTGCGCTGCCGCAGCGTGGAGCGGGCTGCCAGGCTGATGCCGTCAACACCATCCCGGCAACGGCGACCAGAGCCAATGCAACAGCCTCGAATGAACCTCACCCTGAGCCCGAGGCCTGTACACCGTGGTCGATCACCAGCGCCGAGGTACCCAAACGCTTCGATCCCGCCGATGGCCGCCTGTGGACCGCCAACGCACGCGTGGTCGACGGTGACGACCTGGCGCGCGTTGGTGACGGCGGCTATGACCTTGGCGCCCGCCAGCGACAGATCCGTGATCGCCTGCGTGAGCGCGAGCGCTTCACCGAAACCGACCTGCTGGCCATCCAGCTCGATGACCAGGCCGTGTTCCTGCAGCGCTGGTGGCAGCTGCTGCGCAGCGTGCTGGAAGGCAGCGAGGAGCCCGCGCTGCAGCGGCTGGAGGTGGCCAGCCGTCACTGGGACGGTCATGCCTCGGTGGACTCGGTCAGCTACCGCATGGCGCGCGGCTTTCGCGGACTCATCCTCGACACGGTACGCGACGGCTTTCTGGCCAGTGCCCGCGAAGCCCTGGGCGAGGACTACGTCAATCCGCGCCAGCCGCAGTTCGAGAACCTGCTGTGGCCACTGGTCACGGAAAAGCCTGCGCACCTGCTGCCGTCGGGACACGCCGACTGGGACGCCTTGTTCGTCGACGCCGCGAAACGGCTGGAAGCCGACCTGTCGTCGCAGGGTCCGCTGGAAACGCTGACCTGGGGCGAACGCAACACCGCCCGCATCTGTCACCCCATGGCCCGCGCCCTGCCCGCCTTCGCGCGCGGAGCGCTGTGTCTGCCGAGTGCGCCGCAGCCCGGGGATTCGCAGGTGCCGCGCGTCTCGGCACCGGCCTTCGGCGCCTCCCAGCGCATGGTCGTCGCACCTGGCCACGAGGACGACGGCATCGTACACATGCCCGGCGGACAGAGCGGACATCCCCTGTCGCCGTTCTGGCAATCCGGCTACGACGACTGGCTGCACGGCCGCGCCACGCCGTTCCTGCCTGGCCCGAAGCAACACCAGCTCGTGCTCAAGCCGGGCGGCTGACAAGGATCGGCGGCGCACCGAGTGCGAACAGACTCGGTCACTGGCTGGCAGGAGCATCGTCTGCCGCGCCTGATCCCGCAGGCCGACATCGCTGCCGGCCGATGACCGCATCGAAGCCGGAGCGTTTCGTCGGCCAGGCGACCGGCCAACTCGAACACGTGACCCGAAAGCCGCTGCATTCGCGTTGTTGACCGTGACCACCCATCACGGCAGCGGAACGCGCGGACATGATCGACACAGCCATCCTGCACCGCGCACGAGCCTGGCTCATCACGCTTGCGCTGGTGCTGCCGGCAGCGGCCCAGGCGCAGTTCGTGCAGCGGATCAACGCCGGTCCGAATGCTGCCGAGGAATTGCTGTACGGGTTCGCCCTGGCCAGCCATGGGCCGCGTGTGGCAGTCGGCGAACTGTATGGCCTGGCCGGTGGCTCGCCGGTGGTGCCCGGTGGCGCGGTGGAGATCTGGCCGCTGCAGGGCAACGGCATGGTCCGCGAGCAACGCCTGCTGTCGCCGGCACCGGGCAACGGCCATCAATTCGGGATCGCCATCGCCCTGGGCGAAGACCGGCTGGCAGTCGCCGAACGGGGCGCATCGGCGGCCGAGAGCCGCGTGCACGTCTATCAGCGTCAGGGCCAGAGCTGGCAGCTGGACGACACCTTGCTGCCACCGGCCATACCGGCGGGCCCGCAGGTGGCCGCGGTCGCCTTGACCGGCGACTGGCTGCTGATGGGTGTGACCACCGGTTCGGGCGATGCCGGCATCCCGCCGGGACGCGTGTTCGCCTGGCAGCGCGATCAGGGCGCGTGGGTCATGCGCCAGGAACTGACGCCGCTGGACAGCAGCCAGGGCGACGCCTTCGGCCTGCGCATCGCCGCACCGGCACGGGTGTTGTCCGGCGCCACCCGTGTCGCCATCGGCGCCCCGTTCCGCAACCAGGGCCGCGGCGCCGTCTACGTCTTTGCCCTGGTCGGCACGACCTGGCAGCAGGAGCAGCGACTGGCACCGGCGGATGTCACGCCAGGCGAGCATTTCGGTTTCGGTATCGCCATCAACGGCGACCTGGTGGTCGGCGGCACCTTCATCGATTCGGAGATGCTGGCCTGGCCCGGTCGCATCGCGCTGTGGCGGCGCAGCGGCAGCGGCGATTTTCCCTGGCAGCCCGACAACCTGTTCGGCGGCATGAACGCCCAGCCGGGTGACCGCTTCGGTCAGGCTGTCGCGCTGCCGACACCGCGCGACGTGGTGGTCGGCAGCCCGGAGTTCGATGTCATTCCCGGCATCGGCCCGGTGCTGGAAAACGCCGGCACGTCGGCCGCGTATGCCCGACGACTGCGCGGCGTGAACTGCGCCACGCTGTGGCCGCATACCGGCCATCCCGGCAACCCGACCGCCCTCGCGCAGGCCGGCAGCTGGTTTGGCTACACCGTCGCCGCCGACCGCCTGATCGCGATCGCCGCGCCCCTAGGCACGTTCGGTGGAGCCAGCCGGGCCGGCTTTGTCGACGTGTTGATCCACGATCGTCTGCTCGACAGCGACTTCGACTGCAGCCACTGATTGCGCCCGCGGCGAGGAAGCGAAAACCGGTCGCGCCACCGTATCCGTTCACACCCCGGCGCTGATGCCGGGGCGGCCACGACCATCCACCGCCACGGAACCGATCCGCTGTGCTCTAATCGCGCCGCTGTTCGGGGAGTTCATCATGTCGCGTCTGTTGCCGGCTGCCGTCGCTGCCTTGTCGTTGCTGGTCTCGTCCGCAGCCTGGCCGCAGGGTGAGGCGACTGCGCCGCCCGCTGCCGCGACCCTGGCGCCGGAATCGGAAGCTGCCGTCGAGCAACCGCAGCGTGCCATCGACAGCGCCGACCTGTCCGCCTATGCCGACGGCCTGATCGACGCTGCCATGGAACGCGAAGGCATCGCCGGTGTGACCGTCGCCATCGTCGATCGCCACGGCCCGCTGCTGCTGCGCGGCTACGGCATCGCGGCGCTGTCACCGCAGCGTGCCGTCGACCCGCAGGACACCTTGTTCCGCATCGCCTCCATCTCCAAGACCTTCACCTATCTGCTCGGTCTGAACCTGGTCGATGCTGGCCAGCTCGACCTCGACCAGCCGGTCAACCGCTACCTCCCCGACCCACTGCAACTGCCCGACGACGGCTATCCACCGGTGCTGGTGCGGCATCTGTTCACGCACACCGCCGGCTTCGAGGATTCGGCGATCGGCCACATCTTCTACGACCAGGCCGAGCGCGTGCCCACGGCCGAAGCCTATCTGCGCGAGCACCGACCGCGGCGGGTGCGCGAACCGGGCACCGTGGCGGTGTACTCGAACTACTCGGTGGCGCTGCTGGGTGCGCTGGTGGCACACGTCGCCGGCAGCGACTTCGCGGCACTGGCCGATCGCGCGCTGTTCGAGCCGCTGGCCATGCACCACACCACCTTCCGCGAGCCGTTCGCCACCGGCGACGCCCGCAACGCCGCCGAACATCTGCACGGACTTTGGTCGGAGGGTTTCAAGCGCAGCGGCGGCAGCTTCAAGGCCCAGCGTTTCGAGCACGCCGTCCACGGCGCGCCTTCCGGTGCCGCGTCAAGCACTGCCGCAGACATGGGCCGTTACCTGCGCATGCTGCTGCGCGGTGGTGAACTCGACGGCGTCCGGGTGCTGTCGGAATCGGCATACCGACGCCTGCTGTCGCCGCCGCTGTTCCGCAATGCACCGGAAGTCGGCGGCTTCGCCTACGGCTTCTTCCACAACCAGCTCGGCAATGTCGCCACCCTGGGACATGGCGGCGCCACCTTCTGGTTCCATTCGGCGCTGGTGCTCGCTCCGGATCTGGATGTCGGCATCTTCATCTCCACCAATACCAACAGCGGCCGCCGCTTCGCCGCCGATTTCCCACGCCGCATCCTGGAGCGCTACTTCCCGCAGGCACGGCCGAGTGCGGTACCCGCGGTTCCGGCCGGTTTCGACGCCAGGCGATTCGCCGGCAACTACAACAGCAAGCGCAGCAACTACAGCCGCAGCGAACGTCCGTTCACGCTGAACACGGTGAAGATCGCCGCAGCCGATGACAACAGCCTGGTCATCACGGCCGGCGGCGAAGCCAGCCGCTGGATTCCGGAGAGCGAGCGGGTATTCCGCGCCGCAGAGGGCCAGGGCCGCATCGTGTTCTTCGCCGACGACGAAGGGCGCATCCAGGGCTATGCCAACGCGCTCGGACACAACGTCTTCGAACGCGCCGGCCCGTTCTCGGTGCTCGATGCCTTCGGTATTGTGCTGGCGCTGACCGGTGTCACGGCGTTGCTGGTCCTGGTCGGCGCCTGGTTGCGCCGGCGCCGACGCGATCCTGCCGGACCAGCGGCACGCGCCGCGGCGGGCTGGCTGTATTTCACCGCGCTGGTCTGGCTGGTCTACACCGCCAGCTTCGGCTGGTACCTGCGTGGCGCACTCGCCGACACCATCGCCGTCCACTACGCCTGGCCCGGTCAATGGCTGCCCATTTTGTTGTGGGCGTGGCCGGTACTGGTACTGGTCACCGGGATCGCCGTACTGCAACTGGGCAGCGTGTTGCGCGCCCGCGCCTGGGGTTTCTGGCGTCGTGCGCGCCACCTGGCCGCCGTCGCGATCTTTGCGCTGACCTGCTGGCTGCTGTGGAGCTGGAACCTGGTCGGCTGGAAGCTGTAGCGACCAGTGCTGTCGCCGTGCGCTGCGGTCAGGTGTTCACGCCGATCGCGAACATCGACGCGAAATCGGCAGCGGACACCGGGCGACCGAACAGGTAACCCTGACCGTCCTCGCAGCCGAAAGACAGCAGGCGGATTCGCTGCTCGTCGTTCTCGATTCCCTCGGCGGTGGTGGCCAGCCCGAAGCCGTGGGCCATGTCGACGATCGCACGAACCAGCGTCGAATCGCTGACCGATTCGTTCATCGCCTGGACGAACAGGCGATCGATCTTGATCCGGGTCAACGGATACTTCTTGAACACGTTCAAGGCCGCATAGCCGGTCCCGAAGTCGTCGAAGGCGATGCCGACACCCAGTGCGCGCAGCCGCCGCATCACCGCCAGCGCATGGTCCTCGCGGTCGAGCACGATGTTCTCGGTCACCTCCAGTTCCAGCGCATCCGGCGGCAGACCATGACGGTGCAGGGTCGACGCCACTTCCGAAACCAGGTCCTGGCGCCGCATCTGCGCCCCGAACAGGTTGACCCCGATGCGGAATCCCTCGGCGCCATGCCGACGCCAGTACGCTGCCTGTGCGCAAGCCTCGTCGAGAACCCAAGAGCCGACCACCACAGCCAGCGGCCCGGCTTCCAACGCCGGCAGGAACGCTGCCGGCGACAACCATCCCCGCTGCGGGTGATTCCAGCGCAGCAGGGCCTCGGCACCGACCAGGGCGCCATCGCCAAGCCGGAACTGCGGCTGATAGAACAGGACGAACTCGCCTTCATGCACCGCACGATGCAATTCGATGCCGTGCAGGCGCCGTTCTTCTGCCTCCACGCGCAGGGAATCGACGAAGGTGAAGACACTGCCCCGACTGATCTTCTTGGCATGGGCGAGGGCCAGGTCGGCATTGCCGATGAGCTCCACGGCCTCCATGGCCTGCGCCGGTGCCAGCGCCAGACCGCAGCAGGCGTCGATGCGCATCTGGCTGCCATCGATATTGATGGCTTCGGCGATGCAGGCCACCAGTCTGCGCCCCAGTTCCTCGGCCGCGTCCTGCGACGCGTTCTCCATCACCAGCACAGCGAACTCGTCGCCGCCGATCCGTGACACCAGACCCTGCCCATCCAGCTGCGCCTGCAGGCGTTGCGCAACGGCGCACAGTACGCGGTCACCGACCTGCTGCCCGAGTGTGTCGTTGATGTCCTTGAAGCCGTCCAGGTCCAGTATCAGCAGGCTGGCTTCGGCGCCGCTAACCAGCGCCTGCTCCAGCTGCTTGTAGAAGCTGCGGCGGTTGGACAGGCCGGTCAGGCTGTCGGTACTGACCAGCCGCAGGCGCTCATCGCGCCGCCGGATACGTGCTGTCATGTCCTGCAGATGGACGTTGAACAGCAGGCGCCGACGATGGGACCAGCGGAACAGCGAGATGCCCAGGGCAAACTCGGAACCGTCGCGGCGCAAGCCGGTCAACCGACGCGGCATCACCAGGCCATCGGTCGTGGCGGCCGCGACGGCGCGCGCGACCAGCTTGGCCACCATCGGCCGATGGCTGGGCGCCACCAGCGCCTCGACCGGCATTCCGGGCAGCGAATCGACCTCGTAACCGAACAGCTGGGCCGCCGCACGGTTGCCGGCGACGACGCTGCCTGAGGGATCGAACCAGGCCACCGCCGTGGCCGAGTCGAGCGCATCGGCATCCAGCGGACCGTGCGCGCGACGCTCGGACATCACCTCGATGCGACGCAGCTCAAGCCGGTCCGTCGCCATCTGCGCCAGATTGAGCAGGCGCACCCGATCGGCTGCCGAGAAACCCTTGCGCGGCTGAAAGTCGAACACGCACAGCGTACCCAAGGCATAGCCACCGGGTGATCGCAACGGCACTCCCGCGTAGAACCGCAACTGTGCCGGACCGATCACCAGCGGGTTGTCGTGGAAGCGATCGTCCAGGGTGGTATCGCTCACCACCATGACATCATTCTGGTTGACGGTATGGACGCAGAACGACACGTCCCGACTCATGTCGACGCCCTCGGTGGAGATGCCGTAGCACGCCGCCAGAAAGACCTGATCGGTTCCGATCATGTCGACCGCCGCAATCGGCATGCCGAAGACCCGTGCCGTGAGTTCCACGACCGGATCCAGACTCGGCAAGGCCCGATCCGGTCCCAGACCGTATTCGGACAACGCCGCCAATCGGTACAGCTCGTCCGGCGGCTTAGGCGGACACTTCATGGCAACACCCTTTTCGACCGGCGCGCATCGGCCTCTCCCTGACACTAGCGACGACTTCAAGCCATGAGGCCGCGCAGCTGTACGCGCGGGCAGTCCTCGTTTCGAGGCTGATTTTGGTACGTTTGAACGCCCGCGTCAAAACCCTAAAAACCCGAGTATTTCCGCGCCAATCGACACCCGCCGGTGACTCGCCGGCGACTTCCTGTAGCGCCTCGTGGAACGTCGCAGACCTCGTGCTGGCGCGGATCGGTGCAACGGCAATGCGGGCTCTGGCCGGCGCCTGGTCGCGCCTGCGTCAACACCATGTCGCCACGCCGTCGGCGCGCGCCGCAGGTCGGCTGGCTCCAGCTCACCACGCTGACGTGGCTGCCCGATACCTTCAGCGTCGCCTGGTGCTCTCGATGCGCCTCGGCCGGCAGCGTCGCCATCCATCGCGTCTGGCCCGGTGCACTGACGCCGGTGTCGCTGTGGACATGACCGTTTCCGGTACTGGTCGCCGCCGGCGCTGTGCTGTCACTGATCGGCGTGTGCGCGCTCCTGCTGCGGCCAGCGACGGCGCACGCCATCTGGCCGCCGTCATGCCATTCGCGCCGACCTGCACGCTCTCGCGGCGCGGGAACCTGGCCAGCCGGATGCCGCAGCAATCGACGCGATCGTGACCCGCTTCAGGTCAGGTGGTTACCCCGATCGCGAACATCGACGCGAAATCGGCGGCGGACACCGGGCGGCCGAACAGGTAACCCTGACCGTCCTCGCAACCGAAAGACAGCAGGCGGATTCGCTGGCCCTCGTTTTCTATGCCCTCGGCGGTGGTAGCGAGCCCGAAACCGTGTGCCATGTCGACGATCGCCCGGACCAGGGTCGAATCGCTGACCGATTCGTTCATCGCCTGGACGAATGAGCGATCGATCTTGATCCGGGTCAGCGGATACTTCTTGAACACGTTCAAGGCGGCGTGACCGGTCCCGAAGTCATCGAAGGCGATGCCGACACCGAGCGCACGCAGCCGCTGCATCACCTCCAGCGCATGATGCTCGCGGTCGAGCACGATGTTCTCGGTCACTTCCAGCTCCAGCGCATCTGGCGGCAGGCCGTGGCGATGCAGGGCGGATGCCACTTCCGTGACCAGATCGTTGAGCCGGAACTGCGCCCCGAACAGGTTCACGCCGACGCGAAATCCCTCGGCACCGTGCCGACGCCAGTACGCCGCCTGTGCGCAAGCCTCGTCCAGGACCCAGGTGCCGACGACGGCAGCGAGCGGCCCGGCCTCCAGCGCCGGCATGAACGCCGTCGGCGACAACCAGCCCCGCTGCGGATGATTCCAGCGCAGCAAGGCCTCGGCGCCGACAAGGGCGCCATCGCCAAGCCGGACCTGCGGTTGGTAGACCAGGGCGAACTCGCCGTCATGCACAGCGCGATGCAGTTCGATGCCGTGCAGGCGCCGCTCCACCGCCTGGGCGCGCAAGGACTCGACGAAAGCGAACACGCTGCCGCGGCCGATCTGCTTGGCATGGGCGAGAGCCAGATCGGCGTTTCCGATGAGTTCCAGGGCCTCGCTGGCCTGCATCGGTGCCAGCGCCAGGCCGCAGCAGGCGTCGATGCGCAGCTGGCTTCCTTCGATATCGATCGGTTCGGCGATGCAGGCGACCAGGGTGCGACCCAGATCGACGGCCCGGGCCAGCGATGCGCCTTCGACCAGCAGCACCGCGAACTCGTCGCCACCGATCCGCGATACCAGACCCTGACCTTCCACTTCCACCTGCAGGCGCCGGGCAAGCGTGCGCAGTACGCGGTCACCGACCTGCTGTCCCAGTGTGTCGTTGATGTCCTTGAAGCCATCGAGGTCCAGCATCAAGAGGCTGACCTGGGCGCAGCGCAGCAGCGTCTGTTCCAGTTGCTTGTAGAAGTGGCTCCGGTTGGACAAACCGGTCAGGCTGTCGGTACTGACCAGCCGCAGGCGCTCGTCGCGCCGCCGCATGCGCGCCGTCATGTCCTGCAGATGGACGTTGAACAGCAGACGCTGCCCATCGGTCCAGCAGAACAGCGAGAAGCCCAGGGCGAACTCGGAACCGTCACGTCGCAGGCCGGTCAACCGACGAGGCATCACCAGGCCATCGGTCGTTGCCGCGGCAACGGCGCGCGCAATGAGTCTGGCCACCAAGGGCCGATCATTGACCGTCACCAGTGTCTCCACCGGCAGTCCACGCAGCGCATCGTGCGGGTAGCCGAACAGCTGGGCAGCCGCGCGGTTGCCGGCAACGATGCTTCCCGATGGATCGAACCAGGCCACCGCCGTGGCCGAGTCGCGCGCGTAGGCATCCAGCGGACCGTGCGCCCGGCGCTCGGCCATCACCTCGACGCGACGCAGTTCCAGCCGATCCGACGCCATCTGCGCCAGATCCAGCAGCCGCGCACGATCGGCCGACGAGAAATCGTGGTTCGGCTGATGATCGATGACGCACAGCGCGCCCAGTGCCTGCCCGTCGGGCGATCGCAAGGGCACGCCCGCATAGAAGCGCAACCGCGCCGGTCCGGTGACCAGCGGGTTGTCGTCGAAGCGGTCATCCAGGGTCGCATCGGCGACCACCATGACGTCATTCTGGGTGATGGCATGCGCACAGAACGACACGTCCCGGCGCATGTCGACGCCGTCGTCGGCGATGCCGCAACTGGCGGCAAAGAAGACGTGGTCGCTGCCGATCATGTTCACGGCCGCGACCGGCATGCCGAAGATCCGCGCGGCGAGTTCCACCACAGGCTCGAGACTCGGCAAGGTCCGATCGGGTCCCAGGCCATACTCGGACAGCGCAGCCAGTCGGGATTGTTCGTTGGCCAGTTCAGGCGGGCACTTCATGGCAACATCCTTTCCGTCCGGCGCACGCGTTCGTCTGCGCGAAACGAGCGCCGGATTCAAGCCATGAGGGCACGCAGACATGCGCGCGGGTGATCCTCTTACCAAGGTGATCTTCGTATGTTCGAACGCTCACGTCAAAACCTGCCGGACTATTCGCGTGGCTGGACACCGGCGGCGCGCCGGAAAGCCGCCGATGTCGAGCGTCGGTTTCCCGTGCCGGCCAGCGTGATCGAGCCTGTGTTCGCGCCCGTTGACCCGCCCTGCACCTGATCCGGCCCATGCTCATGCCATTGCGGAAGACGCCGGTAGTCGAATGATCAGCACGCACCATCTGGACGAGGCCGTGGACGCACTGATCACGCGTGTGGGTCCGGCGATGGTGATGGCCGCCCCGCTGGGTCTGGGCAAACCGCACCGGCTGCTCAACGCGATCCACGCGCGCGTCAGCGCCGATCCCGGCTTGTCGCTGCACCTGCTCACGGCCTTGTCGCTGGCCGTTCCGAAGCCGCGCGGCGATTTCGAGCAGCGCTTCCTGCAGCCTTTCCTGGAACGGCATTTCGGGGCCGATTTTCCCGATCTGGCCTACGTCGCCGAACTGCAGTCCGATCGTTTGCCGGGAAACATCCGCATTGAGGAGTTCTACATGCAGTCCGGCGCGATGCTGGATTCGGCGGCGGCGCAGCGCCACTACAACAGCCTCAACTACACCCATGTGGCGCGGACGGTGGCCGAGCGCGATGTCAATGCACTGGCGCAGAAGGTCGCGCGCGAACCCGGTGGCTCCAGGCTGTCGCTGAGCTGCAATCCCGACCTGACCTTCGACTTTCTCGACCAGGTCGAGCGACTGGGAAAATCCCGTCCTTTCCTGCTGGCGGAAGTCGATCCGGCCCTGCCCTGGCTGGACGGTCCTTGTGCGGTCGACGCCGACTTCTTCGATCTCGTGGTCGATCCGCCGGCGCCGCATCCGCAGCTGTTCGCCCTGCCCCGGCAACCGGTATCCGATGCCGACTACGCCATCGGCCTGTACGCCAGCACGCTGGTCCGTGATGGCGGCACCCTGCAGATCGGGATCGGATCGCTGGCCGATGCGCTCAGCCACGCGCTGGTGCTCCGCCATACCCGCAATCGCGACTATCTCGCCCTACTCGAAGCCCTGTCGCCGGGACTGGCCGGATCGTCGCTGGTGCGTGCCATCGGCGGCACCGCGCCTTTCGAACAAGGCCTGTACGGTGCCAGCGAGATGGTCAACGACGGGTTCCGCCTGCTGGCCGAACGCGGGATCCTGACACGACGCGTGGTCGACGATCTGGATGCCATGCGCCGGCTCAACCGTGGCGAGGCGACCGACGCCGACCTCGCCCTGTGCCGGGACCAGGGCCGCTGGCTGGAGGGCGCCTTCTATCTCGGCTCGCGCGATCTGTACCGATGGCTGCGAGCGATGCCGGAGGCTCAGGCGCGCGGGCTGCGCATGACCCGGATCTCCGAGGTCAACGCACTCGGCCGCGAAGACCAGTCCCTGCAGCGCGAGCAGCGCCGCGACGCCCGCTTCTTCAACAGCTGCATGATGATGACCGCCCTGGGCGCCGCGGTATCCGATGGCCTGGAGGATGGCCGCATCGTTTCCGGTGTCGGCGGCCAGTACAACTTCGTCGCCATGGCCCATGCCCTGGATGACGGCCGCTCGGTGCTGATGTGCCGTGCCGGCCGCACCCACAAAGGTGGGTTCGAAGGCAACATCCGCTGGCAGTACGGACACGTCACCATCCCGCGCCACCTGCGCGACATCGCCATCACCGAATACGGCATTGCCGACCTGCGCGGCCGATGCGACGCCGATTGCGCGCAGGCCATGATCGCCATCGCCGATGCGCGATCACGCCAGGGCCTGCTGCACGATGCGCGCGCTGCCAGGAAGCTCGCCGGTGACGATTCCGCCGAGCCGAGTGGCGAATCCAACACGCCGACGAAGCTGTCGGACCGCTTGCGGCCATTCCGGCGCAACGGACTGCTGCCGGACTACCCGCTGGGCAGCGACTTCACCGGGATCGAGCAGCGACTGGTTCGTGCGCTGGCTTGGCTGTCGGAACACACCGCCACCCGCGCGTCCCGACTCGGCACCGTCGCCCGTGCTGTGGCGTCACCATCCGACACCGGCGACGTCGACGACACCTCGGCTGCACTGTCCCGGATGGACCTCGCGCAACCGCGTGGCTGGCGCCAGCGACTGGGCGCGCGACTGCTCCGGCTGGCCTTGTCGAAGACCCGGTAGCCGAGCGCGACACCACGCGTCCCGATCATCGACGGTCGCCCGCGCTTGGAAGACTGCGCTCAGCGCGACACGACGAATCCTCTCGCCGGTTCAACGGGCAACGCGCAAAGCCGATTGCGCCAGCAGATGATCGAGGAAGGCGCGGATGCGGGAGGCCTGGCGACGACCCGGTGCATAGATCGCGTGGATATCCAGTGGCGGCAAACCGCAGCCGGGCAGCACGATGCGAAGGTCATCCCGCGCCAGCGCCTCGGCCGCGAAGCGTTCCGGCACGATGGCGATACCGGCACCGGCCCGCGCCGCGGTCACCAGCACCTCCGGTTCGTTGCAACGCAGTGGCGTGGCAGCGGGCAGGATCCGGCGCAGGCGTCCGTCGGCATCGACCAGTTCGACGCCGCCGCTGGCAGGCGGCGGACGAAAATCCAGCAGCGCGTGCCCGGACAGCTCGGACAGACGGCTGATCGGCGCGTGTTGATCCAGGTAACCCGGCGCCGCGCACAGCAAGACCTGATCACTCGCCAGTCTTCGCGCCACCAGCTGCGCATTGCCCGGATCACCGACGCGGATGGCAACGTCGGCTTCGTCGGCCAGCACGTCGACCTTGCGGCTGGACAGTTCCAGTTGCACCGTCACCGCCGGATGGCGCGCAAGAAACGACGCCAGCATCGGCGCGACCACGGCACGCCCGAAGGTATAGGGAGCCGCGATGCGCAATCGCCCGGCCAGCACACCGTCGCGGCGTGACAGCTCCAGCATGGCCTCGTCGATGGCCTGCAGCGGCTCGCGCAGCTTGAGCAGCAGCTCGCGCCCCTCCTCCGTCAAGGCGAACCGTCCCGTGCCACGGTGCAGCAGGCGCTGGCCGACAGCCGCCTCCAGACGCTGCAACTGCCGCGTCACCGAGGCTTTCGAGCATGTCTGGGCACGTGCCACGGCCGCCAGACTGCCGTGCTCCGCCGCCTGTGCCAGCAGTCGCAGGTCGCCGAGAAGCAGCTGCCCCGTTCCGGATTCTGCAACGTCAGGTTTCATGAGCCGAGCATAGTCCCGATGAACGCAATCGCCTAGGCTGGGTCGACGGGCTCTCCATCCTCGCCAATGCCAGTGGATCGACGCAGCGACCAGCGAGGAATCCGAGCCGCTCAAAACGCGCGACGCGACCTTTTCGCTGTCGACAGCAGCACCTCAGACAACAAACCGCCCAGCTCATCCAAAGCCACCCGATCAAACGCCCGACGAGTACCCGCCCATGAAACGATTCAGCACCGACGACACCGCCATGATCCTGATCGACCATCAGGTCGGCACCAATACCTGGGCCTGCACGACACCGCTGGCGTTGCTGCGCCGCAACGTGCAGATCCTGGCCCGCTTTGCCATCGGCACCGGCATGCCGCTGGTGCTCACCTCGAGCATGGAAGACAACACCCATGTGCAGGGTCCGCTGATGCCGGAGCTGCAACAGATCGCACCCGAAGCTTTCGCAGCGCGCATTCGCCGCACCGGCGTGGTCAACGCCTGGGAGGACCCCGCCTTCGCCGCCGCCTGTCGCGACACCGGTCGCCAACACTTCGTCATGGCCGGTGTGACCACCGATGTCTGCATGGTGTCGCCGGCCATCAGCGCGGCCGAAGAAGGCTTTGACGTGCAGGTGGTCTGCGATGCCTGCGGCTCCGGCAACGCCATCGCCGAGCAGGTGGCCTACCTGCGCATGCAGGCTGGTGGCGTGCGCCTGACCAGCACCACCGCCATCGTCGCCGAACTGGTTCGCGACTGGACCACGCCCGCCGGCAGCATCGCCTTTCCGCTGCTGACCTGATCGATACCGCCAACACCCCACCAATCCGCACCGGAGCATCGCGATGATCCCCGCATTCCAGTTTCTCGCCACGCTGTGTATCGGGCTGTTCGCTGGTGCCGCGCTCTACATCAATCTGGTCGAGCATCCCGCACGGATGGCACTGGACCCGGTGCAGGCGCGGCGGCAATGGGCACCAAGCTACTTGCGCGCCACCTGGATGCAGGCACCGTTGGCCCTGCTGGCCTGCGCGTCGGCGGCCGCGGTGGCCTGGCTGGATGGCACGGCCGGCTGGTGGCTTGTGGCAGCGCTGATCGGCGCGGTCGTGCCATTCACTTTCCTGGTGATCATGCCAACCAACCACCAGCTGATGGCACTGGCCGATGATGCGCCATCGAAACGGGTCTGCATGCTGCTCGAACGTTGGGCCCGTCTGCACGCGGTGCGCAGCGTGCTCTCGTTGCTCGCGCTGCTGCTGGCGCTGTGTCTGCTGATCCGATAGCAACGGCTGTCGGTCAGCCCGCGGCGGGAACACGCCGACTGCACCCTGGCGGCGTGTCTGCTGCGCATTCCGAACAGCGACCGTTCGCGGCTTTCGTCCGTCTCGGGCACGAGGTGCCGCTTCTGCCATGGCACTCGCGCGTCATTGCGCAGCGGGCAAGCCTGTGGACTGCATCGAGACACGAGGCGGATGTCATGCCTGATGCGTCGGTGCCCTTCGCCAGGTCCCGAGCCTGGCCGGCATCCAGGGTTTTCCCCAGGGTCGATCCATGATCCAACCGGATGGTCGCCTGCGAAACAGTGGCAGAGAGCAGCCAATACGGCTTCTCAATCGACCACACCAGCACTGGAGCCATCGGTCATGAACAGCATCCAAAGCCACGATCTCGCCTCCCAGGGCGGCGCCATCCAGCAGACCTGGCTCGCACCCCAGAATCCACCCTCTGACGGGTCGACGTCGTACACCGTGCGACCCAACGACAGCTTCTACGGCATCGCGGACTCGCATCTGCGTCACCATGGCGTTGCCCATCCTTCTCCCGATCGGGTGTTCGACTATGCGCAGCAAATCGCTGCCCACAACGACCTGACGCTGGAAAGCATGCTGTTTCCGGGCGACCGCCTCTCGTTACCACCGGTGTCGAACAACAGCACGACCGAGCCGACACCATCGACTCCGCAGCCCCCTCAAGCGCAGGCGGTCGTCAACGTCGATGATGGCGTGGACACCACCGAAGCTGCCTATGTGCTGAACCGTCACTTCGATGCGATCGACAGCAACGACAACGGCTCGCTGTCGGAAGGCGAGATCCGTGCCTACGCCGCCGGACTCGATCCGGCATCCGGGGACGGCGTGGTGATTGAACAGATCCTCGGGTCGCGCAGCGTCGACGGCGGCCTGTATCAGGAAGTCGGCTACGGCAACCGCACCGGTGAGTACGGCGATGAGCACATCAGCGCCAAGGACATCGCGATTACCTTGTCGACGGCACCGATGCCGCCGTTCCAGGATGCCCAGACCCAGGCCGCCTTCATCGATGCGCAACTGGGCGCGATCGAACGCGCCGTTGCCGAGGACGGCTACGGCGAAGACAAGGCCGCCGATCTGGTCACGCAAGTGATCTATGGCAACGCGGCTGCGCTGGCAAACCCCGAGGTCGTGCGGCACCTGGATCTGGACAGGCTGGCGGCCGGCGCGGAAATCCTGGCCGCGGAAACCAACGATCCGGCGCTGTTGACACGCATGAGCCAGCTGCTCGGCCAGGGCATCGACCACAAGCACCAGGCCAACCTCGACACCGATTCCCTGCGCGCAATCAGCGCGCTGGCCAACGTGTTCGAACGTTATCTGGAACTGGAAGGCGGCGGCGACGCGCAGACGATCGCCGACGCCACGCAGACGTTCATCGTTGACAGCCGGTTCGGCGAGGCCGGGTTCGATGCGCATACCCTGGGGGTTGTCTCCGGTGCCCTCATGGGTGGTGCGCTCGACCGGGTGCACGCGATCACCGATGACAAGAACCGGCGCAACGGATTGTTCCGCGGAGTTCTCGAAGGCCTGTCAAGCGCGGCGTCGATCGCCGCTGCGGCCGCGGGGCCGGCAACGGCCGTGCTTTGGACCGGCTTGTCCGAGTACGCCGCGCTGTCGACCCGGTTCTTCCCGGAGCACAACGTCGATACCGGCCCTCTTTATGTGGTCCAGGGTGAACTGCGCCTGGCCTTCGAGGAGCTTGATGCCGCCCAAGATCCGCGCGACCCGGACAACACCGACTGGGTCGCCTGGAGCGAGGCCGACATCAACGCCGCCACCCGTGGACTGGATATCGGCCTGACACTCTCCGGTTACCCGAGCTGACTCGGCCTGGACCCCAGTCGGAACGTCTGCGCGCAGCGATGGCACCCTTCGACCCGTTTCGGCGTAGCGGAAAGTAGCCTTTCGTGCGTTTGGCACCGAGGCGCATCGTTAAACCCGCCACTCACAAGCTTCCGGGTGCCCGCAACGGCGAAGGCACAGACCGGCCAGCTGGAGTTCCGGCGCGGGTCCATGCACGCAAACGGGGGAGTCACCATGAGCAGAGTGGGAAAGGTTGAGGTTCGACGCAGATCGTCTGGGACATGGCTGGCGGCACTGCTGATGCTCGCACTCGCCTCGCCCATACCGGCCAGTGCCGGGGCGAGCCAGGTCATGCCTGACGGCTATGAAAAACAACGGCAGGCAGCCACCGCCGTGGACGGCATTGTCGATGCGCGACAACCCGCCCTCACCGTCGATCACGGTATCAATCCCGCCGGCGTCGCCCTGCAGGTGTTCACCGATCAGGCGTCCTTCGATGCCGAGATCGGCAATCCTTTGCTGCTCACGGTGGAGGATTTCGACAGCGCCGCGGTAAGCGTTGGCGGAGTCAGCCTGTGCTCGGACCCGATCAACAGCCAGACGCTCGATGGCTGCTTTCAGCCCGGGGATCTGGCGGAAGGCTTCTCGGTCACCTCGACATCAGGTCAGTTCGTGGTTGCGATCGGAACCGCCTACTCCGGCCCCGCGCATACCAGCACGCGGGTCGGTGCCGGTCAGTTTCCCGATGCCACCATTGTCCGCTTCGATCCACCGGTGATGGCGACTTCGATGGATGTCTCCGAGGCACGGATGGGCGGCATCAGCGTGGTTGTCTCGGTCTACGACGACAACAGCGGTCAGCTTGGAACGGTGGCCGTTACCCCGCCAGCACCGGATGCATCCGCGTTCATCGGCTTCGTCGCCATCGATCCGGCCAGACCGATCTCCGAGATCATTCTGCATGCCGCCGGCGAAGGCGGCGAACTGGTCGACAACCTGCGCTTCACCACGGGCGAGGTCGACCCGTTCCTGCACGTCGGCGGCAAGGCCATCGACGTCGCCGACAGTTGTGCCAGCAACCCGGGGCAATCCAACGGCATCGTCGAGCCTGGCGAAACGGTGGCGATAGCGGTTCCAGTCACCGCCGTCGCCGGCGACTTCACCGATGTCGTGGCGCGACTGGATCTGCCGGCACCGCCGGGAGTGACCTATCTGGTCGGCAGTTCGGCACTGGGGACCGTCGCCGATGGCGATCAGGCCGATGCCCTGCTCAGCGTTCGTATCGATGCCGGTGCGGCATGCCTGTCGGACATCACCCTCGGCATCACCGTCGACGGCAACGAAGGCGTCGCCCAGGCCAGCTTCGACCTGCCGGTCGGCATGTCCCTGTCACCGAAGCCGGCAAACACGCCGACATGGGTTCCCGACAACCAGATTGCCGGCGTCGATTCCATCATCGAGGTCGCCGAAGACTTCGTCATCGACGACTTGAGCGTGCAGGTGTTGGTGGCACACACCTGGGTGGGCGATCTGGTCATCACGTTGACCAGTCCGGCCGGCACCCGCATCACCCTGCTGGACCGGCCAGGTCATCCCCAGACCGGCGACGGCTGCGGCAATGCCAATGTCGACCTGACCTTCGTGGACGGTGCGCCGAATCCGGAAAACATCTGCGAACCGATACCCGTACCTTGGCCGGTCACCGTCGCCGCGCCGGTGCAACCGCTGTCGACATTCGTTGGCGAGAACGCGCAAGGCAGCTGGACACTGAATGTGTCCGACCGCGCCGCGGCCATCCAGGGCACGCTGTTCCATTGGCAGCTCGTGCCCAACCCTGGCTTCGGCAGCACGTGCACGAGCTGCGATGATGCCGACGTGATCTTCCGCGACGGCTTCGAACAACCCTGATCGAACCTGCCGCGCCGGATTTGCCTCCGGCGCGGCAGGCAGGGTCGCCTGGTCCCACCAGTCCCCGCGACTGACCCGTCTGCCGGTGATCGCGGCCGGCGGCATCATGGATGGCGCCGGCATCCGTGCCGCGCTCGATCAGGGCGCGTTGGCGGCGCAACTGGGCACCGCCTTCCTGTTGTGTCCGGAATCCACCATCGGCCCCGGATACCGGCAGGTGCTGGCTGCGGGCGATGGTAGTCAGACCCGACTCACCAGCGCGCTCTCCGGGCGCCCGGCACGCGGCATGGTCAACCGGTTCATCGCGTTCGCCGAATCACACCCGGCGATTCTCCCGCCTGACTATCCGGTCGCCTACGATGCCGCCAAACAGTTGATCGCCGCCGGTGCCAAGGTAGGGCGCGACGATGTCGGTGCATTCTGGGCCGGCCAGGGCGCCCCGCTGGTGCGCGAGTTGCCGGCAGCCGATCTGGTGGCGATCCTGGTCCAGGAGCTCGCCGGCAGGCGCTGAAAACTTCCGCCCGCTCGCGGCGCAAATGAGCCACCCTGTCGCCGACACGTCGCGAAGGCTGAATCGTCGCGAGGTCCGGTCACTCCAGCGTTTGGGCGGCGGTCATCGTGGCCAGCATGGCGATGGTTCCTTCCAGCGCCTGATCCAGCGCCTGCAGATGCGGGTTGGGCTGGTAGCCGTCAGGAACGCGGAACTCGGCGGGGTCGATACGCACATCCCGTTCGATGCTTGTCAGTGTCGAGGTGGAGCTGACCCGCTGGTCCGGACCGTAGAACCGTGATTGCACCGAGATGCCTTCGATCACGATGTTCTTGACGCCCAGCGACACTGTGGATTTCAGGCCCAGCTCGCGCGCGATGCCGGCCGGCACCACCTCGAAATCGTCGGCCAGGCCGGTGATCACCGCCGAATCCGCGGCGAAGCGGTTGAACAGCTCGCGATCGGATGCAGGCAGATCCAGATCATGGACCGGGACTATGCAGTAGTCGATGACCCGGGTTGGTTGCGGCAATACGTCCATGGCCAGCGACAGCTCGCTCCACTGGCATCGCCACCGGTCGATGGTCTCACTGCCAGCCTTGCGGACGTGGTAGCTGCCGGTGTTGTCCAGCGCCCACTGGTAGAACTCGGTCGACAGCGCACGGAACCAGCCCTCCCAGCCACCGTGCGCGTCGATCTGGCCGAACATGCGGTAAGTCTCCTCCAGTTCGCCCTGGCTGGGCAGATCGGCATCGGTGGCGCCGAAGCGGCGCAGGGTCGTGATCACCTGCGGAAACGAGCGCCGCGCCATCTGCCCCGGGTTCTGCATCATCGGGTTGCGGTCGTGGCTTTTCATGGTCTGGACGAAGTCCTGCCAGCTGGCATCGACGTATCGCGTGGCCTGTTCCAGCAGGCGCTCCTGGCGCTCAAGCTGGCGGGCGTCGAACTTCATGTAGTTGCGTTGCGCCGCATTGACGTAATGCATAACACCGGTGGAACGGTCGTAGAGCATCCAGTACTCGCCACCGGACTGGTTGAACCGGATCTTGTCGCCGGCGATCAGCACCGATTCGATCACCGGATCGCTGCCATCCACTGCGTACTGAAGCCGGGTGTCGGCGACTGCCGCAGAGTTTCCCAGCGCCACCATCACCGACACGATTGCCGAGCTCGCCTTGACCATGATCGTTGCCTCACGTTGCCTGACAGGGTCCGGCAACCGGCATGAGCAACGATCCGGCCGCCGCGATTTCGTCCCATGATCACGGCAACGATCGTGGCGGTCCCGTGAATCTCCCGTTTCGGGTGCCCCATCGCCGACCCGCAGCAATCGGCTCCGCCACACGCGGAAATGGCCTGCGGCGGCGATCAGGGCTCGAAGCCATCCTGGAACAGGATGTCCTGATCGGTGGTGGTGGTCACGAAGTCAGCCGACACACCGCCGACGGTCAAGGTCGTGGTCATCACTTCGCCCAGCCCGGCCGCGGCGCGATGGCGCACGCGCACGCCGTCACCGGCGCGCACCGCGCCGGGAATCGAGACGAACGCACCGGTGTTGATCGAATACGCGGCCGAAGGCGATCCCGCCACGCGGATGCCGGTCACGGTGTCGATGCCCTGCACGATGATCGCATCCGACAGGCGCAGGCTGTTCGGTGGCACGCCGGCCTGCGGCGCCAGCACGAACGCATCCGGGGTGAAGTCGGCACTCGCGTCGAAGTCGTCGAAGGCGGTTCCGCTGCGCACCAGGCGAACGCTGGTCTGATAGAACTGCTTGCTGCCCCCGGTCGAGGTGTCGCCCGCCTGGAAGTTGGTGGTCCACGCGTTGGAGGGCACCATGGCATTGGTCGTCGCCGTCCAGTACGGCGAGGTGGCCGTGGCCGGGAAGCGGTTGCCGTTGATCGCCGGAACCATGCAACCCGGCTCGACCAGGCTGCGTTGCTCGATCGTGGTGGGCACTCGCCAGTCGCTGAATCCGGCAAAGGTGGACGCCGCTGCCGTCGCCAGCGCATCCGGCCAGTTCATCACAGCGATGCTGCCCTGTGCGCAGGCTGGTCCTGACAGGCCTTCGCTGCACTGTTTCCACATCAGGCCGGTGACCAGATCGCGCACCACGGCCTCGCCGTCGGAACCGGGTTCGGAAACCACGAAGCGTTCGTCCGGTGCGCTGTGCGGAAGTCCGGGTGGGCAGATGGGGCTGGCGTGAACCACGCCGGCAGCAATGATCACGCCGGCGGAAACCAGCACCTGGAGAACTACGGCATGGCGATTCATGGCGCACCCCGCACCAGCAGGATGCGCAAGGCCTGCGTCTTCATCTGGCCGGTGCCGACGCCGGCGCGAAAGTCCAGCACTCGGGCATCAGCCAGCCCGCCGGGGTGCGTCTCCCGGCTCCAGACGTAGTTGGCGGGGGTTCCCGGGAACCACTCCTGATCGATGCTGGGGAAGCTGCTGCGCTGGAAATCCACCAGCGAATACAACTCGGCTGTATCCGGCAGACGCCAGTCGCTGGCGCCACACAGTCGCGCCGGGCCAGCCAGTGCGTTCACCGCCTGCTGAAAGGCCAAGGTGTTGCAGGCGTTGTCCGGCAAGGTGCCGCTGCAGGTGGCGCCGCCGGTCGATCCCGGCTGGCCGCCGTTCTGGTTCGGGTCGGGGTTGTACCAGCGATAGGTATGGTCGGCATCACGCAGGCCGCCATCGCCGGTCTTCAGTTCCCAGATCAGGCCGGTGACGTTGTCGCGCGTGCAACCCCAGTCGCCAGGCCCCGGGCCGCGGACGGCCGATACCGGCAGCTCGCTGCCGTTGTTGGCGATCTTGCTGTAGTCGCGCCCGCGCGTGCTGGATCCACCGGTCTTGTACAGCACCCCGGCCATTTCCGCCGCCGCCGCGCCGCGGCTGCAATCCTGGCCTTCGAAGCCGGGTTGCTCGGTGCCGCCAGTGGCCTGGCCGGCGGTGTAGCAGGTGATCACGCCGGTGTCGTTGAGTGGTGGCACCTGCGCCGATGCCGGCGCTGCAAGCGGCAGCATCCAGAGCGAGCAGGCAAGGAATCCGATGACTGCGCGTCGCCAGCGCGGAAAGTGGGTGCTCATTGGCCGTTCCTCGTCGATGGAAAGTGGGTACTGCCGGGAAAGGCAGCCACCTGTCATCGGGAAGAACGCATCGGCGTGATGAATCGGGCCAATGCGATGTCCTCAACAGCAGCGGTCTTCAGGCGCGTGCGGTTGTCGTGCTGGCACAATGCTGTTGCGATGGTGATTCGTCAGGCGCGGATATCCACGCGCATGCGTGCAACACGATCCCCCATCATCGCACCCCCAGCAAGGAGAGCCGATGAAATCACCCATTCCCGACTACCTCGACGATGTGCTGGCGGCGGTACGTTCGATCGAAGACGGCGCGCCGGCCGACTACATCGAGGTGCTGGCCAGAGCCGATACCTCCCGGCTTGCCGTTGCCCTGGCCACGGTCGATGGCAAGGTCTATGCCGCCGGCGACGCCGACGTCGAATTCTCGATCCAGTCCATTTCCAAGGCCTTCGTCTACGGCATCGCCATCGAGGACGCGGGTCTGGATGGCGTGCTCGCGAGGGTCGGCGTGGAGCCCTCCGGCGACCGGTTCAACGAACTGTCGCTGGAGCGCGGCAGCAACCGGCCGATGAATCCGATGATCAACGCCGGTGCCATCGCCACCCACTCGCTGGTAGTGTCGCCGACCGCGTCGCGCGAGCAACGCGATGCCCGTGTGCTCGACGTCCTGTCCCGACTCGCCGGCCGACCACTGTCGGTGGATGAGGAAGTCTACGAAGCCGAACTGCGCGACGCCGACCGCAACCGCGGTCTGGGTTACATGCTCAAGGCCGCCGGCATCATCGATGGCGATCCGGAGGCGATCGTGTCCGGCTACATCCGCCAGTGTTCGATCAACGTCACTGTCCGGGATCTGGCCATGATGGCCGCCACATTGGCCAACGCCGGCGTCCAGCCCGCGACCGACGAGCGGATCCTGCCCACCGAGAGTGTCCGCCAGCTGCTGTCGGTGATGACCACCTGCGGCATGTACGACGCTGCCGGCGATTGGGTATCCACGGTCGGCATTCCGGCCAAGAGCGGTGTCGCCGGCGGCATCATCGGCGCACTGCCCGGGCAACTGGGCATCGCCGTGTTCTCGCCGAACCTCGACCAGCATGGCAACAGCGTTCGCGGTGTCGCCGTCTGCGAGCGGCTGTCGCGCGACATGGGCCTGCACATGATGGATGTCAGCCAGATCGGTCGGGCGCTGGTCCGCACCCAGATGATCACGCTGGGCGGCGGCCGTGGCCAGGAGACCGATCTGAACGTGCCGGTGTACGAGCTGCGCGGCGCGATCCGTTTCGGCGGTGCCGAACTGCTGACCCGAACGGTCAGCGATGATCTGGCCGACACGGGTGCCGATGGCCGTGCCGGTCGCTACGCCGACACGGCTACGGTGATCTTCTCGCTGCGCCATACCCACTCGTTGAACAACGTGGCTCAGCGCATGCTCCGGGAAATCATCCGGCGACTTCGCCACGATGGCCGCGAAGTCGTGGTGATCGACCCAGCCAGCGTGCTCGATCTGGGCGATCTGACGGACGACGAACTTCCGCATCGGGTGGAGACCGACGAAGCTGCCAGGGCGCATGTCGGCGGCAGCGGCTGCCGGATCGTCGCCAGCAGTGACGACTCCTGAAGACGGATCCCGGACCACCGGACAAGCCGCTTCGGGAATCCATCAACATCGACAACCCGTGTTTGGCTGTCACGACGATGACGCCCTGGACCGGGAAGTCAGCAGCGCCCACACGAGCAGGTCGATCGCTGGGCGCTGCTGTTTCCGGCAACCTAATGGCTCTCGAAGCCGTCGCTGAAGATCGCGTCGCCGTTGACGCTGGCCATGCCGAAGCCACCACGCAGCCAGTCGTTGACGGCGCCGGCAGTGAGGTCCGGATTCCAGTTGCTGCGCGATTGCGCGTATACCGCGTCCAGGAAATCCTCGAAGCTGTCGCCAAGCCCCAGATGCGCGATGTAGCCCGCCAGATCACGCTCCGGATCCGGGAACACCGGCGCAGTCACCGTGGCACCTGTGTCGCCGGTCGCCGCGATCCACCCGGCCAGATCCGTTGGCGCCCCATCCACCCGAAACTGCTGGCCCGGTGCCGCCGGCGAGTGGTACTGGTTGCTGCCGGCAAAGGCATAGCCGCCCGATGTTACGCCGATCAATGGCGAAGCCGAAGGGACATCGACGATGTTGTTCTCGAACAGGATGCTCTCGACACTGTTGCCATGGTGGAGCTGAATCATCGGAACACCTGACGATGTCCGGACGTTGGCGATGACGTTGTCGGCGATGTGCAAGTCCCTGGTGGCGCCATCGCTGGCGGTCACCATGATGGCGTACGTCCCGCCATTCAAGGTCCGCTGATGAATCAGGAGATTGTTGTGGATAAGTCCACCGTCCCAATCCTGTGCGTCGATGCCATAACTGATGTTCCGATTGGTCGGCTGCGTCCTGCCGATGTCGGTGAATACATTGTTGCGCACGACGATGTCCTGGAATCGATACGGACCTGTGCCGTTGCCACCCATGCTGATGCCGACCTCGCCTTCGGCATACAGGTTGTTGTCGATCACCAGACCGACAGCGACCTCGGTCCACTTGTTGCCGATGGATGATGCGCGCAGGAACAGGTTGCGATCGAAGATCACTCCTCGCGTACCGTTGAAATAGGTGTTGTGGTTGAAGACGGTCGCCTGTCCACTGCCGGGCGGTTCACTGCCTCCCTGCCGGATCCGCCAGCCGTTGTGGTCGAACAGGTTTTCCTGAAGCAGCAGTGCTGGCTGAAGCGGGTGACCACTACCGTTGAAATACAGCCCCTGCGAATGGCGATCGGTGCCGTAGTTGCCCGAGAAGATGCTGCGCCGTATCACGAACCGCGTTATCGGCGGATTCTCGTCACTGGCGCCACCTTCAAGCACATTGCTGGCATAGGACCGGAATACGCAGTCCTCGATCAACACATGATGGACCTGCCGGGTATCGGCGACAGGGCGGGTGAAGAAGCCGAAGCCGCTTGAACCCTCAAGGCCCGTGAAATACGGCCCGTCACTGTCGCGGGTGTGCGCCCAGAAGCGAATGCCGATCACCGCGGAGTGGTAGATGTGTCCGCCGGCCAGCCCGGACAGGGTGCCTGTTCTCAGCTCCGGCCGTGGACCCTGCCCATACGAGGTGACCACCGACCGCTCGGTCGGAGAGCGTCCGTGCCTGGCCTCCAGGGTCGTATTCGTCCAGACCCCGCCGGCACGAAGCAGGATCCAGTCCGGGCTGCCGCGGCGCGAGCGCGCATGCGCCGCGCCCAGCGTCCGGAAGGCCTGCACCGCACCGACCGGCGCGCGGGGATCGGCGCCGATCACCGGATCGGACGGCAGATGGAAGGCGCCGGTGTCGTCGTTGCCGTTGATGTCGTCTACGTAGATCAGGCGACTGTCGGCCGACGGCGTCAGCACCGTCCAGCCCTGCGCATCCTGCGGCGGCAGATCGAAATCTGCCACGGTCACCGGGTCGCCGGACCCGGCCCAGGCCGCAGCCGTTCCCAGAAACACCATGATGCCTGACAGCGCCAGGCCCACCACGGACAGACCCGCTCGTGCGCTTCCAATCGACTCCTGGATTGATTTCATTGGATGTACCCCCTGTACACATGGAAAGAATGCCGGTCTAGACCGGCGCTGGATCGTTCAAGTCCTCGTCATAGCACCTTTCTGCCTGGACTCACTCGAAGCCGTTGGCAAAAATCGCATCGCCACCGGCCGCCGTCATCGCGAAACCACCTCGCAACCAGTCGTTGATCGCACGGGCCGTCAGGTCCGGGTTCCAGTTGCTGCGTGATTGTCCGTGCACGGCGTCCAGGAAATCCTCGAAACTGTTACCGAGGCCCAGGTGCTCGATGTAGCCCTCCAGGTCACGCTCCGGATCGGGAAATGCCGGCGCACTGACAGTGGCGCCGGTGTCCCCGGTGGCCGAGATCCAGCCGGCCAGGTCGGTCGGCGCTCCATCCACCCGAAACTGCTGACCGGCTGCCGCCGGCGAGTGGTACTGGTTGTTGCCAGCAAAGGAATAGCCGGTCGACGGAGCTGCTATCAGCGGTGATGACGTTGGCGTCTGAGCGACATTGTCCCGGAACACGATGTTGGAAACGCTGCCGGCACCCTCCAGCCGGAACAGCGCTACGTTGTCGGATGTGCGCAGGTTGGCAGCCACGTTGCCGGTCACCCAGACATCACGGGTTGCCCCGCCGGGCGTCACATTGATGAGCAATGCGAAGGTGTTGCTGCTGAAGCTCCGCTGATGGATGACCAGATTGCCCTGCAGGATGCCGCCATCCCAGTCGGACGCCTCGATGCCCCAACTGAGCCAGCGATTGGTCGGGCGGCTCCGGCCCAGATCGGTGAACACGTTGTTGCGCACGACCACATCCCGGAAGCGATGCGGACCCTGCCCGTTTCCGCCCATGCTGATACCCACTTCGCCTTCGGCAAACAGGTTGTCGTCCAACACCAGACCGATCCCGACCTCCGTCCACTTGTTGCCGATGGACGAAGAGCGGAGGAACAGGTTGCGATCGAAGATCACGCCGCGCGGCGCGTTGAAGTAGGTGTTGTGGTTGTACATCGTCGCTTGCCCGTCCACGGGCGAGTTTTCTCCGGTCTCGATCTGCTGGATGCGCCAGCCGTTGTGGTCGAACAGGTTTTCCTGCAGCAGGATCGCCGGCTGAACCGGGTGGCCACCGCCATTGAAGTACAGCCCCTGCGAGTGCTGCGTCTGCAGCTCGGTCCTGTAGTTGCCCGAGATGATGCTGCGGCGGATCACGAACCGGCTGATCGGCCGATGTCCCGAAGAACCGCCGCCACCCTCGATCTCGTTGCTGACATAGGACCGGAACACGCAGTCCTCGATCAGAACGTCATGCACCTGTCGGGTATCGTCAGCCACACGATTGTAGAAGGCGAAGCCGAGTGAACCGTGATAGCCGGAAAAATACGGGCCGTCACTGTCGCGGGTGTGCGCCCAGAAGCGGATTCCGATCACAGCGGCGTGGTAGAGATGGCCAGCGCCCATCGCGAGTCGCACGCCTGTTCTCAATTCCGGCCGCGGGCCCTGTCCATAGGAGGTGACCACCGATCGCTCAGTCGGGGAGCGGCCGCTCCTGGCCAACAGCGTGGTATTCATCCAGACTCCGCCGGCGCGCAGCAGGATCCAGTCCGCGCTGCCAACTCGCGAGCGCGCATGTGCGGCATCGAGCGTGCGATACGCCTGCACGGGGCCGACCGGCGCGCGGGGATCGGCGCCGATCACCGGATCGGACGGCAGATGGAAGGCGCCGGTGTCGTCGTTCCCGGCGACATCGTCTACGTAGATCAGGCGACTGTCGGCCGACGGCGTCAACACCGTCCAGCCCTGCGCATCCTGCGGCGGCAGATCGAAATCGGCGACGGTCAACGGATCCGGAAACGATGCCAACGCCGCGCTTCCCTGCACAAGCGCCATGCCTGCAACGACGACGTGGATGATCCGCCGCCATCCGTGCGGCGCGGGTGATCGAACGGCTCTCATGGGTGAAGCTTCCCTGTGTGGACAATGTCGCGCCTGGCACGCGAGACGACAAGATGCACACTTTCAGGTGAAACCACGGTGTACCCACGGCGTGATCCCGATTGCCGGATGTCCGTCTTTCGGGCATGGAGGTCGCTCCCGGTCCGGAAGGTGCCGACCAGCACGGTTCCGCGCAATCCGAACGGTCGCCAGCCTGCCTGCGGGAAGATCGGACGCCCCGCATTTCCCGCTCGACCAACGAGAGGACTGCGCGCGGGAAAAGCTCACGCGACCCGGGCGCGCTGATCTTTCGCGCTAGACTTGGACCGGACATGTTCGTGCTTCGCGACCCGCGGCGTGCTGTCTTCACGCTGCTGACCACCCTGCTCTGCGCCTGCGCCGCCGATTCCGGACAGCACGATTCGCGTCCTGCACCCTCGGCACCGCCGTTGCTGGTGCTGCTGTCGCTGGACGGCTTCCATCCCGACTATCTGGCACGCGGCCTGACCCCGACCCTGGTCCAGTTGGCCAACACCGGTGTCCAGGCGCAGTGGCTGACGCCGTCTTTTCCGAGCAAGACCTTCCCCAACCACTACACCATCGCCACCGGCCTGATTCCCGATCATCACGGCATTGTCGACAACGTCATGCTCGATCCGGAACTGGGCCGATTCACCCTGAGTGATCGCGACGCGGTCGGTGACGGCCGCTGGTGGCAGGGCGAGCCGGTGTGGATCACGGCCCATCGGCACGGCCTGCGCAGCGGCATCAAGTTCTGGCCTGGCTCGGAAGCGGCGATCAGCGGCATCCGCCCCGACTTCTGGCATCCGTTCGATGCCAGCGTGACCGTGTCCAACCGGGTCGACACGGTTCTGGCCTGGCTGGATCTGACCGGCCAGGAGCGCATCGACTTCATCGCGCTGTACTTCGAGCAGGTCGACAGCGCCGGGCACAACCACGGACCCGAATCACCGGAAGTCGACGCCGCCCTGGCCCAGGTGGACAACGCGGTCGCGCAACTGCTGGCAGGACTGCGCGGACACCCCGCGCAACGACCGTTCAACCTGGTGATCGTGTCCGATCACGGCATGAGTGCCGTGCCAGCCGACCAGGAGCTGGTACTGGAGGAGATCATCGACCCGGCGCTGGTCGAGATCGTGACTCTTTCCGAGATCAGCGGATTCCGTCCACGCACCGGGCACGAAGCGGCGGCCGAGGCTGCCCTGCTGGGTGAGCACGAGGGCATGACCTGCCACCACCGCGCGGAGTTGCCGGCGCAATGGCGCTATGGGCAGCACCCGCGTGTGCCCGACATCGTCTGCCTGCTTCACGATGGCTGGCGGATCAGCCGCCGCGACAGCTTCAACCCCTGGCGGCAATTCACCGGCGGCACCCGCGGCTCGCACGGCTACGACCCGGCATCGCCTGCCATGCGCGGCATCTTCATCGCCCACGGCGTCTCGCTGAAATCACAACTGCGTGTGCCGGCGTTCGGCAACGAACACGTCTATGTGCTGCTGTGCCGTCTGCTCGGCATCGAACCGGCGGCCAACGACGGCGATCCGGCGATCACCAGACCCATGCTGGCGGAATCGAGCCGGGACTGAACGCCGCAGGCACGAGCGGCCTCGGCCACTGACAGCGCGCGGTCGGCCCGACACCACGCTGCCTTACGCTGCAGCCGTGATGATGCACCCGCACGGAATCGACACGCCGGCCGGTCGGCGTGTCGATTCCGCGGTCCGTGGTTCGACCAGTCAGGGAACCCGTGCCGATTCCGGCACACCACCAAGGAGCAAACGCGATGATCGAGAAGAACACGATCTGCCTGTGGTTCAACGGCGATGCGCTGGAAGCCGCCAACTTCTATGCCGAAACCTTTCCCGACAGCGCGGTCGGCGAAGTGCACCGCGCCCCCGGTGACTACCCGGCCGGCCAGGAGGGCGACGTGCTGACCGTGCAGTTCACCGTGCTCGGGATCGCCTGCCTCGGACTGAACGGCGGTCCGGCGTTCAAGCACAGCGAAGCGTTCTCGTTCCAGGTCGCCACCGACGACCAGGCCGAAACCGACCGCTACTGGAACGCCATCGTCGGCAACGGCGGTGAAGAAAGCGCCTGCGGATGGTGCCGGGACAAGTGGGGGCTTTCATGGCAGATCACGCCACGGCTGCTGACCGAGGCCTTCCGTGATCCGGACCGCGCCGCGGCCAAGCGTGCCTTCGACGCGATGATGACCATGCGCAAGATCGACATCGCCGCGATCGAGGCTGCCTGGCGTGGCTGACTGAGGGCCGCGTGCAACGCCGACGCCTGGCCGGGATCGTCAGCAGCACCACGCCCGCCGGTTCCCCGAAAACCGTCGGGGATACCGGCGAGATGCACGAACGCCGACGCTATGAACCGGGAAACCGCAGGAACAGCGGAATCGAGGCCACGTCGCGAAATCCGAGAGCGCGATAGACCCCGTACCCGGCTTCCGACGACTGCAACACGCCAACGCCATAGCCCAGGTCACGGGCAAGCCTGAGCGGTGCCGCGGTGAGGCAGGCGGCGAGGCCCTGCTTGCGCGCTTGCGGCAGCGTGGCCACGCAGTAGATGCCGGCCACGCCACCGGCCAGGAACAGCATCGAAGTCGCCACGATGCGCTGCTGATGGCGAACCGCGAAGAATTGCACCGGCGCATCGACAGCCATGTCGGCGCCCATTGCCTCCGGTGACAGCATCCGCGCCAGACCGCGTGGCAGGTCGTAGCCGGCGGCCAGCGCGTCGGTCCACGCGCTGGCGGCCGCATCCGTGCCGATACGCTGCAGCAGGTAGCCGGGCGGCAACGTCGTGGTCGGCAAGGCATCGATGTCGACGGCCATGGCCGGCATGGCGCCGTGGGCGAGAAAGCCTTTGCCGTGCAGCGATTCAACGACGGCATTGCTGACGCCGTCGGGATACAGGACGGCGCTGGGCAGGTCGAACGTCAACAGCGGATCGGCCGCCAGCGCGGTGACCTGGACATCGTCAGGAGAAAGAACGATGGCGACATTGCCCAGCGGATGCGCCTCGCCGGAGATCAGCCGAAACCAGTTCGGCCCCGAAACCCCACCCTGCCCTGACATCGCCTCCCGCCAGAGCAGATCCATCTGGCGTGCCGCCAGACCGCCGATCGAATCGGCGGCTGCTTCGATGGATGGAACCCGAATGTCCGTTGTCATCCCCTGCTCCCCTGCCGTCGATGATCACTGTCGACACGACCGGCAACCGGTGGTGCCGGACTCGACTCATGCCTGCCCGTATCCGTGAGCGTGCAATGTTCCGCAGCGCCCGACGCGAAGCTTGTGGCGGGCGGCAGCCCGATTCCGGCGGTACGACAATCCGCGTTCTGGTCCATGGACGCTCGGTCAGGTGGCGATGCCCGCACAGGCTTCGAGCAACCGGCCCGCTGTCGACGCCAACGGTGCCACCGCAGCGCTTACCGGGCCCTCCCAGCCCGTGCCGCGCAGTATAGGCTGGCCTCCCGCGGCCTGGTTCTCGCGGAACAGGTCTTGCCGCGAGGCTGATACCGATGGCGGATGGCGATACTGATGGCGAGGCCTGACAGCAAAGCCTGATTGCCGGGCCTGGCGCATCCGTCGCCTCGCAAGGTCACCGTCGGTGATTCCAGGGATCGACCCAGGACGCTGGCTATACTGCGGCTTCTACCGGAGAACCCCCAATGCGTATGCTGCTGGCTGCGTTGACTGTCACTGTTGTTGTCGCTGTCGCACCGGCGCAGGCCCAGGAGCCCCCGGCGCCGTTGTCCTATGCCGGCAAGACCGTGCTGGTCACCGGCTCCACCGACGGGCTGGGTCGCGAACTGGCCCGCTCGCTGGCCGCCGACGGCGCCCAGGTCATCCTGCATGGTCGCAACGCCGAACGGGGCCAGGCTCTGGTCGAGGAAATCACCGCGGCAGGCAAAGGCTCGGCGCGCTTCATCGCGGCCGACTTCTCGTCGCTGCAGGCGGTGCGCGACTTCGCCGACACCATCGCCAGGGACTATCCGCGTCTGGATCTGCTGGTCAACAACGCCGGCATCGCCTTCCGCCAGGCGCCGCAGCGCAGTGCCAACGAGGACGGTTACGAGCTGCAGTTCGTGGTGAACTATCTGTCGGGCTGGATCCTGGTCAACACCCTTCGGCCCAACCTGAAGGCCGCGGCGCCTTCGCGCATCATCAACGTCGCCTCCGGCAGCGCCGCACCGATCGACTTCGACGACGTCATGCTGGAAAAGCCCGACGCGCATCACCGCGGTTACGGTCAGAGCAAGCTCGCCCAGGTGACCATGACCAACGCGCTGGCACCGTCATTCGCCGAAGACGGCATCGTCATGATCTCGCTGCACCCGGCAACGCTGATGGACACCACCATGGTCAAGGGCCTGGGCGTGCCGGCACGCACCACCATCGCCGAGGGGCGCGACCATGTGATGGGCCTGATCACGGCACCATCATTGCAGGCAGGCGCCTTCTACGTCGAAGGCAAGCTGGCGCAGCCCAACGATCCGCAGGCTAGCGATGCGGAGGCGCAAGCCAAGCTCGTTGCGCTCAGCAGCCAGTTGACCGGCGTCGCCGCGAGTTCGGACGATTGACAACAACGACGTGGCTGTCGGCGAGCGCGCCAGCCGCGCCCGAAACCTGCTGTCCTGCGCAGGTAGAAACGGCGAGAGCGGGCTGGATCATGTCCGGGGGATCACACCCCCGCAGTCCGGATGCGGCCATCCGCGGTAAATCCCCTGCATCGCAATAAGGTCGAGTACACACAGGCCGCGGCTGCGCAGCGCCACGAATCCTGGAACGCCATTGATCGCACCAGCAACTGCCTCGGGAGCAGCATCGAGACCTGGCGGACGGCAGTGACAAAGCGCACTCCTACGATCTTTGCAAGTCGCGACGGCCTCGGCCGGTTTCGCCATCTCGCCAGAGAGCTCGGTGAGGAGATCACGCCCATGTCACGATCCGCCCTGGAAGCCGTTGCCGAACAGACGATCGTTGCGCAGCGACAACTGCGCCGTGCTGTTTTGCGGGAACGCATCCCACTGCGGCGTGGCGATCGTCGTCTCGGCGCTGGCCGTGATGATCGAGCCGGCGCCCTGGGTCACCTGGCCGGCGAAGGCGATCGTCAGCTCGCTGTTGGATGGCATCGGCACGGTGAAATCCAGGGCGTTGATCCCGGTCGATGGGCAGCTCGCACCGCCTGATCCCTGGCAGGTCCAGCTCATGCCCTGAATGCCCAGTGGCACCGGCGCCCGAACGCGCACGCCAGAGACCGACAGCCCCAGGCCCTCGCGGACACGCAATGACCAGGTGGCACCAAACCCGGGAAACACCACGGTCGCCGGCGCAGCGTAGTCGAGCGCAACATCGACCCCACCATCGGCCACCAGATAACCGGCATCGACATTCTGCGTCGAGATGATGAAGTAGCCGATATCGATGACACCGGTCCAACCCGTGTTGATGCCACTGGCGATCACGTCGCTGTCGATGGTCGGATCCTCGCCAACCTGACGCTGGGTGAACGACGTGCCCGTTGGTGCCTCGAAGCGCAGCCGGTACGGCCCCCAACCCGGCAACTGGAAACGGTACTTGCCCTGCACGTCGGTGACCGCCTGATCGAAGCGCACATTGCGCTCCGGGTTCCATGCTTCCACCACCAGCCCCTGCAGTCCGCGTTCGAAATCGCTCTGAAGACCATTGGGGTTGCGGTCGAACCAGGCCAGATCGCCGATGACTACGCTGCGCATGACCAGACCGATATCCAGGTTGGTGGCGGGCGCCGCCAGGGTAACGATCACCGCGTCGGACTGGCCGGCGTTGGCGCCGGAGGGATGGATATCACTGTCGACGGTTGCGTCGTTGCCGACGCGACGCGGCGAGAAGCCGAGGAATTTGGTCGACGGTGCCGTGGTGACAATGCGGTAGGTTCGGGCGGGCTGCATCGAGCCGACGGTGAATTGGTAGCGGCCGTCCGCGTCGGTCGTGGTCGTGCGCAGGACCGCATTGGTCACGCCGTCGCGCAGCTCGACGGTGTGATCGGGAACACCCAGGTCCGCCTCGTGCGCGGCGCGTACCCCGTCCGGCACCCGATCGCGCCAGGCCATGCCGGAGATCTGGTGCAGGACCACCTGTGCGGTCACGGGAGCGGAGGCGGCCAGCAGCACAGCCCAGACGGCAGCCCCGGTCAGGAACTCGACGAACTTCGACACGATGACACTCCGCGGCAGGCGTGGATGGCGATGCATCTACCACGAAAACGCCGCAAAGCAAGGGCCAGTGCACCACGCCCGGCCGACAACCGCGATCGACGATCGCAGCGCCCTGGCCGTAGGCCGGATTCGCGCTTCCGCTTCCACCACCGTGGCGACCGACCTCAGCCTGTGACCCTTGGCTTTCGCGCCTGACCGCGCCGGGCCGGAGCAGGCGCCCGTCAGTCAATCGGCCGGCCTGGCCACATGCTGGTCGACCAGGATCGGGTTGCCGTCCGGGTCCATGATCACGAAGCTGGCCGGTCCGGTCGAGGCCTCGTCGGCTTCGGTGGCAAAGGCGACGCCCTTTTCGCGCAGCGATTTCTGCAGGTCCCGCACATCCTCGAACTCGGGCAAGGTGTTCGCGGAACGATCCCAACCGGGATTGAAGGTCAGGATGTTCTTCTCGAACATGCCCTGGAACAGGCCGATGGTGCTGGTGTCGTTCTGCAGGATCAGCCAGCCTTGCTCGGCATCGCCGCCGAACACCCGGAAACCGAGCTTTTCGTAGAACGCCCGCGAAGTGGCGAGATCCTTGACCGCCAGGCTGACGGAAAAATTGCCGAGTTGCATGGGCACGGGAGGCTCCTTGGATGGGCTTGGTTCGACGGGGCGTTCGGTGGCACCGGCACTGGCCACGGCGCAGGCGGTGATGGTCCAGGCAACGAGTCCTGCAGCAATGGCTTTCATGTCGACTCCGGGCGGCGGCGTGCCGCGCATGCGGGAAAACACTACCATCCCTGCGCAGGAGGGCTTGGCAAATCTTGCGCACTTCACGCCAGCGGCGGCCAGACACGTCCGCGACCTACATCGAGCGGGTCAACCGTGCCATCGACCGGATCAACGCCGGTCTGGACCAGCCCTTGCGTCTGGACGATCTTGCGCGCGCCGCGATGCTGTCGCCGCATCACTTCCACCGCGTGTTCCAGGCGCTGGTCGGCGAAACGCCGGCCGATTTCGTCAAGCGCCTGCGCCTGGAAAAGGCGCTGGGCCTGATGGCACAGACCAGGGCGCCGACGCTGACCCGGATCGCCCTGGCCTGCGGGTTCGCGTCCTCGGCCGAGTTCTCCCGCTCGTTCAGGCAACGCTTCGGCTGCCCGCCCAGCGCCTTCGACCTGAAAGCATGGCGCGACCGGCGCGCCCAGGCACTGGCTGACACGCTGCCGTCACCGGACACGGTCACCGCCCTGCCTGCCGACGAGAATCCCGACGCCTTCCAGGTGAGCATCCGCAAGATTCCGGCTCGCACGGTGGCGTACATCCGCGTGGCACGTCCCTATCAGGGCGACAGCGTCATGCGCGCCGTGCAGCGTCTGGCCACCTGGGCCCAGCGCCATGGTCACGATGGAAGCCGGTGGCTGGGCTACCAGTGGGACAACCCGGAGATCACCACACTGGACCGCTGCGCCTACTACATCGGCATCGAGGTCGACAGCTTCACGCCACGTGGGGAAGTGGGCTGTCATCGCTTTCCAGCGATGACCGTCGCGCAGATCGAAATCCGCGGCAGCATCGCCCTGGAGCTACGTGCCCTGCAATGGTTCTACGGCGTATGGTTGCCGCGAAGCGGCTACGTGCCCGACGATCATCCCGGCTTCGAAGCCATGACCGGCGAACCGTTTGCACTCGGCGGCGAATACTTTGAGCTCGACGCGCAACTGCCAATCCGCAAACCGTAAGCAAAGCAGGCCACGAAGACGCACGCTTGCGCGTGGTGACCGCTGATGTGTGGCCGCCTTGCAGTCGGCCTCCCCACCCGACTGGCGCAGCCCGGATCAGGGCGGGCTCACGCCCGCCCTGCCTCGATCACTTCTTGCGGTAGGTGCTCGAAAAACTCAGCGCCTGCGATTCCGCCCTGAGCGACAAGGTGCTGCCGACATAAGTAACCTGGATGAGCAGCACGACGTTCTCGTAGTCGCCGCCCTGACCGGCCGCCCACTGCACCGCACCCTCGTAGCGGTCAGCCTTGGCCGAGTAGTGGGCATAGCCCTTCCAGCCGTTGTTGGATTCGATCTGGATGATCTGCGGCGTCGGCTTCGACACGGTGATCTGGCAGTCCGCACAATCGCCTGCCGTCGACGACGTCTGCAGCCAGACGCCGACAGGTACCTGCTCGGCCTGCGCACTGAAGGCCAACGACGAAAGGATCGCTGCAATGAGAACACTGCTGGACTTCATAAACTCCCCTTGGATTGGTGATGAACGATGAACCTCGATGCCGGCATTCATGGCCCCGGTGCTCCGGACCACTCCGCCACGAATGCCAGCGGCGCCACACCTTGACGCTGACAGCAGCCCGATCGTCGGGGCGATGTCAGCGACACATTCCGGAAAATCAGCTCACTGCGACGCAGTGAACGTCACCGTGTCAATCTCGCACAGGTTGACGCCGCGCTCTTCGTTCTGGGTCTGGTCGTCGTAAGTGACCCGGATGTCCCACACGCACTCGGCTTCGGCGTTGTCGAACGTGAGGCTGGCCGACTCACCGTTGGCGAGCACCTCCCTGCCAAGGAGGTCCGGTCCCCAGTGATTGGAACCCTGCGCGCTGACATTCAGCGTGACAATCACATGACCGGTCTGGTTGAGCAAGGTGAATGACTGCCTCGCCTCGCCCAACGCGCTTCCCGTCATCACCGCGAAGGTAACGACGCCCAACAGCCCGCGACCCACGATACCCTTCATGGCTCCTCTACCCTTCTGGTTGACTGCCGTGACCTGGCTGTGCAAGGCAAGCCGCCAGCCTCCCGCCGCGCAGACTACATCAGTCCCAGGGTATCCGGCGGGCCTACCATGGCCATCTTTGGCGCGAGGTGCAGCGAGGCGTTAGCCGGTGGTCGAACAACGGCTTCCAGGCCGTCGCCAGCCACCCGCGAGCGCGCTGCCCGTTGACTGGTCTCGCGCTGGCGACCGCGGCAAGCCTGGCTCATTCGATGATGAGACGATGGCCTATGGGCGGCGGTTCGTCGCGTACGACGGTGCGCGTCACTCCGCCAGACGCCGGCCGGCGCTGGCGGCCCCCCAGGTCACCAGTTCCAGGCTTGACCCGTCCGGTGCGAAGCGGAGCTCGAACGGACGCTTGTCGGCGAACCAGTGGCTGGCCGACGCCGGCCGGAACGTCCATGCCACCGTTTGTCCGGCCAGACGCCCGATCAGCGCGCCATCCCGCGCCTCGAGCTGGAGTTCCAGGGCGGGCGTGGTGGCCAGCTGCCAGCGCCCGGCCAGGGCATCGACCGTTGCCGGCGGCTGCGGTGTGTGCACGAAGGGCAGCGCGTCGGACTTGCGCACCGGCGTCGCTGTCTCAGCAACGACCCGCCAGACGCCATCTTCCTCGCGCACCCACAACGCGGTCCAGCGCGACGAGGACACGCGCGGCAGACCACCGTAGTAGGCCGCCACGCTGTGCTCGAGCCCGCGCAACAGCACCACGTCCTCGGCAATCCGGACCGCCTCTTCCTCTTCCGTTTCCGACGACACCACCCTTCGTTGATCACCGGAACGGCGGGCTTCAAGCATGTCGGCGGTGACTCGCTTGCCGCCAACGTCCACATACGCGTAATGCTTCGACAGGCCGGCTCGATACGCAGCCATGTCGCCACGACCATGCGCCGCCGCGATCTCGGCATCGCGTGCCATGACCTCGGCGATCACGGCCTCGTCGTTGCCTGCGGCGTTCGCCGCACCGGCCACGCACCACACCAGCAACACCATCCGGATGTTCATCTGATCTCCCAGGGATCGTCCGCCTGCGACATGCTCCTGACCGACACGGAGAAGCCGGAAGCCGTGGGCCAGGCCCAGGCCATCCCGATCGGCCTGCGGCTCCGCTGGCGGCGAATACCGGCTTCTCGGCGACAGCCATGCCGCCCGACTCGGCCATGATGGTACTGCCGGGATTCGTGTGGCATGGCAGCCCGCCGCGATCGATCGCGGAATCGACGCCCAGACTGTCGTGCCTGTGGCTGCCCGCCGCCGATGCAACCCGCCGAGTACGGCCAGTCGCATGGTATTGGCGGCATTTGCGCCTCAGAATGGACCTGCCACCGGCGCCGGCGAGCAGCTCGATCCGTGTGACCTGCACGGCCGCTGCGCCACATCGCCGGTCAGCGCCAGCACCATCCACGACACCCGCTTCCGAAGACGACATCATGCTCGACATCCAGCCCATCGAATGCCCGTACTGTGGCGAGATCATCAGCCTGGCGCTGGATGCCAGCGCGGGTGCGCAGCAGTACATCGAAGACTGCCACGTCTGTTGCCGGCCGATCACCGTGTTGCTGCAGGTGGACGACGACGGCGAGCCCTGCGTGCGGGTGCAATCGCAGGACGAGGTGTGAGCGGACCGACGAGGGAGCGGGTCGGCGGGCCGAAACCTCGACGGCCCGGCGAGTGCCGCGCCTGGATACCGACAACCGATATCCGGCTTTTCGCGGCTGCGGCCGCATCACGCCAGAGGGCGCACGCCGATCCCGGCCGTGCGCGGCTTTCGACTCGTTCTGCGGCTGCTCGACGCGCCGACATCTCGGCAACCTCGCGACAGCCAGCCGGCTGCCGGCGCGCCCTCGTTCAAAGCAGTTCGAGCACGGCATTGGCCCAGGTCGAGACCTCGCCCGACTTCAGAACCGTCTCGCCACGCTTGTCCGGGTTGATCCGGAAAATCAGCTGATCGCCCTGGCGCTCGACACCGGTGTCGGTGGTCGAGTAGCGGCAGGTGAGCGTCTTGATCGACTGTGCCGCCTGCTTGCCCGCATCGTCGCGACAGGCGGCGGCAAGGCCGTCGATGCCGTGCTGGCAGGCGGCCCGGGTCAGGTCGGTCATCGGATCGAAGTTTGGATAGCTGGCCTGGTCGTAGGACGCGTTGAACGTGGTCGCACAGGCCGCGCCCGCACGCTTGGCCGTGTTCACGATGCCTTCGTGGTACTCCGCCCAGCCACGCTGCTGTGCCAGGGTCAGGTCAGCCGCTCCCGCCAGATGGGGAGCAACCGCCAACAGGGCGATCAGACTCGCTGCACTCGCTGCTTTCATCACGTTCTTCTCCTTTGAGGGTTCACTGGCGGAACAGCCTGGTGGAAACATCGCCAACCGCGCGACGCCGATCAACAACACTGCAGGCCTGCTTGGTAGCACAAAAAACGTTCATAAAATCTCAAAAAGTACGAGAGGGCACTACCCACGCCGGCTGTATTCATCAACGTGGGATCGACAAAGGCATGGATCAGGGACAGGCATCGGAAGAACGCCAGATGGTCGCGCAGCCAGCAGCCCGCATTCAGGCGAACGACTCAGTCGACGCCCATCCCGCATCAACGCGTCAGCCTTCCGCGCGGAAACCCATGTCGGAACGCGCTGGTCGCCGTTGCCGCGAAACGCTCCGCAAGCGACTCGGGAAGGACTCACACACACGACCGCCGGCGCTACCAGATCAGGTCATCCGGCACCTGGAATCGGCTGTAATACGCCTCGTCGGCAGAATCTCCGGATGATCCGGCCGGCGTTGCCGGCGACGGCTGTGAATGATCGACCACGATCAAGGCGGGATCCCTCATCGCCACCTTGTCGCCAGCCGCCTTCGGGATGACCGCGTAGCCATCGAGGCCATCGCGGACAACGACGAAAGCACCCTTGGCCAGTTGCGCGCGGGTACCCGCGTCGGCCGGCACCGAGCGGATCGCCGGGCCATCGGCGAAGCGATACAGGTCCTCGCCACGCGCGACCACCCGATGCTGCTCGATGATCTGCCGGGCCTGGGCAAGCCGCTCACGCCCCTCAGCCTGCGCCTTGCGCTCGGCGGCGATCGCGCGATCACGCTCGACCCTTTCCTGTCGCGCCTTTTCGGCCTCGGCCACGCCGGGGTCGACCGTCGTCGGCGCCTTGCCCTGGCGTTGCTTGACCTGCTCGCGCGCGACCTGATCGACCTTGCCCTTCTTGGCCAGGCCAGCCTTCAGCAATTGTTCCTGCAACGCGTTGCGCATGGTTCTGGTCCTGTTCCGTCAGGCAGTCCGGCAACGCACACACTGCGCCGGGCCGCGGAATGAAAGCCGGATGCTACATCGCCCCGGAGAATCAGGGGCGTAGGCCAAGAAGCGGATCTCATCATGTCCGCCTTCCTGCACAGGAACCCCGCGCCCCTGAAGACGACGATCGCAGGACAAGCCAGTTTCCCGATCCCACTCGTGGAAACCGCCTCGGTGCTGGCGCGACACGATATCCACGGCGGCATCGGTGATTCCCACCGACGCCTCCCGCCAAGGACCACAGCGGACGGGCGCGAAAGCTTTCCCGCGGCTCCCGTTGTAATCGCGAGCGGGAATTCCGGTATCCGGGCATGAACCAGCTCGGGAAGTCGTCATGAACGCGCCACCGCTGCATCTGCCCGGATCTGCACCAGCCCTCTCGCCTTGCCTCCGTCGCTGGCACCGCCTTGGGTCAAGCGTCTCGGATGATCGTCGAGGCGTGCTTTCTCGGGATGGCCACTCCGCGCACGCTGCGGATTCGGCGAGCAGACGCATGGTCGCCGAGGTGGCCCTGGGGTCGCCAGACAGCAACGAGCGTGAGGTTCCCTTCGCAAGAGACGACGCCACTGATCACGCGGAACCTGCCTATCGCAGCAATTCCCCGCAAATGGCCGCTGGCCGCCAAAGCCGGCAAAGCCGGCTATCGCCGCAGTCAAGCGCGGCACCCGTAACCACCCGCCGTTTCACCAGCAACCCTCCACCACGGCCTCGGCCAGACACGGACATCAAGCCCGTGCCGAACGCCACCACACGCGGCAAAAACCCGCACAGCCATCACGCCCCACAGGAGGAAACATGCATCCGCTCATCGTTCGTTCCCGTTCCCGCGCCCGCTGGTCCGTCACCCACACCGCACTGGTGGCCGCGATCACGCTCGGTTGCGTTGCCACCTATGCCACGGAAGCCCAGGGTGACCCGGTCGCCAGCGTCGTCGCCAGCGGCCTGAACAGTCCGCGCGGCCTGGCCTTCGACGCCGACGGCGCGCTGTGGATCGCCGAGGCAGGCACGCCGGTTGGTGAAGGCCCGTCCATCATCATTCGTGGCGAGCCGGTGATCTACACAGAAACCGGTTCGGTCACCCGCGTCGCCGGCGGCCGCCAGGCACGCGTCTTCAACGGCCTGCCGACCATGTACATCGACTCCACCGGCCAGATGGAAGGCGGCGCCACCGCCGTCGGCTTCGCGCCCAACGGTACGGTGCACATCATGATCGGCTACCCGGGTGTTGATCCCGCACTGCGGGTCAGCCATCTGGCACCGGGCGGTTACCAGCTCGGCCGTCTGGCCACGCTGGGCGGCGCTGTCGACGTGGCCGGCTACGAGGCCAGCCACAATCCCGACGGCGCGCTGATCGAAAGCAATCCGTGGAACCTGGCCTGGTCCGGTGACGGCTGGTACATCACCGATGCTGCCGCCAATGCGCTGCTGCACGTGGACAGTGCCGGCACCCTGTCCACGGTGGCCGTGTTCCCCCCGCGCGACCTGGGCGGCCCGTTCCCGACCCAGTCCGTACCCACCGGCGTTGCAGTCGGCCCGGATGGCGCGGTCTATGTCAGCGAGCTGACCGGCTTCCCGTTCCCGGCCGGCAGCTCGCGGGTGATGCGCGTGGATGGCAACGGCAGCCTCTCGGTCTTCGCCGGCGGTTTCACCATGGCCATCGACATCGCCTTCGATTCCGCTGACCACCTGTACGTGCTGGAGCACGACGACAACGGCCTGCTGCAGCCAGGCAGCCAGGGCAACCTCTGGCGCATAGCACCGGACGGCACGCGCGAGCTGCTCTTCAGCGAAGGGCTGGTCGGCCCGACAGGCATGGCGATCGGCCCCGACGACACTGTCTACATCAGCAACTTCGGCAACGGCGGCGTCGGCGCGGGCGAGGTCTGGCGCATCGCGCCGGAAGGCGTCTATGCCGACGGCTTCGAGAAATCCGGTCTGACCAACGATTGATCGAGCAGATGTCGGATCGGCTGCGCGTCCCCGATGTGCCAGTCGGGGACGCGCGCGTTTGAAGATTGCCTTGAGCAGATGACAAGAGGCACGCCGCACTTGCGCGTGATCATGAGCGCCGGCCGGTCGCTGCAGGCAGCGCAGGCTGAGGCGGATTGAATCCGGTCGCCCCCGTTCCACCGCGCCCGGTATCCTGTGGCTCCTTTTTAGTTGCCTGCCGGCCGCGCATGTCCCGGCGAGCCGGCGCAGACTCCCGGATCCGCAGTGAACACCACCGCCTCACCCCTTGCCGACGGCCTTCCTTTGACCGATCGCCTGCGCGCCGCACTGGACCTGCTCGAGCAGATCGATGCCGACCGCAGCGTGCTCGACACCCTGCCCGACGCCGACCGCGCCCGCCTGCATCGCGTGGTGGCGCAGGTCTACAACCCCGAGCCGAAGGCTCGCCGGAAGAAACTCAAGCAGCAGGCCAGGCAACGCCATCAGGAGAAGGTGCGCAAGGCCGAAGCACTGCTCAGCCAGACCGGCATCCGCACCCTGCGCCGCAAACCGGTGTTCAGCACGCCGAACTACTTCCCGCCGCACGCCGCCGGTCTGCACGACGCTCGCAACGGCGAAGGTGATACAGAAACTGCCACGCCGGAACCGGCACACTCGCCGGAGCTGCGCCATTGCTATGTCTGCAAGCAGAAGTTCACCCAGCTGCATCACTTCTACGACCAGATGTGTCCGGCCTGCGCCGAACTGAACTACTTCAAGCGCACCGAAACCGCCGACCTGCGCGGACGCGTCGCACTGCTGACAGGCGGCCGGGTCAAGATTGGCTACCAAGCCGGACTGAAACTGCTGCGTGCCGGCGCCGAATTGATCGTAACCACGCGCTTCCCGCGTGATTCCGCAGCCCGCTATGCGCAGGAGCCGGATTTCGCCGATTGGTGCCACCGCCTGGAAGTGTTCGGACTGGACCTGCGCCACACGCCCAGCGTAGAAGCGTTCTGCACGCAGTTGCTGGCCACGCGCACACGCCTGGACTTCATCATCAACAACGCCTGCCAGACCGTGCGTCGCCCGCCGCAGTTCTACGCACACATGATGGCCAACGAGACCGCCGCACTGAATGCCTTGCCCGACAACGTACGCAAGCTGATCGGCAGCTACGAAGGCCTGCGCAGCGCCGAGCTGCTGCCGTCGGCAACCGCCACCACCGGCAAGCTGCTGGCGACGCAAGGCCAGGGCACCAGCAGCGCCGACGGCCTGACCCGCGCCGCCGAACTCTCGCAGGTGCCACTGCTGGCCGACGAGCTACTGGGCCAGCAGCACCTGTTCCCCGAAGGCCGGCTCGACCAGGATCTGCAGCAGGTCGACCTGCGCGGGCGCAATTCCTGGCGTCTGCTGATGGACGAAGTGCCCTCGGTCGAGCTGCTGGAGACCCAACTGGTCAACGCCATCGCGCCGTTCATCATCAACGCGCGGCTGAAGCCGCTGATGCTGCGCACGCCGGACGGCAGCGAGCCCAGCCGCGACAAGCACATCGTCAACGTCTCGGCGATGGAAGGCCAGTTCTACCGCAACTTCAAGACCACTCGGCACCCGCACACCAACATGGCCAAGGCCGCGCTGAACATGATGACGCGCACCTCGGCCGCCGATTACCACAACAGCGGCATCCACATGAACAGCGTCGACACCGGCTGGGTCACCGACGAAGATCCCGCCGAACTCGCCGCCAAGAAGGTGCTGGAAGAACGCTTCCACCCGCCGCTGGACATCGTCGACGGCGCAGCGCGCATCGTCGATCCGATCATCCATGGCTTCAACACCGGCGAGCACGTCTGGGGCCAGTTCCTCAAGGACTACGCGCCGACCGACTGGTGAGCCCGCGCGGAATCGCCGCTGGCTCGTCTTCCAGGAACCACCTGGCACGGCTTCCCGGACACCATCTTTTCGGGACCGCCTCCTGACCCGACACCGTTTTCCTGCCAGTGGCCCCTCTCTCCTCTCGTTTGCGTAGGTACGCTTCACGAATCACACGCGCACAGCGCAACCGCAGCGGGGGCATCATGGGCGAACCAACGTCGGCACACGGACCAGCCCGGCCCCGCCGTGGCGGCCGGTTTTTCGTCTGGGTCTCACTGGCCATGCTGGTCGTGATCGCGCTGGGATTCGGCAAGAGCTTCTACCTGCAGCCATACCGTCAGGACACGGCCCTGCCGGCCTACCTGATCGTGCACGGCGTGGTGATGACGGCCTGGTACCTGCTGTTCCTGGCGCAGGCGTGTCTGGTCAGCGCGCAACGCGTCGACCTGCACCGCCGGCTCGGTATCGCAGGCGTCGCCCTGGCCGGCGCCGTGGTGGCAACGGGCGCGATGGTGCATCTGCGCATGATTCCTCGCCTGCAGGCGCTGGGGCAGATCGGTTCTGCCGGAGAACTCCCGTTCGCGCTCGGCTTCGTGCTCGCCGGCCTGGCCTCGCTGATCCCCGTGGTGGTGTTGGTGGCACTCGCGCTGTGGTGGCGCCGCCGCCCGGCAACGCACAAGCGCCTGATGTACTGGGCGGTGGTCTGGACGCTCGGCCCGGCATTCTCCAACACCCGGCCACTGGGCCAATTCCTCGATGCGCTCGTGGTGCCGCATCTGCCCTACTTCCCCGCCGACCTGTTCTGGCTCGCTGCGCTGCTCGCCTACGACTGGCGCGTGCTGCGACGCATCCATCCCGCCACCTGGATCAGCTTCGTGTTGCTCGCGCTCTACCTGTTCTACGTCATGGAATGGATAGCGCGCAGCCCGACGCTGCACGCCTGGCTGCGCGCGTACCTGGGCTTGTGAGCGGACAACACGATCGGAGCGCAGGGAATCCAGCCGGATCCATTTCCTCCGCCCGATCAAGGTAGGGTAGTCCCCCGGCGAACCGCCCACGGGTTCGCTGGGCGTGTAAACCGCGCCCACACAGGCTCAGGCGCCGCGTACACGCAGCGTCAGCCCCTTCAGGAACGCCCGCAGCAACTGGTCGCCGCAGGCCCGATAGTTCTTGTGCCCCGGCTGTCGGAACAATGCCGACAGTTCCGGCTTCGATAGCGGGAAGCCGGCATCGGCAAACACCGCATGCATGTCGTCGTCCTTCAACTGGAACGCGACTCGCAGCTTCTTCAACACCAGGTTGTTGCTGATGCGCTTGTCCACCGGCCGCGGCGGCAGTGTCTCGTCCCGGCCACGCAGGTGCACGATCAACCCATCCAGGAAATTTGCCAGCACCGCATCGCTGCACACCCTATGACCGGGCTCCTCCTCTCTCAACAGCATGGCTCGCACGTCGTCCCGGCCAAGGACCAACCCGGGATCCGCGAGCTGTGCGATGTCGACCACCTTGGGGTCGCTGAGGTCAAGCGTGTAGCGGATGCTGCGAAGAACGTCGTTGTTGATCACGTGCCCAACAGGTCATTGCCGAGATGCCGCCAAGTCTACCCGTTCGGTTCACCCAGGCCGGAGGACAACCGGCCCACTACATCGCCGCCTATCCGATCGACCTGCTGTTCCGGGACAACTTCGAAGTCGGTACCGAGTGAATCAAGGGCAACCAGCGAAGCCCTGAATCGCTGCTGCGCGAGCATCTGCCAGCGTCCGGTCGCGCCCGGAATGCCGATGCGCGCCGATTCCTGCGCGCCGATGGCCACGCCAGCCGCCAGCTCGCCACTCCAATCGCAGGCTCTCCAAGCCAACGAGATGGAATCGCTTGCGCCCGTCCCCTTCCCCTGCAGCAGCGATGGCGAAAACAGCTGCGTTTTTCCGTGAGTGGTCATGCAGCCCACCCTCAAGCCATTTCCGGGAACGCGCCATCATGACCCGCACCAGCCTCATCACGCCGTCGTGCCTGCGGCAGCAGGCCGACCGCACCAGCGCCCACATCATCCGCAATGTGCTGCTCTGCTGGCTGCTGACGGTCGCACCGGCGGTGCTGTCACAGAGCGCCGATGACGGCTTCAACCCCGACGCGAACAATTTGATTTCCGCGCTGGCGACGCAGCCGGACGGCAAGATCCTCATCGGCGGTGGATTCACCAGCATCGGTGGGCAAACCCGCCACCGCCTGGCACGCCTGCATCCCGACGGCAGGCTGGATACCGGGTTTTCCACCGCCGTGCCGACGGGCCGGGTGAGCAGCATCGTCGTGCAGCCGGATGGCCGCATCGTCATTGCCGGCGACTTCGATCTGGTCGATGCCGTCCCGCGCGGCCACCTCGCGCGCCTCAACACCGATGGCAGTGTCGATTCCGGATTCAATCCGTCTGCCAATCACCCCGTCCGCGCATTGGCCCTGCAAGCCGACGGCAAGCTGCTGCTGGCCGGCGAGTTCAACACGATCAACGGACAGCCACACCGCCGCATCGCACGCCTGAACATCGATGGCAGCGTGGATACCACCTTCGAGGCCGGCGCCGGGGCAAACGCACCGGTCCGCGCACTGATGCTGCAACCGGATGGCGCGGTGTTGATCGGCGGCGCGTTCACCGGCGTCGGCGGACACGCCCGTAACCGCATCGCCCGATTGCACGCCGATGGCCAGGTGGATGCCAGCTTCAATCCGGATGCGAGCGGTTCCGTGGAGACATTCGCCTTGCAACCGGACGGCAGGCTGCTGGTGGGCGGCACGTTCACCAGCATCGGCGGGCAGGCCCGCAGCCGCATCGCGCGTCTGAACCCCGATGGCAACGCCGATCCGACTTTCAATCCCGGTGCCGGCGGCGACGTACTCGCACTGATGCTGCAACCCGATGGCGCCATGATCGTCGCCGGACTCTTCTTTTCGATCGGTGGCCAGCCCAGACAACTCATCGCCCGCCTCGACGCCGATGGCATTGTGGACCCGACCTTCAATCCAGCCCCGAACAGCCTGATAACGGCACTGGCACCGGCCCTGCCGTCGAACGGAGGCGTGATCGTTGCCGGAGGCTTCTCAGCGATCGGCGGCCAAACCCGGAACAGCATTGCCCGCGTGGAACCCGATGGCCGCGTGGACCGGACGTTCGACCCGGGTACTGACAACGTCATCAATGCCATGGCGACACAACCGGACGGGGCGCTGGTGGTCGGCGGCGAGTTCGCCAGCATCGGCGGGCAACTGCGCAGCCGGATCGCACGCCTGCATAGCGATGGCACCGTCGATGCCGGCTTCGCACCGAACGCGACCGGTTCCGTGCGCGCGCTGGCGCTGCGCCCCGACGGCAAGCTGCTGGTCGGCGGCAGTTTTTCGCAGATCGGTGGGCAGGCGCGCAGCCGCCTGGCGCGCCTGAACGCCGATGGCAGCGCCGACCCGTTCAACCCCGGCGCGAACAACGATGTGTTGGCGATGGCGCTGCTACCCGATGGCGGGCTGCTGGTGGCTGGCGAGTTCTCCAGTCTCGGCGGACAGACCCGCCACTATCTGGCGCGCCTCAACGCCGACGACAGCCTCGATGCCGGATTCGCACCCAACTTCAATGACGATGTCTTCGCCCTGGCCCTGCAGACCGATGGCCGGCTGCTGGTGGCCGGCGCATTCACCAGCGTCGGCGGGCAATCGCGCCATCGACTCGCACGCCTGAACGCCGACGGCAGCGTCGACACCGGCTTTGCGCCGAACCCGAATGGCGAGGTCTACACCCTGGTGCTGCAACCCGACGGCCAACTGCTCGTCGGCGGCGAGTTCAGCCAGATCAACGGCCAGAGCCGGAACGGCATTGCGCGCCTCAATCCGGATGGCAGCATCGACGCCAGCTTTTCGCCGAACTCGAACAGCGACGTCTACGCGATCACGCTGCAAACAGACGGCAAGCTGCTGGTCAGCGGCGCGTTCACCCACATCGGCGGACAACCCCGCCAGCGCATCGCGCGCCTCAACGCCGACGGCAGCGCCGATGACACCTGGAACACCACCGCCAACGGCCTTTTCACCGCCATCGGCCTGCTGCCCAACGGCAAACTGGTGGTCAGTGGCGGGTTCACCGAGATCGCCGGACACACGCGCCTCTACATCGCACGCCTGAGCATGATCCAGCCCGCCAGGCAGGCCTTGCACGTCCTCGCCGATGGCAACGGCACCGCGACGGCGATCTGGACGCGCACCGGCTCAGGGCCGGAACTGGCACAGCCGCCACAACTGCAACTCTCCCTCGACGGTGCCCTCTACACCCCCGTCGGCACCATGCAGCGCATCGCCAATGGCTGGCAGCTGGCAGACATCGACGCTCCACGCGACCAGAACGTCTACTTCCGAACCCGCGGCACGGTCAATGCCGGCAGTGCCAACGGCTCCGGCAGCGGGCTGGTCGAGAACGTCCTGCGCACCTGGCTTCTCGACGACAGCGGGGACCGCCTTTTCGCGGACGGGTTTGAATGAGCGGATGACCATCGGACGGTCACGGGTATCGGACACAGCCCGATACCCCGACCTTGTCGGAACTACGCTGACGGGCAGTAAACCTGACGCCGTTCCCCGGTCGTCTGCGCTAGGCTGCGCCAGATCCGCAGCAGCAAGCAGCCGAGGGCTCGGCATCAAATGATCGGGCATCACACAACCGTGCCGGATGTCGTTTTTGAAGTGAGGTTCCGATGACCAGGCGAACACCGCGAACGCACCCGCCGCGTTGGGCGATGTTGGCCCCGTTGGTCGTGTTGCTCGCATCGGGCACGCTGGAGACAAATGCCGGCGGCGCGCCGCTCTGGACCTTCACCGCGCTGACACCCACCACCTTGACCGTACCGGTCAACGCGACCGCCACGGTCCGATATCAGGTGACCAATCAGACCAACAGGCAACGTGTGTTGACGCTGACGGCGATCCCCGGTGTCACCCAGGTTACGGGCGCAGGTTTGTGTCCAGCGCCGATCCCGCTGCCACCGCTGGGATCATGCCTGTTCGAACTGCGGATCACCGGTGCAGATCTGCCGGAAAACGGCGTCCACGGCGGCCCCGTGCTTTGCGCTGCAGGCAATCCCAACCAGTGCTATCAACCGTCTGCCTCGAACGTGCTGCATCTCACACCAGGTCCGCCGCTGATGCCGACGCTGCTGGCCCAGCCATCGGCATTGACGTTCACCGCCGGAAGCGTCGTGATCGTCACACTGAGCCACGATGGCGTCGAACCGGTGACCGGCATCCGCGTCGAAGTGCCCTACGAGGTCCCGCTACATGTCGACCCGGATTCCTGCACCGAACCCCTGCTGCCCGATGGCGACTGCCAGTTGCTGATGACAGCCGATGAGTCCTTGCCGACCGTGGTGCTGTTCGTCGACGCAGACAATGTCGACCCTGTCGCGATCGAAGTGACGGTGACCCCGGGCGATACACTTTTCGCCGACGGATTCGACGAGGCATCCATCGATCGGTAGGACGTGATCGGTGTGAATGGCGTCCGTTCCGAATGGTGTCAGGGACAATCGTTCCGAATGGTGTCAGGGACGAATGGCACTTACTTAGCGCCAACCTTCTGAGAACAAAAGAGAAGTCGGCTCACGATGCTAAGGTGGAGTTGCGAGACAACACCGAACCAAAGGAGCCGACCGCATGCATCGTATTCGCCGCCGCCCGGACCAGCAATGCCGTGCCGTGCAACGCCATCGCCAGACGATGGACGCCTATGCCTTCTTCGATTTGCTGACCGACGAGCCAATGCTCGACGCGGTGGATGCGCAACTGCCTCGGCACCGAGAGCGTCTGTTCCCACCGACCGAGACACTGGCCCTGTTCATGGCGCAAGCCTTGAGCGCTGATCGGTCCTGTCAGCACGCCGTGGATGGCTTCGTTGCTCGCCGTGTTGCTGGCGGCTTGTCCGCCTGCAGCACAGCCACCGGCGCTTATTGCCGCGCACGACAACGGCTGCCTCAGTCGCTGGTCGCGACGTTGATCCGATTTACCGGACGCCGACTGACCGATCAGTCACTTGCTTCAGGCTATTGGCGCGAACGTCCCATCCGGTTGGTCGATGGCACCACGGTGGTCATGCCGGATACGCCCGCCAATCAGGCCGCGTTTCCACAGCCGGCCACCCAGAAGCCGGGACTGGGCTTTCCCATCTGTCGACTGGTGGCGTTGTCATGTCTGGCCAGCGGCGCCTTGCTGGAGGTCGCCACCGCGCCGTACCTGGGCAAGGGCAACGACGAGCAAAGTCTGCTGCGAACCCTGCTGGACCACATCGAGCCCGGCAGCATCGTGTTGGGCGACGCCTTCTTCGCCACCTACTTCCTGTTGGCCGAACTGCAGCGACGCGGTGTCGATGGCGTGTTCTCACAGTACGGTTCCCGCAGACGCCGCACGGACTTCCGTAAGGGGCGTCGGCTGGGGGTTCGCGATCACATCGTCGATCTGCACAAGCCCGCCGCGCGACCGGGCTGGATGACGCCCGAACACTATCGCCAGGTACCCGACCGGATCACCGTTCGGGAGGTGCAGGTGGGCGGGAAAGTGCTGGTGAGTACGCTGCTGTGTCCGTAAGCTCCCCCGTCAAGCGGACACTTCAGACGTAGAGATTCCGGCGTGATGGTTACGGTATTCGGCCGGCGTCATACCGCCGAGCGCGTTGTGGGGTCGGTGCTCGTTGTAGTCGATCAGGAACTGCCAGGTGGCCTCACGCACGTCCTCAAGCCGGGCGAACAGGTACTGGTCCAGGACCTCCTCGCGATAGGTGCGGTTGAAACGCTCGATGTAGGCGTTCTGGTTCGGCTTGCCCGGCTGGATGTACTGGATCGCCATGCCGTGGGCCTTGGCCCATTGCACGAAGGCCTCGCCCAGGAACTCCGGTCCGTTGTCGGTGCGTAGAACCTGCGGCAGCGGTCGCTCCTGGGCAATGCGTTCGAAGATGCGGACCAACCGGGCCGATGTGATCGAGGTGTCGACCTCGATGTGGATCGCCTCGCGGTTGAAGTCGTCGAGGATGTTGAACGTCCGGAACGACCGGCCACAAGCCAACGCGTCGAGCATGAAGTCGGCCGACCAGACATGATCGGGACACTCAGGCACGTACAGCGGCACGCGCTCGCGCTTGGGCAAGCGCCGACTGGCCGCCCGGCGCAGGTTGAGGTTCATGGCGCAGTACACCCGGTAGATACGTTTGTGGTTCCAGTGCGAATGCGTCTTTTCCAGGATCTGGCAGCACTTGCCGATACCGCGGCTGGGCTTGGCTTCGACCAGCCGGGTCAGGGCCGCGATGATCTCGACATCACGAACGGTCCAGTCCAGCGGCGGGACGTACCAGGCCGAACGCGACAGGCCTACGATCTCGCAAGACCGGCGCAGTGGCCGTGCGTGTACCTCGACGAGGTAGCGCACGGCCTCGCGTTTCTGCGCCGGCCCTACAGTTTTTTTGCAATCAGGTCCTTCATCGCGGCGTTGTCCAGCGCCAGCTCGGCGTACATGCGCTTGAGCCGCGCGTTCTCGGCCTCAAGCTCCTTGACCCGCCTCAGGTCCGACGCCTCCATGCCGCCGTACTTCGACTTCCACTGGTAGTACGTCGCCGTGCTGATCCCGGCCTGACGGCACAGGTCCTTGACCGGAATGCCGGCGTCGCCTTGCTTGAGAATCGAGACGATTTGGGTCTCGCTGAACTTCGACTTCTTCATGGAACCTCCTGACTCGAAAGATGCCAGAAAGCTCTACTTCTGAGGTGTGTGGGATCTGGGGGAGCTTACGCAAGCACACGGTGCAACTGTGGCTGGCGTGGCGGCAATGTCAGCGCCCTGATGTGACCTGGCCGGATGGGACGCCGCTACTGGCACTGATCGCACAGCGGCGCGTCGGCCAACGACCCGGAAGAATCGAGCCACGAGCGCTGAAGCGACGATCCAAACCCTATCCGCTACTGACCCAGACACGCGTCCTGGCACGGGAGACCGTTCGTGCAAACGGGCACCCGCGCAAGGTTAAGTAAGTGCCATTCGTCCCTGGCACCGTTTGCCCCGCTTTTGGGTGTCCGATAAATCAGGGGTGCCTCACCCTGGCACCGTTTGCCTGGCACCGTTGGCCGTTTGAGGGGCAGTTTATCTTCACAGACTGGCGGTAAGCGCCTCCGCATGTATACGAATCATGGGCGGCGGCAGCGCATTTCCTATCATTAACGCTATCGATTCCTTGCCATGCGCCAATTCAAATTGGTAATCGGCAGGAAAACCCTGCAGAAGCGCGGCTTCTCGCAGAGAAATGGCTCGATCCTCGGACGGATGTAGGAATCTTCCTTTGGATGGGTTGTGACAGCCACTAGTGATCGTTGGTGCTGGACGATCCCAGTGCATTCTTCCGTAAACGTCTCCGAACCCGTTCGTCCGCGCATGACAAGCAAGCCTTAGTGAACTAGGAAGATCGGCACGACTTCCACCATTCTTGGGAATAGCCCGAATAATGTTTAGCGCTGCCTCCGAGTGATTGACGCGCAACTCGTGTAACCGATCGCCGGCTTGGACAAGTGTTAAAGCGTCTTTTACGGTCGGCTTGAATTGACAACGCTCAGGCACCTTCGGAGCGCGCCCTAACGTACCCAAGAGAAGCAAACGTTTTCGACGTTGCGGAACCCCGTAGTCATTGGCATCTACGATCTCTTCTGCTAATTGGTAACCAGCTATCAATAGCTCTTCCTTGAGAGTACGCCAGAGGGCCTGAGCGCGAAGCCCTGGCACGTTCTCAAGGAGTACATTACGAGGCCTCAACGCCTTGGCGAAGTCAAGAAAACGCATCGCCAAATTGTTGCGCGGATCGGTGTTACTTGCGGACCCATTGCGCGTACGGATGCGTGAGAATCCTTGACAGGGCGGACAACCAGTCAGCAGATCAAGCTCACCTCGACTAATACCGCATGTTCTCATTACCTCACTCGGCGAAAGCTCAGTAATATCTCTCTCAAACAGCGCGACGTCAGGGTGATTCAAGCGATACGTATGAGCCGCCTTCTTGTCAAGCTCAACGGCCGCAACAACACGGTATCCAGCCAACTGGAGACCGAGCGACAGCCCGCCGCAACCGGAGAACAGATCGATTGCAGAAGGCCGCTCAAACTGCATGGCCGGCGCGCCACGTGGCAATGAACTCTGCGAGGATATTACTGATTTCATTGACATCTTCCGTCTGTGGTGCGTGTTTGGAAAGTTCGTATGCGGCGATTTCGATTATCTGGGCAGAAGTCGCTTCAGGAACATCAAGTGCGATTTTTTTAAACAAGACATCCTTCGCGGTGTCGCCCGTCCCATCCAAGGCAGATACCAGCGTCGGAAATGCCGCACGAATCACGATTTCTTCCGGAACTGCACGCGGCAAGAATCTAACACGCCGCGAGACCCACTTGATGTACTCCTTCTGGGCTGCGACCTTTTTTGCGAACAGTGCGGGGTCGCTCCCCCCACTTAAATACAACGCGGGCTCTACACCCGTTGACTTCAAGATCTGATCACCCAGGCTCGCCTCGTCAGCAGGGGACACATGAGAGACATCAGGCAGCGGCACTGGAAAAGCTTGATCGCCATCGAGCAGAGTGAATGTAGCGTCCTTACCGGCAATCGCAGACGGAATGTAGTGCGCGAGAATCATCGAGGCGCCGCCGGGAACCACCACCGCATCAATCAGCTCCCGCTCACCTGCGGGCAAATTCCGTCTCGCGATCTCCACGACTTTTCTCGCCAGCTCGTCCTCGACAATTACTCGGATTCGTCCCGGTACTTTCGCACCAAGCCTGTTGAATGCCACTAACGACGAGGATCCGTTCGCGACTGTCACGCGCCCCGTCGGCGTCACCTCTAACACTTTGATCGCACGGTCGGGCAGCTCATCCACGAATTCCGGCGAATGCGTGGATATAACGATCTGCATTTTTCTCCTAACAATGCAATTCAGCAAAAATTGTAAGAAGCGCCGCTGTGCTCCCGGGTGGAGCGACGTTTCCGGCTCATCGAGAAGAACTAGCGAGCCCGGATAAGCGGCTAGCAATTTCACGACCGAACTTACGACCGCAACCTCGCCGCTTCCGGCGAAAGCTTCCGAATACTTGAGAGTTGGTCGTTCAAATAGCACGCTGATGTCTTGCCCGCGGTATCCAGGGTAAAGCGTGTGCCGTACCATCGTTGCGGAAACGTAATCGTGCCCCAAGATATGCCGCACGCATTCCAGCTCATCGGCGCTTAACAAACGGTTTTCGAACACCCGCTCGCGGTTCCAAAGTCGGTAACTTTCACAGCCATCCTCGATGACTCGCTTGAGGCGTCGCGCCTCCCGCAGCATAGCTATGTGCTTGTCCTCTTTCGTCTGTCCGGTCTCAAAATAGAAAAATCGATCGAACGCGCTGATCTCGGCCTTAAAGTTGATGTGTACAACCGCCCTCTCGACCGGAAGCCACCGATCGGACGCTGCGCCGCCTGGCGAGCCCGGTGGCAAGGGCTTCATGTTGTCGCCTACGACGATCTTGGTCGGCTCCCAGTAGTCGAGTCGAGCGCCGCTTCGGACCCGCGCTTTACGGGTCTCGACGAAGTCCCCTATATGCGAGTTCCAATGCGCATAAATAAAGCGCGATACTCCCAGACCCTTTCCTTCCACAATAGGATCGAGTTCCGTAGAAAACCAAAAGTCCTTCAGGGAATATTTGTCTGGCGCGCCGTAGAGTGCATGGAGAATCGAGCTTTTTCCACTACCGTTTGCGCCAACCAAAACAGTGAGCGGAAAGGAAAAGTCAACCCTCGTTCCCGGCTCGACATTCTTGAAATTAGGAAAGCGAATGCTGCCAATGTACTTTTCAAGCGGCGCCCCGGGCTTAAAATTTTCAATAGTTCCGATCAATTCCTTGATGCTTTTCATCCCCACCCCTGCTGTGGGTTCACATATTCCATATGCAAGAACGGGGTCCGGTTCATTTACGCACCGTGGTCCGCGGAGTCTCGTCGTCAACTTCACGGATACCTTGCACGTCGAGCCGAACACCATTGCTATCGACAGTCGCCAGTCCCCGACTTGCCCGCGACCACGCAACCGCGAAACCCAGATCCATCGCCTGTGCCAGCCATTGCCAGCGACTTGCATGCGACATCGCCAGCGCGTCGCGCAGATGATTCTCTGCCGCCTGTTCGCAGGAAACCGCCAACGGATCGCTCATGAGCCCTCCCGCCCATTGAGTCGCAGTATATGGGGAAGTTCCCAAATGTCACGCCGCCTCGCCACAACCATCAGGTGCAGGAAGAAGAGTGGCAGCGAAGCTGCGTGATGACCCGCGTCGTTGACTCGACTACGCAGCGATCCGCTCGATACGCGCCACCGCCTTCCCCAGGGCGCGGCGTGCTTCTTCCAGATCGTAGTCGTTCTGCAGACTCAGCCAGAAGCGCTCGCTGGTGCCCAACGCGGCTGCCAGCCGCACAGCGGTATCAGCACTGATGCCGCGCTTGCCCAGCACAATTTCGTTGATGCGCCGAGGCGGAACATTGGCAGCGCGCGCCAACGCGTTCTGGCTGATGCCCAGCGGCGCCAGAAACTCCTCAAGCAGAATCTCACCGGGATGAATGTTTGGCAGTGTTTTCATAGTGGCCTGCTCAGTGGTAGTCGACGATTTCCACATCATGCACATCGCCATCGTGCCAGCGAAAGCAAATGCGCCATTGATCGTTGATCCGGATGCTGTGCTGGCCTTTGCGGTCGCCTTTCAAGGCTTCCAGCCGGTTGGCCGGTGGAATGCGAAGATCCTCCAGTGCCGCAGCCGCATTGAGCATACGCAGCTTCCGTCTTGCAACGCGCTGGATATCGCCCGGCAACCGCCGGGACGGTGTTCCGTACCAGATCCGCTCGGCTTCCTTGTCGGCGAAGCTCCTGATCACGACGAGACCATAACGCAATCCGTCATGTAACGCAATGCGTTATGGTCGCCCATCAAGCGGATTGAAAATCACATATTGCGCCGATACTCGCCGCCGACGTCATACAGCGCATGGCTGATCTGGCCGAGACTGTGGGTCTTCACGGCCTCGATCAGCGCGGCGAACACGTTCCGCCGTTCGCGGGCGGTGCGCTGCAGGTAGCCCAGTCCGTGGCCGTCGTGGGGCTCGGTCGCGGCGGCGGCATCGTCTTCGACGACATGGCCGTGCTCGGTCTCGCCTTCCGGCGCCAGCGTGTTGCGGGTCTGCTGCCAGCCGCGCACGTTCTCGATCTGCTGGCCCTTCTCTTCTTCCGTTGAGCGGATCAGCTCGATCTCGGTGGCCACTTCGCCGCCGCCCTGCTTGGGCAGGAACATGTTCACGCCGACCAGCGGCAGGCTGCCGTCGTGCTTCTTGTGTTCGTAGTACAGGCTTTCTTCCTGGATCTTGCCGCGCTGGTACATGGTGTCCATGGCGCCGAGCACGCCACCGCGCTCGCTGATGGCCTCGAATTCCTTGTAGACGGCCTCTTCCACGATGTCGGTGAGCTTGTCGACGATGAAGCTGCCCTGCCAGGGGTTCTCGCAGAAGTTCAGCCCCAGCTCCTTGTTGATGATCATCTGGATGGCCACGGCACGGCGCACCGATTCCTCGGTGGGCGTGGTGATGGCTTCGTCGTAGGCATTGGTGTGCAGGCTGTTGCAGTTGTCGAACAGCGCGTACAGCGCCTGCAGTGTGGTGCGGATGTCGTTGAACTGGATCTCCTGCGCGTGCAGGCTGCGGCCGCTGGTCTGGATGTGGTACTTCATCATCTGGCTGCGCTCGTTGGCGCCGTAGCGCTCGCGCATGGCGCGCGCCCAGATGCGGCGGGCGACGCGGCCGATGACGGTGTATTCCGGGTCCATCCCGTTGCTGAAGAAGAACGACAGGTTGGGCGCGAAATCGTCGATCTGCATGCCGCGCGCGAGGTAGTACTCGACGATGGTGAAACCATTGGAGAGCGTGAAGGCAAGCTGGCTGATCGGGTTCGCCCCGGCCTCGGCAATGTGGTAGCCGGAGATCGACACCGAATAGAAGTTGCGCACGCCGTTGTCGACGAAGTACTGCTGGATGTCGCCCATCATCCGCAGTGCGAATTCGGTGCTAAAGATGCAGGTGTTCTGGGCCTGGTCTTCCTTGAGGATGTCGGCCTGCACGGTGCCGCGCACGGTCTTGAGCGTGTCGGCCTTGATCTTCGCGTAGGTGTCGGCGTCGACCAACTGGTCGCCGGTCATGCCGAGGAAGGCCAAGCCGAGGCCGTCGTTGGTCGGCGGCAGTTCGCCGTGGTACTGCGGGCGCTGCTTGCCCTTGAAGAAGGCGTCGATGGTCTGCTGTGCTTTGGCCCAGCGGGCGTCGTCGGCCTTCAGGTACTTCTCAATCTGCTGGTCGATGGCGGTGTTCATGAACAGCGCGAGGATCATCGGCGCCGGGCCGTTGATGGTCATCGACACGCTGGTGGTGGGCGCGCACAGGTCGAAGCCGGAGTACAGCTTCTTCATGTCGTCCAGCGTGGGGATGTTGACGCCGGAGTTGCCGATCTTGCCGTAGATGTCCGGGCGCGGCGCCGGGTCTTCGCCGTACAGGGTGACGCTGTCGAAGGCGGTGGACAGGCGCGCGGCCGGCTGGCCGACGCTGAGGTAGTGGAAGCGACGGTTGGTGCGCTCGGGCGTGCCTTCGCCCGCGAACATGCGGATCGGGTCTTCGCCGGTGCGGCGGTACGGGTACACGCCGCCGGTGTACGGATAGCTGCCCGGCAGGTTTTCCTTGCCGAGGAACACCAGCAGCTCGCCCCAACTCTTGTAGGTGGGCGCGGCGATCTTGGGGATCTTCTGGTGGCTGAGCGAATCGCGATAGTTCTCGACACGGATGACCTTGCCGCGCACCTGGTACTCGTTGACCTCGTCGGTGATCGACTTCAGGCGCGTCGGCCATTCGCGCAGGTTGCGGAGGTTCTCGCTGGTCAGCGCCTGCACGGCGTCGTTGTAGCGCTGCCGCAGGGTGAGCAAAGAACGATCAAGGCCCTGCTGTAGAGCGGGGCTTGCCCCGCTGCTGTCCGCGCTCCCCGCGCTCCCCGTCGCAGCGGAGCCGGGCAAGCCCGGCTCTACATGAGAGCGCGGGAGGGAGCCGGGCAAGCCAGCCTCTACAGGGGCTTGGCCTTGTAGAGCGGGGCTTGCCCCGCTGAAAGGCCCACCGCCACCAAACAGATCGTCACCGCCGTAAAGATCAAGCGCCTTCGGCAGCTTGTCGTCCCCCAGCTCCTTCAGCGACTGCCAGAACGACTGCGCGCGATCGGCGGCCTCGGCCTGCTTCTCGATGCCGGCGTTGATGGCGCGACCCTGCTCCGCGATCTCGGCGAGATACCGCACACGTGCGCCGGGAATCAGCACCGTGGCGCGCGGCTCCTTCAGTGTGGTGTCGAACTGCGGCGTCCACTTGGCGGCCGGCAGCGCCAGCTTGTCGCGCAGCAGGCGGCACAGGTTGGCGAACATCCAGCTCACGCCGGGATCGTTGAACTGCGAGGCGATGGTCGGGTAGACCGGCACATCCTCGTCCCTGGTCTGGAACGCGACACGGTTGCGCTTCCATTGTTTGCGCACGTCGCGCAGCGCGTCTTCGGCGCCGCGTTTGTCGTACTTGTTGAGCACGATCAGCTCGGCGTAGTCGATCATGTCGATCTTTTCCAGCTGCGACGCCGCGCCGTAGTCGCTGGTCATCACGTACATGGGAAAGTCGACCAGGTCGACGATCTCCGAATCGCTCTGGCCGATACCCGCGGTCTCGACAATGACCAGGTCGTAGGCCAGGCTCTTCAGAAACGCGATGCAGTCCTTGAGCACGGCGTTGGTGGCGACGTTCTGCCGTCGCGTCGCCATCGAGCGCATGTACACGCGATGGCTGCGCAGCGAGTTCATGCGGATGCGGTCGCCCAGCAACGCACCACCGCTGCGACGGCGGGTCGGGTCGACCGAAATCACGGCAATGCGCATCTGCGGGAAACTGGCCAGGAAACGATTGAGCAGCTCGTCGGTGACCGAGCTCTTGCCCGCGCCACCGGTGCCGGTGATGCCGACCACGGGCGTCTTGCCACCGGCCAGTTGCCACTGCTTGCGCAGCTTGGTCAGTTCCGCCTCGGAATGGACACCGTCTTCGATGTCGGACAGGACGTGGCCGACACCCGCCTCGTTGAGATAGCTCACCTCGATGTTCGCGTAGCGGTCGCGCGCGTCCTGCACGCTGGCCCGACGCACCACGTCCTCGATCATCTCGACCAGCCCCATCTTCATGCCGTCGTTGGGGTGGTAGATGCGTTCGACGCCGTAGGCTTCCAGTTCGCGGATCTCCTCCGGGGTGATGGTGCCGCCACCGCCGCCGAACACGCGGACATGGCCGGCACCGCGCTCCTTGAGCATGTCGACCATGTACTTGAAGTACTCGACATGGCCGCCCTGGTAGCTGGACAACGCGATGGCGTCGGCGTCTTCCTGCAGCGCGGCGCGGACCACGTCCTCGACCGAACGGTTGTGGCCGAGGTGGATGACCTCGGCGCCCTGCGACTGGATCAGCCGGCGCATGATGTTGATGGCGGCGTCGTGGCCGTCGAACAGGCTGGCGGCGGTGACGAAGCGCAGCGGTGTGGTCTCGGCCTCGGGCTGGCTGTTCGGCATCTGGCTGATGGTCGTGTTCATGCAGTTCCCCGGAGATCGCGGTCGTTCGGTTGATCCTCGATTCTAGCGCGTCAACCCGTAGCCCCTGCCCTGGCCCGCGGGGCGACGCCTGGGCTACTTCGATCGCCTTGAGCCGCGGCGCGCTCGTAGTCGACCGAGAGGTACCGCCGGCGTGTGCGTCACACGTCGGCAATGACGATCGCAAACTTTGGTCAATTCGGGACTTTCGGTACTGACCGGCGCCGGGTCGCGGGCGTAGGCTGCGCAACCTCGTCATCGTGCTCCTGGAATCGGCCCCATGATCGGCAACCGCCCCCACGCCACCCTTCGTTCCGTTGCGGTCCGGGTCCAGGCACTGCCGTATCGGCACGTTCGCTTGCCGCGACCCGACCGAAACCTTGCCGGACACCGTCCCGAGCCCGCACCTGTGCGGTTCCTGCGCCTGGCGACGTTCCATCTGCGGGCCTGGTTGCTGCGCGAGCAGCCCTGACCGTTTCGCACACAGGCCCCGGCAACCCGTTTCGCACCGGGCCGACCGATCCGCGGCACCGCTCGCCGGTCGAACGCCGCAACGCGCCTCTTGTGTCACATCAGGCCAGTGCTTGGCGAAGCCGCAGATTCAATCGAAACAATGATTTGCAGGATGGGTGGCGGGCAGCAACGTTACTTTTTGTGAACCGCGTCACCTTCCTGCCCTTTTGCTCGTATATATGCCTACCAGCACGCTAGAGCCGGCCTCCCTGCCCACTTCAACTCAGTCTGCCACCGCCATGTCCGACGAACCCCGCCAAACCCAGACGCTCGGCTCCCGCAAGGAGCTGCTGATCGCTGCCGCCGCGATCTTCGTCATCGCGCTGCTGCTGATGGCTGCTCCGGAAGCCCATGAAGGCGATGTCCGGATCGACCCGACCGGTGTCGTGGCCCAGCAAGTGGACAACACCGCCAAGGCCGGTCGTCTGCCCTGACCTTTCTGCGCCTGCTTGTCAGGCGCCTCCGGCGCGGCACCACCACCGCGCGATTCCGCCGCAAATCCCTCGAAGTTCTCAACGACAGCCGTTGTCGGCGATCAACCGTTTCGGTGTCGCGTCGCTGACGCTGCGCGTCGCGGCTGGCCCACGAGGCCTCCGGGAATGGGCGAAGCCGCGTCAGCGACCGGCGGACGACAGCTCGCCGCCCGCAACGCCCTGATCGTGGATGACGTCACCGTGGCCGTCACCGCAGTCGCGATCGGCGCATTCGTCCAGTTCCACCTGGATGGTGGCGTGACCGATCGCGAAATCCGCTGCCAGTCGATCGCGCACGCGGCGCTGCGCCGTGCTGATGTCGCCACGCGGGTCCATGCGCAGATGCAGGGTGGCGATGCGTTCACCGTCGGCCAGCGCCCACAGGTGCAGGTGATGGACATCGCGGATATCCGGATGCGCCCTGGACAGCACCGCCAGCACTTCCTGCGGATCCAGTCCTTCCGGTACGCCTTCCAGCAGGATATGCGCCGAGCGCCGCAGCAGGCGCCATGATCCGGCCAGGATCAGCATGGCGACCAGCACCGACAGGATGGGATCGGCAACGGTCCAACCGGTGAAGTGAACCACCAGCGCGGCGACGACGGCGGCGACCGAACCCAGCAGATCACCGATGACATGCAGGCGGGCCGCCTGGACGTTGAGACCGCCCTTGTCGTCGCTGCCCGAACGCGGTGGCGGCTGGGCGTGACTGTGAGCATGGTCGTCGCCGTGTGCACGATCGTGATCGTGGCCGTGATCACCTGCTTCGCCGTGATCGTGCCCGTGTCCATGGTCGTGACCCGCATGCCCATGCCCGCCCAGGACCGTCAGCACGATCAGGTTCACCGCCAGACCACCCAGTGCGACCAGCAACATCACGCCGGACAGGATCGGCGACGGCTCGCGGATGCGCTCGATCGCTTCCCAGACGATCCAGCCGACCAGCACGAACATGGTCAAGGCATTGACGAAACCGGCCAGCACTTCCAGCCGGCCGTAGCCGAAGCTGCGTCGGGCATCGGAGGGTCGCCTTGCGAACCGGGCCGCCAGCCAGGCCAGGATCAGCGCCGAGGAATCCACCAGCATGTGGCCGGCATCGGCCAGCAGCGCCAGCGACCCGGAAACGATGCCACCGACCGCCTCCGCCACCATGGTCACGGTCGTGAGAACCGCCGCCCACAGCAGTTTGGTTTCGCGGCGGCCTTCGGCAGGCGCGGAGGTGGTGTGCTCGTGCTGGCTCATGGTGTGCATCGCATGGTCGCGGCGATGATAACGCCGCCTGCCGTCTGGTCGGCTTGCCGATGCGTTTTTCGAGCCGCACTGTTGGACCGGTGTCCCGCCAACCATCACGGGAAACCGATCCGGTTGGCTGCAAGTTGATGCCGACAGACCCCCGCCTGCGGCTTGCCTCGTCAACGACGGCCGGGCTAGGCTCGACGGCCCCGATCACCTGTGGAACCGCCGCCGTGCCCACCTTCGATATCGTCTCGGAAGTCGACAAACACGAACTCACCAACGCCCTCGACCAGGCCAATCGCGAGCTGGGCAACCGCTTCGACTTCAAGGGTACCGATGCGAAGTTCGAGCTGGACGAGTTCGTGATCAGCCAGAGCGCACCCAGCGAATTCCAGTTGCAGCAGATGACCGAGATCCTGCGTACACGCCTGGCGGCGCGGCAGATCGACGTGCGCAGCCTGGACGAAGGCAAGGTCGAAACCAACCTGGCCGGGGCCCGGCAGAAGATCACCGTCAAGCAGGGTATCGAGCAGGCGGCGGCGAAGAAGATCATCGCCACCCTGAAGGCGGCCAAGCTCAAGGTCGACAGCCAGATCCAGGGCGACAAGATCCGGGTGACCGGCAAGAAGCGTGACGACCTGCAGGCCGCCATCGCGCTGCTGCGCAAGAGCGATCTCGAGCTGCCATTGCAGTTCGAGAATTTCCGCGACTGATTCCGGCGCGACACCCGCCCGCCGTCCATCGCATGTCCGTGTTCGATGTCCTGCTGGTGCAATGGCGGCTTTGGCCGGACGGCGACCCCATCCACACCCGCAGCAGCGATCTGTTGCCGGTGCTGACTGCATCCGGCCTGCCCGCGATGCTCAAGCGCGCGCGCGCGTCGGAAGAACTCGACGGCGCCGAGTTGCTGGTGTGGTGGGATGGCGACGGCGCCGCGCGCGTGCTCGCCCAGGATGGCGACACCGTGCTGCTGGAGCGCGCCACAGGTTCCCGCAGCCTGCTGGAGCTGGCGATGTCGGGCAGCGACGGCGACGACACGGCCAGTCTGATCCTGTGCGGTGTCCTGGCGCAGTTGCACGAACCACGGATGGCACCGGCGCCGCCGCTGCGTCCACTGGCAGACTGGTTCGAGGACCTGCACGAGCAGGCGCGTATCCACGGCGGTGTCCTGATCGATTGCGCACGAATCGCCGAAGAGCTGCTGGCCGTGCCGCGCGACGTGCTGCCACTGCATGGCGACTGCCATCACGGCAACGTGCTGGATTTCGGTGAGCAAGGCTGGCTGGCCATCGACCCCAAGGACCGGATCGGCGAACGCGGCTTCGATCACGCCCAGATCCTGGTGAATCCGGACCTGCCATTCGCTGCCGATGAAGCACGTTTCGCGCGCCAGTTTTCACTGGTGGCGCAGGCTGGGCAGCTTGATCGTGCGCGACTGGCGCAGTGGGCAGTCGCCCGCGCCGGCCTGTCCGCGGCCTGGTTCCTGCAGGATGGCGACGAACACCTGGCGCGGCAGCAGATTGCCAGCGCGGAAACCGCGTTGCGTGTGCTGGGAACATTGACCATCGCTTGACCGGTCGCCCGCCCGGCACCGCGTCGGCCCTGCCGCTGAATCCGACTGGCAAACCCGGGTACATTGCGCACCATCGGCGCGACGATATCAGCCCTCCGCACGCAGCCGTGTCGACGAACGGAGCGGCAGCGCGATCAGATGACTCGTCCTCTGCCGGCGCCAAGGCGATCCACTCGAAGCCGCGCAAGCGAGTCATCGCTGCCATCGCGCCTATCAGCGATCGCCATTCCGCGTTTCGCGCCCGAAATGGCAGTCAGTGCATCCTTCTCGCGCACGGCGTTGCAGGCCATGGATGCATTCCAGGGACGCGAACTTCGACCCGACGTCTGTGCGCAGCTCAACTGGCCTGGCGATGCTCGACGATGAACTGCGCCAACAGCTTGCGATCGCCGTCGCTCAGCGACACGCGTGCCAGCAGGTCCGGCCGCCGTAGCCAGGTCCGGCCCAGCGACTGCTGGCGGCGCCAGCGGGCGATCGCGGCATGATCGCCGGAGCGCAGGACGTCGGGGACTTCACCCAGCGCATGCTGCTCCGGCCGGGTCCAGTGGCCGCAGTCGAGCAGGCCGTCGCCGAAGGAATCCTCGTGCGCCGACTGGGCGTGGTTGAGCGCACCATCGAGCAGGCGACCAACCGCGTCGATGACGATGCAGGCGGCCAGTTCACCGCCGCTGAGGACGTAGTCACCAACCGACAGTTCCTCGTCGACCTCGGCCTGGATCAGGCGCTCATCGATGGCCTCGTAGCGACCGCAAACCAGAACCAAACGCGGCAGTTTCGCCAGCCGTTCGACACCGGCCTGGTCCAGACGGCGTCCCTGCGGACTGAGATGAATCACCCGCGCCGGCTCGGGATCGGCGGCGCGAGCCGTGGCGATCGCCTCACGCAGCGGGTCGATCAGCATGACCATGCCCGGGCCGCCGCCGTAGGGACGGTCGTCGATGGTTCGGTAGTTGTCGTGGGCGAAATCGCGCGGGTTCCAGCCGGCGTAGGTCAGCAGACCACGTTCTCGCGCGCGCCCAACCACACCGATACGGCTGGCGGCGTCGACAAAGGCCGGAAACAGGGTGACGACGTCGATGCGCATCAGGAAACCCAAGGAAGGTCTGAAAAAAAGCGAGGCGTGCGGGCAGCTGATGGTGGCAGCCAACGCGCCGGAAGCGCAGTGTATGGCCGAACCACGCGCGTTCCGAGCACAGCCGGACGTCGTCAGACGAACGCGCTATGGGTATTAGGAGATTCCCTAGAAGTCCGGGTCCCAGTCGACCACGATCTGGCCGCCCTCGAAATCGATGCGCTTGACCACGTCGTCGCGCACGAACGGAATCAGCCGCTCACGCCGCTCATGGCGGACAACCATCACGTCGTTGGCGCCGGTCGCGAACAGGTGGTCGACACGACCCAAGGCAACGCCTTGCAGCGTGCTCACCGCCATGTCTTCCAGGTCGGTCCAGTAGACCCCGCCATCCGACGGCGGCGGCAATTGCGCGCGACGCACGCAGATTTCCGCGCCGAGCAAGGCAGCAGCGAGATCACGGTCGTCAATGCCATCGAGCAATACCGCCACCTTGGGGTGGCGCATGATGGCTTTCGCGCGCAGCACCGTTTCCGCGCCGTGCTGGCGCAGGATCCAGGGCTGGTAATCGAGGATGCGTTCGCGCGGTTCGGTGAAGGATTCGACCTTCACCCCGCCACGAACCCCGTGGACGCCGACCACGCGCCCGAGCAGGACGCGACGGTCACGGCGATCGACCACGGGCCGGCCGGATGCCGAAAACGGCCGTTAGGCCGCGGCTTCGGCTGCCGGCTGCTGCTTGCGCGCCTGCTTGACCAGGGCGCGGACCTTGTCGGTCATCTGGGCACCGACGCCGACCCAATGGTCGACACGGTCCAGCTTGACCTCGAGCGGCTGCTCCTGACCGGCGGCGACCGGGTTGTAGAAACCCACGCGCTCGATGTTGCGGCCGTCGCGGCCGCTGCGCTCGTCAGCGACGATGATGTGATAGAACGGCCGCGCCTTGGCGCCACCGCGGGAAAGTCGGATCTTGACCATAAGTTACCGGCAGAGCAGTGAATTCGCCCAGTCCGGGCGAGGGAACGCGGCATTATAGCGGGAATCCGGGGGATGAAAAGCCCCTGTTCGAGCCGCCTGATCAGAGGCCACTGTTCCCAGGCAGCTTGCCCCCGATGCAGCAACCGGAAACGCGCAGCCCGCTGCGCCCCGAATCCAGGCGCCATGGATGAGACCCGCGCCCGGCCTCGGGCATACTGCCGGGTAGTCTCGCCCCGTCCGTCCAAGGGCTCAAGCCATGCCGAGTCGCAACACAGCGGCCACCACCGCACCGCGCAGCTGCTTTCTCCACGTGGTACTGACCGGCCTCATCACATGGATCGCTGGCCCCGCCCAGGCGCTGGATCAACGCGAACACTCGCCGGGCGTCCACGACACGCAACTACGACAATGCTACGAGAACCTGCCTGTCGACCCTGCCAGATCGGTGGCACTGGCGCAGGAAATCCTGAGCGACCCGGAACACACTCTGGTAGCGAGGATCCGTGCCCTGACCTGCCTGTCCGGCGCCGAGGGCGTACGCGGCAACGCCGCGGAGTCGCGTGCCAATGCTTACCAGGCCATTGAAATCCTGGAGGCCGAGGCCCCGAACTTGCCGGATTTCGAGACCGCAGGTGGCTACAACGCGATCGCGAATGCGCTGGCCGTCATAAACGACTGGCCCATGGCGATGGAATTGTCCGAACGGTCGCTGGCGATCGGCACCCGCCTGGGCCATGTCGGTGCTCAGATTGCCGCACTTTCGCGGATAGCGCACATCAATATCGATTATCAAGAAGATTATGAGGCCGCTGAAAAGCGGCTGCGTGACGCGATCGCGCTGGCATCGGCAACAGACCAGCGCGGCATTGAAGTCCTCGTCTACAACCTGGGCTACAGCCTGTTCAAGGCCGGGCGTCTGGACGATGCCCGGAACACGCTGGACAACGCGCTGGCGATGATCCGGACTCCAACGACAAACGCCCCGCGCAACGTGTCCATCGAGATGCGCACGCTGGCCTATCTCGCCGCCATCAAGGCCGCGCATGGCCAAGTCGACCAGGGCATCTCGGAACTGACCGACATCATCCAGCGGCAGGGCGATCTTCCCGACACACCCGCCGAAGCGAGCAGCCGAACCCTGCTCGGAAACGTCCTGTTGAACCAGGGGCGCGCGCAGGAAACGCTGGCCCAGGCCGACACCGCCATCGACCTGGCTACGCGGGGACGATTCCATCGGGAACAGCGCGACGCCCTAACGCTCCGAGCCAGCGCCCTGGCTGCACTGGGACAGGCACAGGAAGCACTGGATGCTCGCGATCAAGCGCACCGCCTGCATGTCGACGCGCTGATCGGGACCACACTCGGTGGCCTGGCTTCGATGCGCACGAAGATCAACCAGGCCTCCGATGACATCGTCAGTCGGCGCGATGCCCTGCTGATCGTCCTGCGCAACATCCTGATCATTGCCGGCGCGCTGCTGCTGGCATTCCTGCTGTTTACGCAGGCCCGAACCAGTCGTGAATTCACCCGTCTGCGCAAGTCCGATCCCTTGACCGGATTGTTGAACCGACACAGCGTCACCCAGCATCTCGACGCGCTGTCACGAGATACCGCGGCCAACCCTGTTGGACCGCGCACGAGCCATGCCTTGTTCCTGATCGACATCGACAACTTCAAGACCATCAACGAAAGGTTCGGGAGCCGGGCCGGTGACGAGGTGATCAAGGCCATCGCCCTTCGCCTGCGGGATGCCAGCGGCGTGTCAGGCATCGCCGCCCGCTGGAGCGGTGACGAGTTTCTGCTCGCGCTGCCCTGCAATGACATGGCCGAAGGCCGTCGGGAGGCTGATCGCCTGCACACGGCCCTGACCGGTGCGGCACTGGCACCGGCATCGGTGCAGCAACAGACGCTGTCGATATCGATGGGTTTCGCGTCGTTCCCGTTCTTTCCCGGCGACTCGCTGCACACCTGGCAGGACTGCCTGCCGCTCGCCGATCAGGCGCTGTCTGCCGCCAAGCAGACCGGAGGCAACGCCTGGGTGGGTATCTGGGGTAACGAATCGGGCAACGGCACACCGCTGCACATCATCCGTGGCAGTACCGACCGTGCGCAGATCAAGGGCTGGATCGAGGTCGCGACAAGCAAGGGAATCGACCAGAACGACCTGCTGCTCGACCGCGACGGACCTGCGTCCTTCGTCATGCGCCCGATGCACGACCCGGCATTGCCATGACCACTGTGAGCCAGACCATCAGCGCGCCAACAACCCTGCACTCACGTCCCGACATCGACATCGCCGGCCAGCATTGTTGACGGCCGCATGAACCTCTCGTCCCTGAAACACAGCGCCTACGCCGCAATCGCCTGGTTGCGGCGAATTCCGGTCGATGATCCGGTCGACCAGCGCAATGCCTCCATGCTGCAGGTGTTGCTGATCCTGCTTGGCGTCGGCATCCCGCTCCTGAGTGTGCTGCGTGTCTGGCAACGCTGGGATGCCGGCATCCAGTTGGGCAGCGAACTGGTCTCGCTGATGGCAACGGCACTGGTCTGGCTGTGCTTCCACCTCATCCGCAGCGGTCGCTACCGGCTGGCCACGTCGCTGTTCATCGGCGGCAGCCTGGCGGCGATGACCATCAACCACCTCGGCTTTGGCCTGCGCAGCCAGCTGCACTACCAGCTGTTCGATGCCTTTCCACTGGTGCTGGGCGGACTGTTGCTCGGCCGCCGTGCGCTCTGGTTCATCCTCGCGGTTTCGATTCTGATCCTGGCGGCGGGCGCCTTGCGCGACATTGTCGCGACCATGGCATTCCCGGCGATGCGCGTGGAAATCATGGGCAACCTCTTGCGCTGGTCCCTGGGACTGCTGGTTCTCGCGCTGATTCTCGACCGCACCGTGACCGCCCTGCGCGACTCGCTGACCTTGTCCGCGCGCCGCGAGCGCGACCTGATCCTTGCAAGGGATCGTCTGGAGCAGGAAATGATCGAGAAGGAGCGTTCGCAGGCGCAACTGAGTCATTCGCGCAAGCTCGACGTGATCGGACGGGTCGCCAGCGGCATCGCCCACGACCTCAACAACATCCTGGCCATCATCGCCGGCTACGCCAGCCGACCGGCCGCGCGGACGCGACCGGATGTCACCATGGAGGTGCTCGATGGCATCCTCGATGCGTCCCGCCGCGGCGAGGCGGTCACCCGGCGCCTGCTGACGCTGTCGCGCAACGACACCTCCCGCACCCGCGTGGTCGCGCTCGGGGCCATGCTGCGCGATACCGCTTGGATGATCGGACAGGTGCTGGGCGAGAACATCCGATTCGAGTTGGACATACAGGACGAAGACCGGCTTCTGGCCCGACTGGACTCGTCGGAACTGGAACTGGCGATACTGAACATCGCCCGCAACGCGGCCGACGCCATGCCGCGTGGCGGTGTCTTCCGGATCACCGCCCGTGGCGATGATGACGAGATCGAACTGGTCTTCGCCGATACCGGCAAGGGCATCTCCCGGGACGCCCTGCCCCATGTGTTCGAGCCGTTCTTCACCACCAAACCGGGATCGCACGGCACCGGCCTGGGCTTGTCGATGGTGCACCGGATGATCGTCGAAGCGGGTGGAAATGCGCACATGGAAAGCCAGGAAGGGCGTGGCACCACCCTGACCCTGCGTCTGCCGCGAATCGCCCGGTTGTCACCCATTGTCTAGTGACCCCCTGCTGATCCCGGTTGGAGGGTCGCTGACCGGCATCGATCGGTCGCCCAACTGATCGCATCACAATCGGCACAGGATCACGACCCTACCAACGATGGTGACGATGATCGGCTGGGCAGTCGGTCTACCGCAGCCGACGTCGGGGCAAACAGGCTGCTGCCCATGCGGAGAATCACCATGCCAGGACTTGATATCGATCAGGCAAACGCACTTCGTCCGAAAAAGCCTCTTGCGTCATCGGCCCGAAAGATCGGAACCTTCACCTGCTCCACCCGTCCAGACAATCCGCCGCATGACACAACCGCAGACCCCTACCACTTCAGCACGCCGCCCGTTGCACGTTGCCATCGTCGACGACGACCATCAGCTCCGTGACCTGGTGCTGCTGCCCGGTCTGCGGGAACACGGCTTCGTCGTCACAGGACTGGGTAGCGCCGCGGAACTGCAGGCGGCCATGCAGGTATGTCAATTCGACATCATCGTGCTCGACCTGGGCCTGCCCGACAGCGACGGACTGGATCTCACCACGCGGATCAGACCGGGTTCGGACATCGGCATCATCCTGCTCACTGGCCGCGCCGACGATCAATCCAGGATCCGCGGGCTGAGTGCAGGCGCGGACGCCTTCCTGACCAAGCCGGTCACCATCGATGTGCTGGCAGCCAGCCTGGGCAGTCTGGCTCGACGGCTCGGCAACCCCGCACCGAACGCCACGATCAATACAACCACCTGCGCCTCCTGGCAGATGGGCGGCAGCGGCTGGC
>JAMHVM010000167.1:0-21977 GCA_035911475.1 Lysobacterales bacterium | reverse complement strand
GTAGTAGACACGACCGGAACAGGCGACCACACGCGTGACCTTCTTCGGGTCGGCTGCCGTGGTGTCCGGGATCAGGGTCTGGAACCCGCCGTTGACCAGGTCGTCCATCGTCGACACTGACGCCTTGTAGCGCAGCAACGACTTGGGTGTCATCACGATCAGCGGCTTGCGCGCGCTCTGCAGGTGCTGGCGACGGATCATGTGGAACATCTGCGCCGGCGTGGTCGGCACACAGACCTGCATGTTGTCCAGCGCGCACAGCTGCAGGAAGCGCTCCAGGCGTGCCGAGCTGTGCTCAGGGCCCTGGCCTTCGTAGCCGTGCGGCAGGAACAGCGCCAGCCCGCACAGGCGACCCCACTTGGCTTCGCCGGAGGAGATGAACTGGTCGATGACGACCTGGGCGCCGTTGACGAAGTCACCGAACTGGCCTTCCCAGATCACCAGGGTCTGCGGATCGGCGGTGGCATAGCCGTACTCGTAGGCGAGCACGGCCTCTTCGGACAGCACCGAGTCGGCGATCAGCACATCGTCCGGGTTCTGCACCAGACCACGCAGCGGCATCAGCGCCTCGCCGGTGTCCTGCTCGTGCAGCACGGCGTGGCGATGGAAGAAGGTTCCGCGCCCGGAATCCTGACCGACCAGACGCAGCTTGTGGCCGTCGGCGAGCAGGGTGGCGTAGGCCAGGTTCTCGGCGAAGCCCCAGTCCATGGGCAAGTCGCCGGCCAGCATCTTGCGCCGGTCTTCATAGATCTTGGCCACGCGCGCATGCAGCTTGAAGCCATCCGGCACGGTGGTGATGCGTTTGGAGAGATCGACCAGCGTGTCGCGGTCAACAGCGGTCTTCGTCGGCGTGTCGAGCTTGCCGCCCAGCCATGGCGCCCAGTTCACCGCGAACGGGTCGCCGCCCTCCTGCACTGCCAGGTCAATGGTGACCTCGCCGCGGTCGAGCTGGTCGCGGTAGTCCTCGACCAGCTTGCGGGCGTCGTCGGCGGTGACCACGCCGTTGCCCGCGAGGGCGTCGGCGTAGATCTCGCGCGGCGTCTGGTGCGCCTTGATGGTCTTGTACATCAGCGGTTGCGTCGCTGACGGCTCGTCGGCCTCGTTGTGGCCGTGGCGGCGGTAGCAGACCAGGTCGATGACCACGTCGCGCTTGAACTGCTGGCGATACTCGAAGGCCAGCTTCGCGCAGTAGGCGACCGCTTCCACGTCGTCGCCGTTCACGTGCAGCACCGGCGCGTTGACCATCTTGGCCACGTCGGTGCAGTACAGGGTCGAGCGGGCATCGTCCGGGCGGCTGGTGGTGAAGCCGACCTGGTTGTTGATCACGACATGGATGGTGCCGCCGATCTTGAAGCCGCGCGCCTGCGACATGTTGAACAGCTCCATCACCACGCCCTGACCGGCAAAGGCGGCGTCGCCGTGGATCAGCACCGGCAGCGCCACGCTGCGCTGCTCGTCACCGCGGCGGGTCTGGCGCGCACGGACCGAGCCAGCGATCACCGGATTGATGATCTCCAGGTGCGACGGGTTGAAGCCCAGCGCGAGATGGATGGCACCGGACGCCGCCTGCACATCGGAGGAGAAGCCCATGTGGTACTTCACGTCGCCCGAGTGGGCCGGGTCGTCCGGACCTTCGTGCCGGCCTTCGAACTCGGCGAACAGCTGCTGAGGCGCCTTGCCCATGGTATTGACCAGCACGTTCAGGCGACCGCGATGGGCCATGCCGATCACCAGCTCACGGACGTGGTGGACCGAGGCCTCCTCCACCAGGGTGTCCATCAGCGGAATCAGGCTGTCGCCACCTTCCAGCGAGAAACGTTTCTGGCCGACGTAGCGGGTACCCAGATAGCGCTCCAGGCCCTCGGCCTGGGTCAGCTTGAGCAACAGGCGCTTGCGTGCGTCGGGGGTGAAGCCGAAATGGCCGGCATCGCCTTCCAGCCGTTGATGCCACCACTGACGCTGGGCGATGTCGGTGATGTGCATGAACTCGACACCGATGTTGCCGGTGTAGGTGCGCTTGAGCAGGTCGACGATGCCGCGCAGCGGCAGCCGCGGCGCCGCGCCCAGCGAACTGGTCGCGAATTCGGTGTCCAGGTCGGCGTCGCTGAGGCCGTGGAAAGCCAGCGACAGGTCGGGCACGGCCGGTTTTTCCCACAGGCCGAGCGGATCCAGATTGGCGGCCACGTGGCCGCGGGAGCGGTAGGCAGTGACCAGCTTCAGCACCGACGCCTGCTTGATCGCCTGACTGGCATCGCCGGCGGAAACCACGTTGGTGGCCCGGCCACCGCGGCCGTGTGCCGCGGACTGGCTGATCAGGGTGCGGATCGGGCCATGCGGCACTTCCTCACCGCCCGGACTGAACTGCCGAAAGTAATCTCGCCAATCGTCGGAAACCTGGGTGGGATCGATCAGGAACTGCTCGTAGAGCTGATCCACGAAGTCGGCATTGCCGGTACCCAGTTGACTGGAGGCCGCAAAGGCCTTGCGCTGATTGGCGTCCAAGATCGATCTCGCAGGAAGAACAAGGCTGGAAGTGGGGTTGTGAACCGCAAATTATAGCCCCGGCTCAGTGCTTCCGGCAGAAGACAGGCTGCATCAATGGTCGTAGACCGCGTACAGCATCAGGCCCAGCCATTCGTGCCACACCTGTGTGCTCAAACCCAGCGCCCCGATGTTCGGCAACAGGCTCGCGGCGCTGAATCGGCGGTGACCCGAGGACTGGTGATCGGTGGCTGCGGCGATTGGATCCAGACCGGCACGCCGGAAACTCTCCATCGCCCGGGCCATGTGGGTGGCCGACGTCACCAGCAGCACGCGTGTGCCTGGCGGGAGCAGGCGGGCCGTTTCCTTCGCATTTTCCGCGGTGGTTCGGCTGCCGGCCTCGACCCGGACGGCCTCGGGCGGAACCCCGAAATCGCCGAGCAGGCGAGCGATATCGGGGCATTCGGCCGACCCGGCCCGGCTCAGCGGTGCCAGGCCGCCACTGCAGACCAGGACCGGCGCCTTGCCGGCATGCCAGACCTGCGCGGCGAACCAGGCGCGGTCGGCGGCGCTGTTGAGATTGCCGTGTGGTCGACCGGGCGGCTCCGCGGGTGTCATCAGGCCACCAAGCAGGACGATGGCCTCGGCGGTCGGGAGTTGCCCGGCGGCGATCGGCGGATAGCGGTCCTCCAGGCTGGCAGCGGCGCGCTCGGCCACCCAGGGTGTCGACCACAGCCACAACCAGCCCGTGCCGAACAGCAGCAGTCCCCGGGACCAACGCCGCCAGCGATGCAGCAGCAGGCCGGCCAGCAGCGCGATCAGGGCGAGGTTGAGCGGGTAGAGCGCCAGGCCGACCAGTTTCGCCAGGACGATCATGGCGCCGTGTCGTCGGCCAGGTCGCAGCGCATGTGTCGATGGCGGATGCCGGCTTCGTCGAATTCCTCGCCCCAGGCCTGGAAGCCGAAGCGCTGGTAGAAGGGCATGGCATCGACCTGGGCGTGGATTTCAACGCTGGCGTACCCCAGCGAACGCGCCTGGGTCAGCAGTCGCGCCAGGATCGCCGCGCCGACGGCGCGACCACGCCACTCCGGCAGCACGGCCATGCGGCCTATGCGCGGCTCCGGCGTCAGCCGGCCGGTGCCGACCGGATGGCCGTCATCATCCACGGCGAGGACATGGTGCGACTGGGGATCGAGGTCGTCCCATTCCAGTTCCAGCGGCACCTGCTGTTCCTGCACGAACACCGGTTCACGCACGGCGCGCAGCAGCGCCAAGTCACGCCGGTAGTCCGCGTCGATCAGAGTGAATGTGTCGGTGCTCATCGCTGCACTAAGTGGCCGTAGCTCGGCGACACATCATGAAACATCAAGTCCTCTCCACGCAGTTGGTTCGAACGCATAGTTTGCCGGCCCCTAAAGAACCAATCTGCAGTCCCTACTTATTGCCTAGCGACCGCTTGGAAGCATACTGAATGCAACCCACGATAGCTGCGAAACACATGCTCGGATCGGCGACGAGCAGAACCCAGAACCACTGCGAAAGAGGCGGCCATGGATGAAAGTACAGCGCCAATGCGCCAAGCACGCCGGCGAAGAACGGAGGCGCGAACGAGTAAGAACGCCCTTCCAGTAACGCATCGATCAGGCCGAACCAGTTCAACACAATCAGGATCGCGGCTGATAGTGCGATCAGGATGAGGATCACGCTGAGCACAGTTGCGGCACCGGTTCCATCGATCTTCTAACGCCCGATGACCAGATGCCCGTGATTGACCAGGGTGCGCAGCAGCTCGATGCCGGCGTCGGGCAGCGAAGCGGTTTCGGCCATCGACAGCGGCGCGTGTTGGCACAGGCGTCGGGCCAGCGCCAACGAGGTGTCATGCGCTTCGCCGGCGACGAACAGGCGCGCGCCACGGCCCTGTCGGATGTAGGCGAAACGGCTCATCGGTTGCCGATGGAGGGCGCCGCGCCCTTGCAGGCGTTTTCGGAACGCGGTGGCCGTCAATGGCCGTGGCAGTGGTGAGGCAAAGCCAGCCGCGCGATAGCGGGTGATGAAGCGGCCGAACCACTCGGCGCGGAAAGCGGGGTCGGCGTTGAACGCTGCGTCGAGCAGACTGTTCACCCGGTCCAGCGCGCGCGCATCGATCTCGCCGCTCTCGCGTGCCGGCGACAGATCCGGATCAGCGTAGCGTCGGGCTTCGGGGATGCGTTCGGCCAGCGACTCGGCGAAATCCACCGCCAGCTCCGACACGCTGGGCGCGCGCAGGCCGATCGACCAGGTCAGGCAGGGCTGTTCGCCGGCGGCGATGCCATGATGTGGCACACCCGGCGGCAGATAGAGCATGTCGCCCGGCTCCAGCAGCCATTCGTGGGTGGGCTCGAACGACTGCAGCAGCTTCAGTTCCTGATCGGCACGAAACGCGGTCGGCACATCCGGGCGATCGTCGATCATCCAGTAGCGGTGGCCGCTGCCCTGGAGCAGGAACACGTCGTACTGGTCGACGTGGGCACCGACCGAGCCATCCGGCGCGGCGTAGCTGATCATCACGTCGTCGATGCGCCAGTCGGGCAGGAACCGGAAATGCCCGAGTACGGCGGCCACTTCCGGATCCCACTTGTCGACATCCTGCACCAGCAGGGTCCAGTCGCTGTCCGGAAGTTCGCCGAAGCGGGTTTCGGGAATGGGACCGTTTTCCACCGTCCAGCGATCGCGGGCGGTGTCGTGCACGATCAACCGCGCCAGCGCATACGGCTCGCAGGCCAGACCAGCCAGATCCTCGGCGCTGACCGGGCTGCGAAAACCGGGCAGGGCGTTGCGGATCAGCAGCGGTCGCTTCTGCCAGTAGTCGCGCAGGAAGCGCTCGGGTGTCATGCCCAGCGGTGAGCGGCCGCTGCCGTCGACTTCGATGGCCGGGCTTTGTTTCGACGGTCCGGCCTTGGGGGATTGCTGCGGCGAGCGCTGCCTGGCCATTCAGACCTCGTGCGCCAGCCGCGCGGCCAAGCCGGTGTAGGTCGATGGGGTCAATGCCAGCAGCCGTTCGCGTGCATCGGCTGGCAGGTCCAGCCCGGAAACGAACTCGCGCAGGCTGTCGGCGCTGATGCCGCGGCCGCGGGTCAGCGCCTTGAGCTGTTCGTAGGGCTCAGGCAGACCGTGGCGGCGCATGACTGTCTGCACCGCTTCGGCCAGCACCTCCCAGGCCTGGTCGAGATCGGCGGCGATGCGCACCGGGTCGATGCTCAGCTTGGCGAGACCGCGCTGCAGCCCATCCAGCGCCACCAGCGCATGGCCGAAGGCGCTGCCCAGGGCACGCAACACCGTGGAATCGGTGAGGTCGCGCTGCCAGCGGCTGATCGGCAGCTTCTGCGCGAAATGGTCGAGCAGGGCATTGGCGACGCCGAAGTTGCCTTCGGCATTCTCGAAGTCGATCGGGTTGACCTTGTGCGGCATGGTCGAGGAGCCGACCTCGCCTTCCTTGACTGCCTGCTTGAAGTAGCCCAGCGAGATGTAGCCCCAGACGTCGCGGCAGAAGTCGATCAGGATGGTGTCGATGCGGCGCTGCGCATCGCACAGCTCGGCGATGCCGTCATGCGGCTCGATCTGGGTGGTGTATGCATTCCAGGGCAATCCCAGCGATTCGACGAAGCGCTGCGAAAATCCGGTCCAGTCGACCTCGGGATAGGCGATGACATGGGCGTTGTAGTTGCCGACCGCGCCGTTGATCTTGCCCGGCAGTTCGCAGGCGGCGAATCGCTCGAGCTGCCGTTGCAGGCGCGCCACGACGTTGGCGATCTCCTTGCCGAGTGTCGTCGGTGACGCCGTCTGGCCGTGGGTGCGCGAAAGCATGGCGACATCGGCGTGTTGATGGGCCAGGCCGCGCAACGTTTCCACCACGGCTTTCAGGCGCGGCAACAGCACCTCGCGTCTGGCCTGGTCCAGCATCAGCGCGTAGGCCAGGTTGTTGATGTCCTCGGAGGTGCAGGCGAAATGGATGAACTCCAGCGCCGGCCGAACCGCGTCATCGCCAGCCAGCTTTTCCTTCAGGAAGTACTCGACCGCCTTGACGTCGTGGTTGGTGGTGGCCTCGATGCCCTTGACTCGCTCAGCATCGGTCACCGACAGACCGTCAACGAAGGCACGCAGGCCGGCGACGGTGGCGTCATCGAACGCCGGCAGTTCAGCGATGCCCGGTTCCGCGGCCAGCGCGATCAGCCATTCGACCTCGACCCGCACCCGGGTCTTGATCAGTCCGAACTCGGAGAACACCGGTCGAAGTGCACCGGTCTTGCCGGCATAGCGGCCATCGAGCGGGGAAATGGCGGTCAGCGGGCTGGGGTCCATGGCGAGCCTGTGTGCGGGACAGCAAGAGGAAAATTGTCGCACGGCGGCCGATCCCGGGTCATTCCGGCGCGTCGTTGTTGCGACGCAGCGCTATACTTCGCCGCCTTCGCGCCGCCGATCCGCCGCATTGCCCGCGTACATGCGACAGGGCGTGCCGATCGACCGCCGCCCCTATTCCCTGCAACCGGCCGCCCGTCGCCACGGGCCTGGAGATCAAGATGAGCGACTTCCGCATCGAACGCGACAGCATGGGCGAACTTTCCGTGCCCGCCGACGCCCTCTACGGCGCCCAGACCCAGCGTGCGGTCGACAACTTCCATATCTCCGGGCTGCGCATGCCGCGCCAGTTCATCCGCGCGCTGGGCCTGATCAAGTCTGCCTGCGCCCAGGCCAACGCCGATCTGGGTCTGCTCAAGCCGAATCTGGCCAAGGCCGTGCGCAAGGCAGCGGCGGCGGTTGCCACCGGCGACTACGACGCGCAGTTCCCGGTCGATGTGTTCCAGACCGGTTCGGGGACCTCGTCGAACATGAATGCCAACGAGGTGATCGCGCATGTCGCCAGCAGCAAGACGCTGAAGGTGCATCCCAATGATCACGTCAACATGGGCCAGAGCAGCAACGACGTGATTCCCACCGCGATCCAGGTTTCGGCGGTGCTGTCCGCGCAGGAGCTGCTGATTCCGGCGCTGAAGCATCTGCGCAGGACCATCGACGGTCGCGCCCGCGAGCTGAAGAAGGTGGTCAAGACCGGACGTACCCACCTGATGGACGCGATGCCGTTGACCTTCGGTCAGGAGCTGGGCGCCTGGTCGGCCCAGCTTGGTTCCGGCATCGGGCGCATCGAGGACGCGCTCAAGCGCACCCGCCGTCTGCCGCAGGGCGGCACCGCGATCGGCACCGGCATCAACGCCGATGCGAAGTTCGGCAGCAAGGTCGCCGCCGAACTGAAGAAGCTCACCGGGGTCCGCTTCGAGAGCGCGGACAACCTGTTCGAAGGCATCGCCAGCCAGGATGCCGCGGTGGAACTTTCGGGCGTGCTCAACACCCTGGCAGTGTCGCTGATGAAGATCGCCAATGACCTGCGCTGGATGAACTCCGGGCCGCTGGCCGGTCTGGGCGAGATCGAACTGCCGGCGTTGCAGCCGGGCTCGTCGATCATGCCGGGCAAGGTCAATCCGGTGATCCCCGAAGCCATGGCCATGGTCTGCGCGCAGGTGATCGGCAACCACACCACCGTCACCGTCGCCGGTCAGAGCGGCAACTTCCAGTTGAACGTGATGCTGCCGGTGGTCGCCTACAACCTGTTGCAGTCGATCGAACTGCTGGCCAATGCCTCGACCGCGCTGGCGGACAGCGCGATCAAGGGCTTCAAGGTGCGTCACGACATCATTGCCGGTGCCTTGGAGCGCAACCCGATCCTGGTCACTGCGCTGAATCCGGTGATCGGTTACGAGAAGGGCGCGGCGACCGCCAAGCAGGCCTACAAGGAGGGGCGTCCGATCAAGGAGGTCGCCCGCGAAACCACCGGCCTGTCGTCCGCCGAGCTCGATCGCCTGCTGGATCCGCTGGCACTGACCAAAGGTGGCGTCGGCAGCGGAGGTTCTGCCGGCGGCTGAGCGGCCAGGCGTCTTGCCGCAACGAGGTTGCGCTTCGTGCACGCGGCATGACGCGCGCCACGCGCGCCGGTTCCGGCGCGCGTGGCGAAAAGTCACACCCCGTTCACCGCCCATCGTCAAAAGTCGGTTACCGACAGCGCGCGCCGATCATCCTGCTGGATGGCCGCGACGACGAATTGGGTTGAGCGGGTACCAATGCTCATGAACGACAATCCGGCAAGCGGTTCTCCGGGCAGTACCAACTCCGGCTGCCTGCGCGGAACGGGAGCGGTGGAACGCAGCGCGTCCGTCACTGGACCGCAGCCGACGCTGAAAATCCGGCGGCCCAACGGAACATCCAGGCGAGTTCTGGCCGGAGATCAGCGTCGTGCCTGATCGCCAGCTCGGGCGCCTGTTCGATCTCAGCTTCGGTCAACGGCTGGCCGCGGGATTCGGCATGCTGCTGGTGCTCATGGGCGTACTGGCGCTGGTGGCGGCAATCAGCAACCAGCGCAGTGCCGAAGCCATGCGCACCTTCAACAACGAAGCCATACCGCTTGGCCGCGCTGCCGACGTGCTTGAGCGTTCGGTGCTGCGGACGTCGGCGGCGCTGCAGTCCTACTACCTGGTGTCCGATCCCGAGCGCTGGCAGCGTTTCGTCGACGCCGCCGCCCAGACCCGCAATGCCACCGGCGACCTGGGGCGATTCCCGCTCGATGTCGACAGCCAGGTCTTGTTTCAACGCCTGCAGGTGGATGTCGAGAACTACCTGCGGCAAGCCGATGCATTGGCTGGGCTGGTCCGATCCGGACAGGCCGGCACGGCCGACGAGTGGGAGATGAGCGTGCTCAGCGCCGAACTGCTCGCCGCCGTGCGGACCATGAACCAGACCCAGTCCGAGCGGGTCGCACAGGCGCTGGAGCAATTGCGTGCCGCACAGCAGTCGGTCAGCGACGCGCTGCTCTGGGGCGGGCTGCTGGCACTGGTGGTGTTCGTGGGCTTCGCGGTGCTGGCCGTGCAATCGGTACGCAAACCGGCCCGTGCTCTGCTTGAGGTGGCCCATGCGCTGGCGATGGGCAATCGGCAGCCGGCACTGGCGCTGGGGGACCGGCTTCAACGCAGCCGCGTGCCCAGACGCAACGAGATCCTGCAACTGGCCGGCGCCTTTGCCAGCGCGGCCGATGCCATCGAACGACGTGAACGTCGGTTCAGCACCGATGGCCAGGTGGCCATGGCGGCGGCGTCCGGTTTCGACCGTTCGCGGGTCGCTGGTGATGCCTTGTCGGCCATTGCCCGCGGCCTGCGGGCCGAGATCGGCATGATCTACAGCTGGGACGAGGCTGCCGGCCTGTTGCGCCCGGTGGCCTGTCATGGTCTGCCACCGGATCTGCCGCCGATCGCATTGGGCGAGGGGCTGCCGGGGCTGTGCGCTCAGCGGCAGCAACAGGTCATCATCGAGGATCTGCCGATCGACGGCCCTTACACGGTGAAGCTGGGCTTCGACCAGTTGCCGCCGAAGATGGCTATCGCCGTGCCCTTGCTCTTCCAGGGGCGCTTGCATGGCGTACTGCTGCTGGCCTCGCTGGATCGTCTGGACGACGATGCGCCGATGTTCCTGGAGGCGATGGCGCTGCAGTTGAGCATCGGCCTGGAGAACGTCGCCGCCTACGAGCGCGTGCAGCAGTTGCTCGGCGACGTGCGCGAACGCAACGAGCGCATCCAGAGCCAGAACGTCGAGTTGACCCGGCATCAGCAGACGCTGGAGGAGCAGAACCAGAAGCTGCAGGCGCAGTCGGATGTGCTTGCCGAGGGCGATCGGCGCAAGAACGAATTCATCGCGCTGCTCGCGCACGAACTGCGCAACCCGATGGCGCCGATCACCACCAGCCTGGCGATGCTCCAGCGCAGCGAGCCGGGTGGTCCGCAGGCGCGTCATGCGCTGGTGGTCATCGATCGACAGGTGCAGCAGATGCAGCGCCTGATCGACGATCTGCTCGATCTCACCCGGATCACCCGCGGCAAGATCCTGCTGCGCACCGAGCGCATCGATCTGGTCGAGACCATCCGCCGGTCGGTGGAGGACTACACGCGGGCCATCCGCGAAAAGCGCCTGTCGCTGGAGCTCGATCTGCCGTCGATGCCGGTCCCGGTCGATGGCGATTCGGTTCGTCTATGCCAGGTGATCGGCAACCTGCTCAACAACGCGATCAAGTTCACGGCGGCAGACGGGCGCATTTCGCTCAGTCTGTCGGTGGACGAGACCTTGCCGGGAGAGGCGATCCTGCGTGTCGTCGACGACGGCGTGGGCATGCCGGCCGAACTGATCGGGCGTCTGTTCCAGCCATTCAGCCAGGGCGCGATGAATCTCGATCGCGGTTCGGGCGGATTGGGCCTGGGCCTGGCACTGGTGAAGTCGCTGACGGAAATGCACGGTGGTCATGTCAGTGCGACCAGCGCCGGGCGTGACAGCGGCAGTTGTTTCGAGATCAGGTTGCCGCTGGCCGCCTCGCGGGCGTCCGGCCAGGCCACGGCCAAACCGGTTGTCGGTGATGGGTCGCAGGTGCGGACCCGACGTATCCTGGTCATCGACGACAACAAGGACGCCGCCAACATGCTGGCCAGCGTGCTGGCGCTGGATGGCCATGAGGTCAAGGCGGTGTACTCCGGCCTCGATGGCTTGTCGGAGGCGCGGGACTTCCATCCGGACCTGGTGCTGTGCGACATCGGCCTGCCGGAGCTGGATGGCTACCAGGTGGCTACCCGTTTCCGCGCCGAGGCCGGACTCAGCGACATCTACCTGGTCGCGCTAACCGGCTACGCCATGCCCGAAGACAGGCAGCGGGCGATGCAGGCCGGCTTCGATCGTCACGAAGCCAAGCCGTTGACGCAGGAACGTCTGCGCGAGGTCCTGGCCGGGAAGCATGAGACGGTCGCCTGAACAACCGGCCGGCGGGCGCCGACCGGTTTCTTCCTGCCTCAGCTGTCGTCGCGGTACCGGCGCAACCAGATCGCCGCTGCAAGCAGCCCCAAGCCGATCACCAACCCGATCCACGTAGCCGGCGCAGTCAGTGTTGTCTGCAGATGCGACCAGCTCACCGAGTCTGCGAATGGGTTCACTGCCGACTGCCAGTTCCACGGCTTAAGCAGCATGGTGCCGGGCGAGGTGAAGATGCGCGTCACCACGTTCTCCCAGAACCAGGTGCTGGGAACGCCCAGGCGCACCAGCGCGTCCAGCATGCCGACGAACACGCCGGCGAGAATCGGGACCAGGACGGCCCATACGAATGGCGCACGCTTGGCCCAGCTCGACGCCAGCAACAGCCAGGCGATGCCGGGTATGGCCCAGATCATGTGCACCGGAATGGTTGCCAGCATGCGCAGCCAGACATCGGCATAGACGCCGGGCTGCCACAGGAACGGCAGCGGATTCACGCCCTGGATCACCGCGTACAAGGCAATGATCAGCAGGAAGCCGACGTGCAGGATGGCGATCGCAACCATGGCAAGAACCGGTGCGACGAGCACGGCCGTCACCAGCTTGCTGAGCACCGTCTGGGTATCGGTGGCTGGCAGCGATTTCCAGAACAGGATGCTGCGATCCTTGCGTTCGTCGTACAAGGTATTGATGCAATAGAACAGCACCACGAAGTACAGCACGATCTGGTTGATCAGACCAATAGCCCACAGGCCGATGCTCAGGCCGCGTCGATACTCCGCCATGTCGCTTTCCGAGAGCTGGCTGGCGACGAACTCGGTCACGCCGCCGATGTCGACTCCGCCACCGAGACGGACCCGGAAGGCCTCGCCGATCAGCACCGACAGCAAGGTCATGGCGAGCAGAATGCCGGTGGTCCAGAGCTGGCCGGTCCACAGGCCGCCACGATGCTCCCAGAACTCGCGCTTGAGCAGTGCGACGAATACGGAAACCGGTGAAGTTCGGTGAGTGGCGGTCGCGGCCATGACGGGTTGCGGACGTTCAAGGGCAGGGGAGTGGCTGGCGCCGGTTTCGACGGTCGTGTTCATGCGTGCCCCTCCTTCATCATGGCGACAAACAGGTCGGCCAGTCCGGGTGTCCGCACTTCGCCGAACCGGGTCAGTTGTTCGCGGCTGACGCCATCGAACAGCATCGCCGACTTGCCGAACAGCGAGCGCTCGTGCAGCGGCCGCAGCGCCAGTGCTGCCTCGCGCTGGTCGGCATTGACCAGCACTTCGGTGAAGCGCGATGGCAGCGAATCCATCGGCGCATCAAGCACGATGCGGGCATCGCGGATGAACAGCACATCGCTCAGGATGTGTTCGATCTCCTCGACCTGGTGCGTGGTCACCACGATGGTCTTGTCCTGGTCGAAGTAATCATTGAGCAGGTTCTCGTAGAACGACTTGCGATGCAGGATGTCCAGACCAAGTGTCGGCTCGTCCAGTACCAGCAGCCGTGCGTCGATGGCCATGACCAGGGCGAGGTGCATCTGCACCACCATGCCCTTGGACATGGCCTTGACCTTCATCTTCGGGTCGATCTTGGTATGGCGAAGCAGCTCCTCGCAGCGCGTGCGCGAGAAGCGCGGATGCACGCGCTCGGTGAACTCGATCAGTTCGGAGACCTTGATCCAGCGCGGCAGGATCGCGGTGTCGGCAATGAAGCAGACCTCCTGCATCAGTTGCTGGCGCTGCCGGTGCGGGTCCAGACCCAGCACCTTCAGCTCACCCTGGTAGGGCGTCAGGCCGAGCACGGCTTTCAGCGCCGTGGTCTTGCCGGCGCCGTTGGGGCCGATCAGGCCGACGATGCGTCCGGGCGGAATGGTGAAATCGACCCGGTCCAGGGCCCGGGTCTTGCCGTAGCTCTTGCTCAGCCCGCGGGCTTCAATGATGGCGGTCATGCGGCAAAGTCCTCAGGTCAATGTTCGTTGTGCGACGGGCGCAGCAGGTCGGCGGGCTCGATGCCCAAGGCGCGCATGCGCGCCTGGATGGCTGGCCATTCCTCGTTCAGGAAATGCTCGCGCTCGCTTTTGCGCAACTGCCGATCGGCACCCTCGGTGACGAAAAGCCCCAGACCGCGACGCTTTTCCACCAGACCTTCATCTGTCAGGGTCTGGTAGGCCTTGGCCACCGTCAGCGGGTTGATCGCCAGATCACCGGCAACCTGCCGCACCGAGGGCAAGGCTTCGCCCGGCCGGATGGCGCCTTCCAGGATCTGGGCGATCACCCGTTCGCGCAGTTGCACGTAGATGGGTGAGGTGTCGTTCCATTGAACTACCACGACGCGCGCTTCCCGCTGCGGCCGAAGGAGAAGAACGGCCAGGACAGCTCGCTGCTGGCGCTGTTGGCCCGCCGTGGCGGCTCTTCGTCCTCGGCCAACGGGGCGGACTGCTGGGTGACCAGGCTGAACGCCGGAACGGATTTCGCCGGTTCGGGGGTCGACACTAAGCCCTGATCGAACATCAGGCCGGCGCCGATGAAACCCGTCATCAGCACGCTGGTCAGGATCATGCGGTGGAAGTGGCTGCGCAGCATTGCTGTTCTCCTCGACTAGTGTTGTAGTCAACTATATCACCAGTTCAGAACAAGGCAACCCTGCCGAAGGTCACGGGCCGGTTCGGCGACCTGTGTGACTACCGATTCCGTGCTTGCCTGCCACCGCCAGCCTCGGCAATGATGGCCCGCTTCCAGATCTTCCCGATTGACCATGGGCAACTCCCTCAGTGACGCACTGCGCCAGAGCGGCATTCTGGCGACAGTCAAGCGCACCCCTGACGACCCCGCTCCGAAGCCATCCAAGCGATCCGAAGGCGGGGCCGGTACCCGTCGCGACGCCACGCAGCGGGATCGCAAGCACAAGGAGCGGCAGTCGCCGGCGAAGCGCTCGCAGGAGGAGATCGACCTGGCCAAGGCCTACGCGCTGCGTGCCCAGGTCGAACAGCGCGAGAAGGCGGACAAGCTCAAGCGCGAGCGCGAGGTGGCCGAACAGCGGCGCCAGCAGCGCGAGCAGCTGGGCCGGTTGCTCGAGGGCAATATCCTCAACCAGGAAAATGCCGAACACCCCAGGCATTTCGAGTACGGCGGCAAGATCCGGCGCATCTACGTCACCGAGGATCAGCTGGATCGACTCAATGCCGGTGAGCTGGCGGTCGTGCAATCACGCGGCCGCTATCTGCTGGTGGCGCGTGCGATCGCCGAGCAGGTTGCGCTGGTCGACGCGCGCAGCGTGGCCCTGCTGGTTGATCCGGCTGGCGCCGAGGACTCGGCCTTGCAAGGAGAACATCCATGATTCGCCTGGTTTTAGCCTCGATTCTGTCCACCACCGCAGGAGCTGCCGCCGCGAGCTGCTCGTCGCCGTTGCTGGACTTCGATTTCCGTCCCTTGGCCGATCGCACGCCGGTCAACCTGTGTCAGCGTTATGAAGGCCAGGTGCTCCTGGTGGTGAACACGGCCAGCAAGTGCGGACTGACCCCGCAATACGAAGGCCTGGAATCGCTGCACTCGCGTTTGAGCGCGCGCGGCTTTTCCGTGCTCGGGTTTCCCTCCAACGACTTCATGGGGCAGGAACCGGGGACGGAGGAGGAGATCCAGGAGTTCTGCACCAGCACCTACGGCGTGCAATTTCCCATGTTCGAGAAGGTGGCGGTGACTGGGGACGAGGCGACGCCGTTCTATCGGCAGCTGGCGGAACAATCCGGTGGCCACTGGCCAGGCTGGAACTTCCACAAGTATCTGATCGGCCGCGATGGTCGCCTGATCGCCGATTTCGGCAGCCGTACCACGCCGGATGATCCGGCCCTGCTGGCAGCGATCGAGAGCGCGCTGGCCGAACCGGAGCCTGCCGGCTCCTGAATGGGCGCCGGAACCGAATTAGTACTGCCGCAGTCCCATCGCCGCACGCATTGCTGATCCCGCGTGCTGCCATCACAATATTCAGGTTTGGCAGACCGGCTGTCGCAGTGGTTTCAACCGCTGCTGGCCGCCCGATCGGCGCCTCACACCCTTTCCCCAGGAGAATTCGAATGTCGTTCAATTTCAAGCACGCCTTGGCAGCCACCGCCGTAATCGCCGCTGCCGCGCCGGCTGTGCATGGTCAGGCGCTGAGCACCGAGAAGGACAAGGTCAGCTACATGGTCGGTATGGACGTCGGCGCCAATCTGCAGCAGATCAAGGACGAGGTGGATATCGATGTGCTGGTCCGCGGTCTGCGTGACGCCCTGTCCGGTGGCGACACCCAGCTGACAGCGGAACAGGCTGCCGAGGTCAAGCAGGCCTTCGTGCAGCGCCTGCAGACTCAGGCGCAGGAAAAGCAGGTCAAGGCTGCGGCGGAAAACCGCACCGCCGGCGAAGCCTTCCTGGCCGAGAACGGCAAGAAGTCGGGCGTGACCACGACTGCTTCCGGTCTGCAGTACGAAGTGATGAAGGCTGCCGAGGGTGCCAAGCCCAAGGCTACCGATCAGGTCAAGGTACACTATGTCGGCACGCTGCTGGACGGCACCAAGTTCGACAGTTCGATCGATCGTGGCCAGCCGGCCGAGTTCGCGCTGAACGGCGTGATCAAGGGCTGGACCGAAGGTCTGCAGCTGATGCCGGTGGGCAGCAAGTACAAGTTCTTCATTCCCTCCGAGCTGGCCTATGGCGAGCAGGGCACGCCGGGTCCGATCGGCCCGAACCAGACCCTGGTGTTCGAAGTGGAGCTGCTGGAGATCGTGGCTCCCAAGACCGGCGGCTGATCGGCCATCGGTTTCCGCGGCTGCGCGCGGAACCAGCATGATCCAGGAACGCCGGCCGCAGGGCCGGCGTTCTCATTTCGGTAACGACACTGGGGTATCGTTCCGCGATCCGTTTTTTCCAGCTGCGGGCCGAGGCCGTCGTCAATGCGTGTGGCAATTTTCGGGACAGGTTACGTCGGTCTGGTGACCGGTGCTTGTCTGGCCGAGGTGGGCAATCATGTGGTCTGCGTCGATATTGATGCCGACAGGATCCGCCGCCTGGACCAGGGCGAGGTTCCGATCTTCGAGCCCGGGCTGGAGCCTCTGGTCAGACAGAACATTTCGGGCGGCCGCCTGAGCTTCACCACCGATGCCGATGTCGCCGTCGATCACGGCGAGATCATCATCGTGGCTGTCGGTACGCCTTCCGATGAGGATGGCAGCGCCGATCTGCGTCACGTCATCGCCGCAGCTACGGCAATCGGCGATCGGCTGCAGAAGTCCACTGTGGTCGTCAACAAGTCGACAGTGCCGGTCGGTACCGCCGATCTGGTTCTGGCGGTGATTTCCGAACGTCTGCAGGCAAGGGGATTGGACTTCCCCATCGAGGTTGTCTCAAATCCCGAGTTCCTGAAGGAGGGCAACGCCGTCAACGACTGCATGCGTCCGGACCGCATCGTTGTCGGCAGCGACAGCGCGGAAGCGATCACCGTACTGCGTCGTCTGTACGCACCGTTCAATCGCAACCACGACCGCATGGTGGTCATGGATACACGCTCGGCCGAGCTGACCAAGTACGCCGCCAATGCGATGTTGGCGACCAAGATCAGCTTCATGAACGAGATCGCCAACATCGCTGAACGGGTCGGCGCCGACGTCGAGCACGTCCGTCGCGGTATCGGCTCCGATCCCCGTATCGGCTGGCATTTCATCTACCCCGGTGCCGGCTATGGCGGCTCGTGCTTCCCCAAGGACGTCAAGGCGCTCGAGCGCACCGCGCACGAGCATGGCTACAAGCCGCAACTGCTGGCCGCCGTGGAAGCGGTCAACGATCGGCAGAAGGATCGGCTGCATGACCTGATCAAGGGCCATTTTGGCGATCTTTCAGGCCGCACCATCGCTGTCTGGGGACTCGCCTTCAAGCCCAACACCGACGATATCCGCGAGGCGTCGTCGCGCCGCCTGCTGGAACGGCTTTGGCGCGATGGTGCGAAGGTGAGGGCCTACGATCCGGAGGCGATGCCGGCAACTGCAGCGATCTATCCGGGGCGGGTCGATCTGACCCTGTATGACACGCTCTGGGAAGCCTTGGAAGGCGCCGACGCCCTCGTGGTGGTGACCGAATGGAAGGTTTTTCGCAGCGTCGACCTCGCCCGCATCGCGCGCACGCTGCGTCATCCGGTCATTTTCGATGGCCGCAACATCTACGAGCCCGAGGTCGCCGAAGCGGCTGGCATCGCCTACTACGGTATCGGCCGCGGACGCAGCGTGGGCCGGAACTAGAACCTGTCTTCCGGGATCGCTGGCCGACTCGCCGCATGGCTGCCGGAGGGGCTCCGGCGAGTGGCCGGCGGGTTGTCCCGCTGCACGTGCGGGTGCGGTGGTCGAAGAGCGGGGCAGCATGCGCTGCGATCCTGCCATCCGCTCGCCATGACCGGGCCCGCATCCCGATCTGACCGGTCTCGTCGCGGATCAGGTTCGCGGGCTCCGGGCAGTATGACCGCCGCGACGACGATTGGCCCGTGGATCGCAGGTTCTCCGAAGCCTCAGAACCGGCACCTCCATGGCTGGCCGCGCCTCGCATCGACCCCGGCCGGCTTCTGCCATCCAGGGTCCTGTAAGCGACATCAACGCCCGGCCAGGAACGCGCCGGACTTTGCCGGTTTCGCGGCTACGGCTCGTCCGTCCCGTGTTTGCGAGCCCATTGGGCAAAATGCGCGACAGTTCGCGATCAAGTCTGAACGAAATGTGGCCGCAGACACTGTCTTGCGGTTGCTTTTAGGGGCTGTTAAGGTCCCAGTCCCCGGGACTGTCTGTCGGCAGTGTGACTCGTTTGCCACTTGGCAACGGTCCTGGGAACCGTCCAAGTACCTGCTGCATCCGAACAATCTAGGCGAGGGATTCAGGCATGCGAAAGCTATTGCTCACGCTTGGTTTTGCGACCGTAGTCGCAAGTCAGGCATTCATGGTGGCACCCGAGGCGTCGGCATCCGTGCTGATGCAGCAGGCACAGGTGGCGCAACAGGCGGCCATCGCGCAAGCGGCGTCGGCGACCCAGACCGCAGATCGCGGCGACGTCAAGGTTGAGCAATCGGTCGAAGACGCTTTCTCGCGCGGAGAGTTGCCTGACGTCCGCATCACCTTCGGCAGTGCGCCGGATCTTTCGCACGCTTTCTCCCTGCGCAGCGATGATCGCGCAGCCAGGGCGAGCTTTGTCTACAACACGCTGAGTGCCCACGCCAATCTGGTTCAGGGCGAAGCGCGGGCAGCACTTCAGTCGTTCGGTCGTCGCGAATCAAGCCTCAGCGACCCGAATGGCTACTACGTCCTCTGGATCGACAACAGCATCGCCGTCAAGGGGTTGCGCGCCGAGGAGCTCGCATCCCTGCGTAGTGCTGGCGGCGTCAGGACGATCGTTGCCCAGGTCGATGTCCCGCTGGACGTTGGGGTTGTCGAAGAGGACCTGGGTGGTTCGCGAGCGGTCGAACCCAGCATCACCCAGATCAGGGCTCCGCAAGTCTGGGCCATGGGCTATCGCGGCGCTGGCATCGTGCTGGGCGGCATCGATTCCGGTGTCCTGCATACCCACGACGCGCTGGTCAACCAGTATCGCGGCAACACCGGTGGCGGCACCTTCAACCACAACTACAACTGGTTCGATCCGTACCAGAGCAGCGCCACACCACGCAGCACACATGCTCACGGCAGTCACACGACTGGTACCTCGATCGGCCGCGACGCCACCGGCGTCAACGAGATCGGTGTCGCCCCGCAGTCGCAGTGGATCCACTGCATCGGTTTCGGCAACCCGGGCGCAGGTGCGACCGACGCAGGTCTGCTCGCCTGCGGCCAGTTCATGGTGGCTCCGACCAACGTGACCGGCGGCAGCCCGAATCCTTCGTTGGCCCCGGCAGCGGTCAACAACTCCTGGGGCAACTGCCAACAGGTATTCAACAACTGGTACGAGAGCACCGTTGACGCGTGGATCGCGGCCGGCATCGTGCCGGTGTTCTCCAACGGGAACAACAGCAACTGTGGCTATCCCGTCAATCCGCCGCTGAATACGGCTGGCAACCCGGGTCGCTACGGCAAGGTTCTCGGTGTCGGCTCCTCCGGTTTCAACAACGGCTTGTACGCGCCGCACTCGAACAAGGGTCCGACCGACAATCCCAATCCGGGCGTTCCGCCATATCCCGATCATCGCGGTTTCGCAAACCTGAAGCCGAACGTCGTCGCGCCTGGCGTCAGCATTCGTTCGGCGAACAACACTGGCAACAGCGCCTACTACAACAGCGGCGGCACGTCGATGTCGGCGCCTGCGGTCGCCGGACTGGTCGGCCTGATGTGGAACGCAGCGCCGTGCCTGATCGGCAACTACGCGCGCACCGGCACCATCATCATGGAAACGGCTCGCCCGATTCCGGTTGCCACGGGTAGTCCGTCGGACGGCCCGGGCAACGTGCCCAACCAGGCAACGGGTTGGGGCGAAATCGACGCCGAAGCTGCGGTGGTGGCATCGCTGGCGCATTGCGCGTCCGGCAGCGACCCCGAAATCGTCGTCAATCCGACCTCGCTCAGCCTGTCCGCCCTGGAAGGCGAAGCGACGACCGGCAACCTGACCATCTTCAATATCGGTGGCGGCGATCTGAACTGGACGATCACCCCGACCGCAACAGCTGGCACCTGTGCCAGCCCGACGGCAGTTGCCTGGTTGTCGACCGTTCCGGCTTCCGGCACGACCGTTTCCACCACTCCGGTTGTCGTCAACGCCAACGCCGCGACACTGGCAATCGGCAACTACTCCGCGGTGCTGTGCGTCAGCAGCAACGACACGGCCGGCAACACCCTGATCGAGGTTCCGGTTGCGTTCGAGGTCACCGACCCGAGCGCGCTTCCGTTCCCGCAGCCGTATTGCGCAGTTCCGGTGACCAATGACGTCGAGCCGATCTCGCTGGCTCGTATCAGCACCATCAACAATCCATCCAACCCGGCTATCAACGGTAGCCCCGCGCACGAGGATTTCCTCAGCGTCTCGGGTGGAGTGAATGCCGGCCAGACCTATGAGCTGCGTGTTGAGGGTCATACCGGCGGAAACTTCATAACGCATGTCGCGGCCTACTTCGACTGGAACCGCAACGGCACGTTGAACGACGCGACCGAAGCGTTCTATGTCGGCACCATCGCCAATTCCAATGGTGCTGACGGCATTGCCGCGATCACCAATATCGCGGTCCCGGCCGGTGTTTCCAACGGCCCGGTGCGCATGCGGCTGGTCAAGCGTTACAACACCCAGCCCACCGGACCGTGCGAGACCATCAACTGGGGTCAGGCCGAGGACTACACCGTCATCGTTGGTGGTGGTGTCGACCCGGCAATCATCGAGGTCGATCCCGAGACTCTCGAGAGCAGCCAGGAGCCGGATACCACGTCCACCCAGACCCTGACCATCGCCAACCTGGGCGAAGCGTCCCTGGAATGGGAAGTGACCGAAACCGGTCTGGCGCGTGCACGTCCGGAACCGGTGTTGTCCTCGCCGGTGGGTGGTTCGTCGGCGGGTGGTGCGGATCTGGTGTCTGCCCTGGGCGGCGCCTTCCCGAGCCTGTCGATGGGCGACACGGTGCGCGGCACGATCGACTGCAACACGGCGGACGGTCTGATTATCCACGACGACGGCACGATCGAGAACGGCTACAGCGGCAACCCGGCCGGTGGCGTGACGCAGGTGCGCTTCGTTGACCGCTTTACCCCGAGCAGCTATCCGGCAGCGTTCAGCTCGGTTTGCGTGTCAGCGCTGACGCTGGCGGGCGGCCCGACCTCGTACCCGGTGGACGTGGTGGTGTATGACGACGATGGCGCCGGCGGCACCCCGGGAACGTTGCTGGGAACGCTGTCGACGACGATTTCGGTACAGGTGTTCGCGGCAGGTGCGACGCCGGTGTGGAACGCTGTCGACATCTCGTCGCTGAACCTGTCGGCTACCTCGGGAAGCCTGTACATCGGAATCGCGTACAACACGGCCACGCCGAACGTGTTCACGGCGTCGGATCAGACGGCGACGCGTCCGGTGGGTCATGCCGGTGGTTACTGGTGGAACAACAACGCCGGTGCCTGGGCGACGATCCAGACGGCGTGGCCGGAGTACCGCTCGCTGATGGTGCGTGCGGTTGCAGAAACAGGCCCGAGCGAATGCGAGCTGCCTGACTGGGTAAGCGTGTCTCCGGCCAGCGGCACGGTGGCCGGTGGCGACGAGCAGGAAGTCGATGTGACCTTCGACTCGGCCGGCTTGGCAGAGGGCACCTACGATGCATTGCTGTGCATCGCCAGCAACGACCCGGCGACCCCGGTGGTGCAGGTACCGCTGACGCTGACCGTTGAAGCGGGCAGTGGCGACGACGATCTGCTGGTGGTCGACCTGTCGGTGGAGAACCGTCTGACGATCTCGGCGGCCAGTGGTGTGTCGCTGGTGACCACCAGTGGTCCGACCGGCACGGGCTTCTACTTCGAAGGCCTGTTCGCCAATGCCGGCACGCAGGCCCTGGGCACCACGACGCTGGCTCCGGGTGCGACGCTGACGGCGGCCTCGGTGGCGCCGGACGGTTCGCCGTCGCTGTGGCGCAACCTGGGCACCGATCCGGGCCTGAACATCTGGAGCTAC
>JAMHVM010000166.1:0-4399 GCA_035911475.1 Lysobacterales bacterium | reverse complement strand
GCCACCGATGACGGCGCCGGCGATGCTGGCGATCAGCACGATCGGCAGGATCGCCACCGGCCCCAGCCAGGCACCGAGCGCGGCCAGCAGCTTGAAGTCGCCGTAGCCCAGGCCTTCCTTGCCGGTGACCAGCTTGAACAGCCAGAACACGCTCCACAGGCTGAGGTAACCGATGGCGGCGCCGAGCAGCGCTTCGGTCGGCGACACGAACAGCGGCCGCAACGACAGCAGCAGGCCGGCCCACATCAGGGTCAGGGTGATGTTGTCGGGCAGCAGCTGCGTGCGGAAGTCGATGCCGGTCAGCGCCACCAGCGTCCAGGTGAAGCCCAGCGCGGCCAGCGCCTCGAAGCTGAAACCGAACTTCCAGGCCACTGCGAACGAAGCCAGCGCGGTGACCAGCTCCACCAGCGGGTACTGCCAGGAGATCGCGGTCTTGCACGACGCGCAGCGCCCGCGCAGCAGCAGCCAGCTCAGCACCGGAATGTTCTGCCACCAGGTGATGTCGGCCTGGCAGGAGGGACAGCGCGAGCGATCGAACACCAGCCCGGGAGGCGCGGCATCCGTCTCTGGCGCGGTCTGGCCGAGGAACTCGCGCGCTTGCTGGCGCCAGTTCCATTCCATGCGTTGCGGCAGACGCAGGATCACGACGTTGAGGAAGCTGCCGACGATGGCGCCCAGCAAGGCGGCGATCAGCGGCCACCAGGGCGCGATCGGGTGCTCCGGTGTCAACCAGCTCAGGTCCATGATGGCTCCGTGTAGTCCCTGCCGCGATTGTACGGGGATCGCTGTGGCCGGCGCGCCGCACGCTCAGTGGCGACGGCATCGGGTTCCGTCGGGTACACCGGCGCTGCTTGCCGATCGATCGAGACCGGCAACGCCTGGTGAAGCTCTCAACCGTGGCGGCGGCGAACCTCAGCCAGCGATCCGCGCAACAGTTGTTCCAGCACGGCCATGTCGACATCGGCCAACTGCCGGATATACAGGCAGGCCTTGGCCATCTTGTGTCGACCCAGCTTTGCCAGCAGGGCTTCCTGATCGGCACCGGCTTCGGTGAGATAGACGCTGATGTCGCCCTTGCGCGAGGCAAAGCTGATCGCGGCCATGTCGCCTTCGCGGCCGCTGTCGTAGCGGTAGTGGTAGCTGCCGAAACCGACGATGCCCGGTCCCCACATCATGGCGGGCTCGCCACTGACCCGGCTCATGAGATCGATCAGGCGCTGGCAGTCTTCGCGTCGCGTGGCATCGGTGATCGCGGCGAGGTAGGCGTCGACACCGGCGCCGGCTGGGCGGGTCTTGTTTTCGGTCATGGCGGCGCCTCCGAGGGTGACGGCATCGCGCCATTGACCGCGCACTGCGCCGTGCGGGGAAGATTGGCATAAACCGCGCGGTCAGCGTAGTGCCGTGTGAACCACCCATCTCGATACCTGGCCGGGCGGCAGGCAGCCCGTCGCCAGCGCGCTGCCGGCGTCCGGACCGTCGCTAGGCTTGCGGCGCTGGCGCGATGTCGAAGTGCATCACGTCCTCGCGCACGCCCAGGCGGGTGTACAGCGCCACCGCCGGATCATCGCCGTGGTCGGCCTGCACGTAGATCACGTAGATGCCTCGCTCTGCCGCCAGTTGTCGCAGGGACTGGATCATCGCCGTGGCGATTCCGCGTCGGCGATGTGTCTCGGCCACCGCCAGGTCGTAGATGTAGAACTCCGACCGGGCCTGCTCGAACTTCGGCAGCACGTAGCCGGCCAGCGCGCCGACCACGACCTCGCCGTCGAGCGCGACGATGGCGACAAAGGTCGGGCTGGCCAGCAGCGCCGCGAGATAGGCCTGGTCGGGTTGTCGAGCCGAGTAAGTGTCGATGTCGTCGAAGGCCTGGCCGAACAGATCCAGTGCCGCGCGCAGACTGGGGCATTGGTCGGCGGTCAGCACCCGGATCTCGATGGCGTCGGTCATGGCGGTGTGCTCCGGTGGTGTTCAGACGGATCCGGGTTGATGACGCGGACCGTGTCGCATGCAGGTTGTTGCGGGACGCGAGCCAGGAATGGCGCAGGCATCCCGGCGTCCGACAGGAACGGCTCGACGGTCATGTGATCAGGCGCTTCTTGAACAGCACCTGCCCGTCGGCCTGGATGCCGTGGTCCTGCCAGCCCAGGTGACGGTAGAAACCGTTCGCACGCACCTCGCGCCGGGCATCGGTAAGCAGCCAGATCTCGGTGCAGCCGCGCTCGCCCAGCCAGCGCTCGGCTTCGCTCAGCAGCTGGCGGCCCACGCCGCGGTCTTCGTGACCGGCGCGTACGAACAGGGCGAACACGGTCGCTTCAACGGCATCGGCCATGGCGAATGCGACCGGTTCGCCGTCAGCCAGTGCCACCCAGCCGCGGCCATCGCCGACGAGCATCGCCGGCAAGGTCGACGGCGTGATATCCAGCGCAGCCAGTTCCGTCATCGACAGATGGTTCTCGCGCACGCTGGTTCGAATGTCGAACAGGGCCGGCACGTCGGTGGCATCGGCGATTCGGATCTCGATCATGCCTGCACTCGGATATCTGCCACTCGGATGTCAGGGGCGGCGCATGCTGTCGCGACGGGAAAGTCGTCCGCGAGGACCGGCCAGGGACACGAGAACGTCCTCAGCGTCGACCTTCGGTCGCCTGGCTGGCCAGGATCGCTGAATCCGCGTAGGTCGACAGCCTGCGCAGCGCATCCATCGCCTTGTCGGCAAGTTCGAAGGGCACGAACAGATGGTCATGGTGCACACCGGCCACGACGTTGCAACCGATATCGGCCTGCGCCAGTGTCTTGGAGATCGCAGCGGTCAGACCCACCGCGTGCAGATCGGAGTGCACGGTCAGTGTGATCCACGCTGCGCGAAAGACGATGGGCAGGTCGAGTTCGTCTGCCAGCTTTTCGGCGACGACGACCGAAAGCCCCTCGGCTTCGCGGATCGATGCCACGATCTGTCGCGCATCCAGGGATATGCCGGCAGGCAAGGTCACGAACACGTAGCAACCGGGGTTGAGTGCCGGTTGCATGTGCGCGAGCAGCGTCGTCAGGTCGCTGATCGCAGGCGTGTCATCGGCTGGGCTGTGCGGCGACGGGGCTGGCAAGGCGGTTCTCCATGCGCTGGCGCGATCCGGACCGGTCAGGTCGGCGCGAGGCGACATCCGGCGCACCTTGCCATGTTCGGTGCGCGAACGCATTCGGTGTTGGTGATTGCGTGCGCCAGCATGGTTGTGGCGGCTGAATTCCTCCGACGGCATCCGGTTCAACGGCGAAGGATCTTGTCCATGGTCCTGCCCTTGGCCAGCTCGTCGATCAGCTTGTCCAGCCAGCGGATGCGCTGCATCAGCGGGTCGTCGATCGTCTCCACCCGGACACCGCAGACCACGCCGGTGATCAGCGCGCTGTTCGGGTGCAGGGCCGGCGCCTGGTCGAAGAAGGTGCGGAAGTCGACGTCACGCTCGATCTGCCGTTGCAGTCCGGCCTGGTCGTAACCGGTGAGCCAGCGGATGACCTCGTCCACTTCGTCGCGGGTCCGGTTCTTGCGTTCGGCCTTCTGGAGGTAGAGCGGGTAGACCCTGGCGAAAGCCATGCTGTAGATCCGGTGCCCGTTCATCATCGTTCTCCGAGGGGCGGTGCTGCGCGCAACGCCGGTGAGGTTGGCTGCACACGCACGCGCGGCGGAATGTCCGCGAATCCTCGCGCTGCGATCAGTCGCGTCCAGCCGGATCCAGTGCCTGCCTCAGGCGGCGTCGATGACGGTGTTGCCGGTCGGGACGGCATCAGCTTCGTTCCGTGCTGCTGGTCTGCGGACGGCAACGGTTTGTAACGAGATGGAAGGCCAGGCCTGCCAGCAGACCCCCGAGCAGATATAGCGGCAGCACCTCGGCATCGAATCGTGCGCCGGTCAATCCGATGCCGAAGCCGCGACTGAAACGCTCGGGTATCAGCAGCAGATCCAGCAGCATGGCGGCGATGCCTGCGGCCGCGAACAGCACCGACATCAGCACGCCGCCGGTCGAGCGCAGGTGTGAAACAAGCCAGCACAGTCCGGCGAACAGGCCGCCGAACAGCAGCTTGGCCAAGGGACTCATCTCATCGGCGATGCGCCAGGTCGCCGCTGGCAGCCCGGAGACGCCGTTGACAGCGATGCCATGGCTGCTGGAGGAACCAGACAGGGCGATCAGCGCACTGGATGCGAACACGGCTGTGGCCCAGCCAACGATCCAGGCCGTCAACGGGCAGCGGTAATGTCGAAACAGTTCCAATGCGGGCCTTGAGGAGCCGCTGAAAAACCACCGCGCAGGCGTCTGACGGTGTCCGGCGGTGCTCGGAATGCTCAAGTATCACTCATACACTGCGTTTCCTGCGCGTCGGCGGCCACCGCCAACCACCCGCTCGCTAC
>JAMHVM010000165.1:0-44580 GCA_035911475.1 Lysobacterales bacterium | reverse complement strand
CCAGCGCGTCTACCAGTTCCGCCACTCTCGCCCGGTGTGCAGCGTTGCGGCGACCTCGAAGGAAAGTGGTGGGCTGTCAGGGACTCGAACCCCGAACCTACTGATTAAGAGTCAGCTGCTCTACCATTGAGCTAACAGCCCGTCCGGGTCGACGCAAGGGCGGAATTGTGACCGCTTGCGCCTGCCTTGGCAACCGGCCGGAGCAGATCGCGGCTACCGTCGTCGACGGCATCGGATTGTTCCGGACCAGGGACTTGGGGTGGAAGACGGGGATCGAACCCGCGACATCTGGAGCCACAATCCAGTGCTCTACCACTGAGCTACATCCACCACAGGGGGCGCGATTCTAACGATCCCCGCGGCGTCGTGCCAGTCCGCATTACGGCGAACGCGATTGGCCGTTGCCCGTGTACATGATCACGGCCACTGCCGCGCCGTCTTCAGCGATGGAAAAGCGCGAACAAGGTGCGGCGTCCGGGACGTCTCGCGCGACTGATCCGGAGCGCGGCGAACCACTGCCCGGCACGTGGCCGAAAGAGCAGGAAATGACGGGTTATTTTCAGGAATATTTTCAGGGGCCGCCTTAGCGGCACTTGCAACTCATTGAAAACATGGCGCGCCCGGCAGGAATCGAACCTGCAACCACCGGCTTAGAAGGCCGGTGCTCTATCCGATTGAGCTACGGGCGCACGCGCGGGGAAGGATACCCGAAGCCGGTTCCTTCCCTGCCGACCAAGCGCTGACGAACCCGCTGAACGCGCGACAGACAACTCGGTCCGATCAGGCCTGCGGCAGCGTGACGCCGGTCTGACCCTGGTACTTGCCACCACGATCGGCGTAGGACACCTCGCAGACCTCGTCGGACTGGAAGAACAGCATCTGCGCGACGCCTTCATTGGCGTAGATGCGTGCCGGCAATGGCGTGGTGTTGGAAAACTCCAGCGTCACGTGCCCTTCCCACTCCGGCTCCAGCGGGGTGACATTGACGATGATGCCGCAGCGCGCGTAGGTGCTCTTGCCCAAGCAGACCACCAGCGTGTCGCGGGGAATGCGGAAGTATTCGACGGTGCGCGCCAGAGCGAAGGAATTGGGCGGAATGATGCAGACATCGCCCTTGAAGTCGACGAAGTTGCGCGCGTCGAAATCCTTCGGATCGACGATGGTCGAATTGATGTTGGTGAAGATCTTGAACTCGTCGGCACAACGCACGTCGTAGCCGTAGCTGGAGGTGCCATAGGAAATCAGCCGCGAACCATCCACGCCTTTGCGCACCTGCCCTGGCTCGAAGGGTTCGATCATGCCCCGCTCGGTGGCCAGGCGCTTGATCCAGCGGTCGGACTTGATGGTCATCGGTGTTTCACGCCTCTCCGGGAGGGCGCGAAGGGTAGCAGCGGCGGCGCTTGCGCGCACCGTGAAGGTGATCGCGGCTAACATGGCGCGCGCTCGCCGATCCAGACACCCGCAGAGGTGTCGGCATGCTTGTCGAATCAGCCTACCCGCTACAGGAACTGCTCCCGCCATGCTCCGACCTGTCCTCCTCGCGGCTGCGCTCGCCGCCGCCGGCAACGCGTCCGCGCAGATCAGCCTCGACGAAGCCAATGCCCTGCAGTCGATCCAGATCATCCGGATACAGGCCGACGATCCGGCCGTGCGCCAGCAGTTGGGCGTTCTGGTCGGACACTTCGCCTTCGATCACGAAACCGGCATCGCTACGCTGGAAGCCGATGCACTGACCCGGACCCGACTGCGTGGTCTGGATCTCGACTGGACCGTCGACGAGACGCAGACCGCCGCCGCACGGGCCTTCGCAAGCGCCGGCATCAACGGTCTGCGCGCCATTCCCGGCTTTGCCTGCTATCGCACGGTCGAGGAAACCCTGGCCACGATGGAGGAACTGGTCACGGACTATCCTGGGCTGGCCAGCATCGTCGACATTGGCGACAGCTGGCGCCGGACCCAGGACCCGGACCTTGGCTATCCCCTGCGCGTCCTGCGCCTGGCCAACGATGCCGAAGACATCGGCCGGAAGCCGGTTTTTTTCGCGATGTCTTCCGTACACGCCCGCGAATACACGCCAGCCGAGTTGATGACCCGGTTCGCCGAAGACCTGCTGGCGGGCTACGGCAGCGACGCCGACAGCACCTGGCTGCTGGACAACCACGAGTTCCACCTGCTGCTGCAGGCCAATCCGGATGGACGCAAGCGTGCCGAACAGGCCGTGCTCTGGCGCAAGAACGAAAACCTCAACCACTGCCCGCAGAGCAATGGCAACCCGACCAGCAGCAATCACCCCGGCGTTGACCTCAACCGCAACTATCCCTGGAGCTGGTTCACCAACACCGGCTCCAGCGGCGTTGCCTGCCAGCAGACCTACCGCGGTCCCGGTGGCGGTTCCGAGCCGGAAACCCAGGCAGTGGTGGAATACTTGCGAGAGATCTTCCCCGATACCCGTGATGCCTTGCCCAATCAGCCCTCGATTGCTGCCAGCCCGGCCACGCAAGGCCTGTTTCTGGACATGCACAGCCATTCCGGTCTGGTGCTCTGGCCCTGGGGCGGTCCCGGCGTCACCGGCAACAACCAGGCCTATGTGAATCTGGGTCGCCGCCTGGCCTGGTTCAACAGCTACACCCCGCAGCAGTCACTCAACCTCTACGCCACCGACGGAACCACCATCGACCAGGCCTACGGCGACCTCGGCGTACCGGCCCTGACCTACGAGCTGGGAACCGCGTTCTTTCAGGACTGCGCCAGTTTCGAGAACACCATCCTGCCGGCCAACCTGGCCTCGCTGCGCTACGGTGCACGTGTCCTGCACGCGCCCTACATCCTGCCGGCCGGACCCGACAGCTACGGGCTGAGCATCAACAAGGCCAGTGTCGAGCAGGGCACGCCAGTGGTGATCACGGCGACCGTCGACGACAGCCGTTACCGCCCCGGACCGGGAGGTGCTTCGACCATCCACAGCATCGCCGGCGCCAACCTGTTCGTTGGCCAACTGCCCTGGCAGCCGGGCGCCATCGCGCGGGCCATGGATGCCGTCGATGGCACGTTCAATGCGAGCAGCGAATCGGTGCGCTATGTCCTGGACACCACGACACTGGCGCCCGGACGACACCTGCTTTTCGTGCAGGGCAACGACAATGGCGGCGAAACTGGCCCGCCGGCGGCGATATTCGTCGACATCGAGGAGAACCTCGACTGGATCTTCATCGACGGCTTCGAAGGCTCCCGTGGCGAGGTGACGCGATGATGGCCGCGGAAAATGCCGGATCGACGCAGATCGGCAGGCAAGTGCGGCCCCCGTCACATCTCCATAGTTTGAGAGCTTGCGCCAGCGCCGATTTCGCGAAATCAGCACTTGCCGTCAACGAATCCGCTGACCCATGATCGCGACCGTTCGCGATACGGGGGTTCGTATGAAGACTTGGATACTGGGCGCGCTGGCGCTCTCGGCCGTCGCCTGCCCTGCCTGGGGCCAGGATGAAAGCCAGTGCAACGGCAGCGGCCTTCCCGAGCCGGTGCTGTTCGTGTTGCAGTATCCGGTGTTCACGGATTTCGCCACCATCGGCTCGGTGTTCGCGAACCACCGCGGCTCGGTCGGCAGTGCCGGCCGCGGCGGCGACCTGATGATCTGCTACCCGAATGGCACGCTGCGCAACCTGACCCGTCAGGCCGGATTCGGCTCGACCGGGCAGCAGGGCGCCAACGCGATCGCGGTACGCGACCCGCATGTGCACTGGGACGGGCAGAAGGCCCTGTTCTCGATGGTGGTGGGCGCGCCGACCCAGCAGTACCAGGTCAACAGCTACTACTGGCAGCTGTATGAAGTGACCGGTCTTGGCGCCGGCCAGACGGTGTCGATCACGCGGGTCGCCAACCAGCCGGTCGACTACAACAACATCCAGCCCGCCTATCTGGTCGACGACAGCATCGTTTTCGTCTCCGATCGGCCGCGCAACGGCCAGCGCCATCTGTACCCGCAGCTGGACGAGTACGAGTCGACCCCGACCCCGACCGGGCTGTGGAAGATCGCGTCCGGAACCGGCCAGTTGACCTTGATGGAGCATTCGCCGTCGGGTTCCTTCGAACCCTTCGTCGACCGCTACGGTCGCGTCGTGTTCACCCGCTGGGACCATCTGATGCGCGACCAGCAGGCGGACAACCCCAACGCCAATCCTGCCGGCGCCTTCAACTACCAGAACGAAGCCGAGAACTCGCCGCGCCTGAGCGAGCGCACCGAGGTGTTCCCGGAATCGCGCCTGGGTGACGCCATCTACCACGGCATCCGCACCAACCATTTCATGCCGTGGATGATCAACGCCGACGGCACCGGCATGCTGACGCTCAACCACATCGGCCGGCATGACCTGTTCCACTACTTCGAAGCCAGTCTCAAGGCGGACAGCAGCCTGCACCACTACGGCGCGCCCGGCGGCCGCAACAATGTCATCAACCTGATCCAGACCATCGAAGACACCGCCACGCCCGGACGCTACATCGCCATCAACGCTCCGGAATTCGGCAGCCACGGTTCCGGCCAGCTGGTCGCCTTCAACGCGCCGCCGGAACTGCAGGCGCGCGATCTGGCGATCACCTATCTCAGCGATCCCAGCGGTGCCGTCTACCCGAATCCGGCACCGCCGGCATTCGCCCGCTATCGCAATCCCGCCGTGCTTTCCAACGGCGCGATCATCGCAGCGCACACCACGAGCTCCGAGTACGCATCGGGATCGGTCCGCTACCAGTTCCGGATCAATCGCCTGACCACCGGTGGCAGCGGCACGGTCAGTCCGGGACAGGCGCTGACCAACGGCATCTCGCGCTCGGTCAGTTTCTGGAATCCGGATGCGCTGGTGAGCTACAGCGGCGTGTTCTGGGAGTTTTCGCCGGTACCGGTGCGTGCACGTACGCGCCCGGCACATTCGCAGGAACCCGGGTTGGAAAGTCCCGAGCAGAGTGTGTTCGCCCAGACCGGCACCAACATCGAATCGTTCAAGCAGTTCCTGAAGGCCTGGAACCTCGGCGTCATCGTGGTCCGCAACGCCACCAGCCGCGACTTCGCCGATCGCCAGCAGCCGTTCAACCTGCGCGTGCCCGGTGGCGTGCAGTCGATCGCGCCGGGCTTCGCCGGTCATGCCCGCGACATCGCCCATATGCGCGTCGTGCAGGGCGACCAGATCCGAGCCTACGACAGCTTCCAGCGCGGTCGCCGCACCATCGCGCAATGGTTGCATGCCCCCGAGGCGACCCGCTTCAATCCACCCAACCCGGCAGGTGGCGTCGGATCGGCGAAGATCGCCAGCGATGGTTCGGTCGCAATCTTCGTACCGGCCCGACGGGCGCTGAGCTGGCAGGTCGATTCCCCCGAAGGTCAGGCCGTGGTGCGCGAGCGCTACTGGCTGAGCGTGCAGCCGGGCGAGATCCGTGCCTGCGACGGCTGTCACGGTGCCACGCCGACCGATCAGCGCGGACAACCGGCCGCCACCAATACGCCGCTGGCGCTGCGCGACCTGCTGGTCTGGTTCAACGACAACCACGACCCGATCTTCAACGCCAGCTTCCAGAACTGAAACGGGCAACACGACGCTACGGCGTCGCGTCGCCGCGCACCGCCTCGGTCGGCTCGAAACCGTTGGCGAAAATGTCATCGGCCAGTGCCCGCTCGATCGCACCGATGTCGCAGGTGGCGACACCATCGCCGTCGCCGTCCTGCGGTCGTGGCTGGCCGCGCTGATCGATCGCCGGACAGGCATCGCCGCCGCCATCGACAACCGGGCTGTCCGTTCCCGGCAGGTGAAACGGCGCCCCAGCTTCCGGCCATTGCAGTTTCCCCATTTTCGCCGGCGATCCGAGGTGATCGCCGTCGGCCGCTTGCCAACGGGGCGCGCCTTCGTCGACGGTCACCAGATTGTGGCCCTCCGACCACACCGGGCCACGCAGGTCGGAAGGATGGTTGTCGGCGACGACACTACCCGCCAGGTGCAGGAACGGCTCGGCGGGTCCCTGCAGGTTGACGATGCCGCCACCGAGCACGGCCGCCCTGTTGTCGCTGATCGTGCTGTAGACGATCCGTGTCGCGCGCTCCCGCTCGAGGAACAGACCACCGCCCTTGTTCGCCTCGTTGCCGCTGATCGTGCTGTTGAGCAGCAACATCGTGCCCGGCGTGTTCGCATAGATTGCGCCGCCCAGCCCGGCCCGGTTGTCGATGAGCGCACTTTGCTCGATCACCAGATCACCCAAGCTGATGGGTGAATGCACGCCCTGGCGTCCGCCGCTGAACGCGGCAACGCCGCCACCATAACCGAGGCGTCGGGCATGGTTGCCGCGCACGATCGTGTCGATCAACCAGGCCGATGAGGCTGGCCCGCCGGTCGCCAGCCCGGCGCCGAGGGCATGCTGGTTCGGCGAATTGCTGAGGGAGTTGTTCTCGATGCGGCTGCGCCGGACGATCAACTGTCCGCGATTGAGCAGGCCACCACCACGCATCTCGGCGAGATTGCCTTGCACTGCAACCTCCAGCAGATCGAGCGACCCAGAAGTGCCGATGCGAATCCCGCCTCCTTCCCCGTCGTTCGGTGGGCTGATCCGAAATCCACCGGTGATGGTCAGGCCGACCATGGCCACCGACACCGGTCCGGACCCGTCGGGTGCGATGTCGAAGGCGCGATCGGTTTGCGCTGCATTGATGATGGATGCCTCGGCACCGGCGCCGCTGAGGTCAAGGTCGTCGAGGATGTCCAGGTCGCCTGATGTCGAGCCGTTCTCCATCGTTCCGACCAGCGAAAGCCGGTACGTCCCTGCGCCGAGAACGATGTGCTGTCTTCCTGCCAGGGCGTTCGCCTCCATGATCGCCGCGCGCAGGCTGCAGGCGTCGGCTACGTCGGCACATTCACCATTGCCGGGCGCGAAGTCGGTGGTGTCGGACAAGGTGTTCACGGTGAATGTCTGCGCCTGTCCGTGACTGCTAAGACCTGCCAGCACGATCAGGGCAAACAGGCTCGACGACAGGTTCCAGCGCATGCTCCCGACGCGCGTTCCGCCACGGCACGAAGGGGCAGGACGTGGATCGGCAGTTCCGGAATACATGGGCTGGCTCATCGGGCACCTCCCGTAGCGGACCGGCCGGCGCCCTGACCAGCGTCCAGTTCGATCGCGCCGATGTCGCACTCAGCCACACCGTCGCCGTCACCATCGACGGGTCGGTCCAATCCGCGCTGGTCGACCTCGGGGCAGGCCGTTCCTGCTCCATCGACCAGCGGACTTCCCGACAATGGCTCATGGAAGGCCGTGCCCTGGTCGGGCAACTGCAAGTCGCTGAGCAATGCCGGTACGTCCAGCAGATCACCCTCGGCCACCGGCCAAGAACAGGCCGAGCCGCCTCCGGGGTGAGTGGTATGCACCAGGTTATGGCCACCGGATTGCGCCGGACCGTGACAGGTGTAGCCGGTATTGTCTGCGAGCACCGATGCCTGGATGTAGAGAAAGGCCTCGTTCGGCCCATGGATGTTGTGGAACCCGCCCCCGAACGGCGCCGAATTGCCCACGAAGGTGCTCGACTCGACCCGCATCATGCAGGTGTTGTCGTTGTAGAAGCCGCCGCCGGACGTCACGGCGGTATTCGCGCTCAGGGTGCTGTTGCGAATCACCGTAGATCCCATGGTGTCGCACATGTAGCCACCGCCAATGTCTGCGGCGTTTTCGATGATCGCGCTTTGTTCGATCAGCACCAGCCCGTAGCCGACCCGTGTGTTGATGCCAGGATTCTCGCCGCGGAGCGTGCAGACGCCGCCGCCTTCCAGCGCCTGGTTCTCCTGCACCGTCGTCTCGGACAGCCACACAAACGCCGTTTCGCTACCACCGACCGCGACGCCGCCACCCAGACCTTCCGCCCACACTGTGCCTTGCGGCATGGCGGTGTTCTGTTCGATCCGGCTACGCCGAACGACCAGAAAACCGCGGCTGACAATGCCGCCCCCAGTGTGTGCGGCATGGTTGTCGCGGACGATCGCATCGCTCAATGTCAAAGCGCCGCGATAACCGATGCGGATTCCACCGCCGTCGGCATCTGCAAAAGGCGCCAAGCGAGATCCACCGGAGATGGTCAGTCCCTGAATGGTGGTCGAGGCAAAAACACCATCCGCCCCGATGTCGAACACCCGATCGATGCCCTGGGCGTCAACGCGTGTGAGCTCCGCGCCCGCGCCGACGATGTCCACGTCGTCCCGGATATCGAGATCGCCGGACAGGCCGGCATTCTCCATCGGTCCGGCCAGTGTGAGCATGTAGTGCCCGGCGGGAAGATCGATCTGCTGCGGGCCGGGCAGCGCGTTCGCCTCGATGATCGCAGCGCGCAGGCTGCACCGGCCCTGCGCGTCGGCGCAGACTCCGTCGCCAGGCGCAACATCGACGCTGTCGTCGGCGACCGTCACCGTCAGGGTCTGGCCCGACGCCAGTCCGCAGCCGCACAGTGCCACCAGCCCAGCGAGTGTGCGAGCGGCGATGGAAGCCGGTCCACGCTCGGCTGACCGGCCCGGTCGCAACGGCGGTTGCCGCTGCGTCGACGCTCGCGGCCACTGCACGCCCGCACCGGCATCAATGGTGGCGGTTCCGGTCGTTCGCCAGGCTAGCGACGACCAAGTGACAATCCGGAGTCCATTCGACATGGTGACGCGTCCGCGAGCGCTGGTGCCCTACTCCTCGCAATCCGAACCCGAAAGCGACACTCCGCTGCGCAACCGAACCTCGGTTCGCACCCTGCGGACGCTACTCGATGACGATGTTGGGCAGTCCCAGACTCTTGTTGCGCGCACGCAGGCTGAGCCGGCCAGCGGTGTTGCGGGCGATTTCGCGATAGGCGGCGGCTGCCGCCGAGTCCGGCTCAGCGACGACGGTAGGACGACCGCCATCGGCCTGTTCGCGGATCGACAGCGCCAGTGGCAACCGGCCCAGCAAGGGCACGTCGTAGTCGCCGGCCAGGCGCTCGCCGCCGCCTTCACCGAAGATCGGTTCGACATGGCCGCAATTCGTGCAGACATGCGTGCTCATGTTCTCGACCACGCCCAGCACCGGCACCTCGACCTTGCGGAACATCTGCAGCGCCTTGCGGGCATCCAGCAGCGCGATGTCCTGCGGCGTGGTCACGATCACCGCGCCCGATACCGGTACCCGCTGCGCCAGGGTCAACTGGATGTCGCCGGTGCCGGGCGGCAGGTCGATGACCAGATAGTCCACGCCCTGCCAGCGGGTGTCGTTGAGCAGCTGCTGCAGGGCCTGCGTGGCCATCGGGCCACGCCAGATCATCGGCGTGTCCTCGTCGATCAGGAAGCCGATCGACATGCACTGGATGCCATGCGCAAGCTTGGGCACGATGCGCTTGCCGTCGACGCTGTCCGGGCGACCAGAGACACCCAGCATGCGCGGGACGGACGGGCCGTAGATGTCGGCGTCGAGAACCGCCGCCGTCGCACCCTCGGCCGCCAGCGCCAGTGCCAGGTTCACCGCCGTGGTCGACTTGCCGACGCCGCCCTTGCCCGATGCGACCGCGATAATATTGCTGACCTCGGGCAACGGCGTCAGCCCTTCGCGAACCTGATGCGGCACGATGCGCTGGTCGACGCCGACCATGACATCGGCGAACCCGGCGTCAGCCAGAACCTGCGAGACCTGTCCTCGCAAGGCCTCGTGCCAGCCGCGCGAGGGATAGCCCAGCACCAGGTCGACCATGCGCCGGCCACCGGCTTCCACCGCCCCACGCAACGCGCCACTGCCGACCAGGTCCTGCCCGGTGTGCGGATCGATGATGCCCGCCAGCAGCTCACGCGCCCGGGTCTGGAAATCGGTCATTGCCTGGAACCTGTCTGGTAGCGAAAGGAAACGCCCATCCGCGGGATCGACGCACGCCGCACATGGCTGCCAGTTTACAACGCAGCCGACAGTGACCCGCAGTGAGCAGACACAGGCAGCGGCATGACGGGAGCATCGTGCAACCGCTGCCTGCCGCAGCGGATGGTGGCCGGGAACGCGCGGCATGCGCACGCCAGCGCCTTGCAGGCCCGTTCGGCGGTGCTCACGGACACCACCCAGCCACACGCTCGCTACGCAATTCCGGCAATTCCTTGAATTACCATCCGCGACTGATTCCTGCCTGCCTGTGGAGAAACCGATGCGCAAATCATCGATCGTGCCGTTGTTGGCCGTAGTCGCCCTGTTCCCGTTCGATGCCGACGCCAGGCGCGCCATCACCCATGAAGACCTGTGGCTGATGCCACGGGTATCCGCACCGGTGCCCAGCCCGGATGGCAAACAGGTGGTGTTCTCGGTGACCAACCCGGCCTACGACAGCGACAAGGCCAGCACCGACCTGTGGCTGGTGCCGACCGATGGCAGCGAGCCGCCCCGGCAGTTGACCTTCGACCGCGCTGGCGAGTCGGGCATGACCTGGAGTCCGGACAGCCGGCGCATCGCCTTCGTGGCCAAGCGCGCCGATGACGAGGCCGCGCAGGTCTACGTGCTCGACCTGCGTGGCGGCGAAGCGCGTCGTGCCACCGACATCATCACCGGCGCCCGCGCCCCGGTGTTTTCGCCCGATGGCAACCACGTGCTGTTCATCAGCAATGTCGATCGCGACTCCACCGACGAAGCCAGCCGCCGCAAGCTGGCCGAGGAGCGCAAGAAGCGCAAGTACAACGCGCTGGTCTACACCGGATTCCCGATCCGCGACTGGGATCGCTGGCGTGACGAGAGCCAGGTGCGCGTGTTCGTGCAGGATCTGCGCGCCGGTGGCGAATCGCGCGACCTGCTGGCCGGTACCGCGCTGTCCAGGCTGCCCGGCTTCGGTGGCACCGGCGGCATGGGTCGCGAGGAGATCGCGGCGACCTGGGCGCCGGATGGCGAATCCATTGTTTTCGCTGCCAGCCGCAACCGCAACCGCAGCGCCTGGTCGTTCACCCACACCGACCTGTGGCAGGTGCCGAGCGCCGGCGGCGAACCGCGTCGTCTGACCGGCGCCGATCCTGACGATGCTGCCGACGGCTACTCCGATCTCACCTTCAACGATGACGGTTCGCGCCTGTTCGCCACCCTCTACCCGCGCACCGACAAGGTCTACAACGCCCCGCGCATCCAGGTGTTCGCCTGGCCGGGCATGAGCGAGATCGGCAAGATCCAGGCACCGGAGGCTGGTGCGATCGGCAGCTACGTGGTGTCCCGTCGCGGCGACCGCGTCTGGTTCAGTGTCAGTGTCGACGGCCAGGAACACATCTATCAGGCCACACCCGGCCGCGACGACGTGCGCGAGTATGCGCGCCCGGCGGCAGGCGGCTATCTGAACCTGGCCGGCATAGCCGACGGCAACCGGCCGCTGCTGGTCGGCATCTACGACAGCGCCACCTCACCGCCGGAAGTGGCCCGCTTCGACGCCGGTGCCAACAACTTCACCCGCCTGACCAGCTTCACCAGCAGCAAGGTGGCGGAACTGGACCTGCCACCGGTCGAACACTTCAGCGTCGACAACGACGGTCATCGCATCCACAACATGCTGGTGCTGCCACCGAACTTCGATCCGGCGAAGAAGTACCCGCTGTTCGTGCTGATGCACGGCGGCCCGCACATGCAGTGGCGCGACCAGTGGGTGCTGCGCTGGAACTACCACCTGCTCGCCGCGCCGGGCAACGTGGTGCTGCTGACCAACTACCGCGGCTCGACCAACCAGGGCGAGGCCTTCGCCCAGGCCATCATCGGTGATCCGCTGCTTGGACCAGCCAACGACATCAACGCCTCGGCCGATGCCGCCATCGCGCGCTTCGCCTACATCGACGGCGATCGGCAGTGCGCCGGCGGCGCCAGCTATGGCGGCCATCTGGCCAACTGGCTGCAGGGCACCACCGACCGCTACCAGTGCCTGGTCAGCCACGCCGGCCTGGTCAACCTGGAATCACAGTGGGGCACCAGCGACGTGGCGTGGTCGCGCGAAGCGACGCTCGGCGGCCCGGTCTGGGAGCAGGGCGAGGTCTGGCGCACGCAGAACCCGATCCGTCTGGCCGCGAACTTCAAGACACCGACCCTGGTGACCTTCGGCGAGAAGGATTTCCGGGTGCCGATCAACAACGGCCTGGAGTACTGGGCCGCCCTGCAACGCCAGCAGGTGGAAAGCCGACTGGTGGTGTTCCCGGATGAGAACCACTGGATCCTCAAGGGCGAGAACAGCCGCTACTTCTATCAGGAAGTGAACGACTGGCTGACGCGCTGGCTGCATCCGCCGACATCGACGCCGCCGGCTCCTTGAGTCATCGCATCGGCCCGCGGCGCGATGCCAGGCGCCACGGGCCGACCACGGTCTCCAACCACCGACACGCATTTGCCTGCACCAATCATCAGGGCGGACAGTGAACTCTTCGGCTGCCACCCAGGTCGAAGCCAGCACACGTCCCGGCACAACTGATTCGCGCTGCCGTCCTGTGATCTCGTTTCGGAGTACCCGCCATGTCACGCGTCCCCAGCTATTCGGTCATGGTTCTGGCCTTGTTCCTGTCGGCTTGCGGATACGACAGCCGCCACGAACAGGACGAACCAACGGCGAACCCAGCGCAAGCCACCGGCACCGAAGCCACGTCGCCGGCAACGACCGGCACAGCGCCGGAACCGGGAACCGAGCCGGCGCTGGAACCGGCACGCCCGCCTGCGCCGTTCGCGGCAGTGACGGGTGTTGCCGAGTGCGACCGATTCCTGGACCGCTACCGCAAGTGCCTGACGCGGCTTCCAGAGGAGATGCGCCCCGGCCTGGAGACGGCGCTGCAGGCCTGGGAAGGCAGTTGGAAGGCGATGGCCGCCAATCCGGTCGGACAGGGCAATCTGTCGGGCATGTGCACGCGTGCCGCCGACAACGCCTGGGCGGCGGTGGCTCGGTTCAACTGTCCGCGCTGATCCGGGGCAACCGAAGCACCGTCGCCGCTTGGGACCAGGCACGAGTGGAGAGGAAAGAAGAGCAGCCAGAATCCGTGGCGCAAGTGGAAGGGCGTGGCCATCGGCGCCCACTCGTTTCTCGTGCCTCTTCTCTCGATCGCCTCGACCAGTGGTCCGGGCAGGAACGCGCCGGCATGGGATAATCGTCGGCTCGATATCGAGCAAGTACGCATGTCCCGGCAAATCCTGGTTACCTCGGCCCTGCCCTACGGCAACGGCCACCTGCACATCGGCCATCTGGTCGGCTATATCCAGGCCGACATCTGGGTGCGCGCGGCGCGCATGCGCGGCGACACCGTGCACTTCGTCTGCGCCAACGACACCCATGGCACGCCGATCATGCTGGCCGCCGAGAAAGCCGGTGTCGCGCCGGAAGACTTCATCAAGGTCACCCAGGCCAGCCAGGAACGGGACTTCGGTGATTTCCGGGTCGATTTCGACTGGTATCACTCGACCCACTCGGCGGAAAACCGCGAGTTGACCGAACGCTTCTACGCCGCACTGGATACCGGCGGGCACATCGATCGCCGTTCGATCGAGCAACTCTACGATCCGGTCAAGGCGATGTTCCTGCCCGACCGCTACGTCAAGGGCGAATGCCCGAACTGCGGTACGCCCGACCAGTACGGCGACAACTGCGAGAACTGTGGCGCGACCTACGCACCGACCGAACTGAAGAATCCGCATTCGGTGGTGTCCGGCGCGACCCCGGAGCTGCGTGCGTCGGAACACTTCTTCTTCAAGGTCGGCGATTTCACCCAGGTGCTGAGTCGATGGCTGGACGGCGATGTCGGCGTGCCCGGCGTCAAGGCCAAGCTGCGCGAATGGATCGACGCCGACGGTGGCCTGCGTGACTGGGACATCTCCCGCGACGCGCCCTACTTCGGCTTCGAGATTCCCGGCCACCCCGGCAAGTATTTCTACGTCTGGCTGGATGCACCGATCGGCTATTTCTCCAGCCTGCTGGCGCTGGCGCGCAGCGGCCGGAAGGCCGGCTTCGACGAAGCCGCGTTCGAGGCGCTGCTCAAGCCGGGCGATCATGCCGAGCTGCGCCACTTCATCGGCAAGGACATCGTCAACTTCCACGGCCTGTTCTGGCCGGCGGTGCTCAACGGCAATCACCTGCGCATGCCGACCCGGCTGCACGTCAACGGCTATCTCACCGTCAACGGCGCCAAGATGTCGAAGTCGCGCGGCACCTTCATCCAGGCGCGCACCTTCCTGGATTCGGGCCTGAATCCCGAATACCTGCGCTATTACTACGCAGCCAAGTCCAGCGGCAACGTCGACGATCTCGATCTCAACCTCGACGACTTTGTGGCCCGCGTCAACGCCGATCTGGTCGGCAAGTTCGTCAATATCGCCAGCCGCTGCGCGAAGCTGCTGCAGACCCACTTCGACAATCGTCTGGCGCGCCTTCCGGCGCAACTGGCGACTGCGGCGGAAAAGCAGGGTGGCTTCGTCCTCAGCCAGGTGATGGCGCGCGCTGGCGACGCCTTCACCAGCTATGAATCGGGCAACTTCGGCGACGTGATCCGCAACCTGATGAGCGCCGCGGATCAGGTCAACGAATACATCCAGGAGTTCCAGCCGTGGATGCTGGCGAAGGATCCGACGCGCTCTGATGAGTTGTCTGCTGTGCTGTACGTCGGCCTGAATGCGTTCCGCACGCTGGCGATCGCGCTGGCGCCGATCCTGCCGGCCGTGGCCGAACAGGTCGCCGCGCTGTTCGGCGAATCCGCCCAGCGCTGGACGCAGGCTGATCTGCAGCGCCCGTTCAGCGATCACACCCTCGCCCGGTTCCAGCCGCTGCTGCAACGCATCGACCCCAGGCACATCGAAACCATGATCGACGCCAGCAAGGATTCGCTCGCTACCATCCGAACAGATGCCGCGGAAAGCGGCACAAGCAAGAAGAGCCAGAGCGACGCGCAGGACAAGAACGTCCATGCCGCGAAGGCGCCAGCCGCACCCGCGTCCGCGACACCCACGCCAGGCAAGTCCGCCGATGCGGAGCCTGCGCAGCCGACGACCATCGGCATCGACGATTTCGCCAAGCTGGACCTGCGCATCGGCACCGTGATCGCCTGCGAGCACGTCGAAGGCGCCGAGAAGCTGCTGCGCTTCGTGCTCGATGCCGGCGAACTTGGCCAGCGGCAGATTTTCTCCGGCATCAAGGCCGCCTACCCGGAGCCGGAAAAACTGGTCGGTCGGCAAGTCGTGTTCATTGCCAACCTGGCCCCGCGCAAGATGCGCTTTGGCATGAGCGAGGGCATGATCCTGTCGGCCGGTAGCGGCGGCGCCGACCTGTTCCTGCTCGACGTCGATGCCGGTGCCAGCGCCGGCATGCCGGTGAAGTAGTCACGACGCGCGAACCCGCGTCGATCGCATCGATGCGAGGTCGCGACAGCGCCGGTCATCCGGGGTAACCTGCGCCATCCGTATTCCGGGGAGGACGCATGAACCAGCCCAGCCGCCGTATCGGCCCTGCCCTGGCCACCTTCATGGTCGCCAACAACATGATCGGCTCCGGCTTCTTCCTGTTGCCGGCCAGCCTGGCCGGCATGGGCAGCCTGACTGCGTTGAGCTGGATACTGGCCACGGTCATCGCCGCGGTGCTGGGACTGACCTTTGCGCGACTGGCGCGTGACTACCCCAACCTCGAGAGCCCGGCTGACTACGTGACCCCGGCGCTGGGCCGCGACGCCGGCTTCATCGCCACGACGCTGTACTGGATTTCTTCCTGGGTCGGCAACAACGCCATCGCCGTCGCCGCCATCGGCTACCTGGTGCTGCTGTTGCCAGCCAGCGTCACCGACATGCAGGTGGCCTGCCAGATCGGTCTGATCTGGCTGGTGTTCGCCTTCAATCTGCTCGGCCCCAAGCCGATGGCGCGGTTCCAGTCGGTGTGCCTGATCCTGGGCCTGCTGCCGGTGCTGGTGGTGCTGGTCGGCGGCTGGTTCCGCTTCGACGCCGACACCTTTCAGGCGGCATGGAATACCACCGGCGCGGCGTGGAACAGCGCCAATCCGGAAGCTGTCTCCGACCTGCGCATGGTGTTCGGTGCATTGGCACCGATCTTCTGGGCCTTCATCGGCCTGGAAACCACCACGATGATCGCCGCGGTGGTGCGCAATCCCGAGCGCAACGTGGCGGTTGCATCGCTGTGCGGCGTGGCGATCGCCGGCGTGGTCTACGTGATCTCCTCGGTGCTGGTGATGGGCATCGTCCCGGCCGAAACCCTGTTCCATTCCAGCGCGCCGTTCGCCGAAGTGGCCGCCTCGGTGTTCGGCCCCTGGGCGGCGCTGATGATCGCCGGCGCCGCCGCGCTGAAGGCCACCGGCACGCTGGGCGGCTGGATGCTGGTCACCGGCGAGTCCGGCGCCCGCGCGGCACAACGCGGCTTCCTGCCGCCGATATTCGGCCACTACAACCGCAACGGCGCGGCGAGCTGGGGCATGCTGATCGTGGTGATCGCCATGTCGATCATCACCGTGATCACCGAAGCGAGCACCATCGGCGAGCAGTTCGGCACCATCATCAATATGGCTGTGCTGCTGGTCAGCGTGGTCTATGCGGCAGCTGGCCTGAGCCTGCTGGTCGGCACACCGCAGCGGCGCCCGAGCACCGGCGACCGCGTGCTGGCCGTGCTGGCACTGGCGGCCACCTTGATGCTGATCTTTACCTCGTCCTGGCAGGACATCATCGGCGCCACCGTCCTGGCCGTGGTGTTCTGGGGCATCTGGCGCCTGGCCGGCGCCCGCCGCTGACGGAGCGCTGACAAGGCGCGGATTCGATCGGCTAAACGCGGGTCGCCACCGGCATGGAGCCACGGCAACGGGATACTCAGCCGAGCATGAGCGCGACGCATCATGGTCGCGCCCTAGAATGTCGCCATGAGTGATTCGCGGCCATCCAGCGAAGCCGTCGCAGCGCGCCGCGCCATGCGTCGGGTGATTGCCGCGAGCAGCCGTGGCGGCAAACCTGCCAGTCACCAACGCAGCCGACATCCATCGGCCGATACATGACCGCGACCCCCGCCATCCCGATCGATGTCGACGCCATCGACACGCTGCTGCCGCAGACCCAGTGCGGCCAATGCGGCTATGCCGGTTGCCGCCCCTATGCCGCGGCGATGGCGGCCGGCGAGGCTGACATCAACCAGTGCCCGCCCGGCGGCGAACGCACGATCCGAGCGCTGGCGCGATTGCTGGATCGACCGCGCAAGCCGCTGAATCCGGACAACGGCGTCGAAAAGCCGATGCGTCTGGCGTTGATCGACGAAGCGCGCTGCATCGGCTGCACGCTGTGCATCCAGGCCTGTCCGGTCGACGCCATCGTCGGCGCCGCCAAACTGATGCACACGGTCGTGATCGCCGAATGCACCGGCTGCGAGTTGTGCCTGCCGCCCTGCCCGGTCGACTGCATCGATCTGGTGGAACCGGATTTCCCGGCCGCGCGTGGCCGTCATCCACGGCCGGCGTCGCTTCCGGCCTGACGGTTATAATCGTCGGCCACAGGAATCCGATCATGACTGTCAGCGCCGACCAGCTCCGCTCCGAACACTGCCGGCCCTTGAGCGGCGGTGAACACCGCATCGATGGCGATGCCCTGACCGGTCTGCTGGCCGCGGTGCCGGACTGGACCGTGCAGGGCGACAGCCCCATCATCGGCCGCGACTTCCGCTTCAAGGGTTTCCTGCCGGCGCTGTCGTTCACCAACGCGATCGGCTGGATGGCTGAGCAGGAAGGCCATCATCCGGATCTGGAGCTGGGCTGGGGCTACGTGCGCGTGCGTTTCTCCACGCACGATGTTGGCGGCCTGTCCCGCAACGATTTCATCTGCGCGGCCAAGGTCGATGCCCTATTCCAACCCCTCTGACGTTCCGCGGACGCCGGTTGCCGCGGCCGAATCGCGTGGCCGCTGGCTGGCTGCGATCTGGCTGATCGCGGTCGCACTGACCACCTACTTCGTCATCGCGCACTGGCACGCAGCTCCGGCGCTGCGCCCGGCGCCGGACACCCTGCACACCTATCTGCCCGAGAAGGCGCTGTGGCTGGAAGAGCTGCGCGCGGACAGCGAGGGCCTGGAGCCTGATGTCCTCTACATCCGTCACGAATCGGGTTCGCCGGTCATCCCCGACACGGTCTGGTTCCTGACCCTGGCGCTGTACCTGATTCCCATCGTCTACGTGCTCAGGCGCGAATTCTTCAAGGGCGATGTTCCACCCTCCTGGAACCTTGGCTTGATCCTGGCCGGCCCCTTGCTCGTGGTGATCATGGGCGGCGTCGAGGCCAACACCCGCCCTAGCGCGGCGCTGGTGTTCATTACCGGGCTCACCTTCGGCGCCATCATCGGCCAGCGCGACGTCAAGGCCTTGCGCTTTTCGCCGGGCACGCTCGCCGCCTGGCGCAACGCGCTGCTGTTCACCGGGCTGATTGTCGCCCTGCTGGTCGTGTACCGGCTCCTGATACAGCCGGACTATCCCTTGCGCTGGCCGCAGCCGGACAAGATCCTGCGCTACGCCGCCTGGGCACTGTTCCAGCAATGGCTGCTCAACCGCGTGCTCGCGCGTGAGGCGCTGCGACTTGTGCGCGGCAAGCAGGTGCTGGCGGCGGCGCTGGTGGCGATGCTGTTCGGACTGCTGCACGCGCCCAACTTCGCCCTGATGTGTGCCACCTGCGTGGGCGCTTTCGTCTGGATCCAGCTCTACTACCGGCACCCGAACGTGCTGCCGCTGGCGGTGTCGCATCTGATCCTCAATGTGTCGATGATCGCGCTGACACCACCCTGGATCGTGCGCAACGCCGAGATCGGCGCGCGCTATTTCCTGCCGGCGCTGCAGTAGATGCCGGGCTTGCCCGGCATGGATGCCGGTTTTCGGCGGTTGGGGTTTTATGCGGGGCAAGCCCCGCATCCACAGGTCGGCGTGCGGCTTGGGTGATGTCGGAGGCGTCAGGCAGCGCCGAGCTTGTCCAGCACCGTGCGCAGTTCCGATGGCAACGGCGCATGCAGCAGATAGTCCTCACCGCCAGGCCCCCGGATGCGCAGGCTGGCGGCATGCAGGAACAGCCGACGTAGGCCGAAGCCTTTCATGCGCGCGTTGAAGGCCTCGTCGCCGTACTTGCCATCGCCGGCAATGGGATGACCGATGTGCTGCGCGTGGACGCGGATCTGGTGAGTGCGACCGGTTTCGATCGCCACCTCGGCCAGGGTCGCGCCAGCAAAGCGTTCCACCGCCTTGAACACGCTGGCGGACGGCTTGCCGTCGGCGGCCACCTTGACCATGCGCTCGCCGCCCTGCAGAACCTGCTTGCGCAGGGCTGCCTCGATCCGGAAGGGTGACGGCGTCAACCGACCGTCGATCAGCGCCAGATAGCGCTTTTCGCTGGCGCCGCTGCGCAACTGTTCCTGGAAAGCCAGCAAGGCGACGCGACTCTTGGCGAACAGCAGCACGCCGCTGGTGTCACGGTCGAGCCGATGCACCAGCTCCAGCCGCGCGCCTCGCTCTCCACGCAATTCGCGCAAGGCCTCGATGGCACCAAGCTTCACCCCGCTGCCGCCGTGCGAGGCCAGACCACTGGGCTTGTCCAGGACCAGGACATGACCGTCCTCGTGGATGATGGCCGAGCGCAAGCGCTCCAGCAGCGCCTCGGACGCCGGCGGAGGCGTGCCCGGATCGGCCAGCCGCACCGGTGGAATCCGCACCTGGTCAGCTTCGCCCAGGCGCGTGTCCGGCTTGGCGCGACCGCCATTGACCCGGACCTGTCCGCTGCGCAGCAGCCGGTAGACCAGGCTGCGGGGCGCGCCCTTGAGCCGTCCGAGCAGGAAATTGTCCAGCCGCTGCCCGGCGTGGTCGACGCCGACCGCTACGAGCTGCACCCCGGTCGAACCCGGGCTGGCCGGACGCGGCGGGGCCAAGTCCTTGTAATTTTTCACGTTGCCGGGCTAACCATCTGATTGCTATAGTATGCACGCTTTGTCATAGACCCAGTTAGCCTGCCGCTGCCGGGTTTGACCAAGCTCACCGGGAAAGCCCGGTTCTGGTTTTCGGGGCGCGCCACCGGCGTGTCCCCCCACGCAGGCGGGACGGCCTGCTCACTGCATAAAAAAGGTTCGGCCCCGGGATGCTCCGGCGGTACGTGCAAACGACATGGCATTTTTCCTTCTGACCCTCTGCCTGCTTGTCCGCGATCCGCTCGCGGTCGGGCGCTGCCGACCCGCGTCGGCGCAGTGGCGTCGCCTGTCGCCAGCCGCCGCCCGCTCCGGCTCCGCCGCGCCGGCAAGGAACACACTTGATGAAACGCATGCTTATCAATGCCACGCAGCGCGAAGAGCTGCGCGTGGCCATCGTCGACGGCCAGCTTCTCTACGATCTCGATCTTGAGCTGCCGTCGCAGGAACAAAAGAAATCCAACATCTACAAGGGCAAGATCTCCCGGGTCGAGCCCAGCCTGGAAGCCGCCTTCATCGACTACGGCGGCGAGCGTCACGGCTTCCTGCCGCTGAAGGAAATCGCCCGCGAGTACTTCACGCCGGGCGTGGATCCGAACAAGGCCGGCATGCGCGAACTGGTCCGCGAGGGTCAGGAAGTCATCGTGCAGGTGGAAAAGGAAGAGCGCGGCAACAAGGGCGCGGCACTGACCACCTACATCTCGCTGGCCGGCCGCTACATGGTGCTGATGCCCAACAACCCGAAGACCGCCGGCGTCAGCCGCCGGATCGAGGGTGAGGACCGCGCTGCCCTGCGCGAAGCGCTGGACCATCTGGAAATCCCCGACGGCATGGGCCTGATCGTGCGTACCGCCGGCATGGGCCGCGACGCAGAGGAGCTGCAGTGGGATCTGGACTACCTGCTGCAGCTGTGGAAGGCGATCACCGAAGCCAACGCCAGCCGCTCCGGCCAGTTCCTGATCTACCAGGAGTCGCGCCTGATCATGCGCGCGCTGCGCGACTACCTGCGCAACGACATCGGCGAAGTGCTCATCGACCACCCCGAGGTCTACGAGGAAGCGCGTGACTTCATGCAGATGGTCATGCCGTCCAACCTGCGCAAGCTCAAGCTCTACCAGGACACGGTGCCGCTGTTCTCGCGCTTCCAGATCGAAACCCAGATCGAGAACTGCTACGAGCGCAACGTGCGCCTGCCCTCGGGCGGCTCCATCGTCATCGACCACACCGAAGCGCTGACCGCGATCGACATCAACTCGGCCCGCGCTACCAAAGGTGCGGACATCGAGGAAACCGCGTTCAACACCAACATGGAAGCCGCGGCGGAAGTCGCCCGCCAGTTGCGCCTGCGTGACCTCGGCGGCCTGGTAGTGGTCGACTTCATCGACATGGAATCGAGCAAGAACCAGCGTCAGGTCGAGGACAAGCTGCGCGACGCGCTGAAGAGCGACCGCGCCCGGGTCCAGCTCGGCCGCATCTCCAAGTTTGGTCTGCTGGAACTCTCGCGCCAGCGCCTGCGTCCGTCACTGGGCGAAGCCACCCAGATCGTCTGCGAGCGCTGCGACGGCCACGGCCGCATCCGCAGCGTGGAATCGCTGTCGCTGTCGATCCTGCGCCTGGTCGAAGAGCACGCGATGAAGGAAACCACCGGCCAGGTGCTGGTGCAGGCACCGTCGGACATCGCCAACTTCCTGCTCAACGAGAAGCGCTCGCAGCTGGCCGAGATCGAGTTGCGCCACGAGGCGCCGATCGTGATCGTCGCCGACGAGCGTCTGCACACCCCGCATTTCGAGATCCAGCGTCTGCGCGACAACGAGCTCGGCGACGACAGCCGCAAGCCCAGCTACCAGCGCAAGACGGTGGCGCCGGCGCCGACCATTCCCATGCAGCAGCACGGCCATGGCCCGAGCGAACAGCCGGCGGTCAGCGGCATCAAGCCAAGCACGCCGGCACCGGTACGCTTCGAGGAAGAGGAAGCGCCGACGGCTGCGGCACCGGCGCCGAGCGAGCCGCGCACCGGCTTCTGGCAATGGCTGATGAGCCTGTTCGGAGGCGGCAAGCGCAAGAACGAAGGCGCCACCGACAGTCGCCGCGATGGCGGCGAGCGTGGCGGTCGCGGCGACCGTCATGGCGGCCGCAGCGGTCACCATGCCCATGCGCCGCACAAGCCGGGTGCGCGCCCCAAGCAGCGTCCGAAGCCGACCAAGAAGACCGCGGGGACCGCAGCCGCTGCGCCGCAGAAGCCGGCCAAGGCGGCCACTGCCGGCGACCAGCCGCGCGGACAACGCAACAATCCGACCAGCAACGACGCCGGCAGCGCGCGCCAGGCGCCCGTAACCGGTGCCGCAGCGGCGTCCAGCCCGGCAGCCATCGGCTCGGCGAATCGACCGGCTGCAGCGGCAGCTGGAGTCGCGGCCGCCGCAGCTGCCACCGTCGCCGGTACCGGCAAGACCGGCGACAACGGCGCCGCCCGTGCTGATGCTGAGGCTGACGGCATCCACGCAACGGGAAGCATGCCGGCCGCCGGTGAGGGCTCTTCCACCCGCAAGCGTCGCGGCCGTCGTGGCGGCCGCCGTCGTCGTCGTGGCGAGGGCGATATCGCAGACAGCGGCAACGATGCATCGGGCAATGATGCCGACTCGGGAAGCGACGGCGATCGCGATCAGGTGCGCAACCGCCCTCGCCCGCAGGCAACCGCGAGCGGGGTTTCGGCATCCGAAGGCAACGTCGCCGCGGCACGTCCGGTTCCGCAACCGGCAGACCAGGTCGCCAACGGCAGCACCGAAACGTCCCCCGCCAGCGTGCCAGCGGCTGCCGTGGACAAGCCCGAGGCAGCTCGGGCACCGTCTGGTGAGGCGGAACGGACGCCGTCGGCCCCTGCCGCTTCCGCTCTGCCGGCGCAGGGATCGTCAGCGACTGCGGCACCGGTCGCTCCCGTGAGCGTCGCACCTCCCCAGGCACCCGCGGCACCGGCGACGCCATCAGCCCCTGCCACACCGGCTTCCGTGATCGCAGCGCCAGTCGCAGCGCCCGTGGTATCCACGCCTGCGCCGTTGGCGAATCCACCGACACCATCGTCACCGGTTTCCGCACCGGCTCCCGCACCGATGGCTGCCAGGCAGCCCGCGACCGATGCACCGGTGCCGACGCTTCGCAGCACCGCCGAAAAGGCACCGGCCCCGACCAGCACGGATCAACCGACCGCGGCGCCTGCGGCTCCGGTGCAACCGCCACTGCTGCGTGAAACGCCGAATCCGGCCAGAGCCGAGAAAGGCGAAGACTGATCGGCGACATGCCGGAACAGCCAACCCGGCTGTTCCGGTAGCCGGCAGCGAATTCGCCATCCGCAGCAACGCGTCCGAATCCTGCCGCACCTGAAACACGACCGCGCGTAGCCGGGACGGAAAACCGCCTTCAGGACACCGCGTTCGTATCGCGGGCTACCCGATGATCACCGCCGGCAACCGCTACTGGATGCTCTCGGCGCCCGGTTCCAGCAGACCGTAGTGTCCAAGCATGTTGGCCAGTGCGATCACGCTGCCGACCTCCAGCTTCTCCAGCACCTTGGCCTTGTGCGTGCTGACGGTCTTCTCGCTGACATGCAGGTGCTGGGCGATGTCCTTGTTGCCCTCGCCACGCGCCAGACGCATCGCCACTTCCAGTTCGCGTGGCGTCAAGGTCTCCACCGGCGATGCGCGGCCGGCCGAGCGGACATTGCTCAGGGCCAGCCGACTGGCGATCTCCGCGCTGAGATAGCGCTGCTTCTTCGCCACCTGGCGCACCGCCGTCAGCAGTTCCTCGGCCGGCGAGTCCTTGGTCAGATAGCCCCAGGCGCCGGCTTCCAGCAGCCGTTGCGGCATTGGCAGGCTGCCGATCATGGTCAACACGATGACCCGCACATCGGGAAGCGTCACCGCCAGACGCTCGGTGGCCTGCAAGCCGCTGATGCCCGGCAGGTGGATGTCCATCAACACCACATCGGGCTTGAGCGAGCGGATCAGTGGCAGACCTTCCTCGGCCGAGCCCGCCTGGCCGACCACCTCGATGTCGCCCGGTCGCGTGAGTACGCCGATGCAACCCTCGCGCACCAGTGCGTGGTCGTCGACGAGAAACACACGGATCATCCGCCACTCCCCAATTGTGAAACTTTTCCGAGTAAACGCCCTGAGGTGCTGTCCGTCAAGAGCGAGTCCGGTTCGGCGCGAATGGAGGCTCGACGGAGGCCAGGCTGCCGACGATCTTCATAACGTGACACAGATCACATTCGAGTGAAGGCTGGCGGCGATATCCAGCGCGATGTTGCGTGCGCACGTGCTCGCTGCCGGCCATCCCGGAGCGAGCGATGCAAGCCGCGGAAGGCTTCCGATCCGGTCTGACGCGTGCATGTGGTGGTTGGCGGCGAACGATCCGTACTGCACTGCCGCTATCAATCGGAATACCGCCCGCCCGTGCCGAGATATCGGTTGTCGGCATCGAGCGGGCTGCTCGCAAGTACTACCTCTTCAACGATCGGCAAGCGTTCGACAGCACCGACTCAACGCAGCGAGCCGCGCGCCGGCTCACGGATCCGGAACGAAGCCGCCCGGAAACGCCCGCGGGTGACGCCCACCCCAGTGCCGTTCCGCCGGCGCGATGCCTTGCGCCACCAGATTGCGGTAGCTGTCGTAGTAGATCGTGATCACCTCGTCGGGACGATCCGAGCGACGCTGGAAAGTGGTGTAGCGGGCGTTGGACCATTCGCTGCGGCCATGGCCGGTACCCAGTTTCGGCTGCGCCTGAGGCGCCGACGACAAGGACTCGTCACCGGCGCTGCGCTCGGCACGGTTGGCCGGCGGAGCGCCGTGCGGTGCACGCTCGCGGCCTGATCCAGCAGCGATCTCGTCATCACGCCAGGGTCGCGGCTGCGGCCGTGATTCGCGGAACAAGGCCACACCGATGACACCGACATCATCCGGCCGGCCGGTGCGCGCGGCATAGCTGTCCGGCAAGGCAGTGAAATAGAACGACGCAGTGCGCTCCATGCTCTTGCGCCATCCGGCGATGCCCTGGCTGGCCCAGGGCTCGATCACGTAGCCGCTCTGCCCCGGCGATGCCGTCTGGCCAGTGATGACATTGACGCCATCAACGCTGGTGACGGCCAGTAGCCGGCTGCCGTCGCGGCTGCGGATGCGCACCTCGTATTCGTGGCCCGGCTGACCGGCGACATGATGCCGCCCCTGATGCCAGTACACCGGCAATACCTGACCGCTGGTGCGGTCGTAGACCTCGACCTCGGCCAGCCGGCCGGTCCCGGCGACAACCGATCCCGACCATGCGGCAATGGCTGCCATCAGCGAGTACAGAGCAACCCGAAAGCGTGTGGCGTGCGACATGATGCGATGCTCCGATGCAGACAGCCTCATGGCTGCATCGGTTCAACGCGCCGGACCGGCGAACGGGGTTGCCCCGGATCAAACGATCTTCAGCGGTTCAGCCGCCGCATCGGTCCCCGCCTGTTCAGCGCACCCGCATCATCGGCAACCGCAAACTGCGCTGGCCTTGAGACGGCAGGGACAAGCTGGCGCACCGGAAGCACCACGGCGCATACGACGTTCGTCCATCGTCGAACCGCAACCGGCCTCCTACCGGGCGACGACGCCAGGCTATGAGGGTTCCCTGCGCTCAGCGCGGCATGCCGCCACCGGGGAAGCCGCCACCGCCGAGTGCGCCACCCAGGCCACGCATCAGGCCCTTGAGTCCGCCGCCCTTGAGCTTGCCCATCATCTTTTCCATCTGCTGGTACTGCTTGAGGACACGGTTGACGTCGGCTGGCGTGGTGCCGGAACCACGTGCGACGCGCGCGCGGCGCGAACCGTTCAGCGTGTCGGGAAACTTGCGCTCCTTGGGTGTCATCGAGTTGATGATGGCAATCATGCGGCCGATCTGCTTGTCGTCGACCTGCGCCTTCATGTTCGGCGTCAGCTTGCCCATGCCCGGCAGCTTGTCCATCAGGCTGCCCAGGCCCCCCATGTTGTTCATCTGCTCGAGCTGGTCGCGGAAATCCTTGAGCGTGAACCGCTTGCCGCCGACCATCTTCTCGGCCAGCTTCTGCGCCTTGTCCTTGTCGACCTTGCGCTCGACTTCCTCGACCAGGCTGAGCACGTCGCCCATGCCCAGGATGCGGCCGGCGATGCGGTCGGGATGGAACGGTTCGAGCGCCTCGGTCTTCTCGCCCAGGCCGATGAACTTGATCGGCTTGCCGGTGATGTAGCGCACGCTGAGTGCGGCACCACCGCGGGCGTCGCCGTCGGCCTTGGTCAGCACCACGCCAGTCAGCGGCAGTGCTTCGGAAAACGCCTTGGCGGTGGTCGCCGCGTCCTGGCCGGTCATGGCATCGACCACGAACAGCGTTTCCGCCGGATTGACCGCGCCGTGCAGCGCCTTGATCTCGGCCATCATCTGCTCGTCGATGGCCAGGCGACCGGCGGTATCGACGATCAGCACATCGGCGAAGTTCTTGCGCGCGGCGTCGATGGCGCCGTTGACGATGTCGATCGGCTTCTGCTCGGCGCTGCTGGGATGGAAGATCGCACCGACCTGCCCGGCCAGTGTCTCCAGCTGCGCGATCGCCGCCGGACGATAGATGTCGGCCGACACCACCATCACCTTCTTCTTCTGCCGCTCCTTGAGGTAGCGCGACAGCTTGGCGACGGTGGTGGTCTTGCCCGCGCCCTGCAGGCCGGCCATCAGGATCACCGCCGGTGCCGGCACGTTGAGGTTCAACGTGTTGTTGGCGCCGCCCATGACCATGACCAGTTCGTCACGGACCACCTTCACCAGCGCCTGGCCCGGGGTCAGGCTCTTGAGCACTTCCTGGCCGACCGCGCGCACCTTGACGCGCTGGATGAAGGCCTGCACGACCGGCAGGGCGACATCGCCTTCCAGCAGCGCAATGCGCACTTCGCGCAGGGCGTCCTTGATGTTCTGCTCGGACAGCCGCGCCTTGCCGCGCAGGCTGTCCATGGTCTGGCCGAGGCGTTCGGTCAGGGACTGGAACATGGGTGACTCCGGATGGTTCGTCGATGTGGAAACGCCGGCATGCGTGTTCCGAAACAGGAACCACGCAGCAGCAAGGTGTTGAATTATACGGCCACTGCCTGGCAATTCGGGGAACAGGCGACCACAGCGCGCCTGCCGGCCCGCGCCGCTGCCGGGCCGACAGCGCGATATCCGACAAGTCGATGCTGGCGCCAGCGTTCGCGGCTGGGCAGGCTCCACGCGAACCACCTCAGCGGGAAAACTGTGCAACCATCCGGGTTTCCCCCGACACGGAGCACAGTCATGCGCACACATCTGCGTCCCCTTGTCATTGCCGTCGCGGCCGCATCGCTGGCTGCCTGCGGATCAGGCCAGCAGGCTGCCGATACGCCGCCACCCGCCGCGCCCGAGCCACCGGCGCCAGCCGTTGCCGAGGCGGCACCGCCCAGCGCCGATGCCCCGATCGACCTGTTTCTGGGCCGCATCGCCCAGCACTGCGGGCAGGCCTTCGCGGGACGGATCATCGCCAATGAACCCGCCCAGCCGGACGACCCGTTCAACGACAAGACCCTGGTGATGCATGTCCGCGAGTGCGGCGAGCGCGAAATCAAGATTCCCTTCCATGTCGGCGACGACCACAGCCGCACCTGGGTGCTGACGCGCACCGACACTGGCCTGCGCCTGAAACACGATCACCGCCACGAGGATGGCAGCGAGGACGCCGTGACCATGTATGGCGGCGACACTGCCGATCTCGGCAAGGAAAGCCGGCAGGAGTTTCCGGTCGACCAGGAGTCGATCGCCACTTTCCAGCGCGAAGGTCTGACTGCTTCGGTCACCAACACCTGGGCCATGGAAATCGAACCCGGCCAACGCTTCCTGTACGAGCTGTCGCGACCGGGCGGACGCCTGTTCCAGGTCGAGTTCGACCTGACCAAGCCGGTCGACCTGCCTCGGACACCCTGGGGCCATCCGGAACTGCCGTGAGCGGTGTCCGCAAGCGGCCGCCAGCGCCCGGCTGACGCACTCAGCCCTGCGCACTAGCACGATCGATGGCGCCTTCAAGGCGCCATCGTCGTCTCCGTCATCGCCACGACGATCGCGGATGCTGGCTGCAGACCACTCGGTATCAGACGCCGGGTCGACACGATTCCACAGTCGTCTGCAGGACCTCGGTGCGGGTCTTCGCAGGGCCCGACTGCAACTGGCTGACTTCGACCGGCTGTAATCGCCACACCAGCAACACGTACAACCTGGCATCGCCTTGCTCGCGCTGAGTTGTCGCGCGGGATCAGGCCAACCTCTCTCCACGTGCCAGGAACCCGTCCATGCCACACCGATTCACAGCACGATCGTTGGCCATCGCTGTGCTGGCCGCCGCCATCCCGGGCTGCGCCGACCGTGGTCCGGAAGCTGCGATGCAGACCGACTACGACCGCAAGATCCAGTGGCAAGGCATCACTTCGGAAACCTGCGAACTCGCCTCGATCCAGGAGATCAGCACCATCCTGGGCACACCCGTGATCGACAGCCGGATGATGGCGCGCGACAGCGGACGCTGCCAATGGCTGTCGCGTTCGATTGCCGGCGCGAGCCTGCGTATCCACGGGCCGGAACAGGCGCCCGCGCCGGGCAATGAAAGCAGCCACGAGCCTCTGCCGGATCTCGGTGCTGATGCCTTCCTGGTTGCCTACGACGACGAGTACCGTGCTCACGCCAATACCGCGAACCGGTTCGTCACCGTCACGGCACCCGATCGCGGCAGCGCCGAAGCCATCCTGCGCCTCGTGCTGACGCGACTGCAGCGCTGATGTCGTGACGATGTCGCGATCGCGCCCCGATTGGCGTTTTCTGCAGTGATGGCGCACCCGACGGTCGGGACCGCAATCGTTCCGGAACATCGGCGCTGCACGCCGCGCTTCTCGTACGCCCGCCGCAACCGGCGACCAGCCAGATGCTCGGCCATGTCCATCATCCGCCCCGGCTTTCCACTGTCGGGAGCCTCCCAAGCCACAGGAATCCAGACCATGCCACACGCAAGCACGAGCAAATCCTTGCCGAAATCGCGCCTGTTGGTGGCGTCGATTCTGGCCGCTGCCATCGGCCACCCGCTGGCGGCGGCGGACGGCGTGGTCGGACCCGGGAATTGCCATGAGGCCGGCTTCAACAGCGTTCTCGACCAGGTCCAGGGCAGTGGCGGCGGCACCATCACCTTCAACTGCGGCGCAGCCCCCACCACCATCGCCTTCACCGGCTACAAGCAGATCAGCAGCACCGTCACCATCGATGGCGGCGACCGAATCACCTTCGACGGCGGCAACAACTCGGCGTTCTTTCAGGTGTTCTTTTCCGGCAGCCTGCATCTGCGCCGGCTGAACCTGCGGCGTGGCGTGTTCAATGCCAGCCATGCGCTGGAGAGCTTCGGCAACCTGCGTCTGGACAATGTCGAGGTCGCTCAGGGCACCGGCACCGGCAGCGCGCTGGTCAGCTCTGGCCAGCTGACCATCGCCGGAAGTCGCTTCATCGGCAACGCCATCGGCAGCGGCAGCACCCGCCAGGGCGCCGCCATCCGTGTTGATGGCGGCAGCGCGCTGGTCACCGGCAGCCGCTTCGACGGCAACACCGTTTCCGGGAATCTGGGCCGGGGTGGCGCTGTCGCTGCCATGGAGGGCGAGTTGACCATCCGACACAGCCAGTTCACCGGCAACCAGGCCTTCGACGGCGGCGCTGTCTACGTGGCTGCAGGCGTGATGGCGCGGATAGAACACAGCCGCTTCAGCGACAACCAGGCAGGCTACGGCGGCGCCATCGAATCCTGGACCAACGACATCCAGGTGCTGCACAGCCGCTTCGACAACAACACCGCTGACACCGGTGACGGTGGCGCCATCTGGAGCCTGGGCGGCAGCAGCCAGCTGGTGGTGAACTGGAGCGAGTTCAGCGGCAACAGTGCAGCCACCACCGGCGGTGCGATCAGCTGCTACGAAGGGGTGCTGGCGGTGATCAACTCGGCATTTCTCGGCAACGACAGCACAGGCAACGGCGGCGGCATCTACAGCACGTGCGGCCTGTCGGTGATGAACGCCACCTTCGATGGCAACCTCGCCCAGGGCGACTCCAGTGGCGGTGGCGCGCTGGCCCAGCATGGGCCCCGACTGGCGACGCTAACCTTCGTTACCGCAGCCAGCAACAACGCCGGTTTCGGTGGCGGCATCTACAACGACGGTGCCGGCAACAACACGCTGGACATCGGCAATTCGATCCTGGCGGGCAACGGCAACGGCAACTGTGCCGGCGTGCTCGACTCCAACGGCTACAACCTCAGCAGTGACAGCCATTGCGGGGGCGCCTTCACCGGACCCGGTGACGGCAACAGTGTCGCCCTGGCGCTGGGCGTGCTCGGCGACCATGGCGGTCCGACCCGCACCCGTCTGCCGCTGGCCGGCAACCCGGCGATCAACCGTGTTCCACCCGCCAGCTGCGGTTTTCCCTGGGACCAGCGCGGCGCACCGCGGCCGTTCGGCGGCAACTGCGACAGCGGCGCGGTCGAAGTCGGCAGTGTGGTCGACCTGATCTTCGCCGACGGGTTTCAGTAAGGATCAACCATCACCAGCAACGATTTGATCCGATCAGGGACAGGCCGTCATCACCGGCTCGTGTCGTACGCGGATAGTGCCGCACACCACCGATGGATACCGCAGAAAAGCATGAGGCGATCGCTTGAACCCTTTGCTGTGCCGCTGGGCGGTCGGCGCGCCGCCCAATGATTCACGGTCACTCGAAACCGTCGGCGAAAATCGGATCCAGCTGCAAGAGGAGCAGGCCGAATTGTCGCGGGACTGGCTCCGACCCCAGCCCTGCCAAACCGGCCACCAGGATGCCGAAACCATCGACCGTTATGCCATGGGCCATTGCATCTCCGTTGTTGTCACTCAGAAAGGTACCCCAGAAATCGCCGTTGCTGCCAAAGCTGACATCACGCTGCCCGTTCTCGTTCAAACGCGTCACGAACAGGCTGCTGGCCTCCCTGATGGCCTCTCGAAGGGTTGATCCAGCAGCCAGAATCCTGCCATCGGACTGAAGTGTCAGGGAGTAGCCTTGTACCACATGCAGTCCGGGTCCCACTGCGCCGCCAACAGGGGCGGCTCCCATACCGCCGAAGGTCTTGTCGATCGTTCCATCCATCTGAAAGCGTCTGACCCACGACCCCCACACCGCCGTCCCCAACGGCGCAACTTCCAGTATGAGTGGGCGCCCGGCGGCGTCCAGCACAATCGCATTGACGCTGATGGCCATCTTTGAGACAAGCGACAGTCCGTCCGACCCGAATCCGGGATCGAGAGCGCCGACATCATCCAGCTTCGCCAGAACCACTGCGCCGCTGTCGGTCCTGCCCGCAACAAGCAGCGCATCGGCACTCACCGCGACTGCCGTCGCTCGAGAATCCAATGTTGACTCTGCGGACAACGGGTGTATCAGACGCCGACCTCCCTCCGCGAAACCGGCATCCAGTGACAGGTCGGCATTGAGCCGGGCGATACCGTAGCGGAATCTTGGAGACGCGCTGCCGGTGACATCGGCGCGACTGGCGCCGACCAGCACGACACGGCCCATGGAATCGACTTCGACGGCATTGATCTCGTCGTGTTTCGGGGGGGAAGCCTCGGGGTTGAACGCGATCGACAGGTAGGGTTCGCCGTCCGGACCGATGGATTGCAAGCCACCCGTCGAATCGACCACGGCGAGCAACGCCTGGCTGCCGACATTGCCCGCCACCAGCCAGCGGCCATCGGGAAGTCGCGCCAAACCGTGTTGACTCAGTGTGACGCCAGCGGGATAGGCGGCTTGCTCACCCAGCAGGACATGTCCATTTCCGCCCGTTCCGAAGCCGGCATCGGCATCGCCGTCGACCAGACGCCGGGTCAGACACGGCGTCCGGGAAACACTCGTGTCGGGCAAATACAGGCGGCAGGTTCCGGCCAGCATGATCCGGCCATCGGGCTCACGCGCAACCGACACCGGTGCCGTCTGCAGGCCATCGGCGACATCGAGCAACAGGCGGCCATCGTCGCCCCAGCCCGGTTGCGGCGTTCCGTCATGGGCCGTTGCGAGGCCGGCCGTGAACGCCAGAGCGCCGATGAGCAGTACACGTACCCAAGCGCGCCTGACATCACCGCCGGCCTCGTGCTCGTCTGTCCAGGGATGTTGGCAGATTCGACAACGCACCGGCCGACCGGTACCGCGGTGCACAACGCGGCGATCGCTTGCCGAAGACCGATCCAATATCTGCGAGTGAGTGCATTGTTTCATTTGCTGATCCCTCGACTTCGCGCAGTGTCAACGGACTCTAGCCCATCGAACGCCCACGCGGGGACCCACGCCAGCCATTCGCTCGACGGGGGGCTCACAGCGGTCGCCCGTGACAGGACAAGACCGGCCACGGGCGAAGCATTGCGACCATGTCAGTTGCCGGGCGTACCAGTCGCACGGACCATGAAGGCGCCCGGAAAGATCACGAACTGCGGGTTGTCCATGCGGGTGCCGAACGGTGCGGAGGCCAGGTCGTCGATCACGTCGGCGATCTCCGGCGCATAGAAGAACCACGAACGATCTCCCGGGTGGCTGGTATCGACCCGCGCCGGACGATCCTGGCCGCCGAGTAGTTTGGCGCTGGCACCGACGAAGAACGCGCCACTGACCTGGGTGGGCGGAATCTGCACGGTGACGAAGTTGTCGTTGAACACTGTCGGCGTACCGGTGACGCTGACCAGCGAGGTGGCGTTGCGCGGATCGAAGTCCATGTCCGGATCATCGAGCAGCCAGAAGGTCACCGGACCGTTCTTGAGCGAGGGGAAGGTCGGGCCAAAAGCCACCGAGATCTCGGTGATGATCTCGCCACCGGGTTCGGTGAGGTAGTAGTTGCCCCAGAGCATGTCCGGATCGAAGCTGGAAGGCGGCCCCTGGTTGGTGTCGCCATCGCCATCGTCGTGTGCGTACTCGACCACCGTTGTCGCACCGGCATACTCGTAGGCACCGATGTCGGCCGACGCGCCAGCCACGCGCGGGAAGCCGGCGCCACGCTGATCATATTGCTCGCCGGCGACATTGTTGCCGGCATCGATCGCCGGGCTTTCCGCAGTCAACGCGTGGGTGCGCGTGATGCCGCCATTGTCTGCCAGCGGCAACAGTCGCGGATCCACCCGAACCGTGCCGGCAGGCAGCGCAATGCCGGCCGCATCGACCACCAGATTGTTCTGGCCGGTGATCGTCAGCGTTCCGCTCGCCGCCAGATCGGCACCGACATCGGACCAGTCTGCGGCTGCCAGACCATTGTTGGCCGCCAGGATGACGCTCTGGAACTCGAATTGCGCCGCATCGACCAACGCGCGATCGAACACCAGACCGCCACCGCCCTGCCGCGCCTGATTGAATGCGATGGTGCTGTTGGTCAGCAGCGCCGGCCGCGCCGTGGAAATGCCGCCACCGAAGGCCGCGTTGTTTCCCGAGATCGTGCTGTTGGCGATCTGCAGGCTGGTCCCCGGCCCAGGCGGATCGCCCCAGGGACTGAACGGTGCCTTGAACACGCCGCCACCGGTCCCGTTGACCGTATTGCCGTCGATGGTGCTGTCGATGATCACGATGTTCCCGGTGGCGAACAAGCCACCGCCGACCGCGCCCTGATGCCCGCTGGCGGTGGTGTTGCCGCTGTTGCTGCTGATCGTGCTGCCGCTGATGCTGACATCGCCGCGCACGTACAGGCCGGCACCGGCCGTGAGGTAGTACAGGTCCGAACCACCCGACTGCGAGGTGATGGTGTTGCCGCTGATGGTGCTGTTGATGATTTCGGCCGTGGAGGCATACACCGTCCCCAGCACGACACGTGAATCACCCGTACCGGTGGTGCTGCCGCTGGAACCGGTCACGGTGCTGTCGACCATCACCAGGGTTCGGCTGTTCACCGCGCTGGCGAACTGCGGTCCGCCGCCGGTGGTGACGCAGCCACTGATATCAACCCGATTCAACTCCAGCCGGCCATTGCTATTGACGCAGCTGGCCATGCCGCCGGTGTAACGACCATTGCGGATGGACAGGTCGCTGATGCGCAGAACTCCCTGCGCCGCCTCGCCACCAAGATGGAACTTCGCCAGCACCGTGGATGCGTTGTTGGCGTCGATGGCCAGCTGGTCGCGCCCCGGTCCAACCAGGTCGATCTGCAGCAGCGGGTTGTCGCCGAACGCGCCGACATCCAGTTCGCCCTGGGTCAGGGTGATCACCGAACAGGTCAGGCCGCTGAGGTCGACGGTGTCACCGGCAGCGGCCTGGCCAAGAATCGTTCGCAAGGTGCCCGCGCTTCCGTCATCCGCGCAGCTGGTGACCGCGTGCGTCACTCCTCCGCGCAGCCGCTTGGGCGTTGAGACCTTCGCCGCGCCGTCGTGATTCTGCGCGCGTTGTTGCAGGGCCAGCGTGTACGGACTCTCGCGTTTGGCGACGAAATCCTTTGCCTGCGGAACCATGGCGGTCGACATCATGACCAGACCGATCGCCATACTCAGCGGCTTCAGCCGCAGCATCGAACCCTTCTCCAACATGCCTACTTCCCTCTGTTCGTTATGAATAGACCCCGCTCGCAGCACTGGCGATATCAGCATTGCGCGAACAGGGTGGGCCGGAGCATAGCGCCACCCGCATCCCGTCTGGCAAAGCACTCCGATCGCCGCAGTGCACCATGAAGGTCGCACACGATGGGTGATGATGCCCTGCGTCATGACGGCGCTGGCATTGATGCATCGCTGAGATCGCCGTCGCAGTTGCCGATCTCGTTCGTCGAAATAGGCGCCGTCGGGTCACTTGCAGCAGGTCCATCGCGAGTCACCCACGGCGCGCCGGGGCCGGCGGCGAAGGCGGCAGCGATGCCAGCGTGAATGTCTGCATGCAGCGCCTCGCGGTGAGAGAGGCTCGCAAAGGCGTTCGCCTGCGCAAACGGCGGGCGCCGCTACAATCGTGCCACCCCGCCCGGACCGCAGCATGGCCGAGATCGACGCCATCACCACCCTGCTCAAGCGGCATTCGGCCGGCGAAAGCGATGCCGAGGCGGCGCTGCTGCCATTGGTGTACGGGCAGCTGCATCAACTGGCTTCACGGCAGATGGGCGGCGAGCGTGCCGGCCACACCTTGTCGCCGACGGCGCTGGTGCACGAGGCCTGGATGCGCCTGTCCGGCGACCCCGAACTGGGCCGGCACGACCGTCGGCATTTCTACGCCATTGCCGCCCGACGCATGCGCCAGGTGCTGGTCGACCACGCGCGCCGGCGTAACGCCGCCAAGCGCGGCGCCGGCGTCAATCCGGAAGCGGTGACCCTGTCGGCACTGGCCGACGAGCGCGACGCCGGTATCGACACCCTGGCGCTGGACCAGGCGCTGGAGCAGCTCGAAGCGCTGGACCCGCGCAAGGCGCGGGTGGTGGAACTGCGCTACTTCGGCGGACTGGAGATGAGCGACATCGCCGAGGTGATCGGCATCTCGCGCGCCACCGCGCAGCGCGACTGGGAAGTGGCACGCGCCTTCCTCTATCAGGCCCTGGCATGACCGACGCGCGTGCGCTGGCGCTGCTGGCGCAGGCGCTGGACCAGGCGCCGGACCAGCGTAAAGCCTTCGTCGACGACGCCTGCGGCGGCGACGATGCACTGCGCACGGCGGTGACCGCACTGCTGGCCGCACACCAGGCCAGCACCGGATTTCTGGAAACCGCCGCAACAGCACCGGCACCACGCGAGCTTGGTCCCTGGCGGTTGCTGAAGCCGATCGGCGCCGGTGGCATGGGCCAGGTCTGGCTGGGCGCGCGTGCCGATGGCCGTTTCGAGCAGCAGGTGGCGATCAAGATCTTCGCCTCGACACTGGCCGATCCCGCCGCCATTCGTCGCGCCGAAAGCGAGCGCCAGTTCCTGGCCCGGCTGAATCATCCCAACATCGCCCACGTCATCGACGGTGGCAGCACCGAATACGGGCAACCGTACGTGGTGATGGAGTACGTCGATGGGCTGCGCATCGACGACTGGTGCCGTCAGCAACAACTGGACCTGCGCGCACGTGTGGTCCTGTTTGCGCAGGTGCTGGCCGCGGTGGGTGCGGCCCACCGCCTGCTGATCATCCATCGCGACCTGAAACCGTCGAACGTCCTGGTGACCACCGAAGGCACGGTCAAGCTGCTTGATTTCGGCATCGCCAAGTCCCTGGACACCGAAGCCGCCAACGACGCCACCGGCACCCGCCTGGCGCCATTGACGCCGCAATACGCCAGCCCCGAACAACTGGCCGGGCAGCCACTGTCCACAGCCAGCGACATCTACACCCTGGGCCTGCTGCTGTACGAACTGCTCACCGGCGCAGCCGCGCGCGAACGGCAAACCATCAATCCCGGCGTGCTCAACCGCTGGCTGGAACGACCCACGCCAACCCGACCCAGCACGCGTGTGGATGCCGCCGGTCTGGCGCTGACGAGTAGCGGCCTGCGCGACTGGCAGCGCCGACTCGATGGCGACCTGGATCGCATCGTGCTCACTGCGCTGGCCGCCGAGCCGGAGCGGCGCTACGCCTCGGTCGAGGCATTCGCCGATGACCTGGTGCGCTGGCTGGCGCAACGCCCGGTCAAGGCACGCGGTGACAGCCGCCGCTATCGACTGGGCAAGTTCCTGCGTCGCAACCGCCTGCCAGTGGCGATGACCGCGCTGGCCGTGACCGCCTTGCTGGCCGGCCTCGCCATCGCGTTGATCCAGGCACAACGCGCCAACATCGCCGCCGAGCGTGCCCAGCAGGCCAACCGATTCCTGCTCGACATGATCGCCCGCGCCGACCCGCAGCAGACCGGCATGCAGCCGACCCCCTGCTTGATGCGCTGCTGGCCGCAACGCCGGAGATCGGGCAGCGGCTGGCCGGCCATCCCTCGATGGAAGCCGACATCCGCCTGGCCATCGGCAATGCCTTTCTGGCGCTGGATCGTCCCGATGCCGCCGAAGAACAATTGCTGGCCGCGCATGCGCTGCACAGCGGCGGCACCGCCCGCGAGCGCATGGAGGCGCTGCAGGCTCTGGCCAACCTGGCCTGGTCCAACGGTCGATTCAGCGAGGCCGAGGCGCGTTTCAACGAGGCGCTGGCACTGATCCCCAACGATGCCGCAACCATCGCCCGGCGATCCTCCGTGCTCAACGACTATGGCGCCATGCTGTCGGTGCTGGAGCGCTACGACGAGGCTCTGCGGCTGCTGGACCAGGGCCATGCGCTGGCTCGGGACAATGCCCTGGTCGATGCACGCGATCTGGCCGTCCTGCTGGGCAACATCGCCAACGCCCACCAGGGTCTGGGCAACCTGGACCAGGCCGATGCCATCTACCGGCAGGCCCAGCAGCAGCTGGCGGCCCGCGGCGACGCCGGGCGTCTGGACCTGGCCACCAGCTACGCCAATCATTCGACGCTGCTGGTGGAATGGGATCGACTGGACGAGGCCGTCGCGGTGCAGGAGCGTGCACTGGCGTTGCGCGTACAGGTGCTTGGCAATGATCACCCACGCCTGGTGACCTTGTGGGCCAATCTGGCCCAGATGTACGCGCGCCAGGGTCGCCACCACGACGCTGCCGCCACCATCACCAAGGCCCTCGCGCTGGCGCCCGGGCTGTACGGCGAAGGCAATCCGTTGCTCGGACATGTCCATCACGCCGCTGCCCGCATCGCACTGGTCGCGGGTGACGCGACCGAGAGCGCGACGCAGGCGCGTCGGGCGCTAGCCATCTACGAGGCCAGCGACGACGTTGATCCGGCCCGCATCGAGTTGATGCGCGAGACGCTGGCAAGCGCCGGGAACGCGAAATCGCCCTGAACCAGCGGCGATCGCCGGTGTCGCAGGCAGCGCACGGGCCGACCACGGTTTCCGCACCGACCCCGATCTGCGAGACTGTCGCCATGTCCTTGGTCGCTGCCGGCGCACTGTTCTTCTATCTGGCTGCCGCCAGCCTGACCGCCGTGCGTCTCAGCCAGGCCGGCGCACCGATTTCCCGCGTGCCAGCGCTGACCCTGGCACTGCTCGCGGTGATCGCGCACGCGCTGTACATGGCGCTGATGGTCCAGCACAGCGGTGGCCTGGACCTGCATTTCGGCAACTCGCTGTCGCTGGTCGGCCTGGGCATGGCACTGGTACTGACCCTGGCCGGACGCCGCAGCGCGCTGGATCCGGTCGGCGTGCTGGTCTATCCGATCGCCGCCCTGTGTCTGCTTGCCGCCTTGCTGATCCGCCCGGACAGCCCGGTCCCGCGCCCGGAAAGCTGGCAGATCGGCCTGCATGGCGTGATCGCCCTGCTCGCCTATTCAACGCTCAGCGTGGCCAGCCTGGTGGCGATCCTGCTGGCCATGCAGGAACACGCGCTGCGCACGCATCGACCGCTGCCCTTCCTGCACACCTTGCCGCTGACCTTGACCGAGGCCCTGCTGTTCCAGCTGATCGCTGCCGGCTTCGTGCTGCTGACCCTGACCTTGCTCACCGGCATGCTGTTCGTGGACGACCTGTTCGCCCAGCACCTGGTGCAGAAGACGGTGCTGTCGGTGGCAGCCTGGTTCGTGTTCGGCGGGCTGCTGCTGGCACGCCTGCGCATGGGTCTGCGCGGGCGCCGCGCTGCCATCCTCACCCTTTCCGGCATGGCACTGCTGCTGGTCGCCTATTTCGGCAGCAAGCTGCTGCTGGGCTGAACCCTCCAGGTCGGGCAAGCCCGGCCTCTGCTGCCCGCCCGCCGATGAATGCCACGTCTGTCGATGCATGGCTTGCCCCGCTTGCCTGCATTGTTCCTGCTGCACGTGATGATCATGCCGGGCCGTCCCCGCAGCTACAGACCTTCGTTGGGCGGCGGCAGCGGATCCTCCGGCAGCGGCATCGGCTCGTCGCGCTGGCGTGGACGCAATTGCCAGAACAGGAAGCCCATCACCGTCAGTGTCAGCGCACCCAGGGTCAGCCAGTCGGTGCTGTCCTTGAGCAGCGGCGCCAACGCGCCGGCGACGATGGCATTGAGGATCAGCGAGATGAAGGCCTGCAATGACGACGCCGCGCCGCGCCGCTCGGGATAGCGGTCCAGCAGCATCAGCGTGATGGCCGGAAACGAGATCGCGATGCCGAGCGCCAGCAGCGAGATCGGCAAGATCGGCCAGGGCACGACATAGGGCAGCCCGGACACGCTGTAGGCAACGCTGGCGACGCCGGCCATCAGCATGGTCACGTAACCCATGCCGACCATGCGCTCGGGGCTGATCCGGCCGGCCAGACGCACCGACACCGCCGAGCCGAGCATCATGCCCACGATGGTGATGCCGAAGAACCAGCCGAATTCGGTTTCGCCCAGACCCAGATGCCGCATGACGTAAGTCGGCGCCGAGGCAATGAACAGGAACAGCGCGGCGAAATTGAAGCCACCCGACAGGGCCAGGCGCCGGAAACTCTTGTCGGCGAGCATCTGGCCGTAACCACGCATCATCGGCCGCGGCTGCACCGGCACGCGACGATCGCCCGGATGGGTTTCCGGCAGCCAGATCAGGCAGGCCAGCCAGATCGCGGCGGCAAACGCGGTCAGGAACCAGAAGATCGCGTGCCAGTCGGTGTATGAATAGATCCAACCGCCGATGACCGGGGCGATCGCCGGCGCGATGCCGAAGATCATCATCACGGTCGACATCAACCGCTGCGCATCGGGACCGTCGTAGAGATCGCGCACGATGGCGCGCCCGACAATCAAGCCGACACCCGCCGACAGGCCCTGCACCACCCGGAAGAACAGCAGCCACTCCAGGGTCGGTGCCAGTGCGCAGCCGACCGAGGCCGCGGTGAACACCGCCGTGCCGATCAGGATCACCCGGCGACGACCCCAGGCGTCCGACCACGGACCATGCAACAAGGCGGTCGCGGCATAGGCGATCAGGTAGATGCTCAGGGTCTGCTGGATCGCCAGCTCGGACACGCCCAGCGACACCGCCATGGCCGGAAACGCCGGGAACATGGTGTCGATGGCGAACGGGCCGAACATGGCCAATGCCGCCAGGATCGCGGCGATACGGCCGCGTGAAACCGGCAGTTGAGAGGGCATGACGAACCTGGACGTGCTGATACCGACGGGCATTCTACGCGTGCCCAGAGCCGCGCCGCCTGCGAACGGGCTGGCGTTGACCGCATCCATGCCGGGGTTCGGTCCATCGCAGCATCCGCCTGGGTAGGCGAACAGGAACCAGATCGCTGGCTTCGAACCAGCCAGCCGCGTGTCGGTCAATGCCCGCAAGCGGCAGCCGCGCACCGGCGCACCGACGCCCAGCAGCCTCATTGCCATGGCGAGGCATGACCTCAGGCACGGTTGGCGCGGGCGCGGGCAGCCATTAGGCTGACTGCCCCCTTCCCGACCGTGACTTCCCATGCAACGTTCCGGTTCCAGCCTGCTGCGAGGCGGTTTCGCCTTGACCCTCACCGCCGTGATCACCGCCTGCAATCCCGCTCCCGACACCACCAGCAACGCCGAACCGGCAGCCGCACCGGCCGCTGCGCCGACCGAGGCCGCCGTTGCGGCGACAGCGGACAGCGCCCGGCTGGTCTATCCGCAGGCCCGCACCGTCGAGCACACCGACGAGTATCACGGCGAGCGGGTTGCCGATCCTTATCGTTGGCTGGAGGACATCGACTCGGCGGAAACCGCTGCCTGGATCGAGGCCGAGAACAAGGTCACCTTCGACTATCTGGGCAAGCTGCCAACACGCGAGCACTTCGCCAAGCGCCTGACCGACCTGTGGAACTACGAGCGCTACGGGATGCCCGAGCGGCGTGGTGACCAGTATCTGTACTCCTACAACGACGGCCTGATGAACCAGTCGCAGATCTGGATCCAGACCGGCCTGGATGGCGAGCCGCGCGTGCTGCTCGACCCCAACACCCTGTCCAGCGACGGCACCGTTGCCCTGAGCGGCGCGGAACTGAGCAAGGACGGCAGCCTTCTGGCCTACGGCACCTCGTCGGGCGGCTCGGACTGGCAGGAATGGCGCGTGCGCGATGTCGCTACCGGCGAAGATCGCGAAGACCATCTGAAGTGGATCAAGTTCTCCGGCGCCACCTGGGCCGCGGACGGTTCCGGCTTCTGGTATGCGCGCTACGACGAGCCCAGCGGCGAGAACGCACTCAAGGCGGTCAACAAGAACCAGAAGCTGTACTTCCATCGCCTGGGCACGCCACAGTCCGAAGACGTGCTGGCCTACCAGCGCCCCGACCAGCCGGACTGGGGCTTCCTGACCCGGCTCAGCGACGACGGCAAGCACCTGATCATCAACGTCTGGCGCGGCACCGAGAACAAGAATCTGGTGTTCATCGCCAAGCCGACCGCAGGCCAGCTGCAGGTCACCGAACTGGTGCCTGAGTTCAGCTACTCGTACGGCTTCGTCGGCAACGAGGGCAATACGCTGTATTTCCAGACCGACGACAGCGCACCACGCCAGCGCCTGATCGCCGTCGATCTCGACAAGCCGCAGCGCGAGCACTGGCGCGAGATCATCCCCGAATCCGAGGCCACCTTGGACAGCGTGCAGCGCGTGGGCAAGCGCCTGCTCGCCAGCTACCTGCGTGACGCGACCAGCGACCTGCGCCTGTTCGAGCTGGACGGCAGCGATGCCGGCCAGATCGCCCTGCCCGGTCCGGGCTCGGCCGGTGCCACCGGCAGCCACAGGTACGAAGAGGCCTTCTACACCTTCACCAGCTACTCGCAGCCGGCCGTGATCTATCGCCTCGACACTGCCAGCAACACCAGCACCGTGTTCCGCGAACCCAAGGTCGCGTTCCAGCCGGACGACTACGAAACCACGCAGGTGTTCTACACCAGCAAGGACGGCACCCGCGTGCCGATGTTCATCACCCACAAGCGCGGTATCGAACTCAACGGCAGCCAGCCGACCCTGCTGTATGGCTACGGTGGTTTCAACATTCCCATGACGCCGGGCTTCTCGCCGCGCAACCTGGCCTGGCTGGACGCCGGTGGCGTCTACGCGGTGGCCAACCTGCGCGGTGGTGGCGAATACGGCCGCGACTGGCACCAGGCCGGCACCAAGCTGACCAAGCAGAACGTGTTCGACGACATGGCCGCCGCCGCCGAGTATCTGATCGCGCAGAAGTGGACCTCGCCCAAGCACCTGGCCATGCACGGCGGTTCCAACGGCGGCCTGCTGGCCGCTGCCGTGGCCATGCAGCGCCCGGACCTGTTCGCCGCGACGGTGCCGGCGGTGGGCGTGCTGGACATGCTGCGCTTCCGCGACTTCACCATCGGCTGGGCCTGGGAGAGCGACTACGGCTCGGTGCTCAATGCCGACGAGTTCAAGGCGCTGCGCGCCTACTCGCCGCTGCACAACCTCAAAGAAGGTGTCGACTACCCGGCGTTCCTGATCACCACCGGTGACCACGACGACCGCGTGTTCCCGGCACACAGCTTCAAGTTCGCCGCCGCCCTCCAGGCAGTGAATCCGCCGCGCCCGGCGCTGATCCGCGTGGATGTCCGCGCCGGCCACGGTGCCGGCAAGCCGATCGCCAAGCAGATCGAGGAAGCGGCCGACGTGCTGGCATTCATCGCCCACAACACCGGGCTGGAGAACAGCGCGGCGAAGTAACAACGCCGAACTGATGCAACTCCGACAACGCGCCGGCTCGTCCGGCGCGTTGTCGTTTCAGCAACCCGATGCTCTGGTCACCAGCGACGGCCCTGGATGGATGGGTCCAGCCGCTGAAGGGCCCGACCGACATCGGACTCGCCGGTTCGACGCAGATCGTCGGCACCGTAGCTGCGTCCGACGAAGCGACAACCATCGCGTCCCGCGCGGACACGAATCCGGGCACCCGTTTCGGCCACACAGAACTCGCTATCCCGAAGGGTTCTGCGCTCGACTGCAGACATCCCCTTGCCCTGCTTGACGATCTGAACCGGCCCGCTGGCCTCGCGCGCACCACGCTCATCCAACTGATCGGCGAATGCAGTGGAGAACCCGACACTGGCCAAGACCAGACCCACAACGCCAAATACAGTCGTTTTCATGCTCGTACTCCTGCGTTTGCATCCTGCCAACAAAGACGAGCACACGGGCGATTTCGTCGCAACGGTGCCTGTTGAGGTCAGCGGCTGTTGTTCAGCTTTCGCGCAATCCGCGCTGCCGGCGCGCCTCGAACAGGCACACCCCGGTGGCCACCGACACGTTCAGGCTCTCCATGTCGGCGCCGATCGGTATCCGGACCAGGAAATCGCAATGCTCGCGGGTCAGCCGGCGCATGCCCTCGCCTTCGGCGCCCATGACCAGCGCCAGCGGACCGCGCAGGTCGCGCTGGTACAGCGATTCGCTGGCCTCACCGGCCAGCCCGGTGACCCAGATGCCGGCCTTCTTGATCGCCTCCAGCGAGCGCGCCAGATTGGTCACCCGCAGCAGCGGCACGATCTCGGCGCCACCGGCGGCGACCTTGCGGGCAGCGGTGTTCAACGGCGCGCTGTGGTCCTTGGGCACGATCACCGCGGTGACCTCGGCGGCAGCGGCCGAGCGCAGGCAGGCGCCGAGATTGTGCGGATCGGTGACGCCATCCAGCACCAGGAACAAGGCCTGTTCGCCAGCGCGCTCGATCAGCGTCGGCAGATCGCGCTCATCCAGCGCCGGTCGTTCGCGGATCTGTGCCAGCACGTCCTGATGGCGCACGCCCTCGCCCAGCCGATCCAGCGTGGCGCGCGGCGCCGTCTGCACCGAGATGCCGGCCCGGCGCGCCACGGCCTGCAGCTCGTCCAGGCGCTTGTTGCGGGCCTCGCGCGCGATCTGCAGCGACAGCACTGCGGTCGGGTCGTTGTCCAGCAGCGATTGCACGGCGTTGATGCCGCCGGTCCAGCGTGTCGCACTCACGGCACAACTCCCTGTGTGATTCGTTCATGGGCGCCCTGCTGCCTGAAATCGGCAACGGCATTGCTGTCGATTCGGCCCTTGTCTAGCGAAAGGGTGCCCATCCCTTTTCCTGCCGGGCAAGCCCGGCAGCTACCCTTCATTCGCACACATTGTGGGCCGGATTCATGACGGCGCGCAGCGATCATCGGGCACGCAGGCCGCGAGATCACGGTGGCGAAATTGTCCTCACCACTTCGGTTTGCGCGGACGCCCGCCGGCCGTTTCATCCTCGATCAGGCGGAAGTCGATCTTGCGCTCCTCCAGGCTGGCGCGCAGCACCAGCACCTTGACCCGATCCCCCAGTCGGAACTGCCGGCCACGGCGCTCGCCGGTCATCAGCTTGCGCACCGGATCGAAGTGGTAATAGTCGTTCGGCAGCTGGGTGACGTGAACCAGGCCGTTGACCCGCGAGCCGTCCAGCTCGACGAACAGGCCGAAGCTGGTGACGCCGCTGACCGTGCCCTCGAAGGTGCTGCCGACGTGCTGCTCCATCCACGCCGCCTTGTAGCGCTCGTCGACATCGCGCTCGGCCTCCTCGGCACGGCGCGAGTTCTCCGAGCAATGCGCGGACAACGCGGCGATGTCGTGCGCGGCGTACTCGTAGTCGCTGGCCTTGCCACCGGCCAAGGCATGGCGGATCGCGCGATGCACCAGCAGGTCGGCGTAGCGGCGGATCGGCGAGGTGAA
>JAMHVM010000164.1:0-24517 GCA_035911475.1 Lysobacterales bacterium | reverse complement strand
GCGGCGCGAGCCGACGGAAAGTGCAACAGAGAGCAGACAGCCGATGGCCCGCAAGGGCACAGGTGATGGTGAAACGGTGCGGTAAGAGCGCACCGCCCGCGGGGTCAACGCCGCGGGGCACGGCAAACCCCACCGGGAGCAAGGCCGAATAGGGACCCCATGACGTTGCCCGCGTCGGGTCCGGGTAGGCCGCTAGAGGCGCACGGCGACGGGCGTCCCAGAGGAATGACTGTCCTCGACAGAACCCGGCTTACAGGCCGGCTCCAAATCGTTTGATCCCGCAGGCACGTGCGACTTCGGTCGCACGTGTCTGCGGCGATCCATCGCTGGCGTTGTCGGATAGACGCGCGCGCGGCGGTGTCGGGTGTCCTGCGTCGCGATGGTTGCAGGTGTCTTATCGTGCCCGATGCCCGGGATTTCGCTGCGCGCCGACGCCGTCAGCGCATCGGCCGGTGCTGCAACGGTGTGCGACGATCGGCGCAGTCCAGGGCCGTCGTATGCCGCTCAGCGCTCGCCCGTGGATCCGGGCATCGCGCAGCTGCCGATGCCGGCCGGTCGGGTCAGCCGGCGCAACGGCAGACGCCCGTCACCATAGCCGGGGGTGTCGCTGACGAAGTGCAGGGTGGCCTGGTCGCAGCCGTCGAATTCCACCAGCAAGGCACCCCAGGCACGCCGCTCGATATCGTCGGGTTCGAACTGGTTGTAGCGGGTGCCGACCGGCTGCAGCGCCGGTCCCAGCAGGAGCCGACCGCGCAGGTCGAGCATGCCGCGCGCGAACAGCCACAGCGGTTCACCGTCAGCATCGTAGCTGAACATCACACCGGTCACCGCGCCCTGGTCGTCGACCCCGATGACCAGTCCCTGGCCGGGAGTCTCAGGATCGTAGAAGCTGCCGCTGAAGGCGCCCAGTCCGGCGTTCCCGGAGCTGGCCGCCCGGTCGCAGGCCTGCCCGGCCAGTGTGGTGAGCTGGACAAGGGCGCGCTCGTGGGCGCCGTAGCCTTCCGGGCCCTGCACCCGCAGCCGAGCCTGTGCGCAGGCGGGAAACACGAATCGGGCGCTACCCCAGTCCTGCGCGTGGGGTGGCTGCGCTTTGCCGTTGGCGAAACGGCCGCCGTCCAGACGCTCCAGACGATCGACCACGATGCCGTCGCCATCGATGCGGCCGCTGCCGGTCAGCCACAACTGCTCGCCGGCATCGGCGCTGGCGGGAAAGGTAAAGCCGTAGATCCGCGCATTGCGATCATCCAGCACCTCGATCAGCCAGCCCTCGCCATCGCGCGTCGGGTCGTACCAGCTGCCGCTGAAGCGGGCATCGACTGCCTCCACCGGCAGCGGCCGATGACGGTGCGTATGGTCGAGCGCAAGCGGTTGCAGGTGCGGATCGATCCGGCATGGCCCCGCAGCGATACCCGCGTCCTCCGTGGCCAGGCAGTGTGCCTGCAGTTCGATGGCGTCGGGCTTCGTGCGCTGCTCATGGACCCAGGCCTCCAGTGCGTCCCAGGCGGTGACCAGTTCGGCATCGCTGAACTGACACTGGGCGCCGGATTCATCGTGCACGAGCACGCTGCTCAACCGCGGCTCAGGCAGCTGCCGTCGCAGTTCGTGTTGGTGCCCGGATCGGATCAACGGGTCGTTGCCGGCATGCAGGCTCAGCACCTTGCCCTGGATACCGTCAGCGACATCGGCCAGACGACGAAGCGTGAGCGCCGCGAAGGGATCGCGATCGATCCGCACCACCTGGCCGTTGAGGAAGCTGTCGCCGTAGTCGACACCCTGGTTGCCGATTGCCTGTGCGCCGGCCAGCTTGCCGGGGTCACGCATCAGGTCGGTCAAGCCCAGCGTGGCGTAGGCCAGCTGCGGCAGGACGGCATGATCGTCGGCCAGGCCGGCGGCCTGCTTGAGTTGCTCCAGGCGTTGCTGCTGCGTGTCGCTGCGCAGCCAGCCCGGCTGATCCAGGCCCAGGCACTGGTTGACCGCCAGTACGGTATGCGCAAGCCCCTCCGGCGACACAGCCCCGGCGGGCACCAGCCAGGGCCGGTCGGCGGCGCTGGGCAGCTGACCACCGTCGACCTCGGCACAGACGGCGTCGTAGACCACGCGCAGATCCAGCGCCGCCTCCCAGTCCAGATGGCCGGCCACACTGGGACACAGTGCCAGCACGCCGTCGACGGTATTGGCCGGATCCTGCGCCATCTGCAGGGCGATCTGTCCGCCCATGGCACGGCCGTAGCTCAGCACCGGACCGGGATCGCCGAACTCGATCCGGAACCGTTCGAGCAGCTCCCGGTTGTCCTGGCCGGCCGCGAACAGCGCCCAGCCGGTCTGGCGATAGGCCGACGCCGCGACCGCGTAACCCTGTGCTAGTTGGTGATCCAGCAACGGGCCCAGGTCCGGCGGCTGCTTCGCCTCGAAAGCGAGTTCGTGCTGGTAGACCACCAGACCATCGCCGGCGCGCCAGCCTTCCGGCACCGCCAGCCGGTAGACGGCACCCGACGGTGTCGCGCCGGTACGTTCCCAGGCAGCCTGGGACAGCAGCGGCATCAACAGGGCGAGCAGGGCAGTGAGCAGGCGCACGTCGCGGAATCGGGCGGGGCAATGGGCGAAGGCACGGTGTACCCGGTTTCGCCCGACAAGACCAGTCCTGCGCCGCCAGACATGAGGTCGTGTTCACGTTGACGCGCATCGATCGTGACCGGTCACGCATGATTGACCGGGCAGATGCGTCGATGAGGTGGCAACTCGGGTGGCCGTTCGACGCAGACCCGTACAATGCCGCCATGGCATCACCCGTTCCCGAGTTCCCTTCCCCCGATTTCGCCGAGCGTCTGCTGGATGGGCTGGCCGGCATGATCGAATCGGCGCTGGCGCGCCTGCTGCGCATGGATGCGGGCAGCGAACCGCTGCTGCGCGATCTCGATGGTCGCCAGTTCCGCCTGCGGCTGCGCGGTGCCGAGCGCGGCGTGCGCCTGCGTGTGGCCCAGGGCCGGGTCCGGCCGGTGCCGGACAGCGACGCCGAGGCTGACCTGGCCATCGCCATCGAGCCGTCGGCGCTGATCACCTGGCTGGCCAGGCCCCCCGAGCAACGCGGTCTGCCGTCCGGCGCCCGCATCGAAGGCGATCTCGATCTGGCGCGGGTACTGGAAAAGGCCTTGGCCGGGTTCGATCCGGATTGGGAGCTGCCATTCGTCGAGCTGTTCGGCGTCACGCTTGGTCCTCAGATCGCCCGTGGTCTGGCCGGTGTGTTCCGGCACGGACGACGCATGGCCGATGATGTCGCCGCCAGCGCGGCCGAATTCGTCACCGAGGAAGCGGCCATGGTGGCGGCGCGTGCCGAGATCGAGGATTTCAACGCCGAGGTCGACCGTCTTCGCGACGACGTCGATCGACTGGCCGCACGCCTGGCGCGGCTGCAACGCGAGGCCGGCAGCGCATGAGCACGGTGCGGGTGGCGTTCGGCGCCATCGGATTGGCGGTGACCGCGTTGCGCTGGCGCCTGGACGGCCTGCTCGGCGAGGGGCGCCTGCCACTGCCCTTGCGCCTGCTGAAACCGCTGGTCGGCAAGGCGCGACCCGACATCGAATCGCTGCCGCCCGGACTGCGCGCGCGCCTGGCGCTGGAACATCTGGGGCCGATCTTCGTCAAGTTCGGTCAGGTGCTATCGACCCGGCGCGACCTGTTGCCGCCGGAGATCGCCGACGAACTGGCGGCCCTGCAGGACAAGGTCGCGCCGTTCGACAGTGCGCTGGCACGCGAGCAGATCGAGCGCTCGCTGGGCAAGCCGGTCGAGCAGCTGTATGCGTGGTTCGACGACACCGCGCTGGCCTCGGCATCGATCGCGCAGGTTCATGCCGCGCGCCTGCACGATGGCAACGAGGTGGTGGTCAAGGTGTTGCGGCCGCAGGTGCATGAGCGCATCGCCCGCGATCTGGAACTGCTCAAGGCCATCGCCGGCGTGGTCGAGCGCCGACACCCGCGCGCCGACAAGATCCGTCCGCGCGAAGTGGTCGCCGAGATCGAGGCCACCCTGGCCAACGAGCTGGACCTGCAGCACGAAGGGGCCAACGCCAGTGCCCTGGGCCGGATCTGGAACGGCAGCGGCCAGGTCGCGGTGCCGACGGTGCACTGGCCGCTGAGCAGCGAGTCGGTGCTGACCCAGCAGCGCATGTACGGCATCCCGATCGGCGATGGCGCCGCGCTCGACATCGCCGGCATCGACAAGCCGGCGCTGGCCCGGCGGCTGATCGAGCTGTTCTACACCCAGGTGTTCCGCGACAACCTGTTCCACGCCGACCTGCATCCGGGCAATCTGTTCGTGCAGCCGCGCGAGAACGCGCCGCCGCTGATCGTGCTGCTCGACTTCGGCATGGTCGGCACCTTGTCGGCGCAGGACCAGCGCTATCTGGCCGAGAACTTCATGGCCATGTTCACGCTCGACTACCGGCGCGTGGCCGAGCTGCATCTGGAAGCCGGCTGGATGCCGCGTGACGTCCGCGTCGAGGCGCTGGAAGCCGGCGTGCGTGCCGTGTGCGAACCGTACTTCACCCGGCCGCTGTCGCAGATCAATCTCGGCGAGGTGCTGTTCAAGCTGTTCCGCATGGCCCAGCGCTACCAGCTCACCCTGCAGCCGCAGTTGATGCTGCTGCAGAAGACCTTGCTCAATGTCGAAGGCCTGAGCCGCTGGCTGGATCCGCAGATCGACATCTGGACAGTCGCGCAGCCGGTGTTGCGCGACATCATGCGCCGACAGTACGGCACGGTCGGCTCGCTGCTGCGCGCGGCGAAGATCCACGCGCCGGACTGGCTGGAACAGGCCTTCGCCCTGCCGCGACTGGCGCGCGAAGCGCTGGAGGCCCAACGCAGTCAGGAAGTCGCGCAGCTTGCCGAGCTTGTCCAGCGCCGGCGCGAGCGGCAAGTCCGTGCGCGTCGGCAAATCCTCGCGCTGTTCAGCGCCAGCCTGGTGATCGCCGCGGCAGTCCTGCTCGGCACCGATGCCGGCCCGGCCTGGCGCAGCTGGCCGATCTGGCCGTCGGCAGCTTTGCTCGGTGGCGTGTTCTGCTTCACGCTGGCCCTGCGCCGGTAGCGTTCCGACCCGCGTCAACTTCGGCTACTCCCGCTGCGGCATGCGTGATGTCGGACCGGCGTAGCTGCACACCGGCTGGATGCCTGCGGCGGTGGAGAGTGCCGACTCGATCAATCGAAATCGTGCTCGAAGATCACGTCAACCGCCGGCGAGAACTCGCTGCTGTAGCCGTCGGCCGTGGTTGCCACGGCGACGAACGGGATGCCGCTCACACCGGCCGGCAAGCTCAACGTGATCGTGCGCGGTGTCTGAGCGGCACTCAACGGATACTCGTCCTGGCCCAGCAGGTCGCCACTGCCGCCGGCGACATTGGCGTAGAAGTCGATGCTCAGCGGATATGCCGAATTCGTCGGTGCGCTGTCGACACGATAGGTGATGGTCAGCTGATCACCGCTTTGGCTGGCGGAAACGATGTCCGGGTAGTTCTGGCCGTTGTTCGAGCCGACATCGGCATCGCCGGGATCGTTCGGCGTCGGGCCCAGCGTGCCGATGTCGACATTGGCGCGACCGGTGGCGCGGTTGCGATGGATGGCATTGCCGCGGTTGTCGAAGTAGGCGGCGCCTGCCGCGTTCACGGCGATAATGCCGGCGCCGCGATTGAACGCGATCAGGTTCGCCTCGTCAGCGCCGAAACCGCCGATTGGCCAGGCATCGACCATGCCGCTCTGGATGCTCTGGATCTGCATGCCGCCGCCAAAGGCCGCGGAGGCGGCTTGCGGAAATCCGTTCGGCAAAGCTTGCGTGCCGGTCCAGTCGCTGCCGATGAAGTTGCCCATGATCAGGGAGTCGGTGATCGGCACGCCACCGAAGGCGCCGCCGAAGCTCGGCCAGATGGCAATGCCCCAGGGCTGGTTTCCGGAAATCACGTTGCGCGCGTTGGCATCGGCGCCGCCGATGATCACGTTCCGGCGTGCGCCGATCAGGATGCCGCCCCAGTTGCCTGGCTGGCCGTTCGGTATGGCCGCCGTGCCGCTGCGGTCGGTGCCGATCAGGTTGCCCTGGATGGTTGATGGTGCGCTGATCATCACGCCGCACTGATTGCCCGACAGCAGGTTGCGTTGCCACGGCAGGACACCACCGACCTGCGTCGTGCTCGACCCGGTGCGCACAGCGCAATCGCGGTTGCCGATGCCGCCGATGGCGTCACCGTTGATCGTGGTGCCGATGAAGTTGCCGTAGACGTGCAGTTGTGACGCCTCGGGGTTGCCCGAGTGGCCGTTGATGGCGATGGAAAGCCCGTAAAGGGCCAGGCCCTGCACGGTGAGATTGGAGTTCGCCTGTAGCAGGAATCCGTTGAGGTTGCCGGCGGCCGAAGTCACCGCGACCGTGAGTACGGCGTCCAGCCCGCCCTGGTCCGGCGTCAGCGTGTTCATGGCGCTGCCGGGCTGGCTGTAGCCGTCGATGGTCAACGTGCCGGTGATCATCGGCAGACCACTGGCCAGCGTGATCGTGTGCGGGCCGGCGCCGGAAATGGCGAATTCAATGGTATCGGCACCGGCGGCGGCGTTGGTGTCCAGCATCGCCTGACGCAGCGAACCGGGGCCGGCGTCGTCGGTGTTGGTCACGGTGAAGGTGGCGGCCAGCGCATCGATCGCGCTGCAGGTGACGACCAGGGTCAGCAGCAGGCTCAGGCGGGTTGTGCGCACGGCGGGCTCCGGTGGATGCCAGGATCTGGCGGTGTGTTCTGAGAATCGGGAGATGGCGCGGATGCGCGGCATCGTCCCAGACTCCACGGAAGATGCCGACTGCAGGGGCCATCGGCAAAGACCGCGGCCGAATCATCAACGAGGCTGGGCCCGCCATTGCGCGAACGCGCGTGAGGGTCCTGGCCACGTTCGCTGGGCAGAACGCGCAAGCCTCTTCACGGATTGTCGAGCCGACCACGGCTGCAAGCGACGGGTGCGCCCATCGGACCACGGCCGTTCGGGTCGGATCGATCCTGCGGATCACTCTTCGAGCGGCTATCGCAGCACGATGGTTTCCCGCTTCTCGACCATGAAATCGAGCAGGGCGCGGACCTTGGCCGGCATCTGCTCGCGCGAGGGCGTGTAGAGGTAGAAGCCGGCCTGGGTGTGGGTCCAGTCGCGCAGCACGCGCAGCAGGCGTCCGTCGGCGAGCTCGTGGCGGATGGCGATGTCGATGTGCTGGATCAGGCCAAGTCCCTGCAGCGCGGCGCGCGCCATGCCGTCGTCGTCGTTGGTGGTGAGGTTGCCGGTGACGGCGAGGGTGAAATGCTGGCCCTGCTTGCCGGGCTCGTTGAAATCCCAGTCGTGCAGGGCGCCACTGCCGGAGTAGCGGTAGTTGATGCAGTTGTGGCCGGCGAGGTCGTCCGGCGTCTTCGGCACGCCATGGCGCTTGAAGTAGTCGGGTGAACCCACTACGGCCATCGACAGCACCGGCGTGACCGGTACGGCGACGACATGGCCGGCGAGGCTGCGACCTAGGCGGATGCCGGCGTCGCAACCGTCGGCGATGATGTTCGACAACGGTTCGGCCATCACCAGTTCCAGCGCGAGTTTCGGATAGCACGCGTGGAACTCCACCAGGTGCGGTTCGATCAGTGCCTTGGCCGCCAGGCGGGAGGTGTTGAGCTTGATCAGGCCGGCCGGTTCGCCGCTGGCGTCGCCGAGGTTGCGCACGGCGTGTTCGATCTCGCCGAACGAAGGTTGCAGGGTGTTGAACAGTTGCTGGCCGGCCTCGGTCAGCGACATGTCGCGCGTGGTCCGGTAGAGCAGCTTCACGCCGAGCTGCCGTTCCAGCGCCTTGAGGTTCTGCGAGAGCGCCGCGCGCGAGACGCCCATCTCCTCCGCGGCGCGGGTGAAGCTGCGGTGGTGGGCGATGTGGACGAACCACGCCAGCGAGGGCAGCAGGGACGGTTCCATGGCTGGATTGTAAATCCAGAATTACCACTCATGTATGAATTATGGGCTTCCGACGGCCCAATTGCGGGCGTAGTGTCGTTGCTGTCGCGCCGCAGCCGGCGCCACCCCAACAGGAGAGATGCGATGAAAACCGTCAGCTTCCGCAATCGCGACATGGCTTGGGACATCGCCGCCCTGATCCTGTTCCCGCCGGGTTTCGACGAGAACAAGACCTACCCGACGATCGTCAGCGTGCACCCGTTCGGCAGTTGCAAGGAGCAGACCTCCAGCAACGTCTATGGCGCGGCGCTGGCGAAGGAGGGCTTCGTGGTGATCGCCTACGACGCCAGCTTCCAGGGCGCGTCGGGCGGTGAGCCGCGTTGGGTCGAGGATCCCACACAGCGCGTGGAGGACATCAGCCACGTCATCGACTACGCGGTCACGTTGCCCTATGTCGATGCCGACCGGATCGGCGTGATCGGTGTCTGCGGCGGTGGTGGCTACGCGCTCAACGCGACCTTGACCGAGAAGCGGATCAAGGCCGTGGTCGGCATCACCCCGGTCAACATCGGCCGGCTGTTCCGCGAAGGCTTCAGCAACTACGACCCGCTCGGCGCGCTGGATGCAATGGCTGCACAGCGCACGAAGGAAGCGCGCGGCGGCGAACTGCAGGTCAACGAGTTGTTGCCCGCGAGCCCGGAGGCCGCCAAGGCCGCAGGGCTGACCGAACGCGATGTCTGGGAGGCGACCGACTACTACAAGACCCCGCGTGGCCAGCAACCCGGCGGCTGGACCCGGATGTTGTTCTCGCACGCACAGAACACGCTGGCCTGGGATGGCCTGGCCTTCACCGAGATGCTGATGACCCAGCCGATGATGGTGGTGATCGGCCGCAAGGCCGGCGCCTTCGGTGCCTATCGCGATGGCATGGAGGCCTATGGCCGTTCGACCTCGTCGAAGGATCGGCAACTGGTGCTGCTCGACGAGTGGTCGCACTACGACATCTACGACAAGCCCGAGCCGGTCGGCCTGGCGCTGGCGCGGATGGTGCCGTTCCTCAAGCAACACGTGGCGGCCTGAGCAGGACAACGGAGACCCGCGATGAGCCAGAACGTGCTGATCCTCGGTGCCAGTGGCCAGATCGCCCGCTGGGTGGTCCTTGCGTTGGCCGGCGATTCCACGACCCGACAGACACTGTTCCTGCGCAACACCCGCAAGTTGCATGGGCACGTGCCCGGCAACGCGCGCGTCGTCGAAGGCGACGTGCTGGATGCGGCCGCCTTGGCCGATGCGATGGCGGGGCAGGACCTCGTCTACGCCAACCTCACCGGTGACGACATCGATGCGCAGGCGGATGCGGTGATCGCCGCCATGAACACCGCCCGCGTGAATCGGCTGGTGTTCGTGACTTCGCTCGGCATCTACGACGAACTGCCGGGCAAGTTCCAGCAGTGGAACAAGGCCATGATCGGCGAAGAGCTCAAGCCGTTCCGCCGCGCCGCCGAGGCCATCGAGGTCTCGGGCCTGGACTACACGATCCTGCGACCGGCGTGGCTCACCGATGAAGACGGCATCGACTACGCCACGACCGCCAAGGGCGAGACCTTCCAGGGCACCGAAGTCTCGCGGCGCAGCGTCGCCGACCTGATCACGAAGATCATCGCCACGCCCATGTTGCATTCGCGCGCCAACCTGGGCGTGCACAAACCCGGCACCGACGGCGACAAGCCATCGTTCTACTGAAACGCTCACGCAACTAAAACCCCATCGACACAAACACGTGACCTCACAGGAGAAACACCATGGAATCGAAGAAGATCGGCATCCCCAATCGCAACGGCAACGGCATCACCCTGTCGGCCGTGATCAACTATCCCGACGGCTTCGATGCCGCGAAGCAGTATCCCGCGGTGGTCGTCTCGCATCCCGGTGGCGGGGTCAAGGAACAGACCGCCGGCACCTATGCGAAGAAGCTGGCCGAGCAAGGCTTCATCACCGTGGCCTATGACGCGTCCTATCAGGGCGAGAGCACCGGCACCCCGCGCCAGCTGGAAAATCCGTCCGTGCGCACCGAGGACGTCAGCGCGGTGATCGATTACCTCGACACCCAGCCCTACGTGGACGGCGACAAGATCGGCGCGATGGGCATCTGCGCCGGCGCCGGCTATACCGCCAATGCCGCGATCAACGACAAGCGGATCAAGGCCGTGGGCACCGTGAGCATGGTCAACATCGGCCAGATGTTCCGCAACGGCTGGGAGAACAACATCAAGGATGCCGACGCGATCCCGGTGCGCGACATGGGTGCCGATGCGCGTCGTGCCGCGGCCGACGGCAGCGAGGACGAGATCTTCCCGCTGGCGCCGATGCGCGAGGAAGACGCGCCCAACGCCGAACTGCGCGAGGCCTGGGAGTACTACCACACCCCGCGGGCGCAGCACCCGAATTCGCCCGGCTACATGACCAAGCGCAGCCTGGACCAGATCATCCCCTACGACGCCTACCACAAGGCCGAGGCGTTCTTCACCCAGCCGCTGCTGACGGTGGTAGGCAGCCAAGCCGGCAGCAAGTGGATGAGCGACGACCTGATGCAGCGCGCCGGCACCAAGGACAAGCGCCAGTACATCGTCGAAGGGGCGAACCACATGTCGTTGTACGACGGCGAGGCTTACATCAACGAAGCGGTCGGCCAGCTCGCACCGTTCTTCAAGGAAAAGCTGTAAGGCCGCTGCGCGCCACCTTGCGAGGCGCGTATCGCCGACATCCTGGTCGTGCAGTCCCGGAACCGACGGCTGCACAACCTGAGCAATGAGAAGGCAATTCCCCTGGTTCTCATGCGCAAAGATATTGTGGTCATGCGCAAGGCGAAGGATCGACCGGTCGGACGTGACACAGCGGCGACATCGACGGCCTCGGGAACTACGTCAGGAATGGGCTGTATTCCTGCTGTGGTCAGCCTGACAGATCTGCCACCGGTATCGCGGTGGGCATTGCTTACCGCCTCAACTTCAGCACTGAGGACCTGCGTACCTTGTTGTACAGGCGTCTCCGCGATTTCCCACTGTCCGAAATCAACCCGCTTTTCATCCAGAAATCAGGGTGCTGAAAAAAGGCGGCGACCACCTCAGGGGAAGGTTGGCCGCCGCAGACGTAGGAGACTTTCGAACTTGCTGCTAGAGGAAACGAACAAAGCGGCGAAAACGTGACAGGCAATCGCACACGTCGTTCAGTTGCGTCGCCGATACAGCGATCACCGGTCGCGTGTCGCCGTGGAATTCGCTGCCGCATCGCAGCATGCGCGTCAGCGAAATCTCCCGGCGAACTGGGATTCGAGCCGCGAATCCTTGACGGCGTTTGCTGCGGAGCAGCAACGGGTTCCGCTCGCGCGTCGATTCGTCGCGCCCCCATCCGGACGATCATTCGTCGTTGCCGAACGGGTAGCCGAAATGGCTGCGCAGGATCTCCCGGGGCAATTCCATGGCGCCACGATCGTGGCGACCCGCGCCGGCGCCCAGTCCGGGCAGCTGGATCGGTCGGGTGTGCCCAAGCAGGTCGGGGCGGGTGGTTTCGGGAAACGGGTTGCCGGTGCAGGCATCAACGTTGGCGGAGCTGGCATGCAGGCGGTAATCGCCGTTGTCGGGATCGAGGAAATCAGGATCATGGTCGAGCCCCGGAATGGATGCCGTTTCATGGCTGTTGTTGCAGACAGCGTTGACATCGTCGTCTTCCTGGCTCGCCAGGATCGTGGTGCCCGGCTGCCAGATGATGTTGTTGTGCAGATTGACGATGTTGGCCGGGGTAGCAGCGAAGGTCCGGATCAGCGTGGGTGAGTTGACGTTGCCGACGATGGTGTTGCCGACCAGGTTCACATGTGACTGGATGATGCGGATGAGTTCACCCAGCTCGCAGATGTTGCCTTCGATCAGGCTGCTCTCGATGCGCGAGTCAGATTCGCTTAACACGATCGCGCCACCGTTGGCGGACCAGTTGTCCGCCACACGCGTCTGGCGAAGATCAAACGTCGCTTGACCGACCCAGAACGCGCTGCCGGTGAAGTTGTCGACCCGGTTGCCGACGACCTCGTTGCAGATCACACCCGGCCGGCAACGCGATGGCAGTACCGGAACAACGATGCCGCGGTGTTCGAGCAGGATCGGCGGCGGCAGGATGCTGCGCCCCATCACCAGCGCCGCGCCGGTCTGCAGGCTGACGGCACCGCCCTGGTCGCTGGCCCGGTTGCCGGACAGACTCAGCCCTTCGATGACGATCTCGGTGTCGAAGTCGACGGCGTAAATGCCGCCACCCCACCGGGCGACGTTGTTGCGGATGGCCGACTCGTCGTCCAGCAAGCCGTATCCAAGTTGGACCTGCGAGCTGCCGGTCACCGACATGCCGCCGCCAAAGGCGTCGGCCTCGTTGCCGGCGATCGACAGATGCACCCACCCCAGCCCGGGATACTCCCGACGCGACATCAAGGTTGAAACCCGGCAGTCATGCAGATGCAGGCCGCCGCCCAGCCCATCGGCCCGATTGCCGTGAATCACGCTGGCGCCCAGCCAGATGCGGGCGTTGCTGCAGGCAATGCCGCCCCCGTTCATCAGCGCCAGGTTGCCGCTGCCAGGCTCCCCGCCGGGCTCGCCGATGATGCTGTCGATCAGCCACAAGCGGGTGTCGGCGTGGGAAACACCTTGCACGTGGATGGCGCCACCGGTGTTGCCGACATTGTCGTCGATGCGACTGTCGTGAATGGTCAGGCTGACCGTGCCACCCAATTCGATGCCGCTGCGGGAGCCGTCGGTGATGTGCAGGTTGCGCAACGCCACCTCGCGCGGCGTACCGCCGCTGGTCACCAGCAGGACCGGTTGGCCCAGCCCGGCGTTGCCGGCCAGTCGGGTCGGTTGGTCGTCCGGTTTTCCCGTGCAGTCGGCCCAGCCACCGATCAGGGTCAACGACTTGTTGTTGATGACGGCATTGATGTTCTCGTAGCTCTGGTTGTTGGCGATGTTGATCACCGCACCGTCGGGAACGGCGCCGATGGCGGTGGTCAGCGAGCCGAAGTTGCAGTTTGCGCCGCTGCCCAGCCAGAACTCCGAGGCGCCGCCCGCGAAGCTGCTGCCGGTCGGCAGCAAAATCAAGAGCATCAGCCGCGGCAGGGCGTGTGCATGCAGGCTCCGGGTCATGGTGTGTTCTCCTGTCGGCACGGGAGGTGCCGAAACAGGTAGATCGTTGCCAGCGGCGGAATGCGACATGGGCTCGGCCGACGCACGCAGGCGGGTACACATCGGGCGCACGGCTTGTGCGTCAATGCGGCAGGCCAAGGCGGGAATCGCGCAAAAAAAGAACGGCGATCACCTCAGGGATGGGATGACCGCCGCAATTTCAGAGACAGGGAACTGGTGTCCCTGGTTGGATGTACGCCGAAACGGGGCGGAAGGTGACAGGGCAGCTTTTCAGCCCTCGACAGTCACTGGTTCCGGGGCAGGCCAAGTCCGGACCGACGGGTCGTTCCGGGAGCCGGCAGGGCCTGCGATGACGGTGGAACTTGTGCAAATACATCGCTTTTTGCCATGCCCGGGTCGGACGAATGTCACCCCGGACTGGCTGCCACCAAGCCATGCGGTCAGCGGTCGTTCGCAGTTGTGGTCGACCGATCCGCTCCGGCTTCCGGGACAGCCTGGCGGCTCCGCGCCAGGGCTTGCTCCAGCAATGTCAGCACATCGGCGGGCAGGGGCGAGGCCAGCCCCGATGCCAATTGCTGCGCCTTGAGCAAGATCGGCAGCGCTGTTTCGTGGTCACCGAGATCATCGTGGCCGATGCCGACCCAGAGCAACGCCCGGATCGCTGCCGGGGCATTCTCGTCGAGTGTGCGGCGGGCGATCGCCAGTTCACGTTCGGCGTACTCCAGCGCTTCGGCATAGCGCGATTGGGCACGCAAGGCCGCGCGGATGTTGTTGAGCGTGATCGCGCTCTGGACAGCATCGATGCCGTGCGCCTGCTCGCGCAAGGCCAGCGCCTCGCGGAACCATTGTTCGGCCTTCGCCGGTTGATCGCTGCGCAGCAGCGCGAAGCCGTGCGCGCCGTGGAAGAAGGCTTGCGCAGCCAGTGGCAGTCCCGGCCATTCACGCGCTGCCGCGGAGGCTTGTGCGGTGATCGCCAGCGCTTCGTCGCTGCGTCCCACGCCCAGCAACGCGTAGGCGTATTGCGCGACCGGCGGAATCGGATCGGTGGCGTCCAGTTGCAGCGGCTGGTTGCGTTCGAAATATCCGGCCAGCAAGGGCAGTGCGCGCTCCAGCTGGCCGGCGTTGATCAGGTACAGGGCATGGGCGACGTCCAGGCGATCGCGCAAGCCGTCGTCGAGGATCTCGGCTTCCGCCATGATCTCGCTGGCCTGCTCGAATCGTGCCAGTGCCGCGGACGCCTGGCCGTTCTCGCCCAGGCTCTGTCCATGCAGCAACAGGGCTTCCACCCGCGCGCGCGGATTTCCGCTCAGCTCGGCAGCGGTGATCGCCTCCTGGCCGAGTGCGAGGGTCCGGTCGGCGCGCTTCATGCCGCGATAGGCATGGGCCATCCGGCTCAGCAGGTGGACGCGGCTGCCGATGTCGATATCGGTCCGTTCGCGCAGGCTGGCGACACCGCGTTCCAGCAGTTCGCTGGCGGGCAGGTCCCGGCCATCGCTGAGTTCGGGATTCGCGGCCAGGAACACCTCGCTGAGGAAATCGGCAACGGCGCGTGATTTGGCCGACTCTTCCAGCGCAGCGGCGCGATGCGAGCGGGCCTCGTGACCTTGCCACAGGGCCACGGCCAGCCCACCCACCAGCGCCAGAAAGGCCATGCCAGCCAGCGCGACGGCAACCGTATTGCGGCGCAAGAACCGCTGCAGACGATAGCGACGACCACCTTGTCGAGCCGCGACCGGCCGACGTTCCAGCACCGCCATGACATCGTCGGCCAGGGCACGCACGCTGTCGTAGCGGTGCTCGGGTTGCTTGCGCAGGGCCTTGAGGATGATGGCATCGATATCACCGCGCAGGCGCTGCCGCAGGGACGAGGCGTTCAGTCCGCGCAGGGCGGCGCGCTGATCGGGTGAATCGCCGCTTGCGCCGGTACCGCGTCCTTCGAGCAGGGAGCTGCTGGGGCGTGAAGGCTCCTGGGTCAGGATCGCCTGAGTGATCGCGACGGCGTTGCCGCCGACGGTGCGGTAGGGCAGGCATCCGACCAGCAGTTCGTGCAGCAGCAAACCCAGCGCATGCACATCGACGGCCGCCGTAGGCGGGTCGCCCCGGATCTGTTCGGGTGCGGCATATTCGGGGGTGAACAGCTGCAGCGCAGTGCCCGTGTGCTCGGCCGCCTGCTGGTCGAGCAGCTTGGCGATGCCGAAATCGAGCAGCTTAACCTGTCCCTGCGAATCGACCAGGATGTTGCCGGGCTTGAGATCGCGGTGCACCACCAGGTGGTGATGGGCATGGGCGACGGCATCGCAGACCGACAGGAACAGCCGCAGGCGAGCCGCTACCGGCAGTCGTTGACGATCGCACCAGGCGGTGATCGGTGCGCCTTCGACATACTCCATGGCGAACCAGTGCACGCCGTCCGTGCTCACACCGCCGTCGAGCAGGCCGGCGATGTGCGGGTGCTTGAGACCGGCCAGGATCTGCCGCTCGGTGCGGAAACGCGCGGCGAGTTCGTGACGGTCGCTGGGTCGATCGAGCAGCTTGATCGCCGCCTGCTGGCGGAATTCGCCATCGTCGCGCTGTGCCAGGTAGACCCGGCCCATGCCACCGCGGCCGAGCAGGGATTGCAGGCGCCATACGCCCAGTCGCCGGTCCAACCAGGGGTCGGTCTGGTGTTGTTCGGCGATATCGATCAATTCACCGATCAGGTCCGGTGCCTGGCTCGCTGCACGGGTGTTGCCGGCGGTCACCGCGGCATCAGCCTCAAGCAGAGCCAGCGCGTCCATGCGCAATCCGGGATCGTCCGGGCATGCTGCCAGCAGCGCCTCCGACCAGGACTCCGGCGGCAGGTCGGCACACTGGTCGAACAGCGCCCTTGCCTGCAGCCAGCGGTCAGCGTCGGCGAACAGGCTCATGGCCGGAATCCGCCCGGCAACCCGTCACAGACCCGGCCAGGGAACGGCGCTACCATCCACCCATGGATGAGGTCTCGCCCGCGATCACCCAGGCGCTGGCCCGGGCCAACGACCCGAGCGGCCGCGACCAGGCACTGGTGCTGATCTATGACGATCTGCTGCGCATCGCCCGCGCCGAACTGGCCCGGCATCGCCGGGGCAACACGCTCAACACCCGCGTGCTGGTCAACGAGGCCTACCTCAAGCTGTTCGACCGCACCGGTCTGGACTACGAGAACCGGGTCCATTTCTATGCCACCGCCGCCAGGGCGATGCGCCAGGTGGTCATCGACTACGCCCGTGCCAGGCTCACCGAGCGACGGGGCGGTGGCGCCGAGCACGTCGACCTGGATGCGCTCGATGGCCAGTCGCTGCCGATCGACGCCCAGGCCGAGCAGCTGCTGTCGATCGACAAGGCGCTGGAGAAACTGGCCGGCCTGGATCCGCGCCTGGTCAAGGTGGTCGAGCTGCGCTTCTTCGCCGGGATGGAGGTCAAGGACATCGCCGATTTGCTCGGCGTGTCCGAGCCGACCATCAAGCGCGACACCCGTGCCGCCAAGGCCTTCCTGCATCATGAGTTGACCGCCGTCGGCTGAGCCGAACCTGCCAGCGTTCATCGCGATCCCCCGGCGCTCGATCCCCGCGAACTGTACATCCTTGGCTGTCAGCGGCAGGCTGTCCTCGCCGACACGCAGGCATCCGCGCTGACCGATGCCTGCGTGTGCCTGGTGCTGGCTTCACAGGATGTCGAAGCCGTCGGCGAAGATCCCGTCGATGGTGCTGCCCTGCTCATGCGCGCCGATGTCGCAGGCCGTGCCGGTGGGACGAACGCCGCCACGCTGGTCGATGCCCCCGACCTCGTCGCCGGCACACAGCGCATTGCTGCCGCTGTCGAGTGCCGGACTGGCCATCTGCAGCGAGTAGCTGCGGCTGCTGCCGCCATGGAAATCGAATGCCTCGACCATCGGATCGGTGTCGGTCATGTCGCCGGGTTGGTTCAGGCCAAAGCAGGAATTGTCGTCAGCGATATTGTTGCCGAGCGAGACGATGGTCGGATTCTTCAGGCCCATCAGGCAGTCCGGCTGTCCCGGTGTCGAGATGATGCTGTTGCCGAGCGTGAGATTGCCGAACTTGTGCAGGTCCTGGCCGTTGAGATGGCCGAGCAGGGTCAGGTTGGTCGCCCAGACGCTGGCATCTTCATGAATGTACAGGCCGCCGCCACCCTGGTTGGCGCCGTTGTCGGTGATGGTGGTGTTGCCGATGACGGTGTTGCCATCTTTGGCATAGATGCCGCCGCCGTTGTGTGCGGCCGTGTTGCCGCTGATCTCGGTTCGGGTGATCCTCGTCGATTCCCAAGGGTCACCGTTCAGGTGGATGCCGCCTCCGTGGATGGCGCTCACGTTGTCCACAACCCGCAGCTGGTCGAGGGTGCCCCAGTTGTTGATATTGATCCCGCCTCCGCTTAGCGACGCTTCGTTGTTCTCGATGACAGAGCGGCGGATGGTCGGGAAGTTGGCACTGATCGCCCCGCCCCGAGACGATGCACTGTTCCCCGAGAATGTGCTGGCATCGATATCGACCCTGTTCGCCGCGATGGCACCGCCATCTCCGGCTTCGTTGCCGGTGAAGGTGCTGTGGCGCACGATGGTCCCGCTACCGCTACCCAAAATCGCCCCCCCGCTAGCCGTCGCCGAATTCGCCGCGAAAGTGCTGGCACCGACGGTCAATTCGCCACCGCTGTTGGTGATCGCGCCGCCGCCTGCCGTCGCCTGGTTCAGCATCATCTGCACACCCTGCACCGTGACATCACCTTCATAGTTCACGATGCCGCCGCCCTCTACAGCCGAGTTGTTGCCGACTATCGAGTCTTCCACGAAGACGCTGCCGCGGTTGTTGTAGATGGCACCACCGCCGTTGCTGTCAGTGGCTTCGTTGAAGCGGATTTCGCTGTCGGCAATGGTCAGGCTGCCGGCGTTGTAGATGCCGCCACCGGAATGGGCGGTGTTGGCGATCACACCGACCCGGCGCAGGCCAAGCCCGCCGTTGTTGTAGATGCCACCACCAACCGAGTTGACGTCGCCGCCGGTGATCACCAGGTTCTGCAGTTCGACGCCGTTCTCGATGATTTCCAGCACGCGCTGACCGGCCACCGTCTGGCGGATCCGGGCCGGCATCGCACCGACGCCGACAATGCGCAGATCCTGGCCGGTCGGTATCGCTTGCGCCAGGTCAAGGTCGCCCTGATCGGCGCCGGTGCCGGCGATGGTCAGGTCGTACTGGCTGCCACCGACCAGGACGATCTCGTCGGTACCGTCGGCGCTACCCTGAGGGCACTCGTTGACCACCGGACTGAACTGGACGTTGGTGCGGGCGTTGTGGACGGCTTCGCGCAGCGAGCACAGCTGGTCGAACGCGTCCATGACATCGGCAGTCGTGGTGACCTGGATGACGTTGGCACCGCCGGCCATGGCGGGCACAGACGACAGCAGGCTGGTGCCAAGGAGAACAAGGGTGGGCATGGTGAAGGTCTTCATCGTTGAATCCTCGGTTCGATAGTGGGGTTCGCCGCGACCAGCCACCCACGCCGGCATGCGTGCGCTGACATCGGGGATCGGGGAAAGCGTTGGTGGATCGTCGGTCCGGGTTCACCCCGGCGTGAGCCGCTCATCCGCACATACGGGAAAGCGCATGCCAGGGATCATCGGGAGGGGAAAGCCGTTTCTGAACTGATTGGCGATTGCCCGAACGGTTGATGCCCCGAGCGCCGCTGCTGGTTGGGCGTTGAAAGGCAAGCGCCCGGACCGTGGTCAGGCCCGCCCCGCATCGCCACCTTTGCGCTCTCTCATGACCTAAAAACAGACCGCGCCAACGGCGCCTTGTGTTGCGAACAAGACACCGTGGGCGCGGCAATCCCGAAAGGCATCAACCGGTCCGGGCCGCTCGGCGGCTCATGAGAGAATCTCGAAACCGTCAGCGAAGATCAGGTCGATGGTGCTGCCCTGCTCATGCGCGCCGATGTCGCAGGCGGCGCCGGTCGGGCGAACGCCACCGCGCTGGTCGACACCCTCGACATCGGCGCCGGCGCACAGCGCATTGCTGCCGCTGTCGCGCGCGGGACTGTCGGGCAACAGGGACCAGCTGCGGCTGCTGCCGCCGTGGAATTCGAACGCTTCGACGCCCGGGTTGGTGTCGATCATGTCGCCGGGTTCGTCCAGGCCGAAGCAGGCATCGTCGTCGGCGATGTTGTTGCCCAGCGAAATGATCTCCGGATTCTTCAGGCCCATCAGGCAGTCGGGCTGTCCCGGTGTCGAGATGATGCTGTTGCCGAGCGTGAGATCGCCGTACTTGTGCAGGTCCTGGCCGTTGAGATGGCCGAGCAGGGTCAGATTGGTGGCCCAGACGCTGGCATCTTCGTGGATGTACAGGCCACCACCACCCTGGTTGGCGCCGTTGTTGGTGATGGTGGTGTTGCCGATGATGGTGTTGCGGTCGCGTGCGTAGATGCCGCCGCCGCGGTTCGCGGCCGTGTTGCCGCTGATTTCGGTCCGGGTGATCCTGGTCGGATCCCCGGGGCCGCCGCCCAGGTAGATGCCACCCCCGTGGACGGCGCTCACGTTGTCGACAACCCGGAGCTGGTCGAGAGTGCCCCAGTTGCCAACGTGGATCCCGCCTCCACCCTGCGCGGCTTCGTTGTTCTCGATGACAGAGCGGCGGATGGTCGGGAAGATGGCGTTGATCGCGCCGCCCTGAATCCCCGTGCTGTTGCCTGAGAAAGTGCTGGCGTAGATTTTGATCGCGCCTGTCGAGATCGCGCCACCACCACCTGCCGCCTCGTTTCCGGTGAAGGTGCTGTGGCGCACGATGGTGCCGTCGGCGCCACCGGAAATCGCACCACCGCCTCCGGTGGACGAGTTCCCTGCGAAGGTACTGTTGCCAACGGTCAGATAGCCGCTGCTGTTGCGGACCGCACCGCCGTCGCCTGCCGTCGCCTGGTTCAGCATCATCTGCACGCCCTGCAACGTGACATCGCCACCGTAGTTGGCGATGCCGCCGGCTATGGCGGCGGTGTTGTTGCCGACGATCGAGCCTTCCACGACGACGTTGCCGTTTTCGTTGTAGATGCCGCCGCCACCGTTGACGTCGGTGGCGTTGTTGAAGCGGATTTCGCTGTCGGCAATGGTGAGGCTGCCGGCGTTGTAGAGGCCGCCACCGGAGTTGGCGGTGTTGGCGATCACGCCGACTCGGCGCAGACTCAGATCGCCGCTGTTGTAGATGCCACCGCCGACCGAATTGACGTTGCCGCCGGTGATGATCAGGTTCCGAAATTCGATCGTGTTCTGGTTGACCTCAAGCACGCGCTGGCCGGCCACGGTCTGCCGGATCTCCGCCGGGATCGGGCCGATGCCGACGATGCGCAGGTCCAGCGCAAGCTCGGGGCCCTGGGTGAGATCGAGATCGCCCTGGTCGGCACCGGTGCCGGCGATGGTCAGGTCGTACCGGCTGTCACCGACCAGCTCGATCACATCGGTCACGCTGGCCGATCCCGGCGCGCACTCGTTGACCACCGGGCTGAACTGGACATTGTTGCGGGCGTTGTGGACCGCCTCGCGCAGCGAGCACAGCTGGTCGAACGCGTCCATCGCGTCGGCCGTGGTGGTGACCTGGATGGTGTTGATACCGCCAGCACTGATCGCTGGTGAGAACAGCACGCCGGCAACGGCGATCACGATGAGTGGAAACGAAGACGTGTTCATGGCTCTCCCTCGACGCTGGAAACGTGGCCGCAGCCGTTCCTCAGCGTGATCGCGCAAGCACCACGGCGGAATCGTCTGCGGATGGTTGGGGCAGATCGTTGCCGGAACACCGGCTTACCGAGCTGCACATACCCACGTACGGGATTCCCGTCGCCAGGGATCATCGGGATTGAAAACAGGCCGCGCTCGCGTCAGAAAGCGCGGAAATCCGCCGATCGCCGGCGGTCAGATGCCGTTGCGCCGGCGGTCGCGCAGGATTTCGCGGGCGGCGTTGTGGCCGGGTGCGCCGGTGACGCCGCCGCCGGGATGCGTGCCGGAGCCGCACTGGTACAGGCCGGCCACCGGCGTGCGGTGGTCGGCGTAGCCCAGCATCGGTCGCGCCGAGAACAGCTGGTTCAGCGACAGCGCACCGTGGAAGATGTCGCCGCCGATCAGGCCGAAAGTGCGTTCCAGATCCAGCGGACTGTTGATCTGCCGGCCCAGCACCGCGGCCTTGAAGTTGGGTGCGTAGCGGTTGACGGTGTCGATGATGAGATCGGCGACCGTTTCGCGGTGCTCGTCCCAGCTCGATCCGTCCGGCAGCTCGGGTGCGAACTGCTGGCAGAACAGGCTGGCGACATGTGCGCCCTTGGGTGCCAGCGAATCGTCCAGGGTCGAGGGAATCAGCATCTCGACGATGGGTTGCCGAGACCAGCCGTGCACACGCGCGTCGGTGTAGGCACGATCCATGTAGTCCAGGCTCGGCGCCATGATGATGCCGGCGCCGTGGTGTTCGGCGGCGACGCGGCCGGGCAGGGCACTGAAGTCGGGCAGTTCGCTCAGCGCCACGTTCATGCGGAAGGTGCCCGAGCCGCACTTCCAGTGGCCGATGCGCTCGCGGAAATCGACGGGCAGCGCAGCCGGATCGAGCAGGCGCTGGAACAGCAATTTCGGGTTGAGGTTGGAGACCACGCAGCGCGCGCGCAGTGTCGCGCCGTCTTCGCTGCGGATGCCGACCGCGCGACCGCCTTCGACGATGATCTCGTGCACCGGCGTGCCGACGCGGATGTCGACGCCACGCGCTTCACAGCAGCGCGCCATCGCCTGGGTGATCGCGCCCATGCCGCCGATGGCGTGGCCCCAGGCACCCTTCTGGCCGTTCACCTCGCCGAACACGTGATGCAGCAGCACATAGGCCGAGCCGGGCGTGTACGGGCTGGCGTAGTTGCCGACGATGCCGTCGAAACCGAATACCGCCTTGACCGGATCGCTCTCGAACCAGCGCTCCAGATACTCGGCCGCCGACAGCGTGAACAGGTCCAGCAGTTCGCGCTGGCCGTCGATGCCCAACGGACGCAGCCGTTTCGCCAGCCTTGCCGACTTGAACAACTGCGGCAGTGCCGACAGCCAGCTGCCTTCGACCACATTCGGCGGGGTTTCCAGCACCAGCGCGCGCAGCACGTCGGCGATGGCGTCCAGACGCGCGCCGTAGGCGGGCAGGCGTTCGGCATCGCGCTTCGAGAACTTGGCGAATTCGCGCGAGGTGTGTTCGCCGCCGACCTTGAGATATTGCCCGTCCGGCAGCGGCAGGAAGTTGGCCAGTGGCCGTTCGACCACGCGCAGACCGTGCTGGTGCAGCTGCAGGTCGGCAATCACCTTCGGCTGCAACAGCGACACCGTGTAGGCAGCGACCGAGTTGCGGAAGCCGGGATGGAACTCTTCGGTGACCGCCGCACCGCCGACCACGTCGCGGCGTTCCAGCACGGTCACCTTCAGGCCGGCTGCCGCCAGATAGGCGGCGCAGGTCAGGCCGTTGTGGCCGGCGCCGACGAGGATGACGTCGGGATAGTCGTGGCGGGCGCTCATGCCGGCGCTTTGTCGCTGTTCTTCGCGGTCTGGGCGATCAGCCGCACATGGATCGGCTTGTTGGCCAGATCGGCATCACCGATGGCGCGCAGCTCGTAGCGCCTGGGATAGGCGCGGAACAGGTCGCTGAGCTTCTTGTAGCCATACAGACGGGAGTCGAAGTCGGGGCGGATCTTGGTCAGATAGCTGCCGACCGCGCCCAGATGCGCCCAGCCGTTCTCGTCGTCGGATTCGTTGATCGCCCGTTCGATCAGCGCGAAGGGCACGGCCGGTCGGGTCGGCTCCTTGCTGCCGGCTGCGCTCTTGCCGGTCGGCGTCTTGGCGGCGGTGCGTTTGCCGGCAGGCTTGGTCGATGTTTCCGGAGCGCTGGCTGGTTCGGTCGTGGCCGTGCCGGAAAGTGCTGCGCTCTGGCCGACCAGCAACTCGGTGTAGATGAACTTGTCGCAGGCGGCGACAAACGGCGCCGGCGTCTTGCGCTCGCCGAAGCCCAGCACCAGCAGGCCTTCCTCGCGCAGGCGTTGCGCCAGACGGGTGAAATCGCTGTCGCTGGAAACCAGACAGAAGCCGCTGAACCGACGCGTGTACATCAGGTCCATGGCGTCGATGATCATGGCGCTGTCGGTGGCGTTCTTGCCGGTGGTGTAGGCGAACTGCTGCACCGGCGCCAGCGAGTGTTCCAGCAGCACCTTCTTCCAGCCGGCATGACGCGGCGAGGTCCAGTCGCCGTAGAGGCGGCGCACGCTGGCGACGCCGAAGCGAGCCACCTCCTCCAGCAGCCCTTCGATCACCGTCGGCGAGGCGTTGTCGGCGTCGATCAGCACCGCCAGGCGCGGCTGATCGGGAGAAAAGTCGTTGTGGTCGCTGGCAGTTGGTGTCATGTCGGGAGATGCTAGCCGAATGGTTCATGGGTTGCGGAAAAACGCTCTCCCGCGTTGCCGTTTTTACTGTTTCGACACACATTGGCCGATCGAAACCCCGTTGCTCGGCGCCGTGCCACTGCTCCGGTCGCCGACACTGGCCGCCGAGAATTGGGTTTGGACTTTGCCTGTTGCCATCAGTGGCCGAAACTTGCTGCACCGATGCCGCACGTGTTCGACGCGCTGGCACGACGAAGCTGGTCAGCTGCGTTTATCGCCGAACGTGCGGCATCGCTGGCTTGGACAGGCCCGGGTCAGTCGTGGTCAGCCTCTGCGATTGCGCATCCTGCTGGCGACACCGTGCCAAGGACGCCAACTGTGTGCTGTTGTGGCTGCACGGTGGCTTGGTTCACCGCTGCGGCGGTTGCATGGCGTTGGCGCCATCGTCGTCGCCGCTGTTGAAGCCGTTGCGAAAGAGGACCAGCACATCGGAATCGGTCGCGCTGACCGGGGCAGGCAGCAACGCACCGGACACCGAGACGGTGTAGTCCACGGTCGGGCCCGGCGCGTCGCTGCGCACCGGCGCGAACACCAGCCAATGCACGCTGCGTCCAGCCGGCACGACAACGCCGCTGGTGTTAAGCATGCCGTCGCCTCCTGACGTGCACTCCACGCCGACATCAGGATCCAGGCAGATCCACGAGGCCCCAGCGCCGTCGACCTGCTCGGGCGTGGCACTCGCCACGGCCAGGCCAGTTGCGGTGGCGTGGCCCTTGTTGGCGACGGTGACCAGATAGTCCACCGTGGCCCCGAAACGCACGTAGTCACGCTCATTGTCCACCGAAATGTGGATATCGACATTGGCAAAGCTGGCGACGACGGTGCAGTTGGCGGTGACGGCATTGGTGGTGAAGACGCTTCCGGCCAGAGCGCCGCCACAGGTGCCCGTCACGCCAGCGATGTGATGACCGGCTGCCGGCGTCAGCGTGAAGCTG
>JAMHVM010000163.1:0-10488 GCA_035911475.1 Lysobacterales bacterium | reverse complement strand
GGCGCAGATGGACGGCGCGATCCTGGTGGTGTCGGCGGCCGATGGCCCGATGCCGCAGACGCGCGAGCACATCCTGCTGGGCCGTCAGGTCGGCGTGCCGTACATCGTGGTGTTCATGAACAAGGCCGACATGGTCGACGACGCCGAGCTGCTCGAGCTGGTCGAGATGGAAGTCCGTGAGCTGCTGAGCAAGTACGAGTTTCCGGGCGACGACACCCCGATCATCAAGGGATCGGCGCTGAAGGCACTGGAAGGCGACCAGTCCGAGATTGGCGTGCCGGCGATCATCAAGCTGGTCGAGGCGCTGGACACGTGGATTCCGGAGCCGGAGCGTGACATCGACAAGCCGTTCCTGATGCCGGTGGAAGACGTGTTCTCGATCTCGGGCCGCGGCACGGTGGTGACCGGTCGTATCGAGCGCGGCACGGTGAAGGTGGGCGAGGAAATCGAGATTGTCGGTATCCGTCCGACCCAGAAGACGACGGTGACGGGCGTTGAGATGTTCCGCAAGCTGCTGGATCAGGGCCAGGCGGGCGACAACGCGGGTCTGCTGCTGCGCGGCACCAAGCGTGACGACGTGGAGCGTGGCCAGGTGCTGGTGAAGCCGGGCAGCATCAAGCCGCACACGAAGTTCGAGGCGGAGGTGTACATCCTGAGCAAGGACGAGGGCGGCCGTCATACCCCGTTCTTCAAGGGTTACCGTCCGCAGTTCTACTTCCGGACGACGGACGTGACTGGCAGCGTGGAGTTGCCGGAGGGCGTGGAGATGGTCATGCCTGGCGACAACATCAAGATGGTGGTGACGCTGATCGCGCCGATCGCGATGGAAGAGGGTCTTCGGTTCGCGATCCGCGAAGGCGGTCGTACCGTCGGCGCCGGTGTCGTCGCCAAGATCTTCGAGTAATAGCAGGCAACAACGGGCCGCGTTGCGGCCGACGGTAGCGGGGCGCGGGATCGACAACGAACCGCGCCTTGCGGCAGAGCGACAATCGCAGGACACAGTCATGGCACAGCAGAAAATCCGCATCCGCCTCAAGGCGTTCGATCATCGACTGATCGACCGTTCCGCCGGTGAGATCGTCGACACCGCGAAGCGGACCGGCGCCCAGGTGCGCGGCCCGATCCCGCTGCCGACCAAGAAGGAGCGCTTCACGGTGCTGGTGTCGCCGCACGTCGACAAGGACGCGCGCGACCAGTACGAGATGCGCACGCACAAGCGCGTGATGGACATCGTTGACCCCAACGACAAGACCGTCGACGCCCTGATGAAGCTCGACCTCGCCGCCGGCGTGGACGTGCAGATCAAGCTGTACTGAGGGAGCCAGGATCATGAGAGTTGGATTGGTAGGCCGCAAGGCCGGCATGAGCCGGGTTTTCACCGAAGACGGTCGGTCCGTGCCGGTGACCCTGATCGAAGCCAGCCCGAACCGGGTGGTGCAGGTCAAGACCGAAGAGACCGATGGCTACAACGCCATCCAGGTCACCGCCGGCAGCAAGCGTGCGGCGCTGGTCAGCAAGCCGCTGGCTGGTCACTACGCTGCCGCGAAGGTCGAGGCCGGTCGTGGCCTGTGGGAGTTCCGCGTCGCCAACGACGCGATTTCCGGCTACGAAGTCGGCGCCGAGCTGAAGGTGGACCTGTTCGAGGTTGGCCAGATGGTCGACGTCGCCGGCGTCACCAAGGGCAAGGGGTTCCAGGGCACGATCAAGCGTCACGGATTCAAGATGGGTGATGCCACCCACGGCAACTCGCTGTCGCATCGTTCGCCTGGCTCCATCGGCCAGCGTCAGACGCCGGGCCGCGTGTTCAAGGGCAAGAAGATGGCCGGTCACATGGGTGACGTGCGCCAGTCGATGCAGAACCTGGAAGTGGTCAAGGTCGACGTCGAGCGCGGGCTGATCGCCATCAAGGGTTCCGTTCCGGGTGCTCCGGGCGGCAACGTGATTGTCCGGCCGGCGGCCAAGGCCTGAGGAGCAGACCATGGAATTGCAAGTAAAGGGCGGCTCGCCCGTCTCGGTGTCCGACGCGATCTGGGGTGAACGTTTCCGCGAGGATCTCGTGCACCAGGTCGTGGTGGCCTATCGCGCCGCCGGTCGTGCCGGTACCAAGGCGCAGAAGACCCGTTCGGAAGTCAATGGCACCACCAAGAAGTCCAAGAAGCAGAAGGGTGGCGGCGCCCGTCACGGCGCGCTGACCGCGCCGATCTTCGTCGGCGGCGGCGTGACGTTCGCGGCCAAGCCGCGCAGCTTCGCGCAGAAGGTCAACCGCAAGATGTACCGCGGCGCCATCCGCTCGATCCTGTCCGAGCTGGTCCGTCAGGATCGCGTACAGGTGCTGGACGAGCTGACCGTTGCCGAGCCCAAGACCAAGCTGCTGCTGGGCAAGCTGGACGAGCTCAAGGCCGACAAGGCGCTGATCGTCACCGAAAAGGACGACCTGAACCTGTATCTGGCCGCGCGCAACCTGCGCAACGTCATCGTGACCGACGCCGGTTCGCTGGATCCGGTCAGTCTGGTCCATGCCGGTCGCGTCATCATGACGGTTGACTCGGTCAAGAAGATCGAGGAGTGGCTGGCATGAGCAATCACTATTACGACGTCCTGAAGGCGCCGATCGTCTCCGAGAAGACGGCGCGTGTGCAGGAGCTGGGCAACCAGTACGTGTTCGAGATCGCGCCCACCGCGACCAAGCAGCAGGTCAAGGCTGCCGTCGAGAAGATCTTCAGCGTGAAGGTCGACGGCGTCACCGTGGTGAACGTCAAGGGCAAGAACAAGAGCTTCAGGTTTCAACCGGGTCGCCGCAGCGACCGGCGCAAGGCGTACGTGCGTCTGGCCGATGGCCAGAGCATCGACCTGAGCGTGAAGGCCTGATTCCGAGGATTACACGATGGCACTGATCACACTCAAGCCGACATCGCCGGGACGCCGTTCCGCGGTGCGAGTCACCTCCCCGGATCTGCACAAGGGCGGGCCGTACCAGCCGTTGACGCAGCCGCAGTCCAAGACCGGCGGCCGCAACAACAACGGCCACATCACCACGCGTCATCGTGGTGGCGGTCATCGTCAGCACTACCGGCTGATCGATTTCAAGCGCGACAAGGTGGATATCCCCGCCCGTGTCGAGCGCCTGGAATACGACCCGAACCGCACCGCCAACATCGCGCTGCTGTGCTACGCCGATGGCGAGCGCCGCTACATCATCGCGCCCAAGGGCGTGAAGGTGGGCGACCAGCTGATGGCTGGCGACAATGTGCCGATCAAGGTTGGCAACACGCTGCCGCTGCGCAACATGCCGATCGGTTCGCAGGTGCATTGCATCGAGATGAAGCCGGGCAAGGGCGCACAGCTGGCTCGCAGCGCGGGCACCTCCTGCCAGCTGGTGGCACGCGAGCAGGGCTACGCCACGCTGCGTCTGCGCTCGGGCGAGATGCGCAAGATTCCGGTCGACTGTCGCGCCACCATCGGCGAGGTCGGCAACAGCGAGCACAGCCTGGCCAAGCTCGGCAAGGCTGGCGCCAAGCGCTGGCTGGGCATTCGCCCGACCGTCCGCGGCGTGGTCATGAATCCGGTCGACCATCCGCACGGCGGTGGTGAAGGCCGTACTTCCGGTGGCCGCCATCCGGTGACTCCGTGGGGCGTGCCGACCAAGGGCTACAAGACCCGCACCAACAAGCGTACGAACAAGTTCATTGTTCGTCGTCGCAGCAAGTAACGAGGTTCGCAGAGCATGGCGCGTTCACTGAAGAAAGGCCCGTTCATCGATCATCACCTCCAGGCGAAGGTCGATGCGGCTCTGGCCAGCAACAGCAAGCGACCGATCAAGACCTGGTCGCGGCGTTCGATGGTGCTGCCGGAAATGGTCGGGTTCACCATTGCGGTCCACAACGGCAAGCAGCATGTGCCGGTGCTGGTCAACGAAAACATGGTCGGGCACAAGCTCGGCGAATTCGCCCCGACGCGGACCTTCAAGGGTCACTCGGGCGACAAGAAGTCGAAGTAAGGAAGGCTGACGATGGAAGCCAAAGCCATTTTGCGTGGTGCGCGCATTTCGCCCCAGAAGGCCCGTCTGGTCGCCGACCAGGTTCGCGGTCTGCCGGTCGGTCGTGCGCTGCAGCTGCTGAAGTTCAGCGAGAAGAAGGCGGCCGGCATGATCTACAAGGTCGTGTTCTCGGCGTCCTCGAACGCGGAAAACAACGAAGGCGCCGATGTCGACGAGCTCAAGGTCGCGCGCATCTTCGTCGACGAAGGTCCGCGCCTGAAGCGTTTCGGTGCCCGCGCCAAGGGCCGCGGCACGCGCATCATCAAGCGCACCAGCCACATCACCGTGGTCGTCGGCGACAACTGAGGAAGCAGCGATGGGTCACAAAGTTCATCCGATCGGCATCCGCCTGGGTATTTCCAAGGACTGGAACTCCAAGTGGTACGCCGGCAAGAAGGAATTCGCCAACTACCTGTCGGCCGATCTGCGCGTGCGCGAGATGCTGTTGAAGGACGAGCGCCTCAAGGACGCCGACATCAGCCGCATCCAGATCGAGCGTCCGGCCAAGACCGCGCGTATCACCATCCACACGGCCCGTCCGGGTGTGGTGATCGGCAAGAAGGGCGAAGACATCGAGCGTCTGCGCAAGAAGGCGACGCAGCTGATGGGCGTGCCCACCCACGTCAACGTGGTGGAAGTGCGTCGCCCGGAGCTGGACGCCCAGCTGATCGCCAAGTCGATCGCCGGTCAGCTTGAGCGCCGTATCATGTTCCGTCGCGCCATGAAGCGTTCGGTCGGCAACGCCATGCGTCTGGGCGCCCTGGGGATCAAGGTCAATGTCGCCGGCCGCCTGAATGGCGCCGAGATCGCGCGTTCGGAGTGGTACCGCGAAGGTCGCGTTCCGCTGCACACGCTGCGCGCCGACATCGACTACGGCTTCGCGGAAGCGAAGACCACCTACGGGATCATCGGCGTCAAGGTGTGGGTGTACAAGGGCGAGATCTTCGACCTGCATGCCCCAGTGGTGGAAGAAGCGCCAGCGCCGAAGGGCAAGGGCGATCGTGGCGACCGTGAGCCGCGCGGTGAGCGCGCCGGTCGGGGCAGGGAGTAATCAGCCATGTTGCAACCCAAGAGAACCAAGTACCGCAAGATGCACAAGGGTCGCAACCGCGGCCTGGCGCAGGTCGGCAACCAGGTCAGCTTCGGCGAGTTCGGCCTGAAGGCGACCCAGCATGGCATGCTGACCGCCCGCCAGATCGAGTCGGCCCGTCGTGCGATCTCGCGTCACGTCAAGCGTGGCGGCAAGCTGTTCATCCGCGTTTTCCCGGACAAGCCCATCACCAAGAAGCCGATCGAAGTCCGCATGGGCTCCGGCAAGGGTGGCGTGGAGTTCTGGGCGGCGGTGATCCAGCCGGGCCGCATGATCTATGAAATCGAGGGCGTGCCGGAAGAAGCCGCGCGCGAAGCGTTCGCCTTGGCTGCCGCCAAGCTGCCGCTGAAGACCTCCTTTGTTGCCCGGACGGTGCTGTGATGAAGATCAACGATTTGCGCAAGCAGTCCGCCAAGGAACTGGACGAGCAGCTGACCGAGCTCAAGCGTGAGCAGTTCAATCTGCGCATGCAGAAGGCTGGCGGCCAGCTGACCAAGACGCACGAAATCCGTCGCGCCCGTCGCGATGTCGCGCGCATCAACACCGTATTGACCGAGAAGAAGTAAGGGCCAGACCGATGACGACCACGGAAAAGAGCCAGTCCACCCTGGAAGGTCGGGTGGTCAGCGACAAGATGACCAAGACCGTGACCGTGCTGATCCAGCGCCAGGTCAAGCACCCGACGTACAACAAGTACATCCGGCGTTCGACCAAGGTCCACGCGCATGACGCCGAAGGCGCCTGCCGCGAGGGCGATCTGGTCCGCATCGCCGAGTGCCGTCCGCTGTCCAAGACCAAGAACTGGCAGGTCGTGGAAGTTCTTGAGCGCGTTGCGCGCTGATCCCCGGCCCAGACAGGAGTTCCCACCATGATTCAGATGCAAAGCACACTGTCGGCGGCCGACAACAGCGGCGCCCGCGAGCTGATGTGCATCAAGGTGCTTGGCGGTTCCAAGCGCCGCTATGCCCGCATTGGCGACATCATCAAGGTGTCGATCAAGGACGCGATCCCGCGTGGCAAGGTCAAGAAGGGCGAGGTCTACAACGCCGTCGTCGTGCGCACCGCCAAGGGCGTGCGTCGTCCGGACGGTTCGCTGATCCGCTTCGACGGCAATGCCGCGGTGCTACTCAACAACAAGCACGAGCCGATCGGCACCCGCATCTTCGGACCGGTCACCCGTGAACTGCGTTCGGAGAAGTTCATGAAGATCGTCTCGCTGGCGCCGGAAGTGCTGTAAGGAAACGCAGACATGAAACGTATTCGCAAGGGCGATCAGGTGCTGGTCATCGCCGGCAAGAACAAGGGCCAGAAGGGCGAAGTGCTCAAGGTCGTAGGTGATGGCGAGAAGCTCGTCGTCAGCAACGTCAATCTGGTCAAGCGCCACACCAAGCCGAATCCGCAGGCCAACCAGCCGGGCGGGATCATCGAGCGCGAGGCGCCGATTCACAACTCCAACGTGCAGTTGCTGAATCCGTCGACCGGCAAGGGCGAGCGTGTTGGTTTCAAGGTGCTGGAGGATGGGCGCAAGGTTCGCGTGTTCCGCTCCAGCGGTGAAGTAGTGGACGCCTGAGGAAAACGTCATGGCCACGCGTCTGGAAAAGATTTACAAGGAAGAAGTGGTGCCGAAGCTCATGGAGAAGTTCGGCTACACCAATCCGATGCAGGTTCCCAAGCTGACCAAGATCACGCTGAACATGGGCGTGGGCGAGTCGGTGGGTAACAAGAAGGTGCTGGAGAACGCGGTCGCCGACATGACCAAGATCGCCGGCCAGAAGCCGGTGACCACGCTGGCGCGCAAGTCGGTCGCGAGCTTCAAGATCCGCGACGGCTGGCCGATCGGCTGCAAGGTCACGCTGCGCCGGAACCACATGTACGAGTTCCTGGATCGCCTGGTGAGCATCGCGCTGCCTCGTGTGCGCGACTTCCGTGGCATCCCGGGTCGTTCCTTCGATGGCCGTGGCAACTACAACTTCGGCATCAAGGAACAGATCATCTTCCCGGAAATCGACTTCGATCAGGTCGACGCCCTGCGTGGCATGGACATCGCCGTGGGTACCACGGCCAAGTCCGATGCTGAAGGCAAGGCGCTGCTCGAAGCCTTCGGCTTTCCGTTCCGTAACTGACAGCAGGACGATTCGATAATGGCCAAGACAAGCATGGTCGAGCGCGAACTCAAGCGCGCGAAGCTGGTGAAGCGCTACGCCAAGAAGCGTGCCGAGCTGAACGCGATCCTGGACGACGCCGATGCCTCCTACGAGGCGAAGATGGAAGCCAGCGCCAAGCTGCAGAAGCTGCCGCGCGATTCCTCGGCCGCGCGTATCCGCACCCGCTGCGCCCTGTCCGGGCGTCCGCGTGGTGTGTACCAGAAGTTCGGCCTGGGCCGTAACAAGCTTCGCGAGGCGACCATGCGCGGTGACGTGCCGGGTCTGCGCAAGGCCAGCTGGTAAGAGCAAGAGCAACACCGGCAGCCGGATGACCCGGTTGCCGCTACAACGAATTCGCAATCCCGCGGATATCGGTGCTACTCAAAGGTGACATCCCATGAGCATGACTGATCCCATCGCCGACATGTTTTCGCGCATCAAGAATGCGCAGGCCGCCCGCAAGCAGAGCGTGCGCATGCCGGCGTCCAACATCAAGCTGCAGATCGCCGGCGTTCTCAAGAATGAAGGCTACATCAGCGACTTCGTAGCCCGTGACACCGGTCCGGGCAAGAAGGAGATCGAGGTGCTGCTGAAGTACTTCGAGGGCCGCCCGGTCATCGACCGTCTCGATCGCGTCAGCCGTCCCGGCCTGCGCCAGTACCGCGGCAAGGACGATCTGCCCAAGGTGCTCGGTGGTCTGGGCATCAGCATTGTGACGACGTCCTCGGGAGTCATGACCGACGCCCAGGCGCGCAGCAAGGGACTGGGTGGCGAAGTCATCGCCCTGGTCGCCTGAGGAGAATCCAGATGTCACGAGTTGCCAAGAAGCCGATTACCCTGCCCAAGGGCGTGGATGTCCAGATCGGCGAAGATCAGATCCAGATCAAGGGTCCCAAGGGCACCCTGGTGGGTCCGCGTCCGGCCGGTGTCGATGTCCAGGTCGAGAATGGTGCTGTCCAGCTCAAGGCCAAGTCCGATCAGGATTGGGCCATGGCCGGCACGCTGCGCGCGCTGCTGAACAACATGGTCACCGGCGTCAGCGAAGGCTTCCAGCGCAAGCTGGAGCTGGTCGGCGTTGGTTACCGCGCTGCCGTGCAGGGTCGCGATCTGAACCTGAGTCTGGGTTTCTCCCACCCGGTGGTGTTCAAGGTGCCGGAAGGCATCACGGTGGAGACTCCGACCCAGACCGAAATCCTGGTCAAGGGTGCCGACCGTCAGGTCGTGGGACAGGTCGCCGCCAACATCCGCAGCTTCCGTCCGCCCGAGCCCTACAAGGGCAAGGGTGTGCGTTATTCCGGCGAGAAGATCGTCATGAAGGAAGCCAAGAAGGCCTGATCCGGAGATGAGCAACGTGGACAAGAATCAATCCCGCCTGCGTCGCGCCAAGCGCACGCGTGTGCATATCCGGGAGCTGGGCGTGGCGCGTCTGAGCGTGCATCGCACCGGTCAGCACATCTACGCCCAGGTGTTCGACGCCAGTGGCGACAACGTGGTCGCTGCTGCGTCCACCGTACAGAAGTCGCTGCGTGACGGCCTCACCGGCACCAAGAACAAGGACGCTGCCGCTGCCGTTGGCAAGGCCGTGGCCGAGGCCGCGCTGGCCAAGGGTGTCGAGCAGGTGGCTTTCGACCGCTCCGGGTTCCGCTATCACGGTCGGGTCAAGGCCCTGGCCGATGCTGCCCGCGAAGCGGGCTTGAAGTTCTGATTACCGATCCGAGATAACAGTTATGGCGAACGAACGCGACAACCGCGACCGGAACAACGACGACGGCATGATCGAAAAGCTGGTCGCCGTGAACCGTGTATCCAAGACGGTGAAGGGCGGACGCATCTTCGGCTTTGCGGCGCTGACCGTGGTCGGCGACGGCTCCGGCAAGGTCGGCTTTGGCTATGGCAAGGCGCGCGAAGTGCCGGTGGCCATCCAGAAGTCGATGGAGAAGGCGCGCAAGAGCATGGTCGATGTGGCCCTGAACGAGGGCACCATCTGGTACCCGGTGACCGCCGAGCACGGCGCTGCCAAGGTCTACATGCAGCCCGCATCGGAAGGTACCGGTGTCATCGCTGGTGGTGCCATGCGCGCCGTCTTCGAGGTGCTGGGCGTGCGCAACATCCTGTCCAAGGCACAGGGCTCGCGCAACCCGATCAACCTGGTCCGCGCCACGATCAACGGCCTGCAGAACATCGCTTCGCCGGCACGCATCGCGGCCAAGCGCGGCAAGACCGTGGAGGAGATCACCGGTGGCAACTGACAACAACAAGACCGTCAAGGTGCGTCTGGTCAAGGGTCTGCGCGGTACCCAGCAGCGTCATCGGCTGAGCGTTCGTGCCCTGGGTCTGCGCAAGACCAATGATGTCCGCGAGCTCAAGGATTCCCCGAGCGTGCGCGGTCTGATCAACCAGGTCGGTTACCTGGTTCGCGTCGAGGAGTAAGGACATGCGTCTGAACGACATTTCTCCGGCTGAGGGCGCCCGCAAGGAGCGTACCCGCGTCGGTCGTGGCATCGGTTCGGGTCTGGGCAAGACCGCCGGCCGTGGCCACAAGGGCCAGTACGCCCGCTCGGGCAAGGGCAAGGTCAAGGCCGGCTTCGAAGGCGGCCAGATGCCGCTGCAGCGTCGCCTGCCAAAGGTCGGCTTCCGCTCGAAGAAGCAGCACGAGTGCGCGCAGGTCTTCGTCTACCAGCTGGATCGCGTCGAGGGCACGGTGATCGATTTCGCCGCGCTGCAGGCAGCCGGGCTGGTCGACAACCGCGCCGAGCGCGCCAAGATCGTCAAGAAGGGCGAGCTGTCGCGTGCCCTGACCATCAAGGGCGTGGCGGTCACGGCGGGTGCGCGTGAGCTGATTCTGGCTGCCGGCGGCAGCGTCGAGTAAGAACGAAGTACGGAGTTGCCGTGGCGAAGACTACGCCTACTGCAGGTGGACTGGCCGGAATGGGCAAGCTGACGGAGCTCCGTCAGCGCCTGTTGTTCGTGGTCGGTGCGCTGATCGTTTATCGCCTGGGCACGTTCATCCCGGTCCCCGGCGTCAATCCCGAAGCGATGGCCCAGTTCATGGACCAGCAGAGCGGGACCATCGTCGACATGTTCAACATGTTCTCCGGTGGTGCGCTGGAGCGGTTCTCGATCTTCGCCATCGGCATCATTCCCTACATCTCGGCCTCGATCATCATCCAGATGCTCGGTGCGGTGTTGCCGAGCATGCAGGCGATCAAGAAGGAAGG
>JAMHVM010000162.1:0-1051 GCA_035911475.1 Lysobacterales bacterium | reverse complement strand
TCGGCCCGGTGCTGGGCATCGTGCAGCGGGTGATCGCGGGCTGGCTGGCGGATCAGGCCGGTGTCGAGCGCGCCAGTGCGCAATGCGGCGCGGTGACCCTGATCCAGCGTTTCGGCAGCGCACTCAATCTCAATGTCCACTTCCACATGCTGTGGCTCGATGGCGTGTACGAGGCGAACGCCGTCAGGCCGGAGCGGCCGCGCCTGCGCCGCGTGCACGCGCCAACCTCGGCGCAGCTGATGCAGCTGGCGGACACCATCGCGCGCCGCGTGTGTCGGCACCTGGCCAAGCGCGGCTGGCTCGAAGGCGAGGAGGAACCCGCGTTCCTGACGGACAGCGTTGCCGGCGACGACGACCTGGACGCGCTGCGGATGAGTTCGATCACCTACCGCATCGCCACGGGGAAACGCGCGGGCCAGAAGGTGACGATGCTGCAAACGTTGCCCGGCGACGCGGGCTCGAACGATGACGATGCCGGCAAGGTCGGCGGCTTCTCGCTGCACGCGGGCGTTGCCGCCGAAGCGCACGAAAGCAGGAAGCTGGAAAAGCTGTGCCGCTACATCACACGCCCGGCAATCAGCGAGCAGCGACTATCGATCTCGCCGCAGGGCCGGGTGCGTTACGCGCTCAAGACGCCATGGCGCAACGGCACTACGCATGTGGAGTTCGAGCCGGTGGACTTCATCGCCAAGCTGGCGGCGCTGGTGCCGCCGCCGCGCGCGCACCTGACCCGCTTCCACGGCATCTTTGCCCCGAACGCGACCCTGCGCGCGCAACTCACGCCCGCGCATCGCGGCAAGGGCGCGACTGCTGACGCGATCGCCGACCACCGCACGCCGGATGAAAAGCGTCGATCGATGACCTGGGCACAACGCCTCAAGCGCGTCTTCGGCATCGACGTGGAAACCTGCGTCTACTGCGGCGGCCAGGTGAAGATCGTCGCCAGCGTCGAAGAGCCGCAGGCCATCCGCGCCATCATCGTCCACTTCGAGAAACACGGCGCGCTCGAGCAGGCGCACTACCGGCCACCAGCGCGGGCACCGCCTGCTGT
>JAMHVM010000161.1:0-1387 GCA_035911475.1 Lysobacterales bacterium | reverse complement strand
GGGAGGCAAAGCGCGCGGCGGCGGACATGTGGTGCGCTGGCATCTTCGCCTCCGCTCCTGCTGGCGGGCGTGCTGATGAGTTGTTCGCGGTGATGGGGCTTGAGCCCGTCAGCCGGATCTACTTCGCGGCGGTGGAATGACTGCGCTTGCCCATCAGCCGGCCGCAGCCATCCAAGCTGTCAGGGCGCTGGAGTCAGCGCTTCTGGCCTCCCATCAGGTGCATGTGCCAATTGAGCACTCTCTGCACGCCGGGGTGTACGCCCGCACGGCGCGCATCCCGGCCGGTGTGGCGGTGACGGGGGCGGAGATCAAGGTTGCGACTGTGCTGGTGCTCAGCGGAGACGCCACGGTGTTCACGGGCGACGGCGAGATCCGGCTGACCGGATACCACGTCATCGAGGCAGCCGCGGGCCGCAAGAGCGCGTTCCTGGCTCATGCCGACACGGCGCTGACGATGATCTTCGCGTCGCAAGCCTGCTCGGTCGATGAGGCCGAGCGCGAGTTCACAGACGAGTTTGACGCCTTGGCGTCCAGGAGGTAGAAGCATGTCGGGAATCACGGCGGCTGGTGTGCTGGCTGCGGCGGCGGTTGCCGGCGTTGCCGCCTCGGTGCGACAAGGTGAGCAGGCCCGTAAGCGCGCGAATCAGGCGCTCAGGATCCAGAAGAAGGAGGCCGACCGCTCGTTCAATGCGGCCAATCCGAACCGCCCGAATGCTGCAGCGATGGCCGCAGACAACATGCAGGCGGCTGGTGCTGGCGTCGCGTCGACCACGCTGACTGGCGGCGCTGGCGGAGCTCCTGTGTCGCGCTCGTCGCTCGGTTCGTCGTCGCTGCTGGGGGGCTGATGCAGCCTGACCGAGCCGTCCAACAGCGCGAGGCGTCGCGTGTCGACAGTGATGCGCCAACGCGTGAGCAGCTACTGCGCCGCTGGTCGGCGCTGAAGTCCGAGCGCGCAGGATGGTGGCCTCACTGGCGCGAGATCAGCGACAACCTGCTGCCTCGTGCGGGCAGGTATTTCGCCAGCGACCGCAACCGGGGCCAGAAGCGGCACAACGCGATCCTCGACAGCTCTGGTACGCGCGCGCTGCGCATCCTGGCGGCCGGGATGATGGGCGGCATGACGAGCCCGGCGCGGCCGTGGATGCGACTGTCTGTGCCCGACAAGGCCATGGAGAAGGTGCCAGCTGTCAAGCAGTGGCTGTCCGACGTGACCCGTCTGCAGCTGGAGGTGTTCGCGAAGTCCAACACCTACCGTGCACTGCATTCCTGCTACATGGAGTTGGGCGCGTTCGGCACCTGGGCGGACGTGCTGCTCGACGACTTCGAGACGGTGACGCACCACCAACCGATGACCGTGGGCGAGTACTGCATCGGCGCCAACTTCCGC
>JAMHVM010000160.1:0-15393 GCA_035911475.1 Lysobacterales bacterium | reverse complement strand
GGTGGCAACCTGGTGTTGACGGTCGTCGTCACCGTAGCCGATCCCCTGGCCGACGGTGTCACCCAGATCAGCAACCTCGCTTACGAAACGGGCAGCACGCCCCCGGATTGTTCGGCGACACCGACGGCGCCGGGCTGCGCGACGATCCCGACGGCCGCGACGGTCAGTCTGGTGAAGACGGTGGCTGATGCCAGCGGCAACAGCCAGGCGGAGCCGGGTGAGCAGTTGACCTACACGATCACGCTGAGCAACGCGGGTGGCAGTGATGCAACCGCATACGGTGTGACCGACCAGCTGGATGCGAACACCTCGTTCGTGTCGGCCGACAACGGCGGTGCACACGCAGGCGGTACCGTGACCTGGACAGGCCTGACCGTGCCAGCTGGCGGCAACCTGGTGCTGACGGTCGTCGTCACCGTGGCCGATCCGCTGGCCGATGGTGTCACGCAGATCAGCAACCTCGCTTACGAGACCGGTAGCACGCCCCCCGACTGCTTGGCGACGCCGACAGCACCTGGCTGCGCCACGATCCCGACCACCGCGACGGTCAGTCTGGTGAAGACGGTCGTCGATGCGAGTGGCAACGGTCAGGCTGAGCCGGGCGAGGCGCTGACCTACACAATCACACTCACCAACACAGGTGGCAGCGACGCGACTGCGTATGGAGTGACCGACCAGCTCGACAGCAACACGGTCTTCGTGTCGGCCGACAACGGCGGCGTACACGCCGGTGGCGTTGTGACCTGGACCGGTTTGACCGTGCCAGTTGGCGGCAATCTGGTCCTGACGGTGGTCGTCACCGTGGCTGATCCGCTGGCCGATGGTGTCACGCAGATCAGCAACCTGGCCTACGAGACCGGCAGCACGCCTCCCGACTGCTCGGCGACGCCGACAGCACCTGGCTGCGCCACGATCCCGACCACGTCTGCGGTCAGCTTGGTGAAGACGGTTGCCGATGCCAGTGGCAACGGCCAGGCCGAGCCAGGCGAACAGCTCGCCTACACGATCACGCTGACCAACACCGGTGGCAGCGATGCGACCGCGTACGGCGTGACCGATCAGCTCGACAGCAATACGGTCTTCGTGTCGGCTGACAACGGCGGTGCACACGCGGCTGGTGTTGTTAGCTGGACCGGCCTGACCGTGCCAGCTGGTGGCAATCTGGTCCTGACGGTGGTCGTCACCGTAGCCGATCCGTTGACCGACGGTGTCACGCAGATCAGCAACCTGGCATACGAAAGCAGCAGCACGCCACCAGACTGTTCGGCAACGCCGACAGACCAGGGCTGCGCGAGCATCCCGACGACAGCTACGGTGAGTCTGGTGAAGACGGTTGCTGATGCCAGCGGCAACGGGCAGGCGGAACCGGGTGAGACGCTGACCTACACGATCACGCTGAGCAACGCGGGTGGCAGTGATGCCACGGCGTACGGCGTGACCGACCAGCTGGATACGAACACTTCGTTCGTGTCGGCTGACAACGGCGGTGTACACGCCGGTGGCGTTGTGACCTGGACCGGCTTGACCATCCCGGCCGGCGGCAACTTGGTGCTGACGGTGGTCGTCACCGTAGCCGATCCACTGGCCGACGGCGTCACGCAGATCAGCAATCTCGCCTACGAGACCGGCAGCACACCGCCGGATTGTTCAGCGACGCCGACGGCGCCGGGCTGCGCGACGATTCCGACCACTGCGACGGTCAGCTTGGTGAAGTCGGTCGCCGATGCGAGCGGCAACAGCCAGGCGGAGCCGGGCGAAACGCTGACCTACTCGATCACGCTCACGAACGCAGGCGGCAGTGATGCCACGGCGTACGGCGTGACCGACCAGCTGGATACGAACACCACGTTCGTGTCGGCCGACAACGGCGGCGTACACGCCGGTGGCATCGTGACCTGGACCGGTCTGACGGTTCCGGCCGGTGGCAACCTGGTGCTCACCGTGGTTGTCACCGTGGCCGATCCGCTGGCGGATGGTGTCACCCAGATCAGCAACCTGGCCTATGAGACAGGTTCGACGCCGCCGGATTGCTCGGCGACGCCGACCGCACCGGGCTGTGCCACGATCCCGACCACGTCGCTGGTAAGCCTCATCAAAACCGTGGCCGACGCGAGTGGCAACGGTCAGGCTGAGCCGGGCGAAACGCTGACCTACACGATCACGCTGACCAACAACGGTGGCAGTGATGCCACGGCGTACGGTGTGACCGATGAGCTGGATGCGAACACCACGTTCGTGTCGGCCGACAACGGCGGTGCACACGCGGCTGGTGTTGTTAGCTGGACCGGCCTGACCGTTCCAGCTGGTGGCAATCTGGTCCTGACGGTGGTCGTCACCGTAGCCGATCCGCTGGCCGATGGTGTCACACAGATCAGCAACCTGGCCTACGAGACGGGCAGCACACCGCCGGATTGCACGGCGACGCCGACAGCACCGGGCTGCGCCACGATCCCGACGACAGCCACAGTGAGTCTGGTCAAGTCGGTCGCTGACGCGAGCGGCAACGGCCAGGCGGAACCGGGTGAGACGCTGACTTACACGATCACGCTGACCAACACAGGTGGCAGCGATGCCACGGCGTACGGCGTGACCGACCAATTGGATGCAAACACCGCATTCGTGTCGGCCGACAACGGCGGCGTACACGCCGGTGGCGTTGTGACCTGGACCGGTCTGACCGTTCCTGCTGGCGGCAACGTGGTGCTGACAGTTGTCGTCACCGTGGCCGATCCGCTGGCCGACGGCGTCACGCAGATCAGCAACCTGGCCTATGAGACAGGTTCGACGCCGCCGGATTGTTCGGCGACGCCGACCGCGACTGGCTGCGCGACGATCCCAACCACCGCGACGGTCAGTCTGGTGAAGACGGTAGCTGATGCCAGCGGCAACGGGCAGGCGGAACCGGGTGAGACCCTGACCTACACGATCACGCTGACCAACAACGGCGGCAGTGATGCCACGGCCTATGGCGTAATCGATCAGTTGGATGCGAACACCACCTTCGTGAGTGCAGACAACGGCGGCATGCACGCCGGTGGCACCGTGACCTGGGCCGGCCTGACCGTTCCGGCCGGTGGCAACCTGGTACTGACGGTGATTGTCACCGTGGCCGATCCGCTGGCCGACGGCATTACACAGATCAGCAACCTAGCCTATGAGACAGGTTCGACGCCGCCGGATTGCGCGGCAACGCCGACGGCGCTTGGCTGCGCGAGCATTCCGACGACAGCCACAGTGAGTCTGGTGAAATCGGTTGCCGATGCCAGTGGCAACGGCCAGGCGGAGCCGGGCGAGCAGCTCACGTACACGATCACGCTGACCAACAATGGTGGCAGCGACGCGACCGCGTATGGGGTGACCGATCAGCTGGATGCGAACACCGTGTTCGTGTCGGCCGACAACGGCGGCACGCACGCCGGTGGCACCGTGACCTGGACCGGCCTGACCGTCCCGGCCGGTGGCAATCTGGTGCTGACGGCGGTTGTCACCGTGGCCGATCCGCTGGCCGACGGTGTCACCCAGATCAGCAACCTCGCTTACGAAACCGGCAGCACGCCACCCGATTGTTCGGCGACGCCGACAACGCCGGGCTGCGCCACGATCCCGACCACGTCTGTCGTCAGCTTGGCGAAGTCGGTTGCCGACGCGAGTGGCAACGGCCAGGCCGAGCCAGGCGAGCAGCTCACCTACACTATCACGCTGACCAACAACGGCGGCAGCGACGCGACCGCGTATGGCGTGACCGACCAGCTCGACAGCAACACGGTCTTCGTATCGGCCGACAACGGTGGCGCACACGTAGGTGGCACTGTGACCTGGGCGGGTCTGACCGTTCCTGCCGGTGGCAACCTGGTGCTGACGGTGATTGTCACCGTGGCCGATCCGCTGGCCGACGGCGTCACCCAGATCAGCAACCTCGCTTACGAAACCGGCAGCACGCCACCCGATTGTTTGGCAGCGCCGACAGCTCCGGGCTGCGCCACGATCCCGACGACAGCCACAGTGAGTCTGGTCAAGTCGGTCGCTGACGCGAGCGGCAACGGCCAGGCGGAACCGGGTGAGACGCTGACCTACACGATCACGCTGAGCAACGCGGGTGGCAGTGATGCGACCGCGTACGGCGTGACCGACCAGCTGGATACGAACACCTCGTTCGTGTCGGCTGACAACGGCGGCGTGCACGCGGGTGGCACGGTGACCTGGACCGGTCTGACTGTTCCGGCTGGTGGCAACCTGGTGCTGACAGTTGCAGTCACCGTGGCCGATCCGCTGGTCGACGGCGTCACCCAGATCAGCAACCTCGCTTACGAAACCGGCAGCACGCCACCCGATTGTTCGGCAACGCCGACAGACCAGGGCTGCGCGACGATTCCGACCACCGCAACGGTGAGTCTGGTGAAGTCGGTCGCCGATGCCAGCGGCAACGGCCAAGCTGAGCCGGGCGAAACACTGACCTACACGATCACGCTAAGCAACGCGGGTGGCAGTGATGCGACCGCGTACGGCGTGACCGACCAGTTGGATGCAAACACCTCGTTCGTGTCGGCCGACAACGGCGGTGCACACGCCGGTGGTGTTGTGACCTGGACCGGTCTGACCGTTCCTGCCGGCGGCAGCCTGGCGCTGACCGTCGTCGTCACCGTAGCCGATCCCCTGGCCGACGGTGTCACCCAGATCAGCAACCTGGCCTACGAGACGGGCAGCACGCCGCCCGATTGTTCGGCGACGCCGAGCGTCCCAGGCTGCGCAACGATCCCGACAACAGCAGCCGTCAGCCTCGTTAAGACCGTTGCCGACGCGAGTGGCAACGCCCAGGCCGAACCGGGTGAGACGCTCACCTACACGATCACGCTGAGCAACAACGGTGGCAGCGACGCGACCGCGTACGGCGTGACCGACGAGCTCGACAGCAACACGATCTTCGTGAGCGCTGACAACGGCGGCGCGCATGCCGCTGGCACAGTCACCTGGACCGGTCTGACGGTTCCGGCTGGCGGCAACCTCGTGTTAACGGTCATCGTCACCGTGGCCGATCCGCTGGCGGACGGCGTCACCGAAATCAGCAACCTCGCGTACGAAACGGGCAGCACGCCACCGGATTGTTCGGCGACGCCGACAGCACTTGGCTGCGCGACGATCCCGACCACGTCTGCTGTCAGCTTGGTCAAGACGGTTGCCGACGCGAGCGGCAACGGCCAGGCGGAACCCGGCGAGACGCTGACCTACACGATCACGCTGAGCAACAGCGGTGGCAGCGACGCCACAGGCTATGGCGTCACCGACGTGCTCGACACGAACACGACCTTCGTCAGTGCCGACAACGGCGGCACGCATGCCGGTGGCGTTGTGACTTGGACTGGTCTGACCGTTCCTGCCGGTGGCAACCTGGTGCTGACCGTCGTCGTCACCGTGGCCGATCCGCTGGCTGATGGTGTCACGCAGATCAGCAACCTGGCCTATGAGACGGGTTCGACGCCGCCGGATTGCACCGCAACGCCGATGGCGCCGGGCTGCGCGACGATCCCGACCACCGCGACGGTCAGTCTGGTGAAGACGGTTGCCGATGCCAGTGGCAACGGCCAAGCCGAGCCGGGTGAGACCTTGACCTACACGATCACGCTGACGAACACCGGGGGCAGCGATGCGACCGCCTACGGCGTGACCGACCAGCTGGATGCGAACACGACCTTCGTCAGTGCCGACAACGGCGGCACGCACGCCGGTGGCACCGTGACCTGGACCGGTCTGACCGTGCCAGCTGGCGACAACCTGGTGCTGACCGTCGTCGTCACCGTGGCTGATCCGCTGGCCGACGGTGTCACGCAGATCAGCAACCTGGCCTACGAGACAAGCAGCACGCCGCCGGATTGTTCGGCGATTCCGACAGCCCCGGGCTGCGCGAGCATTCCGACGACAGCCACAGTGAGTCTGGTGAAGTCGGTCGCTGACGCGAGCGGCAACGGTCAGGCTGAGCCGGGTGAGCAGCTCACGTACACGATCACGCTGAGCAACAACGGCGGCAGTGATGCCACGGCGTACGGTGTCACCGATCAGCTCGACAGCAACACGGTCTTCGTATCGGCTGACAACGGAGGCACGCACGCCGGTGGCACCGTGACCTGGACCGGTCTGACCGTGCCGGCCGGTGGCAATTTGGTGCTGACGGTGGTCGTCGCCGTGGCCGACCCGCTGGCCGACGGTGTCACACAGATCAGCAACCTGGCCTATGAGACGGGCAGCACGCCACCGGATTGTTCGGCGACGCCCACGGAGCCGGGCTGCGCGACGATCCCGACGACGGCCACAGTGAGTCTGGTGAAGACGGTCGCCGATGCCAGTGGCAACGGCCAGGCGGAACCGGGCGAAACGCTGACCTACACGATCACGTTGACCAACAACGGTGGCAGTGATGCCACGGCGTACGGCGTGACCGATCAGCTCGACAGCAACACGACGTTCTTCAGTGCCGACAACGGTGGTGCACACGTCGCTGGTGTTGTTAGCTGGACCGGTTTGACGGTTCCGGCGGGTGGCAACCTGGTGCTGACAGTCGTTGTCACCGTGGCCGATCCGCTGGCGGATGGCGTCACCCAGATCAGCAATCTCGCCTACGAGACCGGCAGCACACCGCCGGATTGTTCGGCAACGCCGACAGCACCGAGCTGCGCCACGATACCGACCACCGCGACGGTCAGTCTGGTGAAGACGGTCGCTGACGCGAGTGGCAACGGCCAAGCCGAGCCGGGTGAGCAGCTCACGTACACGATCACATTGACCAACACCGGCGGCAGTGATGCCACGGCGTACGGCGTGACCGACCAGCTGGATGCGAACACCGTGTTCGTGTCGGCTGACAACGGCGGCGTACACGCCGGTGGCGCCGTGACCTGGACCGGTCTGACCGTGCCAGCTGGTGGGAATCTGGTGCTGACGGTCGTTGTCACCGTGGCTGATCCGTTGCCCGACGGTGTCACGCAGATCAGCAACCTGGCGTACGAGACAGGCAGCACGCCTCCGGATTGTTCAGCAACGCCGACGGCGCCGGGCTGCGCCTCGATCCCGACGACTGCGACGGTCAGGTTGGTGAAGTCGGTGGCCGATGCCAGTGGCAACGGGCAGGCCGAGCCGGGCGAAACGCTGACCTACACGATCACGTTGGCGAACGCGGGTGGCAGCGACGCCACGGCGTACGGCGTCACCGATCAGCTCGACAGCCACACGACCTTCGTGAGCGCCGACAACGGCGGCACGCATGCCGCTGGCACAGTCACCTGGACCGGCTTGACCATTCCGGCCGGCGGCAACCTGGTGCTGACGGTCGTCGTCACCGTAGCCGATCCGCTGGCCGACGGCGTCACGCAGATCAGCAACCTGGCCTACGAGACGGGCAGCACGCCACCGGATTGTTCGGCGACGCCGACGGCGCCGGGCTGCGCCACGATCCCGACCACGTCTGCGGTCAGCTTGGTGAAGACGGTCGCCGATGCCAGTGGCAACGGCCAGGCCGAGCCAGGCGAGCAGCTCACCTACACGATCACGCTGACCAACAACGGTGGCAGCGATGCGACCGCGTACGGCGTGACCGATCAGCTCGACAGCAATACGACTTTCGTGAGCGCCGACAACGGCGGGACGCATGCGACTGGAACCGTGACCTGGACCGGCTTGACCATCCCGGCCGGTGGCAATCTGGTTCTGACGGTCGTCGTCACCGTAGCCGATCCGCTGGCCGATGGTGTCACGCAGATCAGCAACCTCGCTTACGAGACCGGCAGCACACCGCCGGACTGCTCAGCCACACCGACACCCAACGGCTGCGCGATCATCCCGACCACGTCGACCGTGAGTCTGGTGAAGACCGTGGTCGACGCCAGCGGCAACGGCCAGGCCGAACCCGGCGAGCAGCTGACCTACAGCATCACGCTGACCAACAACGGCGGCAGCGATGCCACCGGCTACGGTGTCACCGATGTGCTGGGCAGTGGCGTGGCCTTCGTCAGCGCCGACAATGGCGGCGTCCATGCGGCTGGCGTGATCACCTGGAGCGGACTCACCGTTCCGGCTGGTGGCAACCTGGTGCTGACGATTGTGGTGGTGGTCGATGATCCGATCCCCGATGGTCTGGTCGAGATCGTCAACACGGCGTTCCAGACCGGCAGCACGCCACCGGATTGTTCGGCCACGCCGACACCCGACGGCTGCGCGATCATCCCGACCGTGTCGACCGTCAGTCTGGTCAAGACCGTGGTCGATGCCAGCGGCAACGGCCAGGCCGAGCCGGGCGAGACGTTGACCTACACGATCACGCTCACGAACACGGGTGGCAGTGATGCGATCGCGTATGGCGTCACCGACGTGCTCGATACGAACACCGTGTTCGTGTCCGCAGACAACGGAGGCACGCACGCGGCGGGTACGATCACCTGGATCGGATTGACCGTGCCGGCCGGTGGCAACCTGGTTCTGACGGTCGTCGTCACGGTGGCTGACCCGCTGGCCGGTGGCGTCACCCAGATCACCAATCTGGCGTACGAGATCGGCACCACGCCACCAGATTGTTCGGCAACGCCGACGCCGGCCGGCTGCGCGACGATCCCGACCACGGGTGATCTGTCGGTGACCAAGGCCTTGTCTGGTGAAAGCATCGAGGCAGACGGCATCGCCGAACCGGGCGAAGAGCTCACCTACACCATCACCGTGCGCAACCAGGGCGGTTCGCCGAGACTGGACACGCTCATCAACGAGCTGGTGCCCGACAACACCACCTTCGTCGGCGGCACGCCGCTGTGGAGCTGCGCCATCGGTTCGCCGGCGGGAACCGCCTGCGAAACGCTGGTGGATGTGCCGGCGGCGAGCGGTCCGGGAACCCCGGGCGTGGCGACCGTCACCTTCACCGTGCGGGTGGATGACCCGCTCGCGGCAGGAGTGACGGCGATCGTCAACGCGGTGGCTCTCGACGATGGCGATCCGCCGGATTGCACCGCGACACCGGGCAATCCTGCCTGCGTGGTCACGCCGACCATCCAGGTGGACATGGACAAGTCGGTGGTGTCGTTGACCGCAACCGGTCCGGCTACCTGGCGGGTGACCTATCTGATCGAGGTGGCCAACCTCGGCGGCAGCGAGGTGTCGTACACGCTGGTGGACACACTGGCGTTCCCGACCAGCGGGGTGGTGTTCATGGGGCTGGCGCAGGCCGGCACCACGGACGGCACGCTCAATCCGGGTCTGCCGGGCGGGACGTTCTCACCGGGCAATGGCATGCCGGTGCAGATCTCGGCCGCTGCCGTGGCGCTGCCGGCCGGCTCAGTCCACCGCTACACCGTGTCGGTGCCGATCGGTGTCCAGCCGAACAACCTGGTGGCCGGTGCCTGCACCGGACAGCCCGGCAACGGGCTGCACAACACGGCCACCCTCAGCGGTGATGTCGATCTGGAGACCTCGGCCTGCGCGTCGGTCCCTGGGGAGGTGCCGCTGATCCGGCTGGTCAAGGAAGTCACGCTGGGCGAGGACCACAATGGCAACAATTACGGCGATGTCGGCGAGGTTCTGCACTACAGCTTCACCATCAGCAATCCGGGCACGGGCCCGTTGCAGGCGGTGCAGCTGATCGACCCGCGGGTGAGCGACCTGCAGTGCGATACGGTCACGGCCAACGGCCAGCCGTTCTACGTGCTGCGCGGCGACGAGCTGTTCTACTCGCAGTTCGAGACCTACCCGCGCGGCGGCGCGCTGGCGCCGGGCGATTCGGTACAGTGCTCGGCGACGCATGTGTTGACTGCACAGGACGTGCTGTTGCGCCGGGTTTCCAACACGGCCACTGCCAGCGCTACCGGCCCGGGTGGGCAGACGGTGGCGTCGAGCAGCACCGCGATCTTCACGCAGTTTCGTTGATCTGAGGGAGACTGATCATGAACACACTGACGATCCTCGCACGGCTTTCCGCCGCCATCCGGTTCGCGCGACGGCTGGTCCTGCCGGGCCTGCTGCTGGGCGCCGCACCGGCCTGGGCGCTTGAGCTCCAGCACGGTGGCGACAGCCATTCGACCGGCGCACACGGCGGCTATCCGTTCGAGGTGGTGAACAACCAAGCCCAGTCGCTCACGCGGCTGGATTGGCGGAACAGCGCCGGCTACAGCATCGACTGCGATGCGCGCACCCGCAGCGGTGCGGCCTTCGGCACCGATGCCGGCCTTGCCCCGGGCGACCGGGTCGCCTGCATCGCCAAACCGACCGCGCAGCGCCGACAGGGTGTCGTGCTGTTGCAGGGCTGGCAGACGGATGGTGCATCGCGGACACGCGCGCTGCGTTTCGATCTGCGTGGCGCGCTCACCCCCGACCAGGGCATCGTGGCAGTGCTGGCCGGCGGCATCCACGACGACGCCAACGAAGACGGCGTGCTCGATGCCGGCGAGGTCATCGACTACCACTACACGGTGGTCAACCTCGGCAACCTCGATCTTTCCGCGCTGGCCCTGACCGATCTTGCCGGTCCGGTGTCCTGTCCGGCAGCGGTTCTGGCGGTCGGTGCGTCGATGGTCTGCCAACGCAGCCATGCGATCACCGCGGCCGAGGACGGCGAAGGGGAGGTCATCAACAGCGTCGAGGTCACCGGCGATGATGCCAATGGCGGTCCGGTACAGGCAGTCGATCTCGACGTGCATCTGGATCTGGGCGGCAGTGCCGGCATCGGTGTGATCAAGAGCCCGATGCTGGTCGATGATGCCGATGCCAGCGGCTATGCCAGTGCCGGCGATGTCATCGGCTACACCTTCGTGGTCAAGAACACGCGCGCCTGGACGCTGGACCCGGTCGACCTGGTCGAGCCAGACCCCAGCCTGATCGATGGTCCCATCACCTGCGCCGCGCTGAGTCTGGCCGGAGCCCCGTTCACCGGACCGGGATCGGGTGTTCTGGCCGGACTGGATACCGTCCTGTGCCAGGCCAGCCACACCATCACACTCGCCGAGGCTGCCGCCGGCGAGGCTGCCAATCTGGTCGAAGCCAGTGGCCAGCCACCGGTCGGCGCGGCTGTTTCCGCCACAGGTGCGTCGCTGGTGCTGATTCCGACACCTGCCCAGATCACGGTGAGCAAGGCGCTGACCGGAGAATCCGGCTCGGTGCCGGGCGTCGCCGAGCCCGGTGAAACCCTGACCTACACGATCACGCTGGACAACCCTGACGGCATCGATGCGATCGGCGTAGGCATCATCGACCTGCTCGACGCCAACACCGTGTTCGTCAGTGCCGACAACGGCGGCACCCACGCTGGCGGCCAGGTGACCTGGACCGGCCTCACCGTTCCCGCCAACGGCAACCTCGTGCTGACCGTGCAGGTGACCGTGGCCAACCCCGTGCCGGTGGGCACGATGGACATCGCCAACGTTGCCCATGAAGCCGGCACCACACCGCCGGATTGTCCGCCCGCTGGCGACCAGTGCGTGGTCACGCCGGTACTGGGCACGGTCACGCTGGCCAAGGCGGTTGCCGACGCCAATGGCAACGGGCAGGCCGAACCGGGCGAAACACTCACCTACACCATCACCCTGACCAATACCGGTGGCAGCAACGTCAGCGGTATCGGTCTGACCGATCCGCTGGATGGCAATACCACGTTCGTCAGCGCCAGCCATGGTGGCAGCCACGCTGGCGGCGTCGTGACCTGGAGCGGCCTGACCGTTCCGGCCGGCGGCAATCTGGTGCTGAGCCTGGTGGTGACGGTGAACAGCCCGCTGCCGGCAGGAGCGGTCGCGATCGGCAACCTGGTTTACGACAGCGGTGGCCCGCCGGTTGATTGCAGTGCCACGCCGACGCCGCCGAACTGCGCGACCATTCCGACGTCGCCGGCGATCAGCCTGGTGAAGTCCGTGGTCGACGGCAACGGCAACGGCCAGGCCGAGCCGGGAGAAACCCTGACCTACACGATTGCCCTGAGCAACAGTGGCGGCAGCGACGCGACCAGTCTCGGTGTCACCGACGTGCTCGATGCCAACACCACGTTCGTCAGTGCCGACAACGATGGCAGCCACGCGGCTGGCGTGGTGACCTGGAGCGGCCTGGCCATTCCCGCCGGCGGCAACCGGATATTGACCGTGCAGGTGACGGTGAATGATCCGCTGGCCGACGATGTCGAGATCATCACCAATCTGGCCCACGAGACCGGCACGGTCCGGCCTGACTGCAGCGTCACCCCCGAACCGCAGGCCTGTGCCTCGATCCCGGTCCAGGGCGTTCCGGCCGTCGCGGTCTCCAAGACCGCCAGCAGCCAGAGCGCAGCGCCGGGCGGATCGGTCACCTACACGGTGCTGGTGGCCAACGTCGGTACCGTGCCGGTGTCGGATCTGCAGGTGAACGATCCGTTGCCTGCCGGCGTCGTCGGTTTCACCTGGACCTGCAGCGCGGGCGGTGGTGCAGCCTGTCCGGCGGCCAACGGTAGCGGGGCGATAGTGCAGACGATTGCCAGTCTCCCGGTTGGCGGCAGTCTCACCTACACGGTGGTCGCGCAGGTGGGTGCCAACCCGCCTGATCCGGTGGTCAATCTGGTGACCGTGACCCCCGCCGAATTGGCCCTGTGTCAGCCCGAGGGCACGCCGTCACCGTGTCAGGCGGAGGTGCCGGTGACCATCGAAACCGGCACGCCGCCCCCGGTCAGGCCGGTGCCGGTTAATGGTCCGTGGGGGCTGGTGTTGATGGCCGCCCTGATGTTGTTCGCGGCCAGCCGGGTCAACCGCCGCCGCTTCAGCTGAGAGTTCAGGTGGCTGCACGGGAAGCGTGTCGCGGGCGGCGGCACGCTTCCCGGCGCCCATCGGCGCCCATCGGCGCTCGGCAAGCCTGGCCGGCGGTTGCGCGCGACATGGCAAGCACGGATGCCGTCTCAGAAGCTCATGAAGTAGCCGCCGTTGACCGGAATCATCGCGCCGGTGATGAAACCGGCCTGGTCGTCGGTGAGGAAGGTGACGGTGCGGGCGATCTCGGACGGCTCGCCCAGGCGACCGACCGGAATGCTGGCGACGATCTGGTCGCGGATCGGTTCCGGCACCGCCATCACCAGCGATGTCGCGCAATAGCCGGGCGCGATGCTGTTGACGGTCACGCCCTTGCGCGCCACTTCCCGCGCCAGCGCCATGCTGAAGCCGTGGATGCCGGCCTTGGCTGCGGAGTAGTTGGCCTGGCCGAACTGGCCGGTCTGGCCGTTGACCGAGGAGATGTTGACGATGCGGCCAAAGCCGCGCTCGCACATGCCGTCGACGACCTGGCGGGTCAGGTTGAAGGCGCCGTCCAGGTTCACCCGCATCAGGTCCTGCCACTGCGCCTGGCTCATCTTGCGCAGCGAGGTGTCGCGGGTGATGCCGGCGCCGTTGACCAGGATGTCGATCGGCCCGTACTCGGCCTGGACGCGGTTGGCGAACTGCTCGCAGGCGCCGAAGTCGGCGACATCCAGTGGTTCGAACACGATGGCGTCACCGAACGCCGCGGTCTCGTCGCGGAACTGCTCGACGCGCTCGCTGCGGCTGCCCAGGTCGGCGGCGATCACGCGTCGGCCGGACTGCGCCAGATGCCGGCAGAATTCGCTGCCCAACCCGCCGATGCCGCCAGTGACTACCGCGATGCGTGCGCTCATGTGCGATCTCCCTTCGTTCAATGCATTTTCTGCGGCGCAAAAAACCGCCGCATGGTAGGAATCGATCCGGTGACGGTCAACCGCGTGCGGGCCTTGCCCGCGGATCGGGTGCGACGTGGCCTGTCATGCCCTGGGCTGGGCCCTGCCTGCGGGCGTGCGACACCGGCGCGGCATGCTGCGCGAGTCAAAGCGAACCCGATGGGGTACTGCGGAAACGCTCAGCGCGGCGGTTTGCCGCCGTTCTTGTCGTTGTCCTTGCGCAAGGTGTCGGCGGCGCTGAGCAGACCCTTCTGCATGTTGTTCCACATGTCGAGGTTGCGCTCGGCCAGATCATTGAGCATGGACCACGGCGTGCGCCCGAGCAGGGTGCCGAGCTGGTCGCGGAACTGCTGCTGCTGATCCATGAAGATCTGCAGGCTGCGCTCGAGGTAGCTGCCCATGAAGCCCTGCATGGAATCACCGTAGAAACGGATCATCTGCGCCAGCAGCTTGGTGGTGAACATCGGCTGCCCGCGATCCTCGTGCTCGGAGATGATCTGCAGCAAGACCGAACGGGTCAGGTCCTCGCCGGACTTGGCGTCGCGGACCTCGAACTCCTCCTCGTCGGTCACCAGCTGGCGGACATCCTCCAGCGTGATGTAGCTGGAGATCGCCGTGTCATAGAGACGACGGTTCGGATACTTCTTGATGATGCGGATGTCGGCCATGGTCAATAGCTTAGCAGGGGCTGCTGCGACGCACCAGCAATCGGCCGGGTACGGCGCCGTATGGCTGCCTCGGCCATGCTGCGCAGCAATCCGGGCCGGAGTTTCCGGTTCTGTGGGTCTTGCGACCCGGTCCGATCACGCCGGAAAACGCCTGATCACCCCGTGATACCTCAGTCGACGGCCTCGCGCCACCAGTCGTGCCAGTCCTGGTCGACGATGTGCTGGTACTCGCGCCAGCGGTCGATCAGCCCCTGCTCATCAAGCCGGATCAGCACCACCCCGTGGTAGCGGTGGCTGCCGGTATAGCTGTACTCGGCGGCGCCGGTGCGGCTGTCCGGATCGTAGACGATGGTTCGCCACAGGGTCTGCTGGGGCAGGCCGTCGTCGTTCTCGAAGAACGCCAGCAATTCCCTGCGCGAGCTCAGGCGATAGCGCAGCGGGTCGACGTAGATGACCTGGTCGGCGAACAGCGCGCTGGCCTGGCCATAGTCCTTGCGTGCCCAGGCATCGGCGAGCTCCTCCAGCTTCTCGGCGAGAAATCCGGCGCTCATGAGCCTGCAGCGGATGCCGACGGACACGGTGGTGTCCGCCGGCGTCGGGGCTTACCAGCCCATGTGGTGGCCACCGTTGATGTCCAGATTCGAGCCGGTGATCCACGCGGCTTCGTCGCTGGCCAGGAAGGCAACGGCGTAGGCGATTTCCTCGGGCTTGCCCAGCCGTCCGGTCGGGATGTCGGCGACGATCTTGGCGCGGACCTCCTCGGGTACGGCCATGACCATGTCGGTGGCGACGTATCCCGGCGATACCGTGTTGACGGTGATGCCGAGCTTGGCATTCTCGCGCGCCAGGGAGATGGTGAAGCCATGCATGCCGGCCTTGGCGGCGGCGTAGTTGGCCTGGCCGTACTGACCCTTCAGGCCGTTGATCGAGCTGATCTGGATGATCCGGCCCCACTTGCGCTCGCGCATGCCGTCGATGATCGGGCGGGTGACGTTGAAGCAGGAGTTGAGGTTGGTGTTGATCACATCCGACCACTGGTCCGGACTCATGCGATGGAACGTGGTG
>JAMHVM010000159.1:0-24825 GCA_035911475.1 Lysobacterales bacterium | reverse complement strand
AGATGTACTCGGACAGGTTCGGTGTGGTCAGCAGCAGCTCGCGGTAGCGGCGGCGGTTCTCCTCGGTGTTCTCGATGCCCACGCCGGCGAAGCGCTTGGCGATGGTGCCGCTCGACTCGTCGATGGCGATGATGCCCTTGCCCGGGGCGACCATGGCCTGGGCGATGTCCTCGAGATCTTCGATGCTCATGACTGCTCCTGAGTTGATGCCGAATGCGGAACCGGCGGTGAGCCGGGCCGGCCATTATAGGACCTTCCGCTGGGCCGGGCCCTGCCCGGGCGACGCGCGCCGTCCGCACGATCCATGACCAACGGCAGGTGACCGGCCAGTCGCTGTCCGTCGTACCATCGCGCCGCGAGGGAGCGTGTCGAGGGTGGCCTGGACCGGCGGTGCCGGCGACGGTCGCCGATCCGTGCCAGGCAGTGATCGAGACGCCGATTGGAGGCGGTTCCGAACATGTCGGAAACAAGCCCTGTCGCTTCAGCGCCAACCACCCTGTGCGCTCACGCCCGGATGCCTGATGCCCTTCGAGCGGACCTGCCCGCGTTCCGACGCTTGCCCTGCCTGACCTTGCCGATGTGCCGTATCCGCATGTACAGCCCCGATCGCCATCTTCTCCAATCCGTGGTGCTGGCCTGCGCCGGTGTCCTGGCCGTGCCGGCGACAGGCCTTGCCCAGCACGGCGGGCTGACCCTGGACGGCATCGCCGACGAGGCGCTGTGGCAGGACGGCCAGACCCACCATTTCGACGAATTCCGCGTCACCCTGCCCTGGACCCTGGCCGAGCCCGCCTACCCCACGCGCGCGATGTTGCGATCGCTGCCGGAAGGACTGGCGGTGGCGATCATCGCCGAGCAGCCGGCCGGCGCGCCGCGGGTGAAGCCGCGCGCTTCCCGCGACTCCAACGTGGCCGCCGACCGGGTCAACTTCCTGGTCGATTTCGATGGCGACGGCCGCATCGCCTACAACTTCATGGTCACGCTGGGACGCGGCATCGCCGACTACGTGGTCACCAACGAGAACATCTACAGCCCGGACTGGGATGGCGTCTGGCACTGGGCGCTGCACGAGGCGGAAAACCACTGGTCGGTGGAGATGCTGATTCCGTGGAGTGTCGCAGCCATGCGCGAGTCCGATGCCGCCACGCGGCGCATTGGGGTGCACTTCGACCGCGTGGTGGCCAGCATCAACGAGCGCAGCGCGTCGCGCTCGGTCGGCTTCCAGCGGCCGCGGTACGTGTCGGACTTCGCCCGCATCGATGTCGACAACCACCGCAACAAGGGTTTGTTCTCGATCGTGCCCTATGTCTCGGCGCAATACGATTTCATCGGCAACGAACGCGACGCACGTGCTGGTGTCGACCTGTTCTGGAAACCCTCCGGCAACTTCCAGTTGAGCGCCACCTTGAACCCGGACTTCGGCCAGGTCGAAGCCGACGACCTGGTGGTCGACTTCAGCGCCATCGAGGTGTTCTTTTCCGACAAGCGGCCGTTCTTCACCGAGAACCAAGGCATCTTCGATCTGCGCACGCCCGACAGCGGGCGGCTGGTGTACACCCGTCGTTTCGGCGGCAGCAGCGACCACGATGGCCAGGCCAGCGACATCGATGCCGCGGTCAAGCTCAACGGCAACCTGCGTGGGCTCGACTACGGCAGCCTGGCGGTGCTGGAATCCGATCACGCCGACGATCTCGGCCGCGCCTTCTTCGTGCAACGGCTCAAGCGCGAGTTCGACGGCCTCAGCCTCGGCTGGTTGGGCACCTATGCCGATCGCCCGTTCCGCGACCGCCGCGCGATGGTCAACGGCATCGACCTGACCTGGCGACCGAACGCGCAATGGCTGGTCAGCGGCCAGGTGCTGGACAGCCGCATCCGCGAACAGGGCGATCGCCGCGATGGCAGCGGCGCCTGGTTCCGCGCCTTCTACACCCCCGACCAGCGCTTCCAGCACGAGCTGGAACTGACCCACTTCGACCGTCGCCTGAACTTCAACGACGTCGGCTACCAGCGTCGCGGCAACTACAACGAGCTGGAGTGGACCAGCACCTGGCGCCAGACCGGCTTCGCCGACGATGACTGGCGCCGCATCATCACCTGGGCGGTCGAGCCGATGATCCGTTACAACGACCAGGGCGACCGTCTGCCCTCGGCGCTTGCGCTCACCCACAATCTGGTGACCCGCGGCGGTGGCACCTGGTACGGCGAGCTGATCGGGGAGAGCAGCGGTGTTGACGACCTGATCTCGCGCGGCAACGGCCATGTCCACCGGGATCCGCGCCTGGCGAGCTTCTACCAGTACTACGAAAGCGCGCGCGTCGGCGAATGGGTCTGGCTCACCGGCCTGTTTGTCACCCAGGAAGGCAACGATGGCGGCTACGCCGTGCAGCCCGAAGGCATCGTGCGCTGGTTCCCGCGCGACGACCTCGACTTCCGTCTGGGCTTCTTTCCACGCTGGTCGCAGGACTGGCTGCTGTGGCAGCGCGACACCTTGTTCGCCAGCTACCGGCGCAAGCAGAACCGGCTGACCTTCGATACCAACTGGTATCCCGGCTGGCGGCACGAATTGCGCCTGAAACTGCAATGGCTGGGCATCGACGCCTACGCACCCACGGCCTACCGCATCGGCAGCGACCATCATCTGATCCGGACCAGCGAACCGGTGGCGCCATTCACCGTCAACAGCTTCGGCGTGCAGTTGCGCTATCGCTACGAGTTCGGTCCGCAGCGCGAGCTGTATGTGGTCTACGGTCGCGGCGGCTATCTGCAGCAGGCGCAGATGATGGACGAGGAATTCGGCTACCGCGGCGACGGCATGGGCGATCTGTTCGGCAACATCCTCGACCTGCGCGATGCCGACCAGGTGCTGGTCAAGCTACGCTGGGGTTTCTGAGGTGACGAAGGCCGTGCTGACACGATCCCCGATCAGCGGCGCGCCGTGCTGAGCTACTGCAGCCGCCTGCCGCGCTGACGCAATGAGCTCTCTCGGCTTTCGGCCACTCGGCATCGCCGATCAGCAGCGGCTCTGGCACTGGCTGCATCTGGCCCTGTGGGATCCGCCACCGGCCGCCCTGCGCCCGATCCACGTGCTGCAACTACCCGGTGTGCGCGTCTACGCCGAACACTGGGGACAGCCCGATGATGTCGGTGTGGTCGCCCAGGTCGACGGCGTCGATGTCGGTGCCTGCTGGCTGCGACGGCTGCCGGAGGGTGTCGGGCTGGCCTGGGTCGACCAGCACACACCGCAGCTGGGCATTGCGCTGGAACCGGCCTACCAGCATCGCGGATATGGCCAGGCGCTGATGCGGCAGACGCTGACGGCAGCCCGCGACGCCGGCTATCGGCAGGTGGCACTGACCGTGCATCCGGCGAATCCGGCACGCCGCCTGTACCAACGCTGCGGCTTCGCCGACGCCGGCATGCGCAACGGCTTTCACCTGATGGTGGTATCGCTGGCAACGACGACCACCGGGCACTCGCCGGAGAACCGGTAGCCAAGCGCCTGCCCCACGACGCAAGCTGTGCCGGCAGCGTGCTGCCCGCAGCCTGGCATGGCCCTTTCCGCGGGATGACGATCGTGCAATAGTCGAACGACTGATCGACGGATCGCAGCGCGGTCCTGTCATCGTTTCGGAGCCTGCCCATGCATCCGCTCGTCTATGTCACCTCGACCCTGGTGCTGCTGGCGGTAGCCGCCATCGTCGGCTGGCTGTCATCCGTCACGTTCGCCAACGCGCTGATCCTGCTCACCGCCGGCGCCCTGGTGGTCGGCTTCGCGCGCTACCGTCCGCCGCACCGCGATGCCGCAACGCGACTGCAGGCGGCAACCCAGACGCTGGTCGCCTACGTTGTCCGCGTCGCCATCGGGGTCGCGGTGATCGCACTGATCGTGGTGGTGTTGCTGAGCTACGCCGGCAAGCCCGCCGGCACCTGAGTGCCAGGGCACGGTCGTCCGTTCAAGGCGAACACATCAATACACAGGACCTCGAAGCATCCGGCACACCACTGACCCGAACGGTCGCGAGACTGCAACCATGAAACGCGTCACCGGCATTGGCGGCATCTTCTTCAGCGCGCGTGATCCGGTCGTCCTGCGCGCCTGGTACCAGAAGCATCTGGGCATCGATGTCCAGGCATGGGGTGGTACCGGTTTCAGCTGGAGCGACGCCGACGGCAAGCCGACCGGTGGCACCACCATCTGGAGCATCGGCGGCGACAGCGGGCACTTCGCGCCCAGCACGGCGCCGTTCATGATCAACTATCGCGTCGCCGACCTGCACGGACTGGTCGCCATGCTCACCGACGAAGGCATGGATGTGCTCAAGGTCGAGGATTCCGAGTACGGCCTGTTCGCCTGGGTGATGGATCCGGAAGGCAACAAGGTCGAACTGTGGCAGCCGCCGCCGGGACAGTGACCACCGGCGTGCGTGACACGACATCATCAAAGCAAAGTCGAAGAGCAGCGCCTGATTGGCGGGCATCACCACAAGGGCTTTCACCATGCGTCATCTGATCGCTGCCATGCTGGTCATCGTCGGGATCATCCATCTGCTGCCGCTGTCCGGTGTGCTCGGCGCCGCGCAACTCACCGCGCTGTATGGACTGGATTTCGGCGATCCGGACCTGGCCGTCCTGATGCGACATCGCGCGGTGCTGTTCGGCCTGCTCGGCGCCTTCCTGCTGGTCGCCGCGTTCCGGCCGCGCTGGCAACCGGCGGCGCTGGTCGCCGGGTTCGTCAGCGTGCTCTCGTTCCTGGTCATCGCCTGGAGCACCGGGGGCTACAACGCTGCGGTTGCCCGAGTGGTGACCGCCGATCTGGTCGCGCTGGCCTGTCTGGTCGTAGCCACGGTGGCGATCGCGATCAACCGCCGGTCGTCCTGACTCAGCCAAGGTGCCGGCAACCGCTTGTCGCCAACGAGGCGATGGCGCACCATCGATCGGCGTTCCTGCCGACGCAACCCAACCCACCGTCATTCCACAGGAACCCGTCATGGCCAAGCTCATCGCGCTGTACCGCAAGCCGGCCGACCCGGCTGACTTCGACCGCTACTACAGCGACACCCACGCACCCTTGGCGAAAACCCTGCCCGGCCTGCGCAGCTACGAAATCAGTGTCGGCGACGTTGGCACGCCGCAAGGTGATTCGCCGTATCACCTGGCGGCGATCCTCTCGTTCGACTCGCTCTCGGCACTGCAGTCATCGCTGGCATCACCAGCCGGACAGGCCACGGCCGGCGACCTCGCCAACTTCGCCCAGGCTGGCGTGGACCTGCTGGTGTTCGACAGCGAATCGATCTGACGCGCTTGACGCCAGCCATGCCTGGGCTGCCGCGAGACGATTCCGTTCCACCTGATCAGCCGACTTCTCGGTATCGAGTCCGGATGAGAGAGCGTCCGCTGCATGCGCTTCGCCGCACCTCATTGCTGGTGCTGTTGGCAGCGGCGATCACCTTGGCTGGCTGCGCCAGCACCCGCGAGCCCTGGGACGAACGCTATCGACGACTCGCTTCGGAGCCGACACCGGCGCATTGGGCCGAAGGAACCGTCTGGACGATCCGGATCGCGGAATCACCACATCGCAAAGCCGAGTCCCTGTTGCTCCGGATAACCCTGATACCCATCGAAACCTGTCACAGTGGAGAGTGGTTCGAACTGCAGCATGTCGACGTCGATACCGCGACCAGCCAACCCGCCGCCAAGGCGGCCTACGGCACCAACGGCCGCCACCTCTTGCTGGATCTGCATCCCGACTGGTGCGACATGGGCACCATCGCTGGCGAACTCGATCGCCATGTGTTCCGGGGTGAAACCCGCGGCGGGCCGTTCTCAGGCCTGGGCTCAGGCTACGTGGCCAGGCAGGTCATCGGGTGGCGCGTCGAGTAGTTCGCACACCCAACGACTAGTCGCCCGGATCATCGCGATCAAAGGTCGCCGAGGCCTTCGGCGATGCCGCCGGCACCCACGCGCAGCAGCTTGAGGGTGTTGGTGCCGCCGAGCGCACCGGTGTGGTCGCCGGTGGTCAGGATCACCCGCTCGCCTTCGGCCAGCAGGCCCAGCGTGTGCAGGTGCCGGATGGCGGCGCGGGCGGCCAGTTGCGGGTTGCCTTCCGGCGCCTGGAAATCGATCGGGAACACATCGCGCAGCATGGCCATGCGACGGCGTGCGGCGGCGCTGCGTGACAGCGCATAGATCGGCGCCTGGCCGCGATGCCGTGACAGCCAGCGCGCGGTGGCGCCGGATTCGGTCAGCGCCAGGATCGCGCGCACCGCCACATGCGTGGACAGGAACATCGCCGCCAGTGCGATCGCCTGGTCGGTGCGCTCCAGGTCGCTGGCGATGCCGCTGAAATCGTTGCTGGTCTCGAACTGGCGCTCGGCGCCGCGGCAAATGCGCACCATCGCCGCCACCGCCTGTGCGGGATAGCGGCCCACCGCCGTCTCGGCCGACAGCATCACCGCGTCGGTGCCATCGATCACCGCGTTGGCGACATCCAGCACTTCGGCTCGGGTCGGGATGGGTGATTCCACCATCGACTGCAGCATCTGCGTGGCGGTAATGACCACGCGGTTGCGTTGCACCGCCTCGCGGATGATCTTCTTCTGCAGGCCGGGCAGCTCGGCATCACCGATCTCCACGCCCAGGTCGCCGCGCGCGACCATCACCGCGTCGCTGGCGTCGATGATCTCGGTGAGGTTCTCGATCGCTTCGGCGCGCTCGATCTTGGCCACCAGAAAGGCGTCGCCACCAGCCTGGTGCAGCAGCTTGCGGGTGCGTTCCATGTCGGCGGCGCTACGGCAGAACGACACCGCCACGAAGTCCATGCCCAGCTCGGCGGCGAGCACAATGTCCTGCTGGTCCTTCTCGGTCAGCGCGTCGATGGACAGGCCGCCGCCGAGACGGTTCAGGCCCTTGCGGTCGGACAGCATGCCGTCGTTGATCACCCGGGTGTGCACCAGCGGCGCTTCCACCACGGTCACTTCCAGGCTCATCAGGCCATCGTCGAGCAGCAGGATGTCGCCAGCCGCGACATCGGCAGGCAGGCCCAAATAGCTGACGCCGACCCGCGAGGCATCACCCGGCGGCGCGTCGGCTCGGCAGTCCAGGGTAAAGCTGTCGCCGGCGCGCAGCTCGACCTTGCCACCGGCGAAGCGTTCGATGCGGATCTTCGGGCCGCCCAGATCGCCGAGCACCGCGACCTCCCGCCCGAGCCGCTCGGCGGTGGCGCGAACGGCACCGAATCGCATCCGGTGGTCGTCGGCATGGCCGTGCGAGAAGTTGATCCGGACCACGTCGACCCCGGCCGAGAGCAGCCGCTCCAGCGCCTGCGGCGAATCCGAGGCGGGACCCAAAGTCGCCACGATCCGCGTCCGCCTCAAGCCGTCGTTGCTGCCGGTCATGCCGTTTTCCCGCCCTTGCGTCGAAGGAAGCGACGCTAGCACGACGCCCGTTGCATTCCGAGTCACGCCGGTCTGCGAACGCCTCCGGCATCGCAGCGGTACTGCCGGACCTCTCTACAAGGTAGCGAGCGGTTGGCTGGTGGTGGCGGCCGGAGCGCGGGGAGCGGGATGTATCCGGCCTACGTGCGCATTCCGGGCAACAGCGGGCGCCGGCAGACGCGCGCGCGTCGGTTGTTCAGAGATTTCCTCGGTCGAGGATGATGTAGAGCAGGATCGCCAGGTAATGGAAGATGCTGCCGGCCAGCACGAACACATGCCAGATCGCGTGCGAGTACGGCAGCCGGCGCCACAGGTAGAACAGCACACCGATGGTGTAGGCGGCGCCACCGAGCAGAAGCAGGATGGTGCCGCCGGTGCCGATGGCAGCGACCAGCGGCTTGATCGCGACAATGCCGATCCAGCCCATCAGCAGGTACAGGCCCACTGCCAGCCAGGTCCAGCGACGCAGGAAGGTCAGCTCGAAGAGGATGCCCAGCGCAGCCAGGCCCCAGATCACCGCGAACAGTGTCCAGCCGGTGCGCCCACCCACCGCCGCCAGGGTGAACGGCGTGTAGGTGCCGGCTATCAGCAGGAAGATGGCGATATGGTCGAGCTTGCGCAGCATGGGCTTGGCGCTGGCCAGGCTGACGCTGTGGTACAGGGTCGAGGTCGTGTAGACCATGATCAGCGTGGCCCCGAACACGCTGCCGGCGATGATGTCCACCGCCGAGCCGCGGGCACTGGCGAAACCGACCATCACCGCCAGGCCGATGATGCTGAGCAGGATGCCCAGGCCGTGGATCAGCCCGTTGGCGAGTTCCTCGCGGGGCGTGTAGCGCGATGGCAGGGCGATGGCCGGACTGGACTGCTGCATTGCCGCACCGTAGCGCAGGCCATCAATCGGCGCCAGTTGGCGGCGATGAGCACCGGCCCCGTGGCCATTCGCCAGGGGCGGCCAATCCTGCCAATGCCGGATCCGCATCCTGGAAATCGTGGAATCGAGCAGTGGCTGGTAGGCCCGATACGCGCCAAGCCGGTAACCCACGCAGATTGTTGACCAACGTCACATTTTGTGCTTTTCTGCACTCTGCAAGTTCTCATCTATTCGTTCTTTGGGAGGAGACGAGATGACCGCATTCTTGCGATACGCCGCTTTGCTGACCGTGTCATGGCTCATCGCCGTGCCGTTCCAGGCGCAGTCCGACAGCGAAGCGCCCGCGACTGAGCTGCTGTTCGTGTCCGTCGCCGACAACTCGGCCGATTCACCCCTCGCTGCAACGAGCCTCATCGAGCGGGTGAATCGCCCCCCCCCCAGACGATCCACTGATTGAACAACTAGGCAACCCGATCGGTGCGGAAGCCTTCTTTCCTGCGTTGCCCGACCCCCGATATCTGAGCCTGGATGAGCTCAGCGAGGACCATCGCCGGGTGCTGCTGAACATGCAGCACTACGTGATCCTGCACTACCCGGATGACAGCGATATTGAGCGACTGGTCGAGCAGCTGCGGGCCGACGACCGGTTCGTGTACATCGACAACGACCGTGGCGGCGGGTTCTCGGCCTACCCTGATGACCCTCTGTTCCAACCCGGTGGTTTCGGGCCGTGGCCTCCTGACGACGAGTTTCAATGGTACCTTTGGACCAATCGGCTGAATCTTCCCGAAGCCTGGGACCACAATACGGGCTGGGCTCATGTTGGAGTCGTGGACAGCGGTGTTCCGGCAGTGCAGGACAACAGCTTGAACCCACCGTATCGAGTCGATCACTACGACCTGTTCCAAGTCGTTTCGCGAAACCATAGCTGGCGTTTCGCGGGCTCAAATAGTTCGCAGAGTCTGTGGTGGAACGCGAACCTATATAGACGAGCCCACGGGACTCACGTACTGGGCATTATCGCGGCCAACGCGAACAACAACTCCGGCATAGCCGGCACCTGTTGGCATTGTTCCGCGTTAATCGGGCACGTTGAACGAACTGATTTCGAGACAAATGTAGTCCAAGGAATATCGTGGCTAGCTAAATGGGGGAGCCAAGTAATCAATTTCAGCGGCAACATATCCGGTAGCGGTGCTGGTCATCCCTGCGAGTCGTACAATTACGGCCCGGCCTCGGCCCCTGCGTGTCAAGCGCTGGGCTTGGCCAAGGCACTGGAAGTCAACGTTGTAGCTGCGTCCGGAAATAATAAGGGTCCGATCGATTTCCCCGCACGTGATCTATCCGTCATTGCTGTAGGCGGGTATGACATCAACGATGTTTTTTGGGACGAACAACTTTGGATGGACCCGTGGGACTATCCGTCGGGCACGTATGCTGGATGCCCAAATTTATGGAACCCCCCTTTCCCCTATCAGCAATGCGGATCGAACTTCGGCTCGCAACAGCACTTCGTCACACCATCTCGACGCATCGTTTCCGCCGTTCCTTATGGCGTGACCTACGTCGGCGGCACCCCACCAAACGACTACTGCAACGACGCCAACTTTGGCACTGCCAACGATGGTGTCGCCTACTGCACCGGCACCTCGATGTCGGCGCCACAGGTCAGCGGAATCGCCGCCCTGATCCGCTCGGTGAACCCGCTGTTGGATCGCGTTGCCACCTTTACCGCATTGAAGGAAACGGCATCGAACCCGGTCACCCACAATACTTACATCGGCTGGGGCTCGCCCAACGCCGGCGAAGCCGTCAAGTGGGCGCTGGGCAGAGTTGCTGGCGTGACTGCGAGGAACCGGCTTACGCCCATGTTCGCGTTGACCATCGACCAGCCCGAGCCCGGCGGCGCTCCCAACACCCGCGACCGCCTCTACACCACTCGGCCGCAGGTGGTCGCGGGAGCCTTGTCCGGCCTTTACCTCGCTCACCCAAGACGCTGCGTAGCCGGCTCGCCTTCTTGTATCGTTCCCACGCTGATTCAGACACCACGCTACTATCAGAACGTCCCACCCACTGAGGCGGGCCTTATAGGCGACTACTCCAGTTTTCCCGGTTTCAGCAACGCTGAAAAATACGTCCCCAGATCTGCTTTCTGGGTGTTGACGTCCAGTTTTTCGCCTTGGTCAGGGATAACGGGCGTGACGCTCAAACCCTTGTACCGGCTCAGCTTCCGGCACGCCTGTGACTGGCGCGACCATGCCTACACCACAGAGCAGGCGGGCATCGACTATTTCACCCAGACCGACTTCTGTCCCGCTGATACCGGCAGCCAGACCTACCAGCTCGACGGCATCGAAGGCTACATCCTGGCTACCTGTCCGGCCGGCATGACCTGCAACGGCAGCGACCCCAGCGAGCCGCAGAAGCTCTATCGCCGCTACAGCTACACCGAGCAGCGCATCGCCCTGATACTGCAGAATCAGCTCGGCAGCCCGCCGTTCACCACCTACACCACCGATCCGTGGGGCGGCGGTGACGGCTTCCTCGGTTATGTGTTTCCCAATATAGACACCGATGGCGATACGCTGCCCGACGGGATGGAGCGAATGCTGGGCATGAATCCGCTATCGCCTGATAGCGACTGCGATGGCAAGGAGGATGGGGCGGAACTGCCGCTGACCCAGTTGCAGCCGGCGGGCCACGACCCGCTACTGCCCAATCTCTGTCCTTAACTCAACTATTGAGGGAATACTGCGACATGAACCGTTTGATGAAGTTCTTTGGGCTATCAGCCCTTTTTATCGCCACGAACCTAGCTGTCGCGCAACCAGTTTGTCCGACAGATGATCTTTTCCAAATCTCGCCTGAAACCCCCACCTTGACCGACCCGATCGTCTTGGGCCTGGGTGTAAGAAACGCCGAAGGAGTACCCATCTCTGTCGAAATTGACTGGGAATTCGTCGGGCAGGAAGCCAATCAGATCGTTTACAACGCTTTCATCCAGGGCGGTGGGGTTGGCGTTCCAACAATCTATACGCTGGACCCACTGCCTGCTGGCACCTACCAGCTGTCTGTCTCCCCTTACCTTGTCAGGGTCGAGGAACCCGACTTTGCCTGCCCGCCACTGTCGATCCAGTTCACCGTCACCGGCGCGCCCAGTGCGGCGGTCCCAGCACCGCTGTTCTCGCTGCCCGGCCTGCTGCTGTTGATGGGCCTGTTCGGTCTGCTCGGCTGGGCCGCGTTGCGCCGACACTGACAAGGTTCGGTTGGCGGCCGGTGCGCCGGCCGCCATCGCTTGCCTGCCGACCATCGCGAACGACGGCAACAGCGTCAATTTCGCTGAACGTCGGCGAACGTGCCGGGAACTTTACAAGCCGGACCGGCGCGAGCACACTTGGCCGCCCTTCGACCGGCTCGCCCCGCTTGGCCAAGCTGCTGCTGCTCAACGGACCCAACCTCAACCTGCTCGGCAGCCGCGAGCCGGCGGTCTACGGTCACGCGACGCTGGCCCAGATCGAGGCCGAACTGGTCGAGCGCTGCGCGGCGGCCGGTCACGAACTGGCCAGCCTGCAGAGCAATGCCGAGCACGAACTGGTCGAGCGGGTGCAGGCGGCGCGCGCCGATGGCACCGGTTTCATCCTGATCAACCCGGCGGCGCTCACCCACACCAGCGTGGCCCTGCGCGATGCGCTGGCGGCGGTGGCGATTCCGTTCATCGAGATCCACCTGAGCAACCCGCATGCGCGCGAGCCGTTCCGGCATCACTCGTATCTTTCCGACCTGGCGGTCGGCGTGGTCTGCGGGTTTGGCGTGGACAGTTATCGCTTCGCGCTGAACGCGGCGCTGGCGCGGGTGGGCGGGGCATGAGGATGCACCATTGCAAGCTCGCTGCATTGGCGCGGCCTTGTGGTTTGGCAGCGGCCGTGGTGGTTTTCAGCGGGGCAAGCCCCGCTCTACCAGATCGCGACGGCGACCGGCCAGATCGCGACGGCACACGGCAATCCTTTCGCTGCGGGGCTTGCCCCGCAGAAAATCGAACCAGGCCTGCGTGCTGACCAGCCGTACATCAACGACACCAACTAGAAACACGGACCAAGGAAACCCGCCATGGATTTGCGCAAGATCAAGAAGCTGATCGAGATGCTGGAGGAATCCAACCTGTCGGAGCTGGAGATCCGCGAGGGCGAAGAAACCGTGCGCCTGAGCCGGCACCCCACCAACGGACCGGCACCGGTCTATGCCGTGGCGCCGCCGATGATGGCGGCAACACCGAGCGCCACCGCCGTGGCTGCGCCGAGCAGCGCGCCAGCTGCGAGCGAAGCATCCAGCCCGGCACCGGCGGTCGACGGCGACACCATCCGCTCGCCCATGGTCGGCACCTTCTACGCGGCGCCGTCGCCGGGCGCCGATCCGTTCGTCAAGGTCGGCCAGTCGGTCAGCAAGGGCAACACGCTGGGCGTGATCGAGGCGATGAAGATGTTCAACCCGATCGAGGCCGAGCGCGACGGCGTGGTCAAGGCGATCCTGGCCGAGAACGGTCAGCCGGTCGAGTTCGACGAACCGCTGTTCGTGATCGGCTGACCGCCATGCCCCAGCGCATCGAGAAGGTCGTTATCGCCAACCGCGGCGAGATCGCGCTGCGCATCCTGCGCGCGTGCTCGGCCATGGGCATCCGCACGGTGGCGGTGCATTCCACCGTCGACCGCAACCTCAAGCACGTGGCCATGGCCGACGAGAGCGTGTGCATCGGCCCGGCGCCGTCGAACAAGAGCTACCTGAACATACCGGCGATCATTGCCGCGGCCGAGGTCACCGACGCCAAGGCCATCCATCCCGGCTACGGCTTCCTGGCCGAGAACGCGGATTTCGCCGAGCAGGTGGAGCAGTCCGGTTTCGTCTTCATCGGCCCGCGCGCCGACACCATCCGCCTGATGGGCGACAAGGTGACCGCGATCGCGGCGATGAAGGCAGCCGGTGTGCCGACCGTGCCCGGCTCGGACGGCCCGCTGGACAGCGACGATGCGCGCAGCCTGCGCATCGCCCGCGAGATCGGCTATCCGGTGATCATCAAGGCCGCCGGCGGCGGTGGCGGCCGCGGCATGCGCGTGGTGCATACCGAGGCGCACCTGCTCAATGCCATCACCATGACCCGGCAGGAAGCCGGCGCGGCCTTCGGCAATCCGCAGGTGTACATGGAGAAGTTCCTGGAGAACCCGCGCCACATCGAAATCCAGGTGTTGGGCGACGGCGAAGGCGACGCCATTCATCTGGGCGAGCGCGACTGCTCGATGCAGCGCCGGCACCAGAAGGTGGTCGAGGAAGCGCCGGCACCGGGCATCACGCCGGAACAGCGCGCGGAGATCGGCTCGGTCTGCGTCGAGGCCTGCAAGCGCATGAAGTACCGCGGCGCCGGCACCTTCGAGTTCCTGTACGAGAACGGCCGGTTCTATTTCATCGAGATGAACACGCGCATCCAGGTCGAGCATCCGGTCACCGAGATGATCACCGGCATCGATCTGGTACGCGAACAGTTGCGTGTGGCTGCCGGGCTGCCGCTGTCGATCAGGCAGGATGAGGTGGTCATCCGTGGCCACGCCATCGAATGCCGGATCAACGCCGAAGACCCGGAAAGCTTCCTGCCCTCGCCCGGCACCGTGCAGCGTTTCCACGCCGCTGGTGGTCCCGGCGTGCGCGTCGACACCCATGTCTATGACGGCTACCGGATTCCGCCCAACTACGATTCGATGATCGGCAAGCTGATCGCGCACGGCGCCGACCGCGCCGAAGCGATCGCGCGCATGCGCATCGCCCTCAGCGAAACCGTGGCCGACGGCATCAAGACCAACATTCCCTTGCATCAGCGGATCATGACCGACGAGGGCTTCAAGTCCGGCGGCATGAACATCCACTACCTCGAGCGGCGCCTGGCCGAGCAGCGCGGCGGACACTGATCGACCACGGCCATTGCGAACATCGACAACGCCGACCTGATCGGGTCGGCGCTGTTCGCGCCTCCGGGCTGTAGTCCGAGCCAGACCTTCGGCGACGGGCGGCGGTGGGATGGATGTGGGTCGACCCGCCACGCCTGCGCACCAGCGGTCGGCGGCGTGAACATTGGCCGGATGCGCATGAAGACGTTTCCGGCGTTGACTTGAGGCGGTTCCCGGCGGCATAAACGTCACACCCTCCCCCGCGTCCACCACTCCCGGTCGACGCACCGTATCGCTCCAGAACAGGTCCACGAAAGATGTGGCTGGCCATCACCGTTGAAACCGAGGCGCGCTTCGAAGAGCGCATGAGCAGTGCTTTCGAGGATCTGGGGGCGGTCGCCGTCACCCTGCTCGACGCCGAAGACCGCAACCCGATCTACGAACCTTCGCCGGGGCAGACGCCGCTGTGGCGACGGCTGACCATGCAGGCGCTGTTCCCGGCCGAGAGTGACGAAAGCGGCATCGTGTTCGGCCTCAGCGCCCTGCAGCCGGGTCTGGATCTGCGCCGGGTGCAGGTCGAACGCATCGAAGACCGCGACTGGGAGCGGGCCTGGATGGACGACTTCAAGCCGATGCGTTTCGGCGACCGGCTGTGGATCGTCCCCAGCGGCTTCGACACGCCCGAAGAGGCCACTGGCGACAACAACATCGTCCTGCAGCTGGATCCCGGTCTGGCCTTCGGCAGCGGCAGCCATCCGACCACGGCGCTGTGCCTGGAATGGCTATCGGAAAAAACCACGGGCGGCGAGAAGGTGCTCGACTTCGGCTGCGGCTCGGGCGTGCTGGCGCTGGCCGCTGCCCGACTGGGTGCCGACACCGTGGTCGCGGTCGACAATGATCCGCAGGCGCTGACCGCCACGGTCGACAACGCTTCGGTCAACGCCGTGGCCGAGCGCATCGAACCGCTCGCCGCCGAAGCCTGGTCGGCGGCTGGCGACTGTGATCTGGTGGTGGCGAACATCCTGGCCAACACACTGGTCGAACTGGCGCCGGCCTTGACCGCCGCCGTGAAACCGGGTGGCCATCTGGCGCTGTCCGGCGTGCTCGGCGAGCAGGGCGACGAGGTCGCCGCCGCCTACGCCGCACTGGGCATCAGCCTGGATCGGCGCGAGCAGGAAGGCTGGTTGCTGCTGCACGGGCAAAAGACCGTCACGCCTTGATCGTCGCCGTCGCCGCACGGCAAACGTGACCGACCGGACGCCAGCGATCGAGTACACGGGCGCCGGCAAAGTGCCTCGCCCTCAAAGCACAGACCGCCAACCCGGTGGCATCACGGGTGCAGCGCGACGCGGACAGCCTGCTAGACTGCTTCACGCAAGGTTGCCTTGCGCACCTTGACACTTTGTCGAGCCACTCCCAGCCGGCAGCACCTGCCCCGACATGTATAGCCAGTGCCCGCATTGCCTGACCATCTACAGCGTTTCGCTGAGCGAGCTGGTGCAGGCACGCGGTGAAGTCAGCTGCGGCAGTTGCGAACAGGCGTTCGACGCCCTGGCCACCGCCACCCGGGAACTGCCGCCGGAACCCATCGAATACCTGACCGTCCGCTCACGCGAGATCGTGCCGCCGATCCTGCGCCAGGCAGTGCTTCGGCCGCAGAGCCGACAGAGTTCGCTGTTCGCGCAGGACGATGCCTCGCCGGCCGCATTCCGCGATGGCAAGGCCAAGGCGCCCACCGACTTCCTGCCTGCGCAACGGGCCGCCAATCGTCGGCGTCGACGCGACTCACCGCTGCTGCGCTGGTCGATGGCAGCGATCCTCTCGCTGACGCTGCTGGCGCAGGTGGCCTGGGCAGAGCGCGAGCGCATCCTGGCCGTACCCACCTATCGGGCCTGGGCCCAGCAATGGTGCTCGTGGCTGGGATGCCGTATTGATGCGCCGGTCACCGCGCAGGATCTGGCACTGGTCTCGCGCGACATCCGCAAGCATCCCAACGTGGCCGATGCCTTGTTGATCAACGCCATCATCAGCAATCGCGCCGACGACACCCGACCGTTCCCGACCCTGGAACTGCGCCTGTCGGATCTGGAGCAACGCATCATCGCCATGCGCCGCTTCCAGCCGCGTGACTATCTCGCCGACCTCTCGCGCGCCGCGCAGGGCATGCCCGCCAACACCACCTTGCCGCTGGAGTTCGAAGTGGTCGATCCCGGCGCGGATGCGGTGAATTTCGAGTTCCGGTTGCTGCCACCCTAGCCGGGTGCTGTCAAGGTTTGATCGCCATCGTTCGCGGAGTAGACTGTCGCCTCCGCGTTGCCCCGTCGATCCGTCATCCATGATCGATATCCTGCGCACGCGATCCCCGATTCGCCGCCAGGAGTTCACCCGTGAGCGCAGTTGTACCCCTTCCCGTCGCCAACCGTGACAGCGAGTCCACCCGGGCGACGCTGAGCGAGAGCGTAGGACAGGCGGCACGCCGCTACCTGGAAGACATCCGCGATACCGAGAACTGCAATCTCTACGATGTCTTTCTCGGCGAGATGGAACGACCGCTGCTGCGCGAGGTGCTGTTGTGGACCGGCGGCAACCAGAGCCGCGCCGCCCAGATGCTGGGCCTGAGTCGCGCCACCTTGCGTAAGAAGCTGCAACAGCACGAACTGCTGTAGGGAAGCGCCGACAATCGACTGCAGCTGCGCCTGACGGCTTTCGGCGGTGCGCGAAATGCGCATGGTTAGGCCATACACGCCGTTTCCTGCACGCCGGCAGTCGCCGCCAGCCAGCCGCCCGCGACGTTTTTCAGGGTTTCCTTTGCGCTGTACCTTCACGGCCGCCAACGACCGATCCAGGGATCACCGATGAGCCTTTCCCTCGACACCCGCCTGCCGATCCAGCGTGCATTGCTCAGTGTTTCCGACAAGACCGGGCTGATCGAACTGGCACGCGAGCTGGCCGCCACCGGCATCGAGTTGCTGTCCACCGGCGGCACCGCCAAGGCGATCCGCGAGGCCGGTCTGCCGGTGAAGGATGTGTCGGACATCACCGGCTTTCCCGAGATCATGGACGGCCGGGTCAAGACGCTGCATCCCAAAGTGCATGGCGGACTGCTCGGCCGGCGCGGCACCGATGATGCGGTGATGGCCGAGCACGGCATCGACGCCATCGACCTGCTGGTGCTGAACCTGTATCCGTTCGAGAAGGTGTCGGCCAGGGCCGATGCCCGCTTCGACGAGGTCATCGAGAACATCGACATTGGTGGCCCGGCCATGCTGCGCGCAGCGGCCAAGAACTTCGCCCATGTCGCGGTCGCCACCGATCCCGACCAGTACGCCGCGCTGTTGCGCGAACTGGCCGACAACAACAATACCCTTGGCGGCCAGACCCGCTTCGCGCTGTCGGTAGCGGCGTTCAATCGCGTCGCCCAGTACGACGCCGCCATCGCCAACTATCTGTCGGCGGTGACCGATGCCAGCGGCGAGATCGCCGTGCGCAGCGAATTCCCGGCGCAGATGAACAGCAACTTCGTGAAAGTGATGGACCTGCGCTACGGCGAGAACCCGCACCAGAGCGCGGCGCTGTACCGCGACCTGTGGCCGGTGCCGGGCACGCTGGCGACCTTTCAGCAGCTGCAGGGCAAGGAACTGAGCTTCAACAACATCGCCGACGCCGACGCGGCCTGGGAATGCGTGCGCCAGTTCGACACCCCGGCCTGCGTCATCGTCAAGCACGCCAATCCGTGTGGCGTCGCGGTCGGTGCCGGTCCGGCCGACACCTACGAGGCGGCCTACCACACCGACCCGACCAGCGCCTTCGGCGGCATCATCGCCTTCAACGTGCCGCTGGACGCGGCGACCGCGAAAACCATTCTGGATCGCCAGTTCGTCGAGGTATTGATCGCGCCGGACTACGATGACGGCGCGCTGGCCTATGCCACCAAGAAGGCCAACGTGCGCGTGCTGAAGATTCCGCACGGCGACGGCCTCAACAACTACGACAGCAAGCGTATCGGCTCGGGCCTGCTGCTGCAGTCCTGCGACAACCGCGGCATGACCGCTGGCGAGCTCACCGTGGTGACGAAACAGGCGCCGACCGAAGCCCAGTTGCGTGATCTGCTGTTCGCCTGGCGGGTGGCCAAGTTCGTCAAGTCCAACGCCATCGTCTACGCCCGCGACCAGCGCACCATCGGCGTCGGCGCCGGCCAGATGAGTCGGGTCTACTCGGCGCGCATCGCCGGGATCAAGGCCAGCGACGCAGGCTTGGACGTACCCGGTTCGGTGATGGCCTCGGACGCCTTCTTCCCGTTCCGCGACGGCATCGACGCCGCCGCGGCCGCCGGCATCGCCGCGGTGATCCAGCCCGGCGGCTCCATGCGCGACGCCGAGGTCATCGCCGCGGCCGACGAGCACGGCCTGGCCATGGTGTTCACCGGGGTGCGCCACTTCCGGCACTGAGGCGCGCCGGCCGAATCGCTTGCGCAGAAACCGGCTACCTGCACGGTATTGCCCCAGAACCACCGGGCGCCAGCCGATTGCTGTCGGATCGCCTGGACGGCCGGATCGGCGCACCTTCCCGGCGATCATCGGCGCGATGGCTACGACCCCGCCGGGGCTTGCCTACGGCGGGTCGAAATGGATTTCGGGCACCATCCGCCCTTGGCCGCGCGCCCGTCCTCGCCGCCGTTCGCCGGATTTGGCGGCTTGTTGACGCTCGATGATCGGCTGATTTGCATCCCCGCAGATCTGGAAGATGCTGATTCGAAAAAAGATTCCAGATTTGAAGGTTTCGTGAGGACTTTCCGGCACGCGTTCGCCAATCTGCGCCTGCGTTCGACTCAGGATTGGCGTCGATCCACCGGAAACGGAACAGGGAGGAGCAGCAAGGCAGCGTGGCCAGCGATTGCGGGGAGCATTCCGAATGCGAACCGCTCGTTGTCGGCAATCCAGCGCCCTTGGGAGGGGGACCGGGCCTGCGGGGAGGCAGGTCCGAGCGATCGCCGGCATCGGCAGCAACCAGCCTGCCGCGGGGGCGGTGACCCGGGATTCGGATCTGCGAGGGTCCGATCCCGGGTCGCTCGACCGCTGCGCCCGGCGCGGCCGTCGCCGTCGACAACGCGTTCAGGCTGCGCGGGAACATCCCGTGCTGGAGCACCCCCGGATACGCGACACCCGCCTGATCGCAGCCCAGCCGGAAGCACTTGCGACCGTGTCCGAACTGGTCGAACGCCGCGGAAGGCGCGCGAGTCCGTCAAACGTTCGATCAGGTGCCCGACGCGATCCTGCGATGTCGTCCGGGATATCCGGGGCGATGTCTATTTCAAGCGCGCATTGAATTCGCGCTCCTGCACCGGACCGATGGTCGCGCCGCCGGCCGCCGACGGCTTCAACCAGTTGATTGTTCATGAAATCGATAAACAGATCACGATCTTGAAGGTTTCGTGAGGACTTCGCTAAGACCACAAACGCACAGTCGCCAGCACGGGCGCTCTCCCCGCCCGACTCTCAACCGACGTCCTGGAGGCCACCGTGCTGCAAGGTCTGATCTTCGCCCTGCTGTTGTCCGTCGTGATCCCGCTGCCGGCCTGGGCGGTCAGCGTCGCCAGCTACGCCAGCCGCGACGACGTCAGCGTCGGCGAGTCGTTCAGCGTGAACGTCGTGGTGGTCAACACCCGCGCCACGGCCATCACCGATTTCCGCGTCAGCGTGCAGCGGCCCGCCGAGACCGGCAGTGTCATCAATGTGGCGGATGCCACCTGCAACCCAGGCAACTGCCCTGTCGGCGCCCAGATTAGCTGGACACAGCCAAGCCTGGGGCCAGGCGAGGTATTCACCGCCACCTTCAAGACCACACTGAACACCCAGGCCAATACTGCCGGCACGGTGGTCACGTTCCCCATCGCCATCAGCGGCGGTGGCGTGTCGATCAGCAATTCCTCGCTGCAGGTGAAGTCGGCCGGCCCGAACGCGACTGCGACGAGTCAACGCCTACGACTCTCGTCGTCATCACCGGTGCTCGCTCCAGGCGAAGAGGCCGTCGTCACGGCGACATTCGGCAACACCCACATCAGCAATATCAGCTTCGGCAACATCCTCACCGTGACGTTGCCAACCGGTCTGGAACTGGTCCGGGTCATTGACGGCTCGACCAGTGGCCAGCAAGCGCAATGGAACATCGGACCTATCAGCCCGGCGACCAGCCTGCAGCGACTGCTGATCGTACGCGCCTCCGCCACCGGCGGGGCACTGGCCATGCAGGCCACCCTGCAATCCTCCGAGCAGTCCTCGACGGCACGCCACGTCGTTGCTGTCCAGACTGCGCCCAAGTTGAGGGTGTTCGTGGAGCCGGAGCGCACCTGGGGTGGGAATGGCAGCGCCGCGCCGGTCCGGATTCGGGTCGAGAACCACGGAGTTGCCACATCGAGTGCTGTGACCTTGCGGGCACGTTTGCCTGCCGGCTCAGGGGGCTCCACAGCGCCTTCGGATACGCCAACCAATTGCCCGGAGTTATGCGGCGCTTTGAACGAGATCGTCTGGAACGTCGGCAATCTGCCTTCCGGAGCTTCCAGAAGCTACACGTACCGCGATCTCCTCCACAGCAACAACAGCGGCGATGCCGCCGTCGGTGGCAGCCTGCGCCTGGAAGCACTGGTGATCAGCGAGGCCAGCCGGGTCATCGCTACCGCCGATATCGCCATTGGCACGGCGGGCAGACTCGATCTTCATGTCAATCCCGCCATGCCATCCTTCCCTATCGGCCAATCTGTACCGGTGGAAATCGCTGTCGGCAACTGGTGGGCTAGCACGGTCTCGTTGGGTACTGAACTGGAACTGCGTCTGCCCAGTGGTATGGAGGTTCTGGAAGCTGATGGCGGCACCCTCACTGCAGAGGGTTTGGCCTGGAGTCTTGGTGCCATTGATCCCGGCCAGGGACGCGTCCGGCACATCGTCGTCCGGGCGCGCAGCGATGGCCCCTGGCCACCTTGGGACCGGATCTTCCGCAACGGATTCGAGTCAGGGCCTGGCCAGTCGTCGCCGGGGCCACTGCTTGCGAGGGTTCGAAACAGCAGTGGCGACGCCACCCACACCACCTGGCACCACGGCTCGTACATCACTCGTGCCAACACGCTGCAGATGTCGGTCTCGATGACACCGAATCCCGTGCAACGATACGGATTTTTCACCGGCGCGATCACCGTGACGAACACGGATATCGTCGATCGCGTCGGCACCCATGTGTACCTGCGGCTGCCGGAAGGAATCTACTCAGCGTGGTACCTCAGCGATGATGGAGTCGGAAGTTGCAGCATCTGCGCTGCGGGCCGCATCCTGTCCTGGAACGTCGGCCCGCTGGCCGCGGGTGCCAGCCGCACATTCACGCTGACAATGCAACTCAGTTCCCAGGCCACGCCCGGCCTGTTGCTTTCCTATCAGGCATGGGCTCGCGCCAACAATGGTCTGGACCGGTCGGAGGCCATGGACCTGGTGCTGGTTCGTTCAGCACCAGATTTGCTTTTAGCGGCGGAAACCAATCGAGATGCTGTCCAGCCGGAAGGCTCGCTTACCTACACTCTCGCTTATAGCAACAGGTCCACCAGCGCGACTTCGATCGCCACATTGAGGCTGCCGCTCCCTGAAGGCACCAGTTTCTTATCCGCTACCGGCGATGGTGTCCTGATCGAAAACACTGTGGTCTGGCCGCTGGGTGCCATTCCACCCGGGAAAAACGGTGTTCGCCAAGCCAAGCTGTCCGTGGCTGATCGACCCGAAGGCTCGCTGCTGGAAACCACGGCGACCCTGGCGGATACGGCCAACAACGTCGCCTACGCGGATGTGGTGAATCGCATCGAAACCGGAGCCGCACTGCACCTGGCAGTCGCCATGAACCCCAATCCGGTGATGCTGCATGAGCACTTCAACGGCGAGATTACGGTAACGAACACCGATGCGGTCGATCTGTTCGGCACCCATGTCTACCTGCGACTGCCTCCCGGAATCTTCCTCGCGCGTTATCTCAGTGATGATGGAACCGGGAGCTGTACCAACTGTTTGCAGGGCCAGATTCTGACCTGGAATCTGGGCCAGTTGCCGGCGGGTGCCAGCCGTACGCTGACCCTGAGTATGCAGGCGTCCACGCTCGACGTTGTCCCTGGGTACATGTTGTCCTTCGACGCCTGGGCCCGGGCAAACAACGGTCTGGACCGGGCGGCCGCCTCCGATACGATCTTTGTCCATTCGTCGCCTACTCAGCGATTAGCCGTGAAAACCGATCGCGACGCGGTGCATCCAGGCGGAACGCTGACCTACACCCTGGTCTATGGAAACCCGTTAATCACTACATCTTCGGCGGCGACACTGCGATTGCCTTTACCCGAAGGCACCAGTTTCGTTTCCGCGACGGGCGGCGGAGTGCTCTCGGGTGACGAAGTGATCTGGTCGCTCGAGGCGATCGCGGCCGGTCAAACCGGGGTGCGCCAGGTGACCTTGGCCGTGGCGGACCGGCCCGAAGGCTCGCTGCTGAAAACCACGGCGACCCTGACCGATACCGCCAACAATGTTGCCTACGCCGATGTCGTGAATCACATCCACACCGGAGCCGCATTGCATCTCACGGTCGCCATGAGCCCGAATCCAGTGGCGCCATCTGGTCACGTGAACGGTGTGATCACGGTTGCCAATACCGATACCGTCGACCTGTTCGGAACCAATGTCTACCTGCGTCTGCCTGCGGGGACTTCGACTGCACTGAATCTCAGCGATGGTGGAACTGGAAGCTGTACTAGCTGTTGGGAGGGCTGGTTTCTGACCTGGAATCTTGGCCAGTTGCCGGCGGGCGCCAGCCGCACGTTGACCTTGGATATACAGCTTCGGTCGTCCCAACAACTCCCTCCAGGCGACGCGCTGTCCTATGAGGCTTGGGCGCGCGCAAGCAACGGTCTCGATCACGCAAAGAGCCGCGAGCTGCTCCGGGTGCATCCATGACACCGGCATGCGGCCGTCACCACCACTCCGGTGCCCACCACCATCGAGCCTCGTTCCGGGGCGATCCAACCAGACCCTCATTGATATTCAGCGTGATGTCCGGGAAATGTCGGCCCTTTGCCGAGCAGCTTGTTCGGGGTGTCGTGGTGGTGGCTTGTCTGGCCGTGCACATGATCACGCACGCGCAGGGCGTGACCCGCCTGACACCTGCAGAGTTCCAGACCCGCGCAGCAGAGCTGATCAGCGAGCGGGTGCAGGTCACCGGCGAACTGCGTGGCACCACGCTGCACGATCCGCGTGGCTCCGCGCAGGTCCGGATCTCGCTGGATCGCGCGCCGGCAACGACCACGCGCTGGCTCAACGACAACGGCTGTCGAACCCGCTGCAGCGGCGTCACCCTGACGGGACAAATCGTGGTACTGCCATCAACCGGTCGTCCGGCGTTGATGATTTCCAGTGCTTCGCGACCTGCAGCCGCCAACACGGGCCAGACAACGACCGTCGCAACGCCCCAGGCGCCATCCGAACCACAACACACAGCGAACAATCTCAAACCGGCAGACGCGCAGTCCGCCACGAACATCGCCTCGCCCGCGTACCGCGCAGCTCTGAACGAGCAGTTGATACCGGGCACTCGAGATGGTCGTGGCGCATTCGGCGATGCGAACGCACGTGGGCTGACGGGAACTTGGTCGATAGATTGCCAGCGACCCGGCTCACCGCGTATCCATCTGCTGACGAACGGCCTTGTTCTTGAGCATGGGGATCAGCGCACGCTATCCAACGCTCAGTACACCACTGTTTCGACGTTCGGCGTGTCTCCGCCTCAGCATTTTCTTGTCGAGTATGGAGGGGACTCGTTCACGGTGTACGTCTACCAGAAGCAGCACACACTTCATCTGACACTTGGAGAAGCCGACGAGAATATCTACAGCGAGTTCATCAGTGGTGGAGCAAAACGCTTCATGGCTTGCGAAGACGTCGCCGCGGCCAAACCATCGTAGGTCGCCCACCGCCTATCGTCGATAACCCCAGAATCGGATCTCTATCGAAGTCGTGTGTTTTACGATTCCAACACGCCGACTCGCCCCAGATAGTTGCCGTCCCGTCAAGAACCAATCGACAAGACTGGATCGCACTACGGAAATGACAGCAAAGATGGCCATCGCTTTATTCATTCACTACCAAGCAGACTAATTTCAATGAGCACCTGCCCCTTTTGTCAAACAGAAATCAATCCTGGCGCAACGGTCTGTACCGGTTGTGGCGCAGAGCGTGGCTACATCGCACTTCAAGACCGTGTGTACGGTCGACCATGGGCCCTCATGTATGGCGTGGTTCTGGCGGGGCTGATAGGTGTGGCATTTCTAGGCTCTGGCGAAGCAGTGATGCAACTGATCGGGCTTGGCTTTGTCCGTAATCTCCCCCAAATCCCACACACCTAAGAAGTAGAGCTTTCTGGCATCTTTCCCGTCAGGAGGTTCCATGAAGAAGTCGAAGTTCAGCGAGACCCAGATCGTCTCGATCCTCAAGCAAGGCGACGCCGGCATTCCGATCAAGGATCTGTGTCGGCAGGCCGGGATCAGCACGGCGACGTACTACCAGTGGAAGTCGAA
>JAMHVM010000158.1:0-5232 GCA_035911475.1 Lysobacterales bacterium | reverse complement strand
CATGACGTGGCGCAGCAGAGCGAAGGCCACGCGCCAAGTGGTGCCGTCTCCGGGATCGACGGTGGCGGTGCGCTGGTTGATGCGCACGATGGTGCCCACCACGGTGTTGAGGTACTTGTCCTCGAAGCAGACCTTCTCGCCGCAGCGGAAGTCGTTTCGGGCGGGCCTTGGCATTGGTGTCACTTCGGGCTCAGGCGGTCGCTGGGCGCTTGGCTGCGGTGGCTCCAGCGCCGTGTAGGGCAGTGCCCAGGTGCGCCGCGTTTGCTGCTCCTGGACAGTGACCTGCGTGTCCTTCATCGCTACCACCGTGCCGTCACGCATCTGCCCGTCACGCCAGTCCAGGAAGCGCACCGCCTGTCCCAGGTGCAGATCCTTGCGCACAGCCAGGATTCGCTTGGGATCGGTCAGCATCCGCTCGATGACGGCGCTCAGCTGGAACAGCTCCAGGCTGCTGGCCCGCCCCAGCACCTCCAGCAGCCGGGGGTTGACGCCGGGCAGGCTCACGCGGCCATCCTCTGCGGCTGATCCGGCTGCCCGATGTTCCAGGGCAGCAACTCCTCGACGCGGTTGACCGGGTGCTCGGCGATGCGCGTGAGCACCTCGCGCAGGTACGCCTCGGGATCGATGCCATTGAGCTTGGCGCTTTCCACCAGGCTGTACAGCGCCGCGGCCCGCTCGCCCCCGTCGTTGGAACCCATGAACAGGTAGTTGCCTCTTCCCACGGCCACACCGCGCAGGGCTCGCTCCGCGGCCGAGTTGTCGATCTCGATGTGCCCGTCATCGACGTAGCGCGTCAGCGCCTGCCAGCGCGCCAGGCTGTAGCGCGCGGCCTTGGCCAGATCCGACTTGGCCGACACTCGCGTGAGCACCCCGTGCAGCCACTCGTGGAACTCGGCCAGCAGCGGGCCGGCGCGGCTCTGACGGTGCTGCCTTCTGACCTCCGGCGGCCGGCCACGGATGTCTGCCTCGATGGCATACAGGGCCTGGATGCGTCGCAGCGCCTGGGCCGCCAGGCCCGTCTCATCCCTGCGCTCCCGATACAGATCCCACCAGGGCCGCCTGGCGTGGGCCCAGCAGGCGGCCTCCGTCACCCGGCCGCTGTCGTACAGGCCGCCCCAACCCGAGTAGGCATCGGCCTGCAGGATGCCGGTGAAGTGCTTCAGGTGACGCCTCGGATGCTCGCCCTTGCGGTCCGGCGTGTAGCGGTACCAGGCTGCCGGCGGCGCCGTATTCCCACTGGGCCGGTCATCGCGCACGTACACCCATAGCCGCGCGGTGCGGGTCTTGCCCTCTCCCGGGGCCAGCACCTTCACCGGTGTGTCGTCGGCATGCACCTTGGCGCCGGCCAGCACATAGCGCCCCAGCGCCGCCACCAGCGGATCGAGCAGCGCGTGGACCTGGCCGACCCAGCCGGCCATGGTGCCGCGGTCGATGTCCACACCCTCGCGGGCGTAGATGCGACTGAGGCGGTGCAAGGGCAGATGGTCACAGTACTTGGAGACCATCACGTGCGCCAGCAGGCCGGGACCAGCAACGCCGCGCGGGATCGGTCGGCTCGGTGCCGCCGCCTGGAAGATGCTCTGGCAACGCGTGCATGCCAGCTTCGCTCGTACGGTGCGGATCACCTTGAAGCGTGCCGGCACGTACTCCAGGTGTTCCGACACGTCTGCGCCGATGCGGCGAAGCCGGCCACCGCAGGCCGTGCAGCCGCAGTCCTGGCCGGCGGCATCCCGGTGAGCGCTGGTGGCGTCGGGGCGGATCTCCTGCTGCTCGCGCGGCAGGTGAGCAGGCAGCCGGCGATCCAGCGTGCCAGCGTTGGCGGCCGCCTTCGTACGGCTTGCGGCAGGCACTTCGTTGAGCACCGCCGGCTCCAGCAGGCTGGCCTGGGCGTCGTGGAATCGCTCGCTGGAAGCGCCGTACTGGGCGTGCAGCCGGCGGGCCAGTTGCAGCGTGAGTTTGTCCACCATCAGCTTCAGGGCCGTCACCTCGGCCACGCGCTCGCGCAGGTGCTGCTTGAGCAGTTTCGCGTCGTCGGGCAGGTCGTTGATCGTGTCGGCGCCGGGCACGGAGCAGCACTGTGCCCGAAGCGCCGCCCGATGTCATCAGGCACGCGGTGATGAACAGCAACGAAGGGGAGCTACGCGGCCAGTTCGGGCACCCGCGTGCGTGTCGGCATGCGCCAGTCGATGCCCTCCAGCAGCATCGACAGCTGTGCGGGCGTGAGCACGACGCGACCATCGCTGGCCTGCGGCCAGATGAAGCGGCCCCGCTCCAGCCGCTTGGCCAGCAGCAGCATGCCCTGGCCATCGAACCACAGCAGCTTGATCAGGTCGCCCCGCCGGCCACGGAAGACGAAGACGTGCCCGCAGAAGGGGTTGGCATCCAGGGCCGACTGGGCCACGGCTGCCAGGCCGTCGAAGCCCTTCCTCATGTCGGTGTGGCCGGCCACCAGCCATACGCGGGTGTTGGCGGGCGGGCCGATCACGCGCGGCTGGCCCGCAGCGCCGCCAGCACGGTGCGCAGGCTGTCATCATCGACCGCGCCGCGCACGCGCACGCGAACACCAGTCATCTCGATCTCGATGGTGCCCGCCGCCATGTTGGGGCGAGGCGAAGGTGCGGCGGCCATTGCGGTGGGGCTGGGGTTGGGCTGCGACACCACCTCCACGGGCAACAGCGTGGCACCGACGTCGCCAGTGCGTTCGGTCCGTGCGGAAGGCGTGGATGCCGTTGCCCTCAGATGCGCCCGGCGCCAGGCGAACAGCAGATTGGCGTTGATGCCGTGCTCCATCGCCAGCGCCGACACCGACGCCCCCGGCAACAGGCTGCGCTGGACGAGTTCGCGCTTGAGTTCCTCGCTGTGATTGCGCCGCCGGGGCCGCACGCCAGCTTCGGCTACGGACTTCATCTCTACGGTCATGATGTGCACGATCTCCTTGATGCACACCATCCCGGCGCGCTCGCTCATGCGAGCATGCAGGCTGCCGGACCGCTATGGAAGATGGGTGGTGAGGGCGCGCTTACCGGCCAACTTACTCAGCAGCCCGCGCGCCATCGAGGTGTCGGTGTACGTCGTGAGCGCCTTCGCGCGGCTGCGCGAGCTGGCGGCCACGCACGGCGACCTGGCCAAGCGGTTGGCCGAGCTCGAAGAGAAGACCGAGGCGCTGGCGATGAGCCACGACACCTTCAGCCGCAACACCCGCAACCAGCTCAAGCAGGTGTTCGACGCGCTGCGCGAACTCATGACTCCGCCCGACCCGCCCAAGCGGCCTATCGGGTTCGTTCGTCCCGAGGACAAGGGCAAGAAGGGATCGGGCGCGACCGCAAGAAGCAAGACCTGACACACCGGCGCGCGCAACTCTACGGGCCGCGCAGGTCAATGCAAGGCCGATGGCGAAGCATCGGCTATCACCGCGTCGATGAACTTCGCCGCATCGAGTTCGCGCCGCGTTCCAAGCCCGATCTCAACTTCCTTGGCGTAGCTCTCAAGGAGAGACCGAATATCGGCGCCGCTCATCCCCTGCCTGCTGGATAGGAAGATGATCTCAGCCGCCCGGATCGCGCCGTTGGACTTGACCCACTGGTACGGCGGATCGTTCGACAGCAGGACGCGCAAGAGGTCATCGGTGGAAGCCACTTGCTTTGCAAGGGGAACGATTTGGCGCTTGATCGTTTCGGCGAAGAGCCTTGCGAAGTCGTTGTCCGAGATTTGACGCTGCCATAGAGCAGCGCCAGGAGCCCAGCCAGCCACCTCGCCGACGGAGAACCTCATGACACTCAGTGCCGGATCGTGCTTCCAACTCTTGAACACGGGATCGCCGTACTTGCGCAGCTCGCTCACCGCGAACCCCTCGGCGTCGCTGTTGAAGAAGCAGAACTCAGCGGTCAGGTACCTATCGGCCTTGCCAAGGAGTTGAACGGCGAGCAGATGAGCACAGTCCGCAGGGATGTCGAAGGCGTAGACCCCAGCCTTCTTTCGCCTGTAGCCGACTGCTGCGAGAGAAGCATCAAGGAAGCGAGTGCTCATGGCCGCGGCGGAAGGTACAGGCCGGGCAGTTTGCCGCGCTGCGTCGATATCCCATAGAGGTCGAGCTGCTGACGCATGTAGAACGACCGCATGTCGACGGTATCGCAGAAGAAGCAGTAAGCGCGATAGCCAACTGCTCGAACCGGCGCACCGGTCGACATGATGATGCCGCCCGTCCCACCAGTGGCAGAGGAACGCATCAGGTCTACATCCAAATTCACTTGCCGGCGATCGAGGCGGATCGTGTCCCCAATTGTCGTCTTGACTTCAACGCCGATATTGATGCTCTCGACGGTGTCGCGGATCACATAGTCGTACACGCGGACCTGCCCATTAATCTCGACGCGCACGTTCTGTCCGACAAGCTCGAAGCCTCGAGCAATATCGTCAGCAATCGCTTGGTCTACGCCCAACTGATGGCGCTCATTCGGTCCGGGTCCGCCATTCGTGTGCTGCAGGGCATTAAAGAGATACTCTAGCCCATCCGAAGCAGAAGCCACCATCAGGGGCCGTTCTTGGTAAGCACTTGCCTGTGCTTCCCTGACTGAGGAGACAACGGCATCGCCCGCGATCCGACCAGCCTGCCCACCCCAGTATGACGCCACTGCATTGCGCCCTGCGGCTCCACAGCTTCCGCCGGTAAATCGCCCGCTCGCGCAGCCCGCAGTCCATATCCCGATCTCTCCGTACTGCGCGCCGTAGTGCTGAAGTACGCCTGACACCGCCCCCTGCGAGCACTTGCCTCCCGCAGCCTCCGCATTGATGCAACCGGATGCTGCCGAGAAGCCGAGCACGGCCATGTCACCGCTGCCGCTCATCGTGTAGGAGAGGTATCCCGTGACGCCTCCGGCCACGGCTCCTGCCCAGTTCCCTGCCTTGTAACCCCGGTAGGCGCCGACAGCAGCGCTGCAGTAACCACCACAACCGTAGGCGTCGGCGACCAGGGCCACTGCGCTGATGAAAGCGTTTCGGAAGGATGTCCACGCCGAGAACCCCGACGGATCAGTACAAGCCGTAGGTCCGCTCAAGCAGTACCCATAGCGGTCGAAGTTCTGCAGGTTGGCAGGATCCTGGATGAAGGGATCGGCCTGCATGAAGCGCCCGATGTGCGGGTCGTACAACCTGCCGTTCATGTGGATCACGCCCACGTCGTCCAGGTGCTCGTGCCCGGTGTAGCCGCGGTCTCCGCCGGGGCTGTTCCAGTCC
>JAMHVM010000157.1:0-9621 GCA_035911475.1 Lysobacterales bacterium | reverse complement strand
GCTGCGCTGGGTGGCCAGCGCGCTCAGCGACGCGGCCACGCGAATGCGCAAGCTGCGTGGCTGCGGCCAGATGCGCACCCTCCTCAAGGCCCTGGATGGCCGTCGCCCCGAAAGCGACAACGGCGCCGTCTTGAAGGCCGCGTAGCATGTCCACCGAGGAGCCGTCACCGGTCACGGTTCAACAGCGAGCGGGACATCGCCTGCGACGCTAGTTGTGAACCGTCAAGAGATTGTTTCTTGACTTGATGAGCCTGGACAAGGGGGAGGCGCCGCAGATGCTAGCGTGACGGCGGTGCCGGTTGTAGTGGTGCAGCCAACTGGCCAGAGCGCGAGTTCGCTGGTGGGAGTTCTGGTAGGTTCAGCCGTAGGCCCATTCGCGTAGCGCTGACTGGATGAACCGTTCGGCCTTGCCATTGGTCTGTGGTCGGTAGGCGCGGGTGAACCTGTGCTGGATGCCGAGCTCGGTGCCGGCGCTGGCGAAGTCCCGTGAGCAGAACGCCGCGCCGTTGTCTGACAGGACGCGGCTCACCATCACGCCCAGGCCGGCGAAGTAGGCCACGGCGTCGTGCAGGGACCGCACGGCCTGGGGTGTCTTCTCGTCCGGGTGCATGGCCGTGAAGGCGAAGCGCGCGTGGTCGTCCACGACCACGAACAGCATCTCCCAGCCAGCGCTATCGACCGAGTCGCGCAGGCTTCCGCTGAGGCGGTGGCTGGCCCGCACGATGCGTCCACGCTTCTTGGTGTCGATGTGCAGCAGATCGCCGGGTCGCTCATGCTCGTAGCGCACCACCTGCTTGGCTGGCGCCAGGTCACTCAGCTTGGACAGGCCCGCCCGCGCGAGCACGCGGCTGACGGTGGAGGCCGACACCCCGACGCTGCGGTCAATGCGCGACTGGATCATCTGGCGGCGTCGTAGCTCGACGATCAGCAGCGCCTTGGCCGGATCGATGGCCCGAGGCGACCGCACCGGACGCGATGACGCGTCAGCCAGACCCGCCACACCACCGGTGAGGTAGCGCCCGAACCACTTGCGCGCCGTCGGCGGCGTTACGCCGTGCGCCATCGCGGCTTCGCTGGCGCCAAGCCCCTGTTCGGTCATCTGCCTGACCATCTCCATCTCCACGCGACGGGCATACGTGAGTCGGGCATGCTTGTGGTGGTTCATCCGGCTGGCTTCCTTGACGACTTGGGGTTTGGCGATCTCCAGTCTCTCCAACCCAGTCCGGACAAACACCGAACACAATCTATTGAAGATTCACAGCTAATCCATGCTCGGCGGCATCATCGCGTCGTTGTCGACCACCACCGGCACTGGCTTGCCGCTGTTGACCGTGTCAAGCACCAGCGAGGGTCGGTAGATGACGATCAGGGTCGCGACGATCTGCAGCACGATGAACGGCACGCAGCCGGCGTAGATCTGCCCGGTGCTGACGCCCCGGCTGCGGCTTCCGTCGGCCGCCATCGTGTCGCTCTTGGGCGCGACGCTGCGCAGGTACGACAACGCCAGTCCGAACGGTGGGGTCAGGAACGAGGTCTGCAGGGTCATCGCGATGACGACGCCGAACCAGACCAGGTCGACCTCCATGGCCACCGCCACCGGCGCCAGGATCGGGATCACGATGAACGCGATCTCGAAAGCGTCGATGAACATGCCGAGCACGAAGACCAGCGCGCAGACCGCCAGCAGGAAGCCGATCTGCCCGCCCGGCAGGTGCTCGAACAGCCCTTCGACCCAGGTGTGCCCTTCGGCGGCGTTGAACGCGAACGAGAACACGGTGGCGCCGATCAGGATGAACAGCACGAAGATGCTAAGCCGGGCCGTCGAGTCCACCGCCTGGGTCAGCAGGCGCAACGACAGCCGCCGCTTCGCGACGCCGAGAACGAACGCTCCGGCCGCGCCCATCGCACCGCCCTCGGTCGGCGTGGCGATGCCCAGGAAGATCGTCCCGAGAACGAGGAAGATGAGCACGATCGGCGGCACCATCACGAACGTCACTTGCCGTGCCAGGCGCGACAGCCAGCCCAGGCCCAACCACCGGTCCAAGCAGGCGCACAGGTAGGCAAACGCGGTAGCCACCATCAGGCCGATGATCACGAACTCGTCGGTGGGCGCCGGGCCCACCCGACCGACGAGCCGTTGGACGACAGCCTCGTGGACCTGCGCCCACGCCAGGCCGACCAGAACGGCCAGCGCCAGCAGCACCAGCAAGGAGACATGACCGCTGGCGCCTGAGTGCTCCCGGTGCACGCGCGCCTCGATCGGCATCGCGGGTACCCAGGCCGGGCGCACGATCGCGATCACCGCCACCGCCGCCAGGTACAGACCGATCAGCGCCATCGATGGCATCAGTGCGCCGCTGTACATGTCGCCGACCGAGCGGCCCAGCTGGTCGGCCAGCACGATCAGCACCAGCGACGGCGGCACGATCTGCGCCAACGTGCCCGATGCTGCGATCACGCCGGCGGCAATCGGACGGTTGTAGCCATAGCGCAGCATGATCGGCAACGAGATCAGCCCCATCGAGATCACCGCCGCGGCGATCACCCCAGTCGTCGCTGCCAGCATCGCACCGACCAGCACCACCGCCACTGCGAAGCCGCCGCGCACCGGACCGAACGCGTGGCCGACCGCCTCCAGCAGGTCCTCGGCCATGCCCGATCGCTCGAGCAGCAGCCCCATCAGCGTGAAGAAGGGGATCGCCAGCAAGGTCTCGTTCTGGACGATGCCGTAGACGCGATAGGCCAGTGCGCTGAACAGGTTGGAGCTGAAGAGGCCCAGCTCCATGCCCAGCACCCCGAAGGCCAGCCCGGTACCGATGAGAGCGAAGGTCACTGGAATGCCGCTGAGCAGCAGCAGCAGCAGGCCGGCGAACATGAGCGGGACAAAGTTCGCCCCGATGAAGGCTTCGATCATCGCGGCTGCCCGTCATCGGTGCCGCCGTGCCCGGCGATCAGGGCGATGCGCTTGACCGTCTCGGCACAGGCCTGCAGCAGCAGCAGCCCAAAGCCCACCGGCAGACACAGCAGCACGGGCCAGCGGATCAGGCCGCCGGCGTTGGAGCTGCGCTCGCCGGTGCGCCAGGCGATCTCGAACATCGGCCAGGAGTACTTGATCAGCATCACGCAGAACGAGATCGCGACCAGCATGAGCGCCAGCGCGTCGAAGACCGCATTGGTCCGGGGGCTGAGCTTCGACGAGATGAAGTCCACGCGCACGTGGGCGTCCTTCAGCAGCACGTACGAGGCACCCAGGAGCACGGCGGCGGCGAACAGGTACCACTGCAGCTCCAGGAACGCGTTCGAGCTGGCGCCGAAGACGCGCCGGCTGATCGCGTTGCCCGCGCTGATCACCATGGCCGCGGCAAAGAACCACCGCACCGTTACTCCGACGCCCTGGCTCAGGCGGTCGATCCCGCGAACGATTGTCAACATGTCGCTGTCTTTTCCCGATGAATCAAAGGCGGTGGCGGCCCCGGCACGGGGCCACCACGCAGCGGGCCCGGCTCAGCGGGCGCGCCTCGCCAGCGAGTAGTTGTCGAGGAAGTGGTCGGCCACCCGGTACCACGACGACTGCTTTTCCAGGAAGCCGCGGTAGTGCTGGTAGATCGACTTGAAGAACGCATCCTTCGCGGAAATCTCTTCGAGCATCGTCTGCGTCATGTCGTAGGCGGCATCGAGAACGTCCTTGGGGAACCAGCGCAGCTTCACGCCCGAGGCCAGGATGCGCTTGATCGCGTCCGGGTTCTTGGCGTCGTACAGCGCCAGTTGGCGCATGTTGGCCTCGAACGCCGCCGCCTCGTAGGCCGTCTGGTAGTCCTTGGGCAGCGCGTCCCAGGCCTTCTTGTTGGCCACCGCCGAAACCTGGGCGCTGCCGCCTTCCCACCAGCCCGGCGAGTAGTAGTACTGCGAGACGCGCGCCAGACCCAGCTTCTCGTCGTCGTAGGGGCCAACGAACTCGGCCGCGTCGATCACGCCCTTCTCCAGCGCGGCGTACAGGTCGCCGCCGGGGATCATCTGCGGCACCACGCCCAGCCGGCTGATGACCTGGCCGCCGAAGCCGCCGATGCGCATCTTCAGCCCTTCGAGGTCCTTCAGGCTCTTGATCTCCTTGCGGAACCAGCCGCCCATTTGGGTGCCGAAGTTGCCGCAGGGCACCGAATGGCAGCCGAACTGCGCGAACACCTTCTGCACTTCCTTGAGCCCGCCGCCCTCGTACAACCAGGCGTTCTGCTGGCGTGCGTTCATGCCGAATGGCAGCCCGGACTCGAACACCAGCGCCGGGTTCTTGCCGAAGTAGAAGCTGCCGGAGACCTGGCCCGCCTCGACCGTGCCGGCGCTGACCGCGTCGAGCACCTGCAGCGGCGGCACCAGGTCGCCCGGCGGGTGCAGCGTGATGCTGAACTTACCGTCGGTCAGCTCGCCCACGCGCTTGCACATCTGTTCGGTCGCGCCGTAGCAGGTGTCCAGGCTGCGGGGGTACAGCGCCGCCATGCGCCAGCGCACCGTCGGGCGGGTCTGGGCATACAGGCTGGTGGTGAAGGTGGCCGCGGTGCCGAGCGCACCGGCCTGCAGCAGTTGCCTGCGTCGAGTCATGTTGTCTCCTTGTGATGTGTGGGTAACCGCAGTAGGTCCCGCCGGCTGCACAGGCGGGCAGTGGCACTTGGGCGGTGCCGGGGGAACGGCGGCGGCACCAGCGCCGGCACCGCCGCGGGGAACAGGGATCGCGGCTAGCGCGCCGACAACCCGCCGTCGACGACGAGCTCCGAGCCGGTCACATACGAAGCCTCGTCGCTGGCCAGGAACAGCACCGCCTGAGCGGCCTCTTCGGCCGTCCCCGAACGCTTGAGCGGCACCTCGGAATTGAGCTTCTTGCGCTGCTCGGGGTCGGCGCTGCTGACCGAGGTGCGCATCGCGCTCATCCAGCCCGGATGGACCGAGTTGACGCGGATGCCCTGGTCGGCGAACTGGACCGCCGCGGCCTTGGACATCAGGCGCACCGCGCCCTTGGACGCGTTGTAGCCCATGTGCGTGATCTCGTGCGCGATCAGCCCCAGCACCGACGACATGTTGATGATCGACGCGCCACGCCCCTTGGCCAGCAGGTCGTGCGCCTGCTTCATGCCGAGGAAGACGCCGCGCGCATTGACCTGCCATTGCTTGTCGAAGTAGGCTAGGTCCATGCGGTCGGGCACCGAGCCGCTGATGCCGGCGTTGTTGACCAAGATGTCCAGGCGGCCCTGCTCGGCGGCAACGCGCTCGAGCACCGCGGCCCACGACGCCTCGTCGGTCACGTCCAGCGCACAGTAGATCACCTGCTTGCCCTGCTGCGTGTAGCGCTCTGCGAGCGCCCGGCCGTCCTGCTCGTGCAGGTCGCACACATACACCACGGCACCTTCGCGGGTGAACAGTTCGCAGATCGCCGAACCGATTCCGCCGGCGCCGCCCGTCACCAATGCCACCTTGCCTTCCAGTCTCACAACAGTCTCCTCAACCTAAGATGCCGCAATGCGCTTGTAGAACGAAAGGCCGACGGGTCGCGCATTCCCCACCCGTCCGCCGATGAGCCAATTCAAACGGCACGCGTGCCGTACCGCGCCGCGGCAGCTGCTCGGGCGTGCGTGGCCAGGGCAAGCGCCACTTCCGCCGACCGCTCCGACAGCACGAGATGCCCGGCGCCGTGCAGCGCTCGCAGCCGCGCACCCGGCACGCGCTCGGCCACTTGCATGGCGTCGGTGAAAGGACAGTCCGCGTCGTCGGTGCCGTGCAGGACCAGCGTCGGCACGTCGATGCGGGCCAGGTCGCCCCGGCAGTCGAAATGCTGCATCGACCGCCAGCAGTGCAGAACCGCCTGCGGGTCGGCGGCCGTCAACCCGGCCTTCTCCGAGCGCCGCGAGATCTCCGCCAGCAGCGAGGCATCGTCGTCGGCATGGAAGATGTCGGCCACGCCGGCCACCTTCGACAAGCCCGAACACAGCGCCACCGAGTGCAAGTCCGCAGCGCCATGCCGCCGCAGGTACTCGAGCGTGACCATCGCCCCCATGCTCCAGCCGGCGATGCCGACCGTCTGGCCGCGCGTGTCCACCAGTTGCCGCACCAGCGCATGCAGCAGGTCGGCAAAGCCGGCCAGGCTGTAGAAGGCGGCGGCACCTTCCGGGGCGCCGTGCCACCCGGCGGAGCCGCCACGGCCGGGGAAGTTCAGCCGCACGCACTCGAAGCCGGTCAGGTGCGCACACACGGCATCCCAGACCGCCAGGTTGCTTTGCAGGCCGTGCAGCAGGACCAATGTCGGGCCCTGGCCTTCGGCCACGAACTCGGCGGTGGCGCCGTTGGCGCAGGCAACAACGTCGCGGCGCTGCGCGCGCGCAGTGGACGGCATGACGGGGCCCTCGCGTTCGGTGCGGCGTCAGGCCGTGGCTGCGGAGGCGGCCTGCAACTCGCCGACGAGCCGCTCGAGCTCGGTGGCCTCGACTTCCCACTCGTTGGACAGCCGCGCCACCAGGCGCGCCATCAGCGGCGCTTCCAGGCGGCGCGCCAGCGCGTCGTCACGGCCGTGGTGCAGCAGCAGCGCGTGCGCCAGCCGGGTGGGCGACTCGCCCTCGTAGCCCCACTCGAAGTCCAGTTCGGCTTCGGGCGGCCACCCCAGCAGGCGGACGAGCGGCTCGCCGTCGAAGCTCACGGCCACGCCGTCGATCGTGCGTTCGCCGGCGTATACGCCGCGCGCGCCGGGCGTCGGTGCAGCGCTCACGGTCGCCCCCCCTGCGGCGCGGCGCCGTCCTTCTTCGCCACCGCCGACATCGACCAAATGCCCAGCATCAGCAAGGCGGTCAGCGCGATCAGGTGCGGCACGTTCTCCGCCGTGCCGGCGCGCAGCTCCAGCCAGTAGTCCAGCGCCCCCGCGAGCAGCAGCAGCACGGAGAACATCAGTTTCTTTCCGAATGGCATCGTTGTCCCCTCGACGCGTGAGCGTGTGCTGTGGCTACGAGTGGCTCAGCGAGGCCTGGCCGTCCTGCGCGCCCTGCCGGCGCTGCGCCGGGGCCATGCCGGTCTTGCGCAGGTTCTTCTTGACGTACTTGGTGCTGTAGCCGTTGAAGAGGTGGCCCAGCAGGCCGCGGTCGAGATCGGAGGTGCCGTACACCCAGTCCCAGAACGGGAACACGATGCTCATGTTGTATTCCATCATGATGCTCGGGTCGTGGTGCGCGGTGTGGTGGCGGCGCGCGGTGTTGATGATCGGGCAGTGGCGCACGAACCAGTTGTCGTCCACATGGCAGAGGAAGTGCAGCAGCTCGTAGAAGACATAGCTTCCAATCGCCGTGGCGAGGATGAGCCAGCCGACGTTGGCCGAGACCACCACGCCGGCCAGCAGCGCGAACGGCAGCGTCGTCAGCGTGAAGAACACCAGCGTGAACGGCGGGAATATCGTCACGCGCCAGTCCTTGTGGTCGGCAAAGCGCGGTTCCTCGGCCGTGAAGAACTGGTGGTGCATCAGCGTGTGGCGCACGTAGGTCAAGCGCCAGAACGGCGACTTCGACGGCCGGTGCGCGAGGTAGCGGTGGAACAGGTACTCGATCCACTGTGCGAACAGGAAGACGGCCGGCACCACCAGCCACTCCCACCATTGCACGGTCTCGAGATGGCGCGCTGCGAAATAGACCTCGAAGCCGCCGATGCCGAAGATCAGCAGCGCGTGGTAGTAGCCGTTGTACCAGCCGCTCAGGCGCGAGCGATAGGTTTCCCTGTACTTGCGCTGCCGCATGCCCATCGGGCTGTCTGCAATTTCCAAAGCAATCTCTCCTGCTCGTCGAGCCAGTGAACCGGGTGCCCCGGACCATCCATATTGGTGTTGTATGACATATATATTTCAACCTCAAGCTGGGACATTCCCTAGGCCGAGCGCCACAAGCGAAAGGTGAGCGTCGGGAACGGTGATGCCCGCGCGTGTCAGGCGCCGGTAAAGGCCGTGAGCACCCCCGTCTGGTAATACAGATGCTGGCGCGCGATCTCGCCGGCGGCAAAGAAGCCCGCCAGCGGCACCTTGCCCAGTGCGTGCTGCGCCAGCTTCAGCTCGGCCGAAGTCCCGCCAAAGGGCGGCCCGCCACGGCCCGAGCAGCTCACGTAGATCGCCCACTGGATGCGCTTTGGCGCCGCATCCAGCGCATCGCCACGCGTGTGCAGGAAGGCCTGCGGTGCGGGCGCCTCCACCTCGTCGCGGATCTCGGTGCAGTTGCGCACCACGTCGCGCAGGCAGAACGCCAGCCGCATGCCCGGTGCCACCGTGTCGGCAACGGCCACGCCACCGCGGCGCGGGTCCAGGCCGATCAGGTGGCGCACGCGCGTATCGGGGCCGAATTGGCCGCCACGGCCGAAAGGCACATCGGCAGCATCGCGGCCACGCCGGCAAGCATGCCGCTTAGCACTGGCATGGCGGCGCGCAGGTCGGCGTCGGCCGCCAGCCCCATATCGACCACCAGGTTGGGCACCGCCGGGCGGCCGTCGAGGGCAAGCAGGGGTCCATTTGATTTCGGTGCAAAAAGTGACGGTTCGATTCCCAAGCAACGGCGCGGGTGCTCGGTGGTAAGTCGTTGATTTCACGGCATTTGCTGCTCGGTCGCGCCGGGGGCATCTTTGGCCGCCTTTCGACTCGTGAGGAGCGGCGGCGATGCAGGGCTGGCACACACCGTACCTGGGCCTGCGTGAGCTGCCGCGCGAGTTCGGCCAGTTCGAGCTGCAGGCCTTCTTCACCTTCGGCCGCGCCGAGCTGGAGCTGATCGAACGCCGCCGGGGAGACCACCACAAGCTGGGCCTCGCGTTGCACATTGGCTTCGTGCGCATGAGCGGGGGCGGCCGTTGAACAGCGTTCGCGCCGTGCCGGTGGCTTTGCTGCGGCACTTGGGCCAGACGCTGGACATCGCCACGCCCGATCTGGCGTCGCTGCGGGCGTTGTATGCGCGGGGCCGCACCCTGTTCGATCACCAGCAGCAGGCCTGCGAGGTCCTGGGCTTTGCCTGGATGAGCGAACACCAACGCCGGGCACTGGTACGTGTGCTGCGCGATGAGGTGGCCCACACCGCCGACCGCGAGCGGCTGCTGCTGCGTGCCCGGCACTGGCTGTACGAGCACAGGCTGATCATCGTGCACGAGCGCGCCATCCGAGCGCTGGTGGCGGCCGCACTGGCCGAGCTCGAAGCCGCCACGGCCGCGTCCATCCGGGCCACGGTGCCGGCCGCTGCCTTGAAGCAGTGGGCCACCGCTGTGGCTGCCTGCCGGCCGGACGGCCAGCACTGCCAGAGCTGGTTGTGGAGCGCGCCGGCCAAGCACTCCACGCGCCAGATCGCCGAGGTGCTCGAGCGCATCACCGTCCTCAACGGCCTGGGCCTGGACCGGCACCTTGGCGAGCTCAACGATGCGCTCGTGCGCCGCTGTTGAGATCCACGAACCCTGCTAGCCATGTCCACGAGCCGTGCTAGCGAGACTTGCGGCTAAGGTATTGATTCAACGAGGAAATTCGGGTTCTGAACCCCTCTCGCGGTCTGTTGCGAGTTGACCACAACACGCGACACCGAGTCCACGAACCTCGCTATTGCATCTGGCGTGTCCATGAAGCATGCTACTGGCGCATTT
>JAMHVM010000156.1:0-1634 GCA_035911475.1 Lysobacterales bacterium | reverse complement strand
TTGCTCCAGCGCGCCGTGCTTCTCGAAGTGGGCGAGGATGGCGCGGATGGCGGTGGGTTCCTCGATGCTGGCGACGATCCGTACCGCGCCGCCGCAGTGGGCGCAGGTGGTGATGTCGATGGAAAAGACCCGCTTGAGCCGTTGCGCCCAGCTCATCGCACGGCGCTTCTGCTCGGGGCTGCGCGGCTCGTCGTGGGCGCTGACGTCCACTGGCGCCGCATCGCTCGCAGGCCGCTTGCCGCGCCCCGAGGGCGTCAGCTGCGCACGCAGGTTTGCATTCGGGGCGAATACGCCGTGGAAGCGGGTGAGATGCGCGCGAGGTGGCGGGACCAGTGCGGCCAGTTTCGCGATGAAATCGACCGCATCCCATTCGACATGCGTGATCCCATTTCGCCACGGCGTCTTGAGCTGATACCGCACCCTACCCTGCGGTGAGATCGATAGCCGCTGCTCGCTGATCGCCGGGCGCGTGATGTAGCGGCACAGCTTTTCGAGCTTGTGGCTCTCGTGTGCTTCCGCGGCCACGCCGGCATGCAGCGAGAAGCCGCCGACCTTGCCGGCGTCGCCCTCCAGCGAGCCTGCGTCACCGGGCAATGTTTGCAGCGTGACGACCTTGCGGCCAGCGTCGCGACCGGTGGCGATGCGGTAGGTGATCGAGCTCATCCGCAGCGCGTCCATGCCGTCGTCGCTACCCGCGCTGTCGGACAGGAACACGGATTCGTCTTCGCCTTCGAGCCAGCCGCGGCGCGACAGGTGCCGGCACACGCGATGCGCGATGGTGTTGGCCAGTTCCGTCAGTTGCGCCGATGTGGGCGCACGGGTGCGGTGCAGGCGCGGCTTGCGCTGCGGACGCTCGGTGGTGTCCTCGTACACGCCGTCGAGCCACAGCATGTGGAAGTGGATGTTGAGATTCAGCGCGCTGCCGAAGCGCTGGATCAGGGTCACCACGCCGCATTGCGCCGTATCCCGCGGCACGCCGGCCTGATCGGCAAGCCAACCGGCGATCACACGATGCACGATGCCCAGCACCGGGCTGATGGCCTCCGGCTTGCTGGCGAACAGGAAGCGCAACGGGTAGGGGAAACTCAGCACCCATTGCCGCACCGGCCGCGGGCCGAACACCTCGTCCACCAGATGCCGCGCCGACTCGGCCATGCGCCGCGCGCCGCAGCTCGGGCACAGCCCGCGCTTCTTGCAGGAATACGCCACCAGCCTCTCGGCACGACAGTGCTCGCAGACCACGCGCAGGAAGCCGTGCTCGAGCACGCCGCAGCGCAGGTAGGTCTCGAACTCCTCGCGCACATACTCGGGCAGCGGGCGGTCTTCTACCTCACGGCGCGCGAGAAAGTCCGGCCAATGCGCCTGCACCAGCGAATACAGCAGCGTGCGCTCGGGACGGTGAGGCGCATAGCGAGCCGTGGGCAGATGCGCTGCCGGCGACGTTGCGTGCGCCACGGCATCCTGCAGCTGCGACACGGTCGCGGCGAGGCGCGGCACGAAACACTCCGGTGCAGGGAATGGCTGCTCAAGCTTGCGCCCGCCCCGGCCGGTTCATATCGGCCTTTTCCGGTTTTCGTATCGGACATCGCCGCGCTTAAGACAGGGCGTTTCCCACGTCGGACGCCAGAAAGCAC
>JAMHVM010000155.1:0-1282 GCA_035911475.1 Lysobacterales bacterium | reverse complement strand
GCAGAAGCAGTACGGCGCGACGGCGATGACCGGCGACGGCATCAACGACGCACCAGCACTGGCGCAGGCCGACATCGGCGTGGCCATGGGCGCGGCCGGCACCGACATCGCGATGGAAGCCGCGGACGTGGTGGTGATGAACGACGACCTGCGGCGCATCGCCGAGACGGTGCGCCTGTCGCAACGCACGCACGCAGTGCTATGGCAGAACATCGTGCTCGCTCTCGGCATCAAGGCCGTGTTCCTCCTCCTGGCGCTGTTCGACAACGCCAGCATGTGGATGGCCGTCTTCGCCGACATGGGGGCCAGCCTGCTGGTGGTCTTCAACGGCCTGCGGCTGATGCGCACCTCCGAACGAAGCTGAGACGACCATGGATGCACAACCCAGACTGCTGCAGCCGACGAGGCTGCTCGATTTCACACACCCTGCCATCGAAGCGGTGGTCGAGGAGCGCGGTTGGCGACAGCTGCCGACCTTTGAACGCATCGGCGCCGTGTACGACTTCGTGCGCAACGAGATCGCCTTCGGCTACAACGCTGGCGACGAGTTGCCCGCATCGGCGGTGATGGCCGATGGCATCGGCCAGTGCAACACCAAGGCCACGCTGCTGATGGCGTTGATGCGTGCCGTGGGCATTGCCTGCCGCTTCCATGGTTTCACCATCGACAAGCCGCTGCAGAAGGGCGCGATCACGGGGCTGGCCTACGTGCTGGCGCCGCGACGCATCATCCACAGTTGGGTCGAAGTGGCCTTCGAAGGCCGTTGGGTGAACCTGGAAGGCTTCATCCTCGACGCACCCTACCTGGCCAGCCTGCAGCGGCGCTTCCCGGGCCGGCAGCGGTTCTGCGGCTACGGCGCGGCCACGCCCGACCTGTCGGCGCCTGGCGTTGAATGGCGCGGACAGGACACGTACATCCAGAAGGACGGGATCGCTGACGACTTCGGCGTGTTCGACAGCCCGGACGAGTTCTATGCGCGCCACGGCTCGAACCTCTCCGGGCTCAAGCGCTGGCTGTATACGCGGGTCATCCGCCACCGCATGAATGCTCAGGTTCGGCGCATTCGCGCCGAAAAGTGGTGATGCCGGTCACGGCGATCAGCCCTGCGGACCCGTCTCAAACTCTGTAGCTGCTATACTCTTGTCATGCGCCGTTGGTTCGCGATCCTCATGCTCGCCCTCCTGCCGCTCCAGTTCAGCTGGGCGGCCGTGGCGGCGTATTGCGGGCACGAAACCGGTCAGCACGCCGAGCACCTGGGCCACCACGAGCACCGGCACGCGGA
>JAMHVM010000154.1:0-2381 GCA_035911475.1 Lysobacterales bacterium | reverse complement strand
TGAACTACTCGATCCCGACGCGTGACGACGATGCGATATCGATGCGCATGGCGGCTCGGGAGTCGAACGCGATCCAGCACATCGTCCCGCTGGGTGACCTGCTGGCCCTGTCTGGGGCGGCCGAGTGGCGCATTGGCAGCAACGAGGGGGCAGCGCTGTCGCCGTCGAACCTGCGCGTGCGGGCTCAGTCCTACGTCGGCGCTGGCCAGGCCACTCCAGTCGTGATCGGCAATGCCGTGGTGTTCCCGGCGGGGCGCGGCGGCCACATTCGGGAGTTGGGCTACAACAGCGACGCGGGCGGCTACGTCACGGGTGACCTGTCGCTCAAGGCCCCCCACCTTTTCGACAACTTCGACATCGTGGACATGGCCTACCAGCGCTGTCCGATGCCAGTGGTGTGGTCGGTGAGCACCACGGGGCTGCTACTCGGGTTGACCTACGTTCCGGAGCAGCAGGTCGGCGCTTGGCACTGGCACGACACTGGGGCGTCCGGAGCATTTGAGTCGGTATGCGTCATCCCCGAGGGAGAAGAGGATGCGCTCTATGCCGTTGTCCGGCGCACCATCAACGGCGCGGAGGTGCGCTACGTCGAGCGCATGGCGTCGCGCACCTTCATCGACCTGTCCGATGCGTTCTTCGTGGATGCCGGCGGCACCTACTCCGGCGCCGCAACCACGACCATCACCGGGCTGACGTGGCTGGAAGGCCAGACCGTTGCCGTGTTGGCGGATGGAGCGGAGCACCCGCGGCGCATGGTCACCGGCGGGGCGATCACGCTGGACTGGCCGGCGAGTAAGGTGCACGTCGGCATCCCCATCGAGGCCGACATGATGACGCTTCCGGTCGCAGTGGAGGCGCAGGCCTACGGCCAAGGCCGGGTGAAGAACGTGAACCGCGTGTGGATGCGTGTGCACCGATCCGGCGGGATCATGGCGGGGCCTGAGTTCAACCGGCTGACCGAGCTGAAGTGGCGTCAGGCCGAACCCTACGGCTCACCGCCGCGCCTTGCGTCCGACGAGGTGAGCCTTGCCATCGCCGCAGACTGGCAGTCTGGCGGGCACGTCTGCGTCAGGCAGGCCAAGCCGCTGCCGCTGACCATCGTCAGCATGAGCATGGAAGTCGAGATCGGCGGGTGAGCCGCGCCGTCCTGCTGCCGCCATCGCCTGCCGCCGTCGAGTGGGTGGCGACTCGCCTGCGCCGGGCGGACGTGGATGAGATGGCGCTGATCCACGGCGTCGACGCGGATGACCTGTGCGTGCGCCTATCGCTGCTTCGGGCATCCGTGGCGGCCAGCCGGGCGGGAGAGTGCTGGGCGGCGCACGACGCAGCGACCAGCGAGCCGGTGGCTGTGCTGGGGGTGGCTCCAACCAGCTGGATCGACAACGAGGCGGCGCCTTGGCTTCTGGGTACCAATGCGCTTCCGCGCTACGGTCGCGACTTGGTGGCGATGGGCAGAGACGCGGTTGCGGACTGGTCGCAGCGCTGGCGCCTGGTCAACCTGGTGGACGCTCGAAACACCGTGGCGGTGCGATGGCTGCGCCGCGTTGGGTTCGATGTCGGCGCCGGCCCGGGCCTCGTGACCTTCCGACTTGGTGCGCGTGTGTAGGCCATCGGCGCCCACCATGCGCGCATGTGCACAGCCAATGCAGCGCTCGGCGCTCAGGCCTTCGGAGGGGCGGCCCAAACCGTCGGGTCGTACTACGCCGCCAGCGCCCAGCGCGCTCAACTCAGGGCGCAGGCGGACATTGCCGACATCCAGGCGCGCGGCGCCATGGCAACCGGCGAGCGCGAAGAGCAGCGGCTGCGGCTGGCAACGGCGGGGCTGAAGGGCAAGCAGCGCGCCGCCATGGGCGCCAACGGGGTGGACATGACGAGCGGCAGCGCGCAGCAGGTCCTGAACACCACCGACGTGATGGGCGAGGCTGACGCCAACACCATCCGCTCCAACGCCATCGGGTCAGCCTGGGGATACCGCACGCAAGCGGCCATGGCTCGCGTCCAGGCGGACGGCATCAACCCGGGCCTGACGGCGCTGTCAACCGGCCTGGGGGCAGCTAGGCAGGTCGCCGGCAGTTGGTACCTGATGAAGAATGCGGGGCTCCTGACCCAGCAGAGCCAGGGCGGCGGTGAGCCGGTCGGCGGAACCGGGCTGCGGGCGCGCTCCGGCGTGTGGGGGGTGCGCTGATGCCAGTCGTCCCGACCTACGACAACCTGCGCACCAGCGTCGCGCCGATGCCGGGTCCGCAGGTGGGCCCGATGGATGGGCCAGCGCGGCAGTCCGCTCAGTTCGGCGAGGCTGTCGGCCGTGCCGGCGGAGCGCTGCAGTCGATCATGCTGGACGAGCAGCAGCGGGCCGACCAGACCCGCATTGCCGACGCCAT
>JAMHVM010000153.1:0-2674 GCA_035911475.1 Lysobacterales bacterium | reverse complement strand
CTCGTCTTCGCTGGCCGCCCGTGTGGCGCGGACGCTGGAGACGATGCCGCCGCCCGCGTTGGCGATCTCTTCATAGGTCGCACCGGCGAGCCGCATCGCGAACTCGTTGGCGCGCTGGCCGCCGTACACGAGGTGGGTATGGCAGTCCACCAGGCCGGGCGTCACCAGCGCATCGCCCCCGTCGTGCTGCGGGCAGTCCGGCGACAGCGGCGGCAGCGCCTGCCGCGCACCCACGTAGCTGATGCGACCGTCGTGGACGACGATGGCCGCGTCCATCAGGGCCGGCGAGTCGGGCGCCGTGGCGCCGGGGGCCAGGCGCAGATTCGTCCAGACGCCATCGGCGCTGGGAGCGGCATGGGCGGCATGAGCGTGGGTCATCGGCATGTGGGCTCGATCAGGACTGCCAGCAAGGCGGCATCCTTTCCTTCGGGGGTGAGTTGCCAGCGACGATCGGATCCGTGCCACCACAGGCCCCGGTCGGTATCGAGCCGCAGGGGCGGGCCGGCCGCAGCCTGCCAGGCGCCGTGCACTGCCAGCAGCAGCCCCTGGGCGCACTCGGGCAGCGTCGCCCCATCCTGCAGCACCAGGACCTGCGCCGTGCAGACGTCGCGGCGCGTCATGACGTTGAAGTCGTGGCAGCCCGCGCCGCCCAGCAAGTCGGCCTGCACGGGCGCTTCGCCCGGGAAGGCGAAGGGCCGCAGTGGCGTGTCGAGCCGGTGATCGATGGCACCGTCGGGCGAGTGCAGGTGAACCCCGGGCCCGTCCAGCAAGGTGATCACGCGGTTGATGCCGGCAAACGCCGAAAACGGTCCGTTGCCGGCAATGTGCGCAATGCTGACGCGCCAGTCGAATTGTCCGAGGCCCGTGCCCGGCGGCATGCACACGATCTCTCGTGTGACGCCGCCACCGTTCTTCCACGGCTGGGCCGGCAACGCCGACCGCTCGAAGCGAACCACGGGCATGCCAGTGTCACCGCGAGGCTGCTTCAGCGCAACATGGGCAACTTCAGCCCCTGCCGCTTGGCGGTGGCCACGGCCAGCTCGTAGCCGGCGTCGGCATGACGCATCACGCCGGAGCCGCAGTCGTTCACGAGCACACGCGCGAGGCGCCGTGCCGCGGCGTCGGTGCCGTCGGCCACGATGACCATGCCCGAGTGCTGCGAGTAACCCATGCCGACACCACCACCATGGTGCAAGGACACCCAGCTGGCGCCACCGGAGGCGTTCAGCAGTGCGTTCAGCAGCGGCCAGTCGGACACAGCGTCAGTACCGTCGCGCATCGATTCCGTCTCGCGGTTCGGGCTCGACACCGAGCCGGTGTCGAGGTGATCGCGGCCGATCACAATCGGCGCCTTCAGCTCGCCGGATCGAACCATCTCGTTGAACGCCAGCCCGGCCTTGTCGCGCTCGCCAAGACCCAGCCAGCAGATGCGCGCCGGCAGGCCCTGGAAGGCGATGCGTTCGCGTGCCATGTCGAGCCAGCGGTGCACATGCTTGTCGTCCGGGAACAGTTCCTTGATCTTGGCGTCGGTCTTGTAGATGTCCTCGGGGTCACCCGACAGCGCCGCCCAGCGGAACGGCCCCTTGCCTTCGCAGAACAGCGGCCTGATGTACGCGGGCACGAAGCCCGGGAAGTCGAAGGCGTTCTTCACCCCCATGTCGAAGGCGACCTGGCGAATGTTGTTGCCGTAGTCGACGGTCGCGATGCCCATGGCCTGGAAGTCGAGCATCGCCTGCACATGCACCGCACAGGACTTGGCGGCGGCGTCGGTCAACTTGGCATGCTGCGCGGGGTCGCGCTGCGCCGCCTTCCACTGCGCCACGCTCCAGCCCGACGGCAGATAGCCGTTGACCAGATCGTGCGCCGAGGTCTGGTCGGTCACCAGGTCGGGCTTGATGCCACCGGCCCTGGCGCGCTTGACGAGTTCCGGCAGGATGTCCGCCGCGTTGCCGAGCAGGCCGATCGACACCGCCTTCTTCTCGGCGGTGTACTTCTTGATGCGCGCCAGCGCATCGTCGATGTCGGAAGCCTGCTCGTCCAGGTAGCGCGAGCGCAACCGGAAATCGATGCTGCTTTGCTGGCACTCGATGTTCAACGACACCGCGCCGGCGAATGTGGCCGCCAGCGGCTGCGCGCCGCCCATGCCGCCCAGGCCGGCGGTCAGGATCCAGCGGCCGACCATGTCGCCACCGAAGTGCTGGCGGCCGGCCTCGGCAAAGGTTTCGTAGGTGCCCTGTACGATACCCTGGCTGCCGATGTAGATCCAGCTACCGGCGGTCATCTGGCCATACATGAACAGGCCCTTGCGGTCGAGCTCGTTGAAGTGTTCCCAGTTCGCCCACTTGGGCACCAGGTTGGAGTTCGCGATCAGCACGCGCGGCGCGTCGGGATGGGTCTTGAACACGCCCACCGGCTTGCCGGATTGAATCAGCAGCGATTCGTCATCGTCGAGCTCGCGCAACGAGGCCAGGATCTGGTCGTAGCAGGCCCAGTCGCGCGCCGCGCGGCCGATGCCGCCGTAGACGACGAGGTGCTTCGGGTTCTCGGCCACCTCGGGGTCGAGGTTGTTCTGGATCATGCGGTAGGCCGCCTCGGTGATCCAGTTCTTGCAGCTGAGCTGCGTGCCACGCGGCGCACGGATCTCGCGCGACGCGTCGTAGCGGGGGTCGTTCTT
>JAMHVM010000152.1:0-6725 GCA_035911475.1 Lysobacterales bacterium | reverse complement strand
TGTACCCGTCGAGCAGCCCCAGGGCGGTGCATAGCAGGCGCGGATCGTTGAGCCGCTTACGCAACTCGGCGACGTCGGCGCCGTTCACGGGGTCCTCGGGAGGTTCCGCCGCCCCGGCGCGCGCCGGTCTAGGCAGGCTTCAAGGCCTTGGTCCCAGGAAATCGCGGTGTTTCGCCCGCAAAGGGCCAGGAGCGAGAGGGGGGCGGGAGGCGGGTGGAGTCGACGGAAGATGGAATTCGGGCTAGTTCTCATGGGGTCGGGGCCCCGTGGCGCGTGCTTGCTAGGCGGAGCGCTACGGGGTTCGGTCGTTGGGGGAACAGAAAGAGCCGGCTTACGTGCCCATCACGAGGCCGGAGAGGGAGCTTGTACGTCGGTCGAACGCCTAGAGAGGGCGGCCGTAGCTCGTCGCATCGGCGATCGACTTCGGGCTGGAGAAGATCTCCGCCCTCGACGGCGCCGGCGAAGGCCCTTCGATGGCGTCAGACACGCCGCGCGGGGCGGCGCGGGTCCGACTTCTTGATGAGCTCAAGGCCTTCGAGCTCGGCCAGGCGGCGAAGGGCTAGCCGGATTACGTCGGTCTTGGAGAATCCCAGCTTGTCCTCGAGCGTGTCGAGGTACGCGCGGTCGGCTTCCGTAAGCCGGAAGGCAGTGAGCTTGGCGTTGGCCACGGTTCGATAAGTATAAACAAACGATAGCAACGCAAGCTCCTTGCGCTCCCGCCCCTACCGAGCCGACCGAAACGCGTAGCTCTAGCCCCCGCTGGGCATGTCCAAACGGGTTCGAACACCTGAACACCACGCCGGGGGGACGACGAACTCGAGCTAGAGAGGGCGCAGGTGGACGAAAGGTAGCTTCTGCGATGCCTTCGGACGGCGGCGCGCGCCGAGGATGCTCCCCCGGGATGTCCTCACCGCGCGTTGGGGAAGCCGATGCGCTCCCGTCGGCGCCCCGGCGCGCCTCTCGGCCTACTGTCGTTCACGAACTCGAACAGGTTTGCTGGCAGGCGCTCACCGTGACGAACTCGATCGCCACGAACCTGCAAGTCCACGAGCCCCTCCCGAAGGCGCAGGCCTACCGCGAATCGATATCCGCGAGCGCCTAGCCGAGGGACTCCGAGCGTTCGAGATGCAGCACGAGCCCCTCGCTCGAGCTCTCCGGGGCGGGTCGGGCTTTCCAAAGGGCCTCCCGGGGGCGAGACGGCGGACGTCCAGGCGCAGGTGGACCGCAAGAACCCTTCTTCAAACCCCGGCCAAAGGGGTTCGGCGCCGACTAGCCCCCCGACTTCATTGCCATAAGCACCGTGTCCCTCGCGAAGAGCCTGGGCCCCCGGCCTACCTCCGGGCCGGCTAGGGCCCCGGAACCATCCCGGGACCATCCCGAGGAGCTCCTCCAGGTCGACGTCGTGCTGCTCGACGAGAATCTCGCCCCCCACCCCGGCCGGCTACCCGGCCCCCTACCCGGCCAGGGGCCCGGGGATGGTTCCGGAACCATGGCCAGCCCGGGGGGCGCCCGGCCGAGCCGGCCGGGGGATGGTTCCGGGGACCGACCGATCTGGGGGGGCTACCCGGCCTACCCGGCCCAACCCGGCCCGCTCTTGTTTTTGGCTCAAACCGGTACCCGGCCGGGTAGCCGGCCGGGTAGCCGGCCGGGTTGGGCCGGGTAGGCCGGCTACCCGGCCGAGGGGCGCCCGGCCGAGCGAGCCGACCGGCTACCCGGCCGGGGTGGGGGGGATGGTTCCGGGATGGTTCCGGGGACCGACCGGGCTGGGGGGGCCGGGTAGCCGGTCGGGGTGGGGGGGATGGTTCCGGGATGGTTCCGGGGACCGACCGGGATGGGGGGGCTACCCGGCCCACCCCGACCGGCCGGGTAGACTCGGGCTAGGGGGGAGGGCCCGACCTCGAGCGAGCTGGGGGGGCCGGGGGGGCTACCCAGCTGGCTAGTCCCCCGGGGGCTCCTGGGGGGCGCCCGGATCCGGAAGTACATCCCGGAGAGGTCGACCGATCGGGGACTCGATACGCATCGAGTCGCCGTACCCCGGGCCCCTAGGCAGGCCCGGGGGCCGTCCGGGACGTCGACGGGGGTGCTCGGGCATGGCTCCGGGGCGTCCTAGGGGCCCGCGGGTACCGCGGTCAGGGCCTAGAGGGGGGCTACGGGGGCCATAGGGGGGCCGGCGCAGGTGCGGAACGGGCTAGGCGGGGGGTTCCGCCCCCCAAGAACCTGTCGGCGCCGATGTCGAGCCCGCAAATCCCGTAGTTACCGGTCCGTCTAGGCCACGTACGGGGGACATCGGGGGCATCCAGAGGACCATCGAGGGGGGGGAGAGGGGCCCGAACGGGTCGCCGAACATCTTCTTGGCGATCGAGTACAGCGCCATGGCCACCCGAAACAGGTCCAGGCGGGGGGGCGAGGACGAACTTGGCGGCCTGGTTGGTGAACAGGAGCGCGCAGTACATCAAGTTCGCGAACTCGAACCGCGCCGACGGGTACCTGGGATGGGGTGACAGCACACGCCGGGAGGAACTTCATGAGCACGTGCACCCCCGTCGACGCGTACCGAGGGGGACGACACCAACGATGTCGACGTCGACGCCGCGCAAGACCGGTCGCCGAGGGGCACCGCTAGCCCATACCGGGATGCCATGAGGGACGTCCCGACGACGTACGGCGAGTGCAATCCCGATCGAGGCCGCCGAAGAAGTCCGGCAGCGCTCCACGCCGGGGCCGCGTACCGGTACGCCGACCTGTAGACGGGACCGTCGAAGGCTAGGCGGAACCCCCTCGAGGGCGCCGCCACCACCGCCGGTACCTCCGAGTCGAACGTCTACCCGTCGACCGCCACCGCCGCGGCGCCACATGCATCCCCGACACGGCGTCCCCGGACCGCCATGTCGACCCGCTACAGCCCCTGCACCAGGTTCGAGAACTTACTCGGCGGACTCCCCCGGTCACATGCACGGCAACATGCACCTCCGGCATGGCGTCTACGGACCCGACATCGATGCCCGCGGGCCACCACGGCGATGCCGCGGGATGCTCCGCTCGAGCAACCTGCCCCCTCGGGAGGCTTCACCGGGGGTGACGCGAACAAGATCTCGCCCTTCACCCCCCTCGAAGGCAGCGCTCCTGCACATCGAGCGGCCCGAGCGAGTTGCCGAAGAAGTCTTCCGGGGCCTCGACTAGGTCGTCGAGGGTCGAGTTCGTACGAATTCGAACCCCGGGGGAGCAGCTGCAGCCCAACTTCGACGACTCCAACGCCCCGACGAGCGTACGCGGGCCCCCCTGGCGCCATGGCGAAGCTCGTGATCACCGGCGGGTACCCCCCCGGGCCCCATGGCGTTCTTCTTAGCCCTGGGCGCCCGAATCCCGGGAATCCCATCGAGGGGGGAGCTCCCAGGGCCTAGGACCGGACGGGGACCTCCCCCCGAACGAAACCCCCCTCTCTCTGTACGTCGGGGGAGACCGGGGAGCCGGGGCCTCCCCCCCGCGGTAGCCCCCCGGGAGCTCCCCCCGGGGACCGGTTCCGGGGTCCCAGGGCCTGGGGGTCGACGCCGGCGAGCCCCCCTTCGCCGGGGGGCCCTCCCCCCCTCCGGCTAGCCCTGGGAGGGGGGGGGCCTCCCCCCCTCCAGCCAGCCCTGGGAGGGGGGGGGCCCCCCTCCCCCCCAGGACGGCCCTGGAAGGGGGTCGGCTCCGGCGGTCGACCATCCCCCCGGACCGACCCCCGGAAGCCCGTCGAGGGGGCGCCTGGGGGCCCCCAGCAGGCCCCCCCGACCGAGGCCAGGGACCACCCCGACGACCCAGACCCGTCGAGGGGGGGATATGAGTTCTTTTTTACCCATAATGACAGGGTGTTTTTCGACATCGCAATTCTACCCGGCCCGTCGAGTTTGCGTTTTTTTGTGCCTTCCCGACCGCAAACCCACCCTCTTGCTACCCGGCCCACCCCCTTAGGGGGTGTGGGCCGGGTAGAAGCGGGATTGGGTTTCTACCCGGCCCGGCCGGGTACGGGCCGGGTTGGGCCGGGTTGGCCGGGTAGAATTTCTACGGGGTTTTTGGGGTAGGTATTTTACGACCGCAAAAACGGCTCCCGAAATCTACCCGGCCCGATCGGCGGGCCGGGTAGGCCGGGTAGAATTAGGCGGGTTTTTGCGATGTCTCTTTAGACCTCAATTTGGTCTCTAATTGACCCCCTCGATGGGTTCTTTAAAGACCCCCTCGATGGGTTCTTTAAAGACCCCCTCGATGGGTTCTTTTTCTACCCAGAAGAACCGGGGGCGCCGCCGGTCTCCCAGGTTCTGCAAGACCCCCGTCTCGAGGAGTTCGTTGAGGGCGGCCCGCACCGCCGAGCAGCGCCGGCCAGGGACCATGCGCGCCAGCACCGCCTCCGCCCCGGGCACCCCCCCGGTGCCCTGGTTGCGTCGGACCGTCTCGGCGACCTGGTCGAGCAGCTCGCGGTAGGCGGCGTCCCCCTCCTCGGGGGTGCCCTTCTTCTTCGACGGGGGCTCCTCGGCGGAGACGGTCGCGGTCTTGTGGTCGAGCCGGAGGGCGAAGGGCTCGACCCGGCCCGGGCGGGACTTCGCCCAGGAGACCGTCACTAGCCCCGGCTCCTCCTCGACGGGCCGTAGGACGCATAGGGCCCCGGCCTCGTATTCGATGGCGCCGCTCTCCTTGGCGGCGGCGAGGTCGTTCGTCTGGTCGTTCCCGCCGCGGTAGGCGCCGCGCGCTAGCTCCGACAGGCAGATGATCACGAGCTGGTGGCGCTTCGCCGCCGCCTTGCAGCTCTTCATGAACGCGTCGACCTTGGCGCGCGGCGTGTCGGAGACGTCATCGGGGATGCGTCGGGCCATCGCCTGGAGCGAGTCGATGATGATCACGGCCGGTCCCTCGACGGGCCACCGCCGGCGGAGCGCTGTCGCGACGGTCGCAACGTCGACTCCGACGTCCTCGTCGGGGTCGACCAGGAGCATGGGGAGCTCCTGCAGATGCTTCTCCAGGTCGTCCAGGGCGACCGGTGCACCCTCCTCGAGGTACTTGCGGTCGATACCGGCCTGCTGCCCTAGGCGAATCAGGATGCCTTCACGTGCTTCATCGCCTGCGACGTAGGCCACGGGGACGCCGTGCAGGGCCCACTCATGGCCTAGGTTCGTTACCCACGTGGTCTTGCCGGCGCCGGGGGCGCCGCCGATGACCCAAACCAGTCCCGCGGGGGCCCCGCCGCGCCATCCCTCATCGATGTTCTCGACGCCGGTGTGCAGCTTCGCCGGCGCGTTCCGGAGACGTTCGACCAGAGAGCCCACCGTCGACCAGGTGTCCGAGGGGTTCGACAGCGACGAAGAGACCGTCCGGGGGACAGCTCCGGGCTCGATGTTGTCCAGATAGCTATGCAGCTCCCCGTTCTGGGCGTCGTCGTTGTCGTCGGGGAGCTTCATCGAGGGGTCACTGGGGCGCGAGAAGTCGAGAACAGGAACGCGATCGGCGAGGGACGACCGGATGTCGGCGGCGTAGCGGTCCCCTGCGGCATCGCGATGGGTGCGGATCACGATGCGGGCATCGCCAGCAAGGCGATCTGCGACCGCGGAACTCCATGCGGAGGCCACTACGCCCACCACCGCCGGCGCCGCGGACCCCTCGGAACGGGTCGCATGGGTGAGAAAGTCGGGCTCCCCCTCGGTGATCACGACGTCGAAGGGCCCTCCGGAGGGGGACTGGCCGGTCTGGAGCAGGTTCCGGGCGACGGGACAGGCCATGACCAGCCCCGCCATGGCCTTCCCGGCTGGAGCTACGCGCTTTGGATCCTCCCCAGACCCCGCAAGGCGCCAGGCCCGGAGCGAGCGGAGGGCCCCATGCGCATCGACCATGGGCACCAGGAGCCGGTAGCCGGCCGCCGCCCAGGGCTTCCCCTGGTAGCGCGCCCAGCTCGGGCCGCTGAAATCGACCGGGAGTACTCGGGCCAGGTCGAGGGCGGCGACTCGGACGGGGTCGATCGCCCGGCTAGCCAGGTAGGCCCGGGCCTGTTCATCCCCCTCGACGGTGCTGCTGGCGGCCCAGACGTCGGCGACTTCGCGTTCGTCGGGGTAGGCCGGGGGCTCCGGGGGGAGCTGCGGCGGGGATATCTTCTCCCGGGAGGGGTCCGCCCTCGGGGACTCCCCCCTCGATGGCGTCGGGGAGGGGCTCCCCCCCCGGGGGGCCTCCAGGGAGTAGCCGACCAGGCGAGCGGCTTCCGACAGCACCGCGCCGAACTGGTGGCGGGGGTCGAGGCCTCGAGCCGCGGCGACCAGGGACAGGGCGTCGCCCCCGAAGTCGCAGGAGAAGCATCGGACCTGGATGGTCCCGTCCCTCCCTCGACGGACCGAGCAGGAGGGATGGCGCTCGCCATGGGCCGGGCAGCGTATGAGCAGCCCTCCCCCGGCCTGCCGCCCGGGCTTGTACCCGTCGAGCAGCCCCAGGGCGGTGCATAGCTGGCGCGGATCGTTGAGCCGCTTACGCAACTCGGCGACGTCGGCGCCGTTCACGGGGTCCTCGGGAGGTTCCGCCGCCCCGGCGCGCGCCGGTCTAGGCAGGCTTCAAGGCCTTGGTCCCGGGAAATCGCGGGGTTTCGCCCGCACAGGGCCAGGAGCGAGAGGGGGGCGGGAGGCGGGGGGCGTCGACGGAAGATGGACTTCGGGCTAGTTCTCATGGGGGCGGGGCCCCGTGGCGCGTGCTTGCTAGGCGGAGCGCTCCGGGGTGCG
>JAMHVM010000151.1:0-101442 GCA_035911475.1 Lysobacterales bacterium | reverse complement strand
GCGGCCCTGCGCACGCAGCCCGGTGAACGGATGCAGCAGCGCGGGCCGAGGCTCGCCGAACAGGCGTGACCAGACCGGTGCACCGAAGCCGATCACGCAACGCAGATTGCAGTCGGGGTAACGCAAGACCATGCTGCGCGCCAGCGCGCCGACCCGCCCGCACCAGTCGCGCACCGCCTGCTCGGCGGCCTGCCCGGGCTTGACCCCGAGCACGATGAACAGCCCCATGCCGCCCGCCGATCCCAGTACCGGCTGGGTAACGGGAGCATCATTGGGTGGAACCAGGTCGGACATGGCGGCGAATGGCGATGGCTGCGCGACGACAGCGAGTGTGCCACGCATCGCCCCAGTGCGCGTGGATCGATCGCCGGTGTCATCACCGGAAGATCAGTCGCCATCTTGGCAGCCAAAGCCGCCAAAGGCCTGACCCGATGCGCGGTCGCGGTCGACCGTCCGTTGCCGCTCAGCGCTGCCAGCCGATGTCCGGCAACTGCTCGATCCCCTCGCGCGCCTTGGCTTCGGCGACCAGGCGACGGACATCTGCCAGCAGTGCCTTGGCGTCGTAGACGATGCCGTCCTTGACCGTGTAGCGGACGCCACCGACGCGCACTGCGCGATTGTCGTCGGTGACGCGGATGGCACCGGTACCCAGCAGCACCTTGAGGTCGGCCAGCGGGTTCTCGGCCACGATCACCAGATCGGCCAGCTTGCCGGCTTCGATGGAACCGACCTGATCGGCCACCCCCAGCGCTTCGGCACCCGACAGCGTGGCAGCACGGATCACCTCCAGCGGATGGAAGCCCGCTTCGCGCAGCAGCTCCAGTTCCTCGATGTAGCCAAAGCCAAAGGTCTTGTAGATGTAGCCCGAATCCGAACCCACGGTGACGCGACCGCCGTGGTTCTTGTAGTCGTTGACGAAGGCCATCCACAAGGCGTAGTTGGCCTTCCATTCGCTCTCCTGTTCGCTGCCCCAGCGAAACCAGAACGAACCGTGCGCGCGCCGATCGGGCTGGAAGAAGCGCCATAGCGAGGGATAGGTGTAGTCCTGATGCCACTCGGCAGTGCGTGCACGCATGTAGTCGCGCGTGGCCTGGTAGACGGTGAAGGTGGGATCGATGGTGAAGTCCAACGCGATCAGTTCGTCACGTACCGCGTTCCATTTCTCGCTGCCCGGCTTGGCCGCCTGCCGCCAGAGGCGCCCCGCATTCTCGAAGCGGTGTTGCTCGTCGCCATAGTTGTAGTCGGCCGGATAGTCCTGGAGGGTGCGGTCCTCGAACAGCGCCTCCGGCAATCCGTACCAGTGCTCCATGGTGGTCAAACCCCAACGAGCACTGGTCAACACGTTGACCCGGCGCACGTCCATCTGCGCGTGATGGGTGGCGGTGCGCAGGCCACGCGCCTTCGCCTCCTCGATCGCCGCCTGCATGATGTCGGGCCGATAGCCGAAGAACTTGATGCCCTCGCCGCCGCGCCTGGCGACATCGCGCACCCACTCGCGGGCTTGCTCGGGTGTGGTGAACGGTCCGCCGCGACCCTGGCCGAAGAACACGTAGGGATGCAGGCGCGGCGCGGCGATCGCATTGCGCTGGCTGCGCTCGCGTTCGCCCAGACACCAGTCCAGACCGTTGCCGCAACCCGGCTCGCGCACCGTGGTGACGCCGTGACCCAGCCAGAGCTTGTAGACGTATTCGGCCGGCGTGTCCGGCTGGCCGCTGCCGATATGCCCGTGCATGTCCACGAATCCGGGCAGCACGTAGTGACCTTCCAGATCGATCTCGCGACCACCCGCTTCGAGCTTCGGCCGGCGTTCGGGATCGATCGGCACGCCCGGATAGCCGATGCCGGCGATACGCTCGATGCGGTTGCCGCGGATGACGATGTCCAGCGGCCCGTTGGCCGGCGCGCCGGTGCCGTTGATGACGGTGACACCGCGCAGGATCAGCTGCGGATAAGGCCCCTCGCCTTCCCCGCTGCGGCGGTCCGGCGCCGTCGCGATCTGGGCGCCGGCAAGCTGGGACACGGCAGCAGCTGCGGTCGACAACACAAGGGCAGTGATTGCGCGCATCACGAGGGTTCCCGGCGAAGGCAGGCATCGTAGCGACTATCCCGGTCGCGGGCATCCGGATGATCGGGACCGGAGCTCCGTCCCCTGCCGAACGGATCCGCGAGCGGGCCGAACGCACCGCCGACGATCGCGTATCGTCACCCTCCCGAGGAACCTGCGGCGTATTCCGGGGGTCGCAACCTGGAGCCACACCGCAGACGGCCGCGAATCGACACCGATACGGCCACCCGACAACACCAACGGAGATAACGCATGCATCGTCGCCACTTTCTCTTGTCCGTCGCCGCTGGCGCCGCGGCTGCCGCCACCTCACCGCTGTTCGCCCAGGCCGTTGCCGGCACCGGCGACACCGGCTCGGCCGGCAAGCCCGGCAAGGCTCCGGGCGGTTCCGGAGCACTGGCGCAGCGTGCGCTGGGCAAGACCGGCCTGAACATCGCGCCGATCGTGCTCGGCGGCAACGTGTTCGGCTGGACGCTGGACGAAGCGGCCAGCTTCGAGGTGCTCGATGCCTTCGTCGATCTGGGCTTCAATGCCATCGATACCGCCGACGTGTATTCGCGCTGGGTATCGGGCAACCAGGGTGGCGAATCCGAAGCCATCATCGGTCGCTGGCTGAAGGCGCGTCCCGCGCATCGCGACAAGGTGGTGGTGTTCACCAAGGGCGGCGGCGACATGGGGGGCGACGACAAGAAAGGCTTGTCCGAGCGCTGGCTCACTGCCGCGGTTGACGCCTCGCTGCAACGCCTCGGGGTGGAGCGCATCGACCTGTACTTCTCGCACTTCGCCGACCCGAACACGCCGTATGAGGAAACCCTGGGCACCTACGACAAGCTCATCTCCGCCGGCAAGATCCGCGCCATCGGCGCGTCCAATCTCGATGCCGCGCAGCTGGCGCAATCACTGAAGGTGGCACGCGAGAACAATCTGCCGGCCTATCAGGTGCTGCAGCCGGAGTACAACCTCTATGACCGCGCCAGCTACGACGGTGCCCTGCGCGACCTCTGCATCGCCGAAGGCCTGGGTGTGGTCAACTACTTCAGCCTCGCCTCGGGCTTTCTCACCGGCAAGTACCGCTCCGAGGCCGACCTGGGCCAGAGCCAGCGCGGTTCCGGCGTGGGTCAGAAATACCTCAATCCCCGCGGCATGAAGATCCTGGACGGACTGGACACGGTCGCCGAAAAGCACGGCGCGGAACCGGCGGAGATCGCCATGGCCTGGCTGATCGCCCGCGACGGCATTACCGCACCCATCGCCAGCGCCACCCGCCGCGGCCATGTCGAGAGCTTCCGCCGCGCCGTCGACGTGAAACTGGATGCGGAAGACCTGGCCACGCTGGACACTGCCAGCGCGCCTTCCGCCTGATCGTTGCCTCGCTGGCCGACGCCATGAATCCTTGCCAGGGTCCGTGGCATCGGCAGCGGTGGGCGTTCGACACACAGGCCGCATCGTCGACCAGCAGCCTTCAGCGGCACTTCGGCCTGGCCGACAGTCTTGTTCCAGTGACGCTAAGACCTGGCAGCTGCGAAAGGAGCAGCCAGGTCACTGCAGCGGTGCGATCCGGCAATCCGGCAGGTTGATCCGGGTCCGTCGGCAAGCGTTCCTCTTCACACGGCCCAAGCGCGCGCCCGTGCCAGCATGGCTGCCCCAGATTCCCGGAGGTTGCCCATGATCGGTCTCGGTCGAAGCACACTGGTCGCGGTCGGCATGATGCTGGCCATGCTTACGCTGACGCCGCGGGCGTCGGCGAATGCCGGTGCCGAGGCAGCCGTCCGCGGCTACTTCGAGGACATGGCCAGCCGTGGGCTGGTCACCATTGCCGACCATATGCATCCGGCGGAAATGGTCCGTTTTCGTGACCTGTTCTCGCCGGTGTTCGAGATGGTCACGGAGGACGATGACGTCTTCCCGGAGCTGTTCGGCAATCGGCCCAAGGACGAGGTGGTGGCGATGGACGCGGCGTCGTTCATGCGGACCTTGTTCGGATCGCTGCAGGCGAAGATCGGCAGCGGCCTCACCTTCGCGCAACCGGAAATCCTGGGCACGGTGATGGAAGACGAAACCGCCCATGTCCTCGCCCGCGTGCATGTCGGCATGGCCGAAGTGGGCATCTCGCAGATGCAGGTGATCAGCCTGCGCCAGGATCAAGGCGTGTGGAAGATGCTGCTCACCGGCGACATCACCGGCATGGGTGAAGCGATCCGCAACCAGATCGCACGTCAACGCGAGGCTCGCTAGCGCTGGCCACAGCTGAGAGTGTAGGCGTGACCGGGTCAGGGTCGCCCGGAGACGCACGCCTGGCCGGTCTTGTGCCGCACAGGCGCGACGAAGCACCGGCTTCATGGTCAGCCGGTGTCGGCGGCAACGACGCTTGTAGTCGGCGCACGGGTCGTAGCTTGCCCGCTGAAACCCTTCGCGGAGCGTCACGGACGACCGACCTTGTCGAAGGCGCCCAGCGGCCGCGACCATCACCGGCCTGAAGCAAGCTCTCGACTACCAGTCGGCGGGATGGCATCGCAAGTCAGCTGCTAGTCGCTTGATCGGTCGCGTAACAACCTAGTCAGGTTGGCCGTTGGCTCCGTCATCGGCAGCCGCGTTGAAGCCATTGCGGAACAACACCAGCGTGGCGGTCTGCCAGGCATCGCGTGGCTGCCCGCTGCCCGATTGCGCCTGCGCGGCATAGCTGACATCACCGCCTGGCGCATCGTTGCGGACCACGCCGGAGAGCACCCAGACCAACGACTGGCCGGGCGGGACCACCACGTCGCTGTCGTCGATCGCACCGGTTCCGGTGGCGGTGCACTGACCGCCCGGGGGCGGATCGACACAGGCCCAGGTCGCCTGGCCGGCATCCAGCTGCGCCGGCAACACGCTGACCACGTCGACCCCGGTGAGGATGTCGTCGCTGTAGTTGGTCAGGGTCAACACGTAGTCGATCGCCATGCCGTAGGCGACGTAGTCACGGCCATCGTCCAGGCTCAAACCGAAGTCGACCTCGACGAAGTGGACCATCACCGTGCAATCGCCGGTGATCGGACCTGCACTGAGCGTGGTGCCCATCAGCGTCGCCGGGCAGGTACCGGAAACCGTGTCGGCGGCATACCCGAAGGCCGGAGTCAGCGCGAAGCTGATGCTGCCGCCATGCAGCACGGTTTGTGGCGTGGCGGGTGTGATGGTTCCCTGACCGCCGCCGACACCCGGCGTCACCGTGTACTGCCGCAGTGCGAACCGCGCCTGCGCGTTGACGTTGGCGGTGACGTTGCTGTCGGTGCGCGGGTTGTCGTTGCGACCATCGCTCCACTGCACGAACTGGTAGCCGGTGTCGGCCTGGGCGGTGACCGGTGTACCGCTGCCGCCGTGCGGAACCGACTGCGAGGCATTGCCGAGGATGCTGCCATTGCCGTCCGTGCCGTAACTCAGCGTGTAGTGTCGCTGCGTGAAACTGGCGATCACCGTCGTGTCCTGCTCGATCGTCACCAGGCAAGCACCCGTGCCGGAGCAGGCGCCGCTCCAGCCGGTGAAATCCGAACCGGCCTGCGCACTGGCGGTCAGTTCGACGACCGACCCCCAAGGCTGCCGGGTCGAGCAGATGCCCGGGCAATCGATTCCAGGCGGCTTCGACTGAACCGATCCCTGGCCGGAACCGGCCAGCTGCACTGCCAGCGTCCCCTTGCTGCGATAGCGGCCGATGCGCCAGGACGGCTGTCCCCCGGCCTGGGTGAACTGCCCGCCGACATGGAGGCTGTCGACCGACGACACCGTCAGCGCGTAGACCAGATCGTTGACGCCCGAACCCAGCGCCGACCATTCGCTGCCATCCCATCGTGCCAGACGATTCGCGGCCAGCTCGCTGCCACCGCCGGAATTGGCCAGCAGGAAATCGCCACCGACGTAGAGGTGCTCACCATCGACTGCCAGCGCCAGCACCGTACTGCTGACGCCGTTGCCGTCACCGGAATCCAGCGGTAGCCACGCCTGACCATCCCAGCCGACGACCCGCCGCGCGATCAGTGGTTGGCCGACGTTGGCGACAAAGAAACTGCCGCCGAAATGGATCGCGTCGTCGTCGGAGGCCATCGCCAGCACCTCGGCATCGACGCCGTTGCCACTGCCGCTGCCCAGCGCCGACCAGCCATCTTGATCCCAGCGCACGACATGATTGGCGGCGATCGGATCGCCCGCATTGGCCTCGGTGAAATAGCCGCCGAGATAGAGGCCATTGTCGAACACGGCCATCGAACGGACATAGCTGTTGACACCATTGCCGGCGGCTTCAGCCAGCGACGACCAGCCGGTGCCGTCCCAGCGCGCCACGAAGTTGGCATCGACCAGCGTTCCCGAGTCGTGGGCCTGGTTGAAGTTGCCGCCGACATAAAGATCGCCGTCGTAGGCCGCCAGCGAATAGACATAGCTGTTGACGCCGTTGCTGGCCGCCGACCCCAGACGCTGCCAGTCCTGGCCATCCCAGCCGACGATGTAGTCGACCTCGATGTTGTCGCCACCAGCGTCGACCTCACGGAAGATCCCACCGATGTACAACACGCCCTGGTGCACCGCCAGGCTCAGCACCGGTGCCGAGACACCGTTGCCGGATCCGTTGCCGACCGCCGACCAGGACTGGCCGTCCCAGCGCGCCAGATTGTTCAACGTCACGCCACCGGCCTGGGTGAAGCTGCCGCCGACGTAGAGATCGCCCTGGAACATCGCCATGGCCAGCACGTTGCCGTTGAAGCCATTGCCGGCCGGGCTGAAACCGGGATCCCAGCGGCTGTCGTCAGCGACCGCGGCGGCGGCACCCAGCCAGAGAAAACACAGGCACAGCCATTGAAGCGCACGATGCGATGCCAACGGTACCGGCAGCGGAGACCGGTGGCGCGTGCGGACTGGTCGCGCGGCGCAAGACAGCGATCTGGGGTGTTGCTCGCTTTCGTCGGTCATTGAATGCATCCAATGGCTCCGGATCATGGGCGCCAACGTGACCATGTCAGCGATGGACGTGGATGCCGAAGATCATCCGCACGAGACCCGGCAGGTCTGTCCCGACGAAAGCACGAGTCGGGCGAGAACGGATCTGCCAGAACGTTTGGCGGCCTCCGTGAACGACCACCAGCATACAGGCGGTCAGAAAAAAGCCACGTGAATTTTTGTGACCCGGTTCTCAGATTTCACGCAGAAGTTCGAGACCGAGCAGGCTTTCACGCGCCGCTTCGACAAGCCCCGCACCGTCGCCAATCAGGACGGCTTCCGGACAGCGATGTGCACCTCCGCCAACTGCGCGTCGGGGATCGGCGACGGCGCGCCGGTCATCAGGCACTGCGCCGTGGTGGTCTTGGGGAAGGCAATGACGTCGCGGATCGAATCGGTGCCTGCCATCAACGCGGCGATGCGGTCAATGCCGAAGGCGATGCCACCATGCGGTGGCGCGCCGTACTTGAGCGCGTCGAGCAGGAACCCGAACTTCAGCTCCGCTTCCTCCTTGCCGATGCCGAGCAGGTCGAACACCGCCGACTGCATCGACGAGCGATGGATACGGATGGAACCGCCACCGATCTCGTTGCCGTTGAGCACCATGTCGTAGCCGCGCGAGACCGCGATCGCCGCGTTGGCGCGCAGGTCTGCCTCGTCATCGACCGCGGGTGCTGTGAACGGGTGATGCAGGGCGACATAGCGCTGTGCTTCATCGTCATACTCGAACATCGGAAAGTCGGTGACCCACAGCGGCGCCCAGCCCCCGGCGACCAGACCGAACTCCCTGCCCGCCTTCAGGCGTACCGCGCCCATGAAGTCGCTCACCGTCGAGTATTTGCCGGCGCCGAAGAAGACCAGGTCGCCGTTGCCGGCGCCGACGTGCAAGACCAGCGCGGCGAATGCGGCTTCGTCGAAGAACTTCTGGATCGGCGAGCTGATCTCGCCGTTCTCGCCGATCTTGATGTAGGCAAGACCCTTGGCGCCGTACTTGCCGGCATGCGCGGCGTACTCGTCGATCTGCTTGCGCGACAGCGCGGCACCACCCGGAATGCGCAGCGCACAGACGCGGCCGCCGGCCTCGTTGGCCGGGCCGGTGAACACCGCGAAGCCGCTGTCCTTGACCAGCTCGGCGACATCGACCAGTTCCAGCGCGATGCGCAGGTCCGGCTTGTCCGAGCCGTAGCGACGCATGGCCTCGACATAGGTGATGCGCGGAAAATCCGCGGCCAGTTCGACGCCGGCGACCTCGCGGAACACCTCGCGGATCATCGCCTCGACCGTGTCCTGCACGTCACGCTCGGAGACCCAGGCGAACTCCATGTCGAGCTGGGTGAACTCCAGCTGGCGATCGGCGCGCAGCGCCTCGTCGCGGAAGCAGCGGGCGATCTGGTAGTAGCGGTCGAAGCCGGCCATCATCAGGATCTGCTTGAACAGCTGCGGCGATTGCGGCAGCGCGTAGAACTCGCCTGGATGCATGCGCGCCGGCACCAGGAAGTCGCGCGCGCCCTCGGGCGTGGCCTTGGTCAGGATCGGCGTCTCGATGTCGTGGAAGCCACGGGCATCCAGCCAGTGCCGCAGCGCGCTAACCAGCTTCGTGCGGATGCGCATCTTGCGCTGCATGTCCGGGCTGCGCAGGTCCAGGTAGCGATACTTGAGGCGCACGTCCTCACCCGGGTTCTCGTGGTGATGGAACGGCAGCGGCTGCGCCTTGTTCAACACCTCGATGGTCTCGGCGACGATCTCGACCTGGCCGGTGCGGATGCGCTCGTTGACCGAATGCCGGCGCCGCACCTTGCCGATCACGCGCAGGCAATCCTCGTAACCGACCGCTTCGGCGATGGCCATGACCTGGGCATTTCCGGCAGCGTCGGAAGGTTCGGCCACCACTTGCACGATGCCCTCGTGGTCGCGCAGGTCGATGAAACAGACCCCGCCGAGGTTGCGGGCGACATCGGCCCAGCCGCACAGGGTCACGGACTGCCCGATCAACGATTCGTCGATCAGGCCGCAGAAATGGCTACGCATAGAGGGTTCGAGACGAGGAAATACGGCCGCACATGATAGCCGACCGGCCTGCATCGAGCCGCTGTTGGTGACCCGAGCGCTACTGGATCGGTGCTTCAACCCACGGCAATGCCGGTGACGGTACCGTCTTTGTCAGGTCGAAGACCAGTTGCAGGTGCCAGCCGCTGGCCTTGGCGTCATAGGTCAGGTCGCTGCCCTCGGCCAGCGACAGGGTCCAGACCGAGTCTGCGAGCGCGTCTTGGCCCAGGTTCTGGAACTTCACCACGCTCTCCTGCGTGGCTGGAAACACCACCCGCTCCGCGCTGGTCTGTCCCTGGTGCGCGTAACCACCGTATTCGGTGAGCTCGCGCGGGGAACCATCCGGATTGTTGTGCAGATGGCGGATTCCCTGAAGACCGGCGCGATCCTTGCTGAGCACGAACGAGCGCGAACGGTCGTCGCCGAAGCTGACCGCCAGAATCCGGTACGGACCGATGCAGCGCACGCCCAGGACCGGTGCCTGCTGGTAGGCCGGGTCGGCATCGACCGGTTCGTTGATGGCGACACGACCGGCAAAGGCCTGGTCACACAGAGGCTGCAAACGGTCGAACAAGGTGTTCGCCGCCGGCTCCGCCTGCTCGGTCGAAGCGGTCGCCTGGTCGGTGGCGGGCTCGGTCGGCTTGTCGCCGCCACTGCAGGCGGTCAGTCCCAGCACGGTGACGGCGGTGGCCAGTAGCCAAGGAAGTTGCGGTCTGGTCATGTCGTCCCCGAGCCGGTGGAAGTGGTGGAGTTAGAGCTGGTCGCGGTATTGCCGGATGTCGCTGCCGATGGCGCGGCGCTGCCGGTGGTGGACTTGCCATCGCCGGCGACGGCGCCGGTACCGCTGTCACCAGCAGAGGCGCTCTCGCTGCCGGCCAGATTGCGTCGGCTGTCCTTGTCGGACTTGAAATCGGTCTCGTACCAGCCGCTGCCGGCCAGCCGGAACGACGGCGCCGAGACGCGACGGCGGATGCTGCCGGTGGCGCTGCAGGCCGGACACTGTTCCGGATCGGGGTCGGACAGCTTCTGCAGACGCTCGAAGCCGGCGCCGCACAGGCGGCATTCGAATTCGTAGATGGGCATGGCGAGGCAATGACGCTTGGGCGGGCGCAGTGTGGGGGCGCGCCGCCGGCAACTCAAGCCTTGACCGCCGCGGTTTCGCCATCGATTCGCCACGATTGCCCGGAAACAGGCCGCATCCGGCGGGATCCGGCTGGCGATCGGGGGCGCGGACGCTGAGCCGTACCGTGACTCCGCCACCCGGGCGGCGACCGCCGGCACGGGCCAAAGGCAGCCTGTCGATGACCGGTGTGACAAACCACCCTGCCGGACGAATCACTGCACGACAGCCGATCAAGCCGGATGATGCAGGAACCCGAATGGACCACGGTGCCACCATGACCGCCAGCGCCCACCAGACCTTCAGCGAACTGCTGCAGCGCCACCGCGGCATCGTGCTCAAGGTGGCCGGCACCTACACCCGCCACGAGGCCGATCGCGCCGACCTGGCACAGGAGATCGCCGCGCAGCTGTGGCGGGCATGGCCATCGTTCGACCCGGGCCAGCGCTTTTCGACCTGGATGTACCGCATCGCGCTGAACGTGGCGATCACCTTCGCCCGTGGCCATGGCCTGCGGGAACGTCATTCGGTACCGCTGGACGAGTCCATGCACGACCTGGCAATCGGCGAGAACGACGATCTCGAAGCCCGCGAACAGATCGGCATGCTGTACCGCTTCATCGACACCCTGGAGCCGCTCAATCGCGCGCTGTTGCTGCTGTATCTGGATGACTGCAGCACCCGCGAGATCGCCGAGGTGCTGGGCATGAGCGAAAGCAATGTCACCACGCGCATCTCCCGGCTCAAGCAACGCATCCGCGACCACGTCAACTGACACCACCCACAGGAACTCACCGAGCAATGGAAGCCATCATGGAAATCGACGAACTCAAGCAGGCCTGGCAGACGCTGGGGCGACAGCTGGAACGACAGGAGGCGACCCAGTTCGCACTGCTGCGCGATCGCAAGCTGGACAAGGTGCGACGCAGCCTGCGTCCGCTGTTCTGGGGCCAGATCGTGCAGATCTTCTTCGGCGTGCTGTTCATCGCGCTGGCGACGCTACACTGGCGCAGCGGGCCGGAATTCGCTTCGGCGATCGTGGCCGGTGTGCTGGTGCATGCCTATGGCGTGATCACGGTGATCGCGGCAGGCGTCACGCTCAGCCGCATCAGCGCCATCGACTACAGTCGCCCGGTGCTGGAGATCGCCCGGCAGATGGCGTCGCTGCGCCGCACCTACCTGATCAGCGGCATGGTGGTCGGCCTTCCCTGGTGGTTCATGTGGTATCCGGTCAAAGTCGTGTTCGCCAGCTTCCACGACATCGATCTGGTCAGCCACGTACCGCTGATGGCGATCATCGCGGTCACGGTTGGCGTACTCGGCCTGCTCGGCACCTGGTGGTTCCATCGCTGGTCACGGCAACCGCAGCGCGCTGCCTTCGGCAAGCGCCTGGAAGACGGCGCCGCCGGCGGCAGCATCCGTCGCGGTCAGCAGTTGCTGGATGAACTGTCGGCCTTCGAGGCCGACTGAATCCACACCGCAGAACACAGCTGGCCGCTATGGCCAGTCGTTCCGGCGAAACGATCGATGTGTGGCGAGCGAGGTTGGGCTCGCACAGCAAAGCAACCACAGAAGGAAAAACGACCGCGCGGGCGTCTCAGGGCGTCCGGCGCTGCCAGGAATACGCGTTGTGCTCCGCCTCCTCCGCGCCGGCCGCCCCTGTCGGTTCCCGCTCGCTGCGAATTTCAGCGGTTCGCGCAGGTGTCGTCCACGACGACCCCTCCTTGTCGAATCAGTGGGCGACCTTGGGGAACTGCGTCGGGGCCGACGGTGCCTTCATCGGACGCGGCGGATTGCGCTCCAGTTCGGCCAGCAGCTCCTGCACCGCACGTTCGATGCTGGGATCGCGACCGGCATGCAGCAGTTCCGGACGGTCGATGACTTCGATATCCGGCACCACGCCGATGTCCTCCACCGCCCATTGGCTATCGGTGTCCATGAAACTGAAGGTCGCGGCGATCACCGAACCGCCGTCGGCCAGGCTCGGGTTGCCGGAAATACCGATCAGGCCGCCCCAGGTGCGGGTACCGATCAGCTTGCCCAGACCCAGCTTGCGGAAGTAGTACGGCAAGGCGTCGCCACCGGAGCTGGACAGGCCGTTGATCAGCATTGCCTTCGGTCCCTTGTGATGCAGACCGGGGGTGGCATTGACCTCCAGACCGCGCTGCTTCCAGTAGTTCAACGGCTGCCGCGAGAGCAGCTCGATCAGGCGATCGGGAATGAAGCCACCACCGTTGTAGCGGTCGTCGATGATCAGCGCGTCCTTGTAGGCGTAAGCGGCCATGCCCTTGTTCAGTTCACGGCTGCCCTCGACCGCGGTGTTGGGCACGTGGATGTAGCCGATGCGACCGCCGCTGAGTTCGTCGACCAGCTGGCGACGCGTCTGCACCCAGTCCAGATAACGCAACTCGGTTTCCGCCGCGATGGTGGTGACCTTGACCTCGCGTGATCCGGCTTCCTGCGGCTGGCCGTTGACGCGCAGCGTGACCACGCGGTTGGCCTTGTTCTCGAGCAGGCGGTAGATGTTGTCGACGCCGCGCACCGAGACGCCGTCGATCGCCAGGATGTACTCGCCGGCCTTGACGTTCACGCCGGGCATGGTCAGCGGCGAGCGTGTGCGTGGCTCCCAGTTCTCGCCCGGGAAGATCCTCTCGATGCGCACGTAACCGCTGCCGTGCTGCGACAACTCGGCACCGAGCAGGCCGCCCTGCTTGCGCTCGACGCTGCGCTGATCGCCACTCTGCACGTAGATGTGGCCCGAGTTCATCTCGCCGACCAGCTCCTGGAAGATGTAGTCCAGATCGGCGCGCGTACTGACATGGCGCACCAGCGGTTCGTACTGGGCGCGGATCGCTGGCCAGTCCTGGCCGTGCATGTTCGGGTCGTAGAACCAGTCGCGCAGGATGCGCCAGCCGTCCACGTACATCTGCTGCCATTCGCGGCGCGGCTCGATGCGCAGCTCGGCCCGGTCCATGCCCAGCTTGCCGTCGTCGAACTTGGCATCGGGCTTGGCATCGACGATGGCGAAGTCGCCGCCGCGACGCAGCAGCAACTTCTTGCCGTCGGCCGACAGGTCGTAGCCGCCGCTCACGTCGGCCACCTTCTGCACCTTGCTGTCCGGTTCCAGGCCGATGAAGCGCAGTTCAGCGCCGCCACCGCCTCCCGGACCGGCCGCGCCGGAGACGAAGAACACGCCGTCGGCGTTGGCGCTCAGGCCCTGATAGTTGCCCGAAGGTGCCGGCAGTGCCAGGACACGCTGGTTGAAACCGTCGATGTCGATGCGCAGCGGCGCCGGAGCTGCGGCCTTGCCGTCCTTCTTGCTGTCGCCGGACTTGTCGCTGGCGGCCGGCGCACCGGCAGCGGTGGCCACTTCGTCGCTCCTGGGCAGCATCAAAGCCGGACCATCAGCGGCCAGCGTGGCCGCGTAGATGCGCGTGGCATCGCGGTACAGGAAATTGAACTCGTAGGCACTGAAGGCCAGGTTGTAGTCGCGGTTGGACAGGAAATACAGGTAACGCCCTTGCGGATCGAAGGTCGGGTTGAACTCGCTGGTCTCGTCCGGGGTGACCTGATGACTGCGGCTGCTGTCCAGCGAATACAGCCAGATCGAGGAGTTGGTGCTGTGGTTGACCTTGGTGTAGGCGATCCAGCGGCTGTCCGGCGAGAACACGTACTCGGTGAGGTCGTTGTGGCTGCCGATGTCGGCATCGGTGATCCGGCCACTGGCGATGTCGAGCACACGCAGACGCTGCTTCTTGTCGGCGAAGGCCAGCTTCTTCGAATCCGGCGACCACACCGGACGGAACCGCCAGATGTCGCCGTCGCTGGTCAGGCGTCGCGGTTCGCCGCTGCCGTCCTGGGCGCGCAGCCAGATCTCGTACTCGCCGCTCTGGTCGGACAGGTAGGCGATCGACTTGCCGTCCGGCGACCAGCTCACGCTGTGCTCGCGATAGTCCGGCGTGTGGGTGAGCTGACGTGCCTCGCCGTGCTTGGCCGGCACGGTGAACACCTCGCCACGGGCACCGAACACCGCCCGCTCACCGCCCGGCGCAATGGCAAAGGATTCGATGAACTGACCGGCCTTGACGAACCGCGGCTGCGCATCGGGCGCATCGTCGATGACCCGGATCGACACTTCCGCCGCCTGCTGGCTGGCCGGATCGAAACGCCAGATCGAGCCGCCCTTCTCGAACACGATGCGGTCGCGTCCGGCACTGGGCCAGAGCACATCGAAATCGGTGAACTGGGTGAGCTTGCGCGGCTCGCCACCGGTCGGCGCGATCGCGTAGAGATTGAGCTTGGTGTCGTTGCGGTCGGAGACGAAGTACACCGTGTCACCCACCCACATCGGCTGATGGTTGGTGGCACGGTCGGCAGTCAACTGCAGCGAGCTGTTGCCGACCAGGTCATAGACCCACACATCCTGGGCGCGACCGCCGCGGTAACGCTTCCAGCTGCGGAAGTCGCGGTCGATCGGGGTGTAGACGAACTTGCTGCCGTCCGGGCTGAGCATGCCGCCGCCGGTCTCGGGCACCGCCAGCGGTGTTTCCAGACCGCCATCGGCAGGGACCAGGTAGGGGCGTCCGCCGCGCTCGTCGAAACCCAGGCGGTTCATGCGCACCACCACGTGCTTGCCGTCCGGCGTCCAGTCCAGCACGCGGTAATCGGTGCCGCCACGCGGCGGCATCGGGCCGACATCGTTGTACCAGGTCAGCTGCTTCGGCTCGCCGCCACCGCTGGGCATGACGAACACCTGACGGGTGCCGTTGTACTCGGCCGAGAAGGCGATGCGGGTACCGTCCGGTGAAAACTTCGGATACAGCTCGCTGCCCGGATGCGAGGTCAGACGCTGGGCGGTGCCACCGGCGGCATTGACGATGAACAGGTCACCGGCGTGCACGAACACGATATGTTCGCCATGAATGTCGGGGAAGCGCAGCAGCTTGCTGGGACTGTCGGCAACCGCGGCGCCACTGGCGATCAGGGCGAGCAGGCAGGCGACCGGGAGGGCGGAACGGGTCATGGGGCGGGTCCGAGGCGAGGCACAAGCCGCGAAGTATGCCGGATGCCACCAAGCTGCCCTGTGCCGGAAGTCCTGCCGCCGCCCTGAAGGCTCGGGCATGTCCTGCGAATCGTGCTGTCGGACGCAGTTGATCAGCCGGTGTCAACGACCACCCAAGGATCGCTTGCCGCGGGCAGCGCTGGGCTCGCCGATGTCACCCAGCCGATCCGACCCGGGCTCCGCGACGGCATCGGCCTCAAGGCAGAACCTGGAAAGGACACAGCCGCTGCCAGGCCTCGGCCAGATGTCCCTGTGTGTAGGTGTGCCCGCCGACGAACGGATGCCAGAAGGCATCGACACCGTTGCTCCAGCCGTTGGCGAGCAGCCGGGCATGATCGGCCTGGACGTAAGGCCGCATGGGATCAGCATCGCCGACCAGAAACGCCATCGGCAAACGCCGCGGCATCGCGGCGACCAGTTCATGGCATTGCGACGGCGAGGTACAGGCAAGCGCCTGCATGGCGCCGGCATGAATCGCCACGGCAGCAAGACTGTCGATGTTCACCTCGTCGCTGAACCGGTTGAGCACCAGGTCATGCATGACGTGGGCACCCGCGGAGAATCCCCAGCCGATCCGTCGCGACCGGTCGACCTCATAGGCCGCTTCCAGGTCGGCGATCAGCGCCTCAAAAAGATCGTAGTCACTGGGCCCTGGCGGCGGCGCGATCCAACCGCCCGAAGCGCCGCCGGCGACCGGTGCCGCGACCAGGAATCCACCGGCGTCTGCCGCCGGCCGCCAATCATCGCGCAGGGCTTCCGCTGCCATTCGGGCGGCGGCGGAACTGCCGGCAGCCCCGTGCAACGCCAGCAGCAGCGGTACCGGTTTCACCTGGGCGTATCCCGCCGGTACATGCACGTAGTAGCTGCGGGTGCCGTATCCGGGCACGGCCAACGTCCGGACGAAACTGCCGGGTGAAGGTCCACCATCGCCACCGGAAGGCAGGCGAATTCTGGCCGCCACGCCGGCAAAGCCATCGATGAACAGCGCGTCGGGGTGCTCGCAGACCCATGAGGGCAAACGCACCGTCTCGGCTGCGCCGGCTGCGTCGACCACAAGCGCTGCGACCACAAGAAACAGGATCGCCCGCGCAATCGGATGCGTGGCATGCGACGCCTGACGCTCGGCCGAGCTCACGCAAGCGGTTTCAGGATTGCCTGTGGCCATGGCGTGTGTTCTGTCCATTGAAACGATCGCGGCAAGAATCGCCAAACGCGAGCGGATCTGGCAACTGCCGCCCAGTCACTGGCCTTCCCCGGCACCGGCGAACGCCGAGCGGCCGGCAGGTCAGGACCTGCCGGCCATTGCTGGTGACGGAGTGAACCGCCCGACCTGGACACCGGCACGACCCACCGCGGTGCTCAGCGCCCGGCAAGAACGCGGGTCGGTGCTGCAAGCGATGGCCTGGCTGTTGCGGTCAAGCCCAACCAGTGCCTGCCGGCCGCCGCGTCAGCGCAGCATGAGCGAACGTGCCGTCTCGACCGCGAAGCGTTCCACGGCGCTGCCGAAGGCATCATGGCGACCGTCGGCGTAGACGCCACGACCGTTCTCCACGGCCGCGCCGACCGCCTCGGCGATGCCACGCGCCTGGCCCATGCGATCCTGCAAGGCACCGCTGATCGTCGAAGCGGCGGCATCGGCAGCACCGTTGAAGTCGCCGCGGGTGACCGCGCCCATGACGTCGCGCGCCACCGACTGCACGTCGCCCATCGATTGCGCCAGGGCACCGAACTCCGCCATGCCGGGCACGCGCCCGTTGGTGAGTGCACCCGATGCCAAAGCGTCGAGCGCGTTCTGCGGGGTGCCGCCAGCACCGGGAATGCGGCTGGCAAAGGCATCGATGGCGAGGTTGGCGATCGGCTGCAGCGACTCCGGCAGGTTTTTCGCGACTGCATCCCTGGCTGCTTCGGTAAGGCTGCCGCCGACCATGGCGTTCACCGCGCCCATGATCGCACCCGGCAATCCGCCGGTGACCGCGCCCATCAGCGCCGCACCGAGTACACCCTGCAGGTCCTGGGCATCCAGACCGAAAGCATCGGCCAGACCGCCCAGCGCATTGTCGACGCCCAGGGCGTCGGCAAAACCACCCAGGGCGTCGCCAATGGCCTCACCCAATGAACCTACGGCATCGCCGATGGCACTGCCGATGGATTCGGCCGCGTTGCCGATGGAATCCGACGTGGATGTGTCGTTGCCGGCACCGCCGACGTTGCCACCACCGCCACCAACCCCACCTGCACCATCGCTGCCGTCGCTCATTGCCCCACCCTCGCTCCATTCAGAGATGGCGGGAAGCCTAGACCCGCCGGGAACGGGCAGATAGCTGGGAAAAACCCTGCCTGCCGGTCAGCCGGTCAGCCGGTCGAGTGTCGCGCGAGCCATGCACCCACCACTGGGCAGATTGTCAGGGGCCTGGCAGCCGTTCCGGCGGCAGAAATCGTGGACGCCGGCGACTTCCCGCACCCGACTCCGTCAGGGCAGCGGGTCGGCGGCCCGGATGTTTTCCAGCCACGGCTGGTAGCGGCGACCGTAGTGCAGATCCAGCTGATAGCGTGGCACCTGCGACAGGCTGCCGGTGAAGTCGCGGCGTGGATCCAGGCCGGTCAGCCGTGTCAGCGCAGGATGCAGCCGCGAGGGCACATGCAGCACCGGGCGGAGCAGACGGATCGACGGTGTGCCGAGTCTTGTTTCGCCCGCTTCGTTGGCCGCGTACGGGTAGTAGACCGTCACCTCGACCGGTACCACCAGGTATCGCGCCCGATCCGGATAGCGGCTGCGCAGCTCGACCGGATCGGCGCCCAGGTCGACGTTGCGCAATCGGGTGTCGCCCTGCGCCTGATTGAACCGGTACTCGGCGCCCCCATCGTCGTCCGCCTTGCGGCGACCGGCGGCAATATCGGCCCGCACCCGCGCCAGTTCGGCCTGGGCCTCGCGCAGGCGCCGCGCCCAGTCCGCGTCATCGCGTTCCAGCACCAGATATCCGGAGCGCGCTTCCCGATCGAAGTCGCCTGACCCGTCGCGCGTCCTGAAACCCAGTTCACGCAGCTTTTCGTCGCCGGGCCAGTAGCGGTCGTCCGCCCGGCGCCACGCCAGTTCCAGCACGATGCCGGTGTTCTCGCGCCATTCGCTGCCCCAAGGCAGACGCAGTTCACGCTCGTCCAGGGTCACCACCGCGTCCGCTTCACCGCTGCGGTTCCAGGCGGCGCCGGCAAGGATGAACGCGTTGGCAAGCACGACCAGCATCACGGCATACAGCGACAGTCGTTTCATGGGCGCGAACCCGTCCGATGTCCACGCAGCTTCATCAAGGTCAGCAACACGGCCACAGCGACCGCTGCCAGGATCAGGAAGAACAGGTATTTCGGCAGCAGCTCCCACCACCAGTCGAACAGCTTGGTGAACAGATAAAGCACGAAAAAGGTGACCCCGAGATTGACCATGCCGGGCCAGCCGCGCCGGATGCCCAGCCAGATCACCCCGGCCGACAGTACGAAGCCCAGAATCTGGTAGCCGGCCTCGGCCTGCCCGGCTGACACCGGCAGATAGCTGCTGCTGCCCCAGTTCGACAGGACCAGGATGGCGATCAGTGCCACCAGCAAGCCGAAGACGCGATGGATGGCCGCGAATCCTTCCGGCCATCGACGGTGCCACAGCCCGACGCCGGCGATCGCCAGTCCGGCGACCAGAAAGTTCTCCGGGCGCTCGCCGAACGACAGCCAGTACATGCCACCCCAGGTGCCGACCGAGGCCGCGAGCCAGCCGGTCAGGCATACCAGCGCCGCCACCAGGATCAGGCGCAAGCCCCAGGCGTAGGCGAGCAGCCCGGCGAACAGCGCCCACAACGCAAAGACGTGACGACTGGGCGTCAGGTTGAAGATCTGGCCGATCACGAACAGGTTGAGCATGAACGCCGCCACCGCCACCAGCGCCAGCAACGATGCGAAGTAGAGGCTGGGCTCGCGTCTAGCGGCGTAGTCGACGGCAAACACCGCCAGCAGCGGTGCCGCGATCACCAGCAGCAGCTGCACCGGCGTCGCCAGCGCGCCCCAGAAGCGCAGGAACAGGAAGTACAACGCCGCCGACAAGGCCAGCGCCGCCAGCAGCGAGGCGATGCGCATGCCCCAGGACAGGCGCTTGTCGGCATCACTGGCATCGACGTCGTACGACCGGGACAGATCCGCCAGCAATTGCTGGTGGTGCGCGTGGATCTGCGCAGCCAGGGCACCGGGCAAGGCCGGGACGCCCTCGCCCTGCAACTGATCCAGTTCCGCCTGGAAGGCGCGGATCCGGTCGACACGGGCCTGCGCCTGGGTCTTGCCAAGCGGGTCCGTCTCGCGCGTCGTCGATTGCACCATGGCCCGGATTATTGCAGGCGTCGCACCCGGGCAGGCAATCGGGAACCTCTGCCGCCGATACTCCGGCGCCTGACGACCTTGCCTACGCTTCCGCGTCGAAGGCGAGCACCGATACGAACCGCGCCAGGCGCCGGGCTTCCCGGCCACTCAGATCGGCCGGCAACTCGACTGACACCGTCAGGTGCGGCCGCAGGCGAAAGAGGTGTTCGACAACGTCGATGTCCTCGTCGCCGGGCAACTCGTCGGCTCTGGCCAACTCGCAGGGTTCTTCGATGATCTCACCTGCATCCATGAGCCCGTCCGCCACGTCATGGACACCGCGGCTTCTCACCAGCCAGACGAAGCGCGAGGCCCAGCCGTGGCCACCAACCATGAAGCGACCGCAGCCTGCCTCCTCCAGCAGGGAGAACGCGGCGATCAGCTCGCTGAGCCGATACGGCTGCCCGTCCTGCCATAGCCGCTGCTGGATCCGGTGCAGGCGCGTCTCGGCCTGGCTCTGGTCGCGTTCGGCCATGTGCAGGCAGATGGCACGCACGACCCCATTGTCCCGATACGCCGATCGCAATCGCTCGATGTCCATGTCTACGCTCCGAACCGGGGAACCTGCAGCATGCATGCTGCTGGCGACGGAATCCGTCGCCAGCAGACAAGCCGTGGCGTTTGCCGGCACCGCGATGCAGGCGATGCCACTACCAGCGCGGTGCGCCCGGCGATGGCCGCCTGCCGTCGGGCATCCGCCGGCACTTGATCCCGGTCAAGGCCCTCGCGGACGTATGGCGTCATCGTGATCGCATCCCGATTGCGAAGGACTTGACGATGAGCAACACACTGGACGGCAAGGTGGCACTGGTGACCGGCGGTGCGCGCGGCATCGGCGCGGCGATCGTGCGCCGCCTGCATGCCGAGGGCGCGCGCGTGGCGATCACCGACGTGCTGATCGAGGAGGGCCGGCAACTGGCCGCGGAACTCGGCGAGCGCACCACCTTTTTTCATCACGATGTCGGCGATGAATGCGCCTGGCGCGATGTCGTGGCGGAAGTGGCGACCACGCTGGGCGGGCTGCATATCCTGGTCAACAACGCCGGCATCTATCTGCCCGGCAGCGTCGCCGATGCGGACCTGGCCGATGTCGAACGACAGATCCGGGTCAACCAGATCGGCGCCTTGCTGGGCATGAAGCATGCGCAAGCGCCGATGCGTGCGGCTGGTGGCGGCAGCATCGTCAACATCAGCTCGATCGCCGGCCTGCTCGGCTTCCCGGGCGCCTGCGCCTATGTCGGAACCAAATGGGCGCTGCGCGGCATGACCAAGACCGCGGCACTGGAGATGGCGGCCGATGGCATCCGGGTGAACTCGGTGCACCCGGGCTTCATCGAGACTCCGATGCTGGACAACAATCCGACCCAGACCAACCAGGCCGGCATCGACGCCACTCCGATCAAGCGTGTCGGCCAGCCGGAGGAAATCGCCGGAGCGGTCGCTTACCTGGTCGGTCCCGATGCCGCGTTCACCACCGGCGCGGAGATCACGGTCGACGGCGGCTGGGTACTCTGAGTCGCGGCCCGATGCCGCGCCGCATGCCGGTGACGCGGGCGGCGCGTGGCTGCCACCAGTGCCGATACACATTCGTCGCCGGCGATCGACGAGCCACCGGAGCCGCCGGAGCCGCCGGAGCCGCCGGAGCCGCCGGAGCCGCCGGAGCCGCCGGAGCCGCCGGAGCCGCCGGAGCCGCCGGAGCCGCCGGAGCCGCCGGAGCCGCCCGAGCTGCCGGAGCTGCCGGAGCTGCCGGAGCTGCCGGAGCTGCCGGAGCTGCCGGAGCTGCCGGAGCTGAGTCTCGACAGAGTCGACTGTGCCCTGCAACCGCCGTCGCTGATGGATCATCGACCGCCGCCAATGGAAACCGGGCCAACGCGCTCCGCATCGCCATCGCCATCGCCATCGACATCGACATCGACATCTTTACCATTCGTCGATATACGTGTATATACACACTTATGCCAGCCCGCCCCGCGCCTGCCACTCCCCCCTGCACCTGCTTCCGCGCACGCAAGCTGGCGCGCCTGCTGACCCAACGCTACGACCGCGATCTGGTCGGCACCGGCATCACCGTCAACCAGTTCTCGATCCTGCGCCACGCGCAGCGGGCGGACCACAGCATCACCTCGCTGGCACAGGCCCTGGGCATGGACCGCAGCACCCTCAGCCGGGAGCTGTCGCCGCTGCGCGAGGCCGGCTGGCTGGAACTGGTCATCGGCAGCGATGCCCGCCAGCGACAGATCCAGCTGACCGAGCAAGGGCGGAAGCAGATCCGCACCAGCGAAGCAGCCTGGCGCAGAAGCCAGCAGGCGCTGGCCGATGAGCTCGGCGAAAAATCGCTGGCCCGTCTGCACGCCCAGCTCGACGCCGCCATCGCCCGCCTGACGGCAGCACCGCCATGAGCCATGCGCATGCGGCATCGACTGCGCGCTGGTGGCCGGTGCTGGTGCTGGCCACGGCGCTGCTCGCGATCACCATGGGCATCCGGCAATCGCTGGGCCTGTTCGTGCAGCCGATCGCGCTGGATACCGGTCTGGGCATCGCTCAGATCAGCTTCGCGCTGGCGGTGGCACAACTGGTCTGGGGGCTGGTGCAGCCGGTGTTCGGTGCCATCGCCGATCAGCGTGGCCCCCTTGGCGTCCTGGTCTTGGGCGGCTTGCTGCTGGCGCTGGGCATGGCATTGGCACCGGTGCTGGCCAGTGACTGGGGTCTGCTGCTGTCACTGGGCCTGCTCTCGGCGGCCGGCGCCGGCGCCGCCAGCTTCTCGGTGCTGATCGGCGCCACCGCCTGGCGCATTCCCGAAAACCGTCGCTCGATGGCCTCGGGCGTGATCAATGCCGGCGGCTCGTTCGGACAGTTCCTGTTCGCGCCGCTGGTGCAGGCGGTGATCAGCCTGGCCGGCTGGATGATGGCGATGTGGACACTGGCCTTGGCCGCATTGGCCACGATTCCGCTGGCGTGGCCGCTGCGCCGTCGCCAGGGTGATGCATCGGCCACGCCAGCAGCAGCCAGACCGGTCGGTGCCGAAGAGCACGAAGGCACCACCACCGGCAGCGGCACGGTGATCGCCAAACCGGCCACGGATCCACAGGGCCTGTCGCTGCGCGAACAACTGCGCGTCGCCCTCCGCGATCGCAGTTACTGGTGCCTGCACATCGGCTTCTTCACCTGCGGCTTCCACATCGCCTTCCTGGTCACCCACCTGCCGACCGAGATCGCGTTGTGCGGGCTGCCGGAGAGCGTGTCGGCAACCTCGCTGGCACTGATCGGGCTGTTCAACATCGCCGGCAGTCTGGCCGCCGGCTGGCTCGGCCAGCGCTATCGCATGAAGCTGCTGCTGGCTGCCATGTACGCGAGCCGGGCGTTGCTGATACTGGTCTATCTCGCGGCGCCACCGACACCGACCACCTTCTTCCTGTTCTCGGCCGCGCTGGGCGTGACCTGGCTGGCGACGGTGCCGCCGACCGCCGGGCTGGTCGGCAAGCTGTTCGGCCCACGCTATCTGGGCACGCTGTTCGGCCTGACCCTGCTCTCGCATCAGATCGGCGGATTCTTCGGCGCCTGGCTGGGCGGCTTGGTCATGGAGCGCAGCAACAGCTATGAACTGATGTGGCGGCTGGACATCGCCCTGGCGCTGATCGCTGCCGCGGCACATCTGCCGATCCGCGAAGCTCAGCCACTGCGTACCGCCACGGCGACCTGACTTGTCGGCGTCATCAATGGTCGATATCGACGCCGCGAACGCGTCTTGCCATCGCTGCCGCCAACCGGGGATCCATGCCCACCCCGAAACAAGCCCCTATGCGGCTTTCGCCACGGCGGGTCGCTGACCCACAATGTCCGGATGACCACCGCGCCGCACCGGTTGCTCCAGGACATCTCGCTGTCGGCCATTGCCGCCGGCTTCGTCGCCGTTCTGGTCGGCTTCACCAGCTCGGCCGCGATCGTCTTCCACGCCGCGCAATCGCTGGGCGCCTCCACCGCCGAGATCGGCTCGTGGATGTGGGCGCTGGGCATGGGCATGGGCCTGACCTGCATCGGTCTGTCGCTGCGCTATCGGATACCCGTGGTCACCGCCTGGTCGACGCCGGGCGCGGCCATGCTGGTCGGCACCACCGCCGGCCTGCCCCTGTCGGACGCCATCGGCGCTTTCGTGCTGACTGCCGTGCTGACCGTGATCGCCGGCTTTTCCGGACTGTTCGAGCGCCTGATCGACCGCATTCCGGTCGCCCTCGCAGCCGGCATGCTGGCCGGTGTTCTGCTGCGCTTCGGTCTGGACGCGTTTGTCTCTGTGCAGACACAGCCGGCAATGGTGCTGACCATGCTCGCGGTCTATCTGGTCAGCCGGCGCCTGCTGCCGCGCTATGCCGTGGTTGCCACGCTGCTGGCCGGACTGGCGGTGGCCGGCGCCCAGGACCTGTTGCGCTTCGAGCAGTTGCGGCTGGAACTGGCACAGCCGGTATTCACCATGCCGACGCTGTCGCTGGCGGCGGTGGTCGGCATCGCCCTGCCGCTGTTCATCGTGACCATGACCTCGCAGAACGTGCCTGGTGTCGCCGCGACACGCGCGGCTGGTTACCGCATGCCGATCTCGCCGGTGCTGGGCTGGATCGGCGTGGTCAATACGGCACTGGCGCCGTTCGGTGCCTACGCGCTGAACCTCGCGGCGATCACCGCCGCCATCTGCATGGGTCCGGAAGCGCATGAGGATCCGCGTCGCCGTTATGTCGCCGCGATGGCGGCGGGCGTGTTCTATCTGGTGGTCGGCCTGTTCGGCGCGACAGTGGCCGCGCTGTTCGTCGCCTTTCCGGGAGAACTGGTGATGGCGATCGCCGGCATCGCCCTGTTCGGCACCATCGGCAATGCGCTGGCTACCGCGACCCAGGATCCCGTACAGCGCGAACCGGCGCTGATCGCCTTCCTGGTCACCGCTTCCGGCATCCAGATCGCCGGCATCGGCGCGGCGTTCTGGGGCCTGGCTGCAGGCTTGCTGGCACTGCTGGTCTGGCGCCGGGTTCGCTGAGCGCGCCAGCGTCAGTCGGCACCTGATCGAGCTGACCACCGGATCATCACGAACCATCCAGCAAGATTGTCGGATATTCGTGGCCGGATCGGGGCCGCCACGCGACCACCCTTGATGGAAGCCTGCATGCGACACCCGCGTGATCGAATGCTGATCGCGACAGCGATGCGTGCCGTGGATGCACATGTCTATCCGGATCAGCACGGGCGCAATGCCCAGGCGACGCGGCGCGACAGCGGCGGTATTTTTTGTCACTATCTGGCACTGTCGTCAAATGCAACTGCCGTGATCCACCCGTTCCAGCACCTGCCATGCCGCATCACCACACGGTCGCAGCGACCGTCCACAGGCGGCGACAACCCCGATGCGCGGCGAACCCGGTGGTCGCCGAGATCGAGCAGCCACGGTCGCTCAGGCGCCTCAACACACGCACCGGCAACAGGCTTCGCGGTCATCGCTGGTCGTCGCACCTTGCGGCAGCGATTGCAGCACGGCAGTTCCAGTGGAGATGTCGGCTCGTGCACGCGCAGGTAGGTCGCCAGCAGGCGAGGCCGAGCTACGCCGGAAACCGGAAGCGCGCCGACCGCAACCCTGGCTCCAGCATCGGTGCTTCGACGCTCATGGCAGCGCCGGCACCCGTCCACGTCGCCGCATTCGGACTGGCCGTCTTCGCGTGCTGCCTGATCGGCATCGCGGCACGTCTGGGCATGGACATGTCCAACCTGTGGATAGCCAACGCCTTCCTGCTAGGCATGTTGCTGCGCTTCCCGTCACTGGCGGTTCCCGCATCCTGGCTGGCTGCGGCGCTTGCGTTCCTGCTCGCCGATCTGGTCACCGGCTCCGAGCTGGTCAAGACCCTGGTACTCAGTGCCGGCAACCTGGCAACGGTCGCCGTGGCCTGGTGCCTGCTGTCCCGACTCAACCGGCGTGACCGGCGACTGCAGCGACCAGGCTCGATGTGGCGACTGCTGTCGGCTCTGGCGGTGGCGGCTGCCGCCGCCGCGCTGATCGGCAGCGTCGCCGGCCCCGTCTTGTTCGGCACCCATCCGGTGATCGCTGCCGCCCACTGGTTCGCCACCGAACTGGTCAATTACCTGCTGGTGCTGCCACTGTTGCTGACACTGCCCGACCGGGTGTGGTGGCGGACCCGGGGCAATGGCTGGTTGCGCGCGCTCAGCCGCCGACCGTGGCGACTGGCGCCAGCCCTGTCGCTGCTGGCTTCGATGGTCGTCGCCACCTGGGTCGGTGGCCCCGGCGCGGTCGCTTTTCCGGTGCCGGCGCTGCTCTGGTGCGCGCTCAGCTACAGCCTGTTCGGCAGTGCATGCCTGGTCTTCGGCTTTGGCGTCTGGACCCTGCTTGCGGCGCCATCGGGTCTGCTGCCATCGGGACTCGATCTGGACACTGGCCCTGCCCAGTTGCTGTTCCGGCTCGGCGTCAGCCTGATCATCCTCACCGCGTTGACGCTGGCCAGCGCGGTGGCTGCACGCCGCCACATCCTGGGCATGCTGCAATCGCTGGCGCGACTGGACGATCCCGTCGAATCGCGCGGTCGTGATGATTTCCTGGCGCGCATGCGCGGCGCGCTTCGGGGTCTGGCGCTCGGAAGACGCCAGGTCTCTGTGATGATTGTCGACATCGACCGGTTCAACAGCCATCGCGACCGCTACGGCCGCGTTGCCGGCGAGCAGATGCTTGCCGCGTTCGCCACGCGCCTGCGCGAAAGCCTGCGCGAGGTCGATCACCTCGCGCGTGTCGGCGGCGAAGAATTCGCGGTGATGCTGCCGGACTGTGCAGCCCCTCGCGCCTTGCAGATCGCCGAGGACATCCGTATCCGGGCAGGCAGGAACCCGATCGTGCTCGCCGACGGCACCGCCGTGGCCTTCACCGTGTCGATCGGCATGACCCATGGCGTGGCGGTCGACGAGCGCATGGATGCCTTGCTGGCCGCAGCGGACCTGGCGCTCTATCGCGCCAAGGCCGGCGGTCGCGACCGGGTCGAAATGACCGCGCCCATCCTGGCGATCACCGGTCGCCGCAGCGCCACCGCGCCCACCTGCTGACCGGGGTCAGGCAGCCGGCGTGTCGTCCACGAGCCAGGGAAACCACGCTGATGTCCGTCGTCGAGCATTGGCCATGCCCGCTCAGGCGCTGAGTGCCAGCCATTCCTCTTCGAGCTTTTCCTGCTCCTCGGCGAGTGCGCGTTGCTGCTTCAGCAGGGCGGCGAACTCGTCGTGCCGGCTGTACAGCTCCGGATCGGCCAGCTGCGCTTCCAGGGTCGAACGTTCGGCGCTGATGGTGGACAGCCGGGTCTCGATCTTGCGGATACGGTCGCGTAGCGGCTTGTCCTTGGCGCGCTGATCGGCGGCGGCGCGGCGACGCTCCTTGGCCGATTCGCGATCACCTTCGGTCGCAGCGACCGCCACCGCGCGACCGGCGCCACCGCTGTCGCTGTCGCGGCTGCGCAGCCAGCGCGCGTAGTCGTCGAGGTCACCGTCGAAACCGGCGACCTCACCATCGGCGACGCGCCAGAAGGTGTCGCAGACCAGGCCGATCAGATGCCGGTCGTGCGCCACCAGCACCAGCGCACCGGCGAAATCGGCCAGTGCCTCGGCCAGCGCCTCGCGCATGTCCAGATCCAGGTGGTTGGTCGGCTCGTCCAGCAGCAGCACGTTGGGCTTGTGCCAGGCGATCAGCGCCAGCGCGACGCGGGCGCGCTCGCCACCGGAAAACGTGTCGACGTGCTCGAAGGCGCGTTCGCCGGCGAAGTTCCAGCCACCCAGGTAATTGCGCAGCACCTGATCGGAAACACCGGGCGCGATGTCGCGCATGTGCTCCATCGGGCTGGCACCGTCGCGCAGCGATTCCACCGTGTGCTGGGCGAAATAGCCCACGCGCAGTTCCTTGTGCGCCAGGCGCTCGCCAGACAGCACCGGCAATTCGCCGACCAGGGTCTTGACCAGGGTCGACTTGCCGGCGCCATTGGGGCCAAGCAGGGCCACGCGCTCGCCAGGCTCCAGCGCGAACTTGATGTTGGCCAGCACCTTCTTCGCCTTGCCACGCTGCGAGGCCGGCACATCCGGATCGTCGTCGGCCTGGTTGCCGGCGCCATAACCGGCATCCACCTCGTGCAGGCGCAGCAGTGGTGACGGCAGTTTCGCGGGCGTCGGAAACTCGAAGCGGAACGGGCTCTCGGCGCGCACCGCCTCTGTGCCGGCCAGCTTTTGCAGCCGCTTCATGCGTGACTGCGCCTGCTTGGCCTTGCTGGCCTTGGCCTTGAAGCGGTCGATGAACTTCTGCAGGTGCGCGCGCTCGACCTGTTCCTTCTCGTGCGCGATCTGCTGCTGGCGCAACTGCTCGGCACGCTGGCGCTCGAAGCCGGTGTAGTCGCCGACATAGAGCTTGGCGCGACCGTCGTGCAGGTGGACGATGTGGGTGGCGACACCGTCGAGGAATTCGCGGTCGTGCGAGATCACCAGCAAGGTGCCGTCGTAGCGGCGCAGCCAGTCTTCCAGCCAGACCACCGCATCGATGTCGAGGTGGTTGGTCGGCTCGTCGAGCAGCAACAGATCCGAGGGCGCCATCAGCGCGCGCGCCAGGTTCAAACGCACGCGCCAGCCACCGGAGAATTCGCGTACGGCGGTTTCGTGGGTGTCGGCAGCAAAGCCCAGACCGTGCAGCAGCCGGCCGGCGCGCGCATGCGCGTCGTAGCCGTTCAGTTCCTCGATGCGGTGATGCGCCTTCGCCGCCGCAGCGTGGTCACCAGCCGCCTGCGCGGCGGCTTCGGCCCCAAGGGCCGCAGCCAGTTCGGCATCGCCGCCGATCACGTAGTCGATGGCGGCATCCGGCAGCGCCGGGGTTTCCTGCGCCACGGTGGCCACACGCTGGGCGCGCGGCCGGTCGATGCTGCCATCGTCACCTTCCAGCTCGCCCAGCAGCGCCGCGAACAGGCTGGATTTGCCGCAGCCATTGCGGCCGATCACACCAACGCGCCAGCCCGGATGCATGGTGAGGTTCACGTCGGACAGCAACAGCCGTCCGCCGCGCCGGAGCGCGAAGTCGGTCAATCGGATCATGCGTGCAGTTTATTGGCTGATCGCGTCCTCGGGTGGAGATTCCAAGTTTGCCACTCGGCCTTTCCCGCCCTTGGATGTTGTGTCGCAGGGTTTCGACCGCCTCGGCGGCGGCCGAGTCACCTTTCTTTGCTTGTCCAAAGAAAGGTAACCGAAAGAAAGGACACCCCAGGCGGCCCGCCCTTCGGACATCCTGTCCTGCGGGTGCGTGAGCCGGTGCCGGGATTCGTCGACGGCACATCCTGTGCCGCGACGAATACGCGGACATCCATGTCCGCGTCCCTGCGGGCTGATCCGTCATCGTCTCACCAGGCCTCAAGGGGCGCCGAAAAACAGGCGCGCTTCCTGCGCGCCCTGGCGCGTGTCGTTCCCCCCGAGCCAACACAATCCGGTACTAGCCAGTGCTTGTCACAGGGCTGCACGCATCAGGCGACGGAAAAAACCGCGAGGAATGGGAACGAGGGTGAAGGAGGAATGAAAGATGGCTTGATGACCGAAGCATCCTGGTGGTTCGCGGCTCTCACTCGTTCCTCTTTCCTCGCTACTCGTTCCTGCTTTTCCGCTCAGGCGATGCCACCAGCACCGAGCGGATGAAGGGCTCCTTGGCGGCGGTGTAGGCGGCCTTGTCGTCGGCGAAGCGTTCGGCCAGTTGCAGCTTCAGCGCCTGGTACTGCGCGCGCAATCCAGCCTCATCGCGCAATCGATCCCGGAAAGTCAGGTGATCGCGCCAGAGCGCCGAGCCGATCACCACACCATGCAGGTGCTGCCGCATCCCGCCATCTGCCGCCTTCACGAAGTAGCGTCGTTCCGGCAGCTCACGTTCGTAGCGGGCGACGTAGTCGTAACCCAGCCGCGCAAGCGTGCCGATCCGCGATTCAATCTCCGCCAGCGATGCCGAGCCCAGCAGCAGGTCGAGCACCGGCTTGGCAGCGAGCCCGGGCACGGCCGTGCTGCCGATGTGCTCGATCGTCACCGGAAGCGGCGCGAACGCAGCGAGCAACTGCTCACGTGCGCCGAGAAACTGCCCGGGCCAGTCAGACGAGTACGGCTGGACCACGACGGCGGCCACAGGCGCGACCTGATCGCGGGCTCAGCGCCAGTTTTCCAGCCACTGTGCCGAGGTCTTGCCCAATTCCATCTGCCACAGCGGGCCAAACGAGATCCGCCCGACACCCAGCGGCGCAAAGCGCGACAGCGATTCGGTGGCCGGGTTGGCGATGGCATTTACCGGCAAAGGCAGCGCCTGACTCAGACGGCGATAGGTGTCGTCATCGTGGAACGCCACCGGGTAAAGGGAATCGGCGCCGGCCTGAGCGCACAGTGTCATGCGCGCAACGGCGCGATCGAAGCGGTCGGCCTCGTCGCCGTCCTTGCGCTTGAACAGGTCGGTGCGGGCGTTGATGACCACATGCACGCCCGCGGCATCGGCAGCCGCGCGCAGGGCCGCGACCAGATCGGCATGTTCCTGCGCATCACGCAGGCGACCACCCTCGCCGTGCACGGTGTCCTCGATGTTGAGCCCGACCGCACCGGCGGCCAGCAAGCCTTCGATCAGCGTCTTCGCCGACTCGCCGTAGCCGGATTCGATATCGACCGAGACTGGCAGATCGACGGTTTCGGTGATCCGGCGCACCTGCGCGGTCAGCTCCTGGAAACGCATGCCCTCGCCGTCCTTGCGGCCGATGGCATCGGCGACCGGATGGCTGCCCACGGTCAGCGCGGAGAATCCGGCCTTGGCAGCGACGGTGGCCGACCAGGCATCCCACACGGTCGGCAGCACGACGGGGTTGCCGGGCTGATGCAGCTTGAGCAGGGTCTGGGCCTTGCTGGCGAGTTCACTCATGACGGGAATCCTCCGGGTTGACGGTACGGCGATGATGGTTCCGCGCCGAAATCCGGCACGGTCGTCGCCATGATGATGCAAACGGCGTTGGCTCACAGGCCACGGTGCAACCCGCCCGCAGCGGGCAGGCCTACGGGCAGGCTGTTTGGTCTGTTTGGAGAGGGCAGAACCCTCGCGGACGCATCCGATTTTCGCTAGGCCTCCGGCTACGACAGCACCGGTGCACCCGCCGAGCCCAGATGATCGATCAGGATCAGCGTGCCCATCATGATCAGGATCACCCCGCCGATGGCCTCGGCCCAGCGTCCGGTCACGGTGCCCAGCAGACGGCCGAGCAGGATGCCCAGCGTCGCCATCAAGGTGGTGGCCAGACCGATGGCGATGGCGGTGACGAGGATGTTTACCTCGAGAAACGCCAGGGTCACGCCGACCACCATGGCGTCGATGCTGGTGGCGATGGCGGTCAACACCAGCAACCAGAATCCCTTGCCGCTGCGCAAACCGCCGATGTCGTCATCACCCTCATCGTCGCCACCGCGCCAGCCCGCCCAGATCATGCGCAGGCCAAGCGCGCCGAGCAGCACGAAGGCGATCCAGTGATCCCAGGCGGTGATGTACTGCGCGGCCGCGAAACCCAGCAGCCAGCCGACCACCGGCGTGATCGCCTCGACGACACCGAAGACAAGGCCGATCCAGAGCGCATCGCGCCAGGTCGGGCGGCGCAGTGAAACACCCTTGCCGATGGCCGCGGCAAAGGCATCGGTGGCCATGGCGAAGGCCAGGAAGATCGTGGACAACGGGGACACGGGGTGCTCCAGGTCGGGCAACGCGGACAACGACACACGAACACGCCCGACCAACCGGGTGTCCGTGTGTCGAAGGTCTCGCCGACCTGGTGGCTGCCCGCACCACGACGCAAGGGTCGAGTGTGTTGATGCGGGCGCTTCCGGGACGCTGGAAGCAGGCTACTCCCCAACGACAGGCGCCATTCTAGCCGATCGAGCGTTCTGTTCCGGCAATCCTGCTCCGGACCACGCCAGCGCGGTGCCAAATGCGAGACCATCGCCTGTCCCGTCTGCGACACACAGGGCACCGGCGCCGTGTGCTCGCGGTGCCGAAAACGTCCCGACGCGAGGGCTGCGTCGGGATGCGGAAGGGGATGCCGGATGCCGGCGCCGACACTACCGTCATCGATGCCTACTCGAAATCGCTCCGGAACAAGGGGTCAAGGCTGAAATCCGTCAGGTAGTCGACGCCCGAGTCGCTGACGATCGCGAAGTCGATGACCGGCTCGTCGCCTTCGACAAGAAAGACTTCGCTCACACCACCCCAGTAGGCGCTGTTGCCGAAACTGGCGCGGCATAGGGCCGAACCGCCCGAATGGTTCCCGGCCGCTGTGGCACGTACCTCGAGAAAGCCGTCGATGTGAAACGGCCGGCCGAACTGGAACTCGTACCGAACGGTCACAGTCTCGGTCACCGGCAGATTCAGATGTTGTGGACTGGTAACGGTCTGGGAATACGTTTCCGACTCGCCTCCAATCCATAGACTTGCCACGACTCCCGAGGTGCAGTAACCCATGGCAGGCGCGTTCGAGACGTTGTATTGGGACGCCAGAAGCGCCCCAGACACACGTAGGCGTGCATCGAAATAGCCCAGGGTGCCGGCCGGAACATTGGCGTTGATGGTGAGCCTGTCGGTGAATCTGGCACTGGTGTCGCCACCGGCGGTCTGGATTTCGGGATCAAAATTCTCAGCCAAACCATAGGCATGGGCATGCAGTCGGCCGGCCTGGCTTGAGACAGACATGATCGTGTCCCTGGTGGTGATCGGCGGCACGTGCGTCATCAAGCCCACATGGTCAGTCGAATGATGGGGTTCGATAGTGCAGCGATTGCCTCCAATGGCATGGCTCGAGGTGATGCAAACGCGTGTCTCGAAGGCGGACACGCCAACCGGGAAGAAACCGGTCACAGTGGTGGCGCAGAGCGCGATCAACATTCTGGCATGCATAGTCGGGACTCTCCGTCGAGGGGGTGGCGAGCTGGGACGCTCAGTGCCGGTCTGGCAACGAGCAGCAAGCTAGCCGGGACAGCCCATGCAGTCATGACCAAATCACAACGTTTTCAGGAAGAATTATTCCCTGATATTTCCTAGCGTTACGCACCGATTATCGACACGAGTCGGTCATGGCAGGCACGCGCGAACGCTTCGCGGCAGCTCGCTTCCGGAGATCAGTGCCGCAACGGCGACCAATCTGGCCGCGCTGAATCCATCGTTGCTGCTGCGTCACCGTGAGCACGTCAGTACTCCGATACCGCTCAGTGTCCGGAGCGCCTGGAATCCAGGTAGCAGGCGCCTGCGGCAGCCGATTCGATCCGTGCTCTGCGCAGCACGGGGAATCGGCCCAAGAATCGCGTCAGCGCCGGTACGCACCAGACAGTACGTACCCTGCGCGCACACGCCCCCTGTCGAGGTCGACTCTGGGGAATGCTAGAAATGCAGGCGCCTGCTCAGAGCCTGGGAATCTCGACCTTCTGCTGGCGATAACCTGACGGCACCGCGAACAGCTCGGCTGACAATGCCGCGCTGTCGATGCCGGCAAACTCCGAGCTGCTCCGGCGACCGCCCTCGATATCGACCACGCGCAGCGGCACCATGCCGGCCCGGAACGGCGAGACATCGACCAGCGAAGCCAGCGGACCCTGCGCCAGCGCCTCGACCATCGACTCACTCACGCGCATGGCGTCTTCCAGCACCTTGCGGTCAGCAGCCGACAGTCCGTCGAACGCCGACACGCTGCCCATGCAGGTCTCGTTGACGGTCTGGTTGCCCATCCGCGCCTGATAGATGGTGCAGGCATGGCCGGCCACGGTGTCGCGGCGACCGGTGTCGGTGACCTTGACGCCACCCCCGACGCCGGGAATCGCGCCACCGATCATGCCCTGCATCTGCGCGCGCATTTCCGGCGGGACATGCGCCATCGCCTGCTCCATCTGGCGCATGGCACCGCCGATGGCGGCAGTCAGCTGCGCCACCTCGGCATCGCCGATGCGCATCCAGGTACGCTCGTCATGATCGATCACGACCATCGAACGACTGGCCGGATCCATGATCACACTGGTGCTGCCATCGGCATCGGCGCGCAACTTGCCGTGACCGATCTGGAACGACTGCAGCGAGGCACCACCACCCTCGGTGCTGCGGAATTTGATGGTGGCGTCGGCCACGGCGTTGGCGGACACGAAGACGGCAAGCGAAGCGATGGCCGGAAAAAGTCTCATGAGGCACTCCTGATGTGGCTGGTGTCACGGCGAGGCATGACAGTGGCAGGGTCGAGCGCTCAGGTAAACGCAAAAACAACCGCGGACCGGTCAGCGTTCAGCGAGCATGTCGAACGGGAGTGCGACTCGTCTGTTCGGCTGGGCACTGTCGATCACCACCGAGCATGGGCATCAGGGATGCAGTAGACGCGTACCGAGCGCATGTCGTCACCGCCACCATGATCGACCTGCGCAGGAAAACGACGCTACGGGTAGGCAATCGCTTTCAGGCCAGAAGCTGCTCGCGCAATGCGGCGGGATCAGCGGCAAGCGGTTCGGCGTGCGCGGGTCGATCCAGCAGGGCCTGCAGCGGCGGCGGCACCGGGATGGCGCGGCCGAGCAGCGGCTCGACGATGCTCTCGAACTTGGCCGGATGCGCCGTGGCCGCGACTGCCCAGGCACGATCGTCGCCTGCTGCGCGCAGGTCGCCCAGCACCGCCAGACCGCAGGCGGTGTGCGGGCAGACGGCGATGCCGTGATCGCGGTCGGTGGCGAGAATGGTTTCGCGGATGCGGGCGTCGTCGACGCTGAAGGCGCGCACGCGCTGACGCAATTCGGCGTCGTCCGGATACAGCCAGCGCAGTCGTTCGACGTTGCTGGGCGCTCCGACATCCATGGCGTTGGCCAATGTGGCCAGGCTGGGCGCCGGCGTGTAGTCGTCGCCGGCCAGGAAATCCGGCAGCACGCGATTGCTGTTGGTGGCCAGCACGACATCGCCGATGGGCAGGCCCAGTGAGCGCGCCAGCATCGCCGCGAAGGCGTTGCCGAGATTGCCGGTCGGCACGATGAAGTTGAGCGCCCTGCCGTGCTCGCGCTGATGCCGCAGGGCCGATTGCGCGTAGTAGCTCATCTGCGGCAACAGGCGTCCCAGACTGATGCTGTTGGCCGACAGCAGCGGCACCTGCGCACGCAAGCTGGCGTCGCTGAAGGCAGCCTTGGCCATCGCCTGGCAGTCGTCGAAACTGCCCTGCACCTGGAAGGTGTGCACGTTGCCACCGAAGGCGCCGAGCTGATGTGCCTGCCGCGGCGAAACGCGGCCATCGGGATACAGGATCACCACTTTCAGACCGGGCAAGCCGTGGAAGGCACCGGCCACGGCGGCACCGGTATCGCCGGAGGTTGCCACCAGGACGGTGCGCCCTCGACCATCACCGGGCAGGCGCGCGATCACCTGCGCCAGAAAGCGTGCGCCAATGTCCTTGAACGCGGCGGTCGGACCATGGAAAAGTTCCAGAAGCCAGGCATTTGCGTCGCCTGCGAGCGCGCGCAACGGCGTCGGGAAATCCAGTGCTGCGGCGGCGATTCCGGGCAGTTGCTTCGCCAACGCATCGCCCTCGAACAACGGCGCCAACAAGGCGGCGGCAGTACCGGCCAGATCATCGGCGGCGGCCACCATGGCCACCGGTGCACGCAGGAAATGCGCGGGCACATACAAGCCGCCGTCGGGTGCCAGGCCGGCGGCAATGGCGTCGGACAGGCCGACGGCGGCCGACTGATTGCGCGTGCTGACGTAGCTCAGTGCCATGGCCGTGATCTCCCGAGGTTTGCCGCCGACAGCGTCGATGTCATTGCGCGGCGCCATGCGCCGGGAACAGCCGATATGCTGCCAACCCGGTATTGCCTGCGAACCACGCCATGAACTTCTGGATCACCTTCGGCACCGGTCTGGCTGTAGCCATCGGCGCGCTGTTGCCGCTGCAGGCGCTGATCAATGCCCGACTGGGACAGGTCACCACCGGCGCACTCGCCGCCTCGTTCATCTCGTTCCTGATCGGCACGCTGGTACTCGGCGCCTGTCTGGCAGCGACGCGCACGGCGCTGCCGGGCTGGCAGGCAATCAGCGGCCAGCCGGCGTGGCTGTGGCTGGGTGGCGTCATCGGCGCGCTGTTCGTGCTCAGCGCCACCGTGCTGGTGCCGCGCCTGGGCGCCGGCGCGATGATCTGCCTGGTGATCTTCGGGCAACTGGCCGGCTCGCTGCTGCTGGATCATTTCGGGGTGCTCGGCAGCGCGCGGCCGATTGATCCGACCCGCTTGATCGGCGCCGTTCTGGTGCTGGCCGGTGCGCTGATGGTGGTCCTGCCGGGACGACATCCGGCTGGCTGAGGCCACTCCGGGCCAACTCCGTTCGCTGTCGGTCTCGGCAAGCATCGCTCAGTCCACCGCGAGCAGGCGCGCACCCGGCCCGGCCACCGGCGACACCCAGGACTCGCAGGCGTAACCGCTGACCTCGAACGCGGCACGCATGGCGTCGGCGCCGATCTCGGCCGCCGCCCTGCCGCGAAACCAGGCGAACACGCTGGGACCGGCACCGCTGATGCTGGCGCCGACGGCGCGATGCGCCAGTGCCGCCGCCTTGACCGCCGCGAATCCCGGGATCAGGGGTGCGCGCCGCGGCTCGACCAGCACATCGCGCAGCCCTGCGGCGACGAGTTCCACGTCATTGCGGTGACAGCCGATCAGCAGCAGCGCCAGTCCCTCGCTCTGATGCACGAAATCGGCCAGCGGATACGGCTCGCGCAAGGCCTCGCGGGCACGTCGGGTTTCCAGTTGCTGCGCCGGATGCGCCAGCGCGCACCACAGATCATCCGGCACCGGCAAGGCGATCAGGCGATCGGCGGTGGACAGCACCAGCCCGCCCAGCAACTGCGGACCAAGGTTGTCACCATGACGGGCACCGGAAGCCACCGCTTCGCCATCGAGCGAGTAGGGATACAGCGCCTCCACGGGCAATGGTTGCGGCAGCAAGGCATTGGCGGCGACCAGCGCTGCCACCGCCGATGCCGCCGAACCGCCCATGCCGGCGCTGAGCGGGATGCCCTTGATGATGTGCAGGTCGACACCAAATTCCGGCGCCTGCGCGGCCAACAGCGCCTGCACGGCACGACCGGCGGTGTTGCTCTGGACGGCTGTGGGCAGCGCAACCGTCGTGCCTTCGATGGCAGTGATCGCCACCCCGGGTGAATCGCGTCGCGTCGCGATGACGCGATCAACCGGCCCGTCGATGCTGTGTCCGAGCAGATCGAAGCCCACGGCGACGTTGCCGACCGAGGCCGGCGCGGTCGCTTCGGCACGGGTGACGATTCCGACGGGCCGATTCGCTGAAGCGCTTGCGGTCACGCTCGTCGATGCCTGCACCGGTACGCTCACAGACGCGCACCCAGCGCCGCGCCGACGCGCAGCAGATCGGCGAACACGCCGGCGGCAGTCACTTCCGGACCGGCACCCGGCCCGCGCACGATCAGCGGATTGTCGCAGTAGCGACGGGTGCGGAACTGGATGATGTTGTCGGTCAGCGACAGATGCGCGAAGGCGTGATCGCCCGGCAGTTCGACCACGCCGACACTGGCCTTGCCGTCCGCGTCGAACCGCGCGACATGGCGCAGGATGTTGCCGCTGGCGCGCGCACGCTCCAGCCGCGCGGCCATTTCCGCATCGGCCTGGTCGAGACTGGCGATGAAATCCTCGCGCGACAGCGCGCGCAGCGATCCCGGGACCAGCGATTCCACCGCGACCTCATCCAGACTCAGCGCCCAGCCGATCTCGCGCGCCAGGATCACCAGCTTGCGCGCCACATCGGTGCCGGACAGGTCGTCGCGTGGATCCGGTTCGGTGTAACCCAGCGCCTTGGCTTCCAGCACCAGCTGCGAGAACGGCACGCTGCCGTCGAAGCGGTTGAACAGCCAGGCCAGGGTGCCGGACAGGATGCCTTCGATGGCGAGGATCTCGTCGCCGGTGTCGAGCAGGTCGCGCAAGGTCGAGATCACCGGCAGGCCGGCGCCCACCGTGGCCTCGTAGCGGAACAGGCTGCGCGAGCGCGCCTGCGCGCCACGGATCGCCTGATACCGGCGCCAGTCGCCGCTGCCGGCATGCTTGTTCGGGGTGACGATGTGGATGCCCCAGGCCAGCCAGTCCGGATAGCGGTCGGCAACGGCGTTGCTGGCACTGAGATCGACGATCACCGCATGCGGCAGATGCGCCGCCTTGACGTGATCGGCCAGCGCGTCGAGATCACTGGCCTGCGCGCTGTCGTTCAACCGCTCGCGCCAGCCCTCCAGCGCCAGCTCGCCATCGGCGCTGAGCAGATGCTTGCTGTCGGCGATGGCGCGCACACGCAGGTCCAGATTGGCTCGCTCACGCAACTCCTCGCGCTGGCGCGCGAGCTGCTCGACGAAGGCGGCGCCGACATTGCCGGGGCCGAGCACGCCGACGGAAATGGTCTGCGGCGACAGGAAAAACGCCGCGTGGGTGGCGCGCAGTGCACGGGCGGCATCGGCGGCGCCGATCGCCACGGAGATGTTGCGTTCCGACGCACCCTGGGCGATGGCGCGGATGTTGACGCCGGCGCGTGCCAGCGCCGCGAACAGGCGCGCCGCAACGCCAGGCGTACCTGCCATGCCGTCGCCGACGATGGCCAGCACCGCGATCTCCGGCGTCGAAGCCACCGCATTGATGGTGCCGCTGGCCAGTTCCGCGGCGAAGGCATTGCGCAGCGCGGCCACGGCGATGTCGGCCTGCTCCTGGCGCACCACGCTGCAGATGGAATGCTCGGAGCTGCCCTGGGAAATCATCACCACAGAGACACCGGCGTCATGCAGCGCACCGAACACGCGCTCGGCGGTGCCGGGCACGCCGATCATGCCGGCGCCTTCGACATCGAGCAGGGCCAGCCCCGCGATGGTGGTCATGCCCTTCACCGGCGGATTGAGCACCGGCTCGGTCTGGATGCGCGTGCCCGGATGCTCCGGCCGCGTGACATTGCGCAGCACGATCGGCAGGCCACGCGCCATCGCCGGCGCCAGTGTCTGCGGATGGATCACCTTGGCGCCAAAGTAGGCCAGCTCGCAGGCTTCGTCGTAGCTGAGCCGGTCCAGGAGCACGGCCTCAGGAACCAGACGCGGATCAGCCGAGAGCACGCCGTCGACATCCTTCCAGATGTGCAGTTCGGCGGCATCGAACAGGTCGGCGAAGATCGCGCCGGAATAGTCGCTGCCGTTGCGGCCCAGCGTGGTAATGCGGCCATCGGCCAGGCGGGCGATGAAGCCGGTGGCGACTAGGCAGTCGCCGGCATGGTCGCCCCGCCATTGTGCCAATCGAGACCTGGTCGGCTCCGGATCGACCACGCAGCCCAGTTCGGTACGCCGGACGACCAGCACATCGCGGGCATCCAGCAGCTGCGCGGCGCGACCCTGGCTGCGCAGGAATCGACTCAGCAGGCCGGCGGAAAACACTTCGCCCAGACCCTGCACGAAATCCAGCGCCTCGCGCGACAGCGAACCCAACAGGCGCTGGCCATGCAGCAGGTCGGCCAGATCGGCAAAGGCCTGGTCCAGCCAGGCGGTATCGGTATCGGTACCCAGCAGATCGTGCGCCGTGCTGACGTGCTTGTCGCGCAAGGCATCCAGCTGCCGGCGCCAGCCCGGCTGGTCGCTGCTGGCATCACCGACCAGGCGAGTGAGCGCGTCGGTGACGCCGGCCATGGCCGAGACCACCACCACCTGCGCTTCGCCGCTGCGGCCGGCCAGCACCCGCGCCACCTGACGCATGCCCTCGGCATTGGCCAGCGAGGCGCCACCGAACTTGTGTGCAGTCCACGTCATGCCCTGGAATCCCTGATGGCGCCACCGGATGCTGCGGCGCGACATACCACTATGCCGCAAGCGCCCGATCAGCGGAAGCGTCGTCCGGACCGGCTGGCAACGGCGGGAAACGGCTGGGTGCACTGAGGTACATTCCCACCATGTTGCAGCTTTCCGCCCTGGTCATTGCCGGCGTCCTGTTCGCCGTATCGCGGCTGACCACCCCTACCGCCGACCAGGAACGTGCCCTGGCGCTGCTGAAATCCGCCCAGGTCAGCGGCACCAGCAATGCCTTCAACGAGCTGTGGTTGCTGCCCTGGGACGTTCCCGAGCACGAGCACAGCGCGCTGGTCGACCAGGACATCGCGCGGCTGGTCGGCCATCTGGCGGCGCGTGGCGGCAAGCTGGACGCGGAGGCGCCTGGCTTCGAGAGTCTCGCCGAAGGCCGCTATCCGAAGGCGCCGGACCCCGCCACCGACGAGCCTGCGCTGTGCGATCTGCGCGGTGACAGCTGTCTGGCGCAGGTGCGTCGCTCCCCGGACGCCTACGCCCGCCTGCTGGCCGGGCAGCAGGCGCTGTTGCAGCGACATCGACGACTGGAACGCCACGATCACTACCGCAACCTGTTCCCCCCGCACCTGCTGACACCGATTCCGCCGATGCAGCGGATGTCGCTGCCACTCACCGCCGCGACCTTGGACTTCGCGCAGGGACACACCGGGCAGGCCTTGTCCGCGATCTGCGCCAACACCGCTGCCTGGCGGCGCCTGGGCAGCCACAGCGATTCGCTGGTGATCAGCATGATCGCCGCCGCGATCGTGCAGGGGAATTCCCGCGGCTTCGCGCAGATGCTGGCCGAGCTGCCGCTGGATCACCCGGTTCCGGAATCCTGCCGCGATGCCTTCACCGAAGCCCCGACAGAAGTGGCTAGCCTTTGTCCAGCCATGGCCGGCGAGTTCGCCATGCTCTCAGCCGGTCTCCATGACGCTATGACCGGCAACGCAATCAGTCAGCGTTTCGGGCTGGTCGCCGACACCGCCCGCGTGCTGATCTACGACCACGAGCGCAGCCTGGCGATGGCGGCCCGTCACCATGCCGCCTCATGCTCTCCCGATGTCATCGGGCAGCTGCAGGCGGATTTGCCGGCCCAGCCGGCGCAGGCGAATGCACCGGGATCGCTGGCCTGCTTCGGCAACCTCGTCGGCTGCATCCTCGTCGACATCGCGGCACCGGCGTACACGCCCTATCAACACCGCCTGCAGGACAACGTCGGGCAGATCCGCACTGTCGCCACCTTGCTCGCCTTGCGCGACGGTTGCCGCGAACGCGCCGTCGGCGACTGCCTGGCATCGATGCCGACGAATCCCGACACCGCGCGACCGGTGACGCTGTCGGCGGACGGCCGTTCCCTGCAGATCAGGATGTATTCCGATCGCTGGGGACCGCTGTGGTCGATACCGCTGCCGGGCGATCTGCTGCGGCAGTGATCGACGACAAACCGGATCGCGAGTCAACGCGCCGACCCGCGTGGCGACGCATGTCCCGCAGCGGCGTCAGGCATTCGGCCTGAACCGTGGGAGCCGATGCCGGAACCGCCACAGCCAGGATCAGTGCCGAGCCGATACTGCCGCAATGCCCGGTCGTCACCATCGACCGATCGCCACGGCCGCTGCGCATTCGCGTTGGCATCGATCGACATCGCCTGATGATCTGGGCCGATCCCCGATGATCGAAATGGCAAGGGGCGCACATCCCGCCGGGAAACCGTGATCGCGCGCCCGATACCGCGATGCGGAACACTAGTGCGCAACCACCGCAGGGCGCTCTACGATTCACCGCCGATCCGCGCGGGTCGCACAGTCGCCGTAGCATAGTCCCAAGCTGCACATGGGAGGGGCTCACACATGTGGGCACAGATCGTCCACCACATCCCGGGAATGCTGAACGGTCAGGGCATGCTGCTGCTCCAGGCCGCGGCGATCATCGGCATCGTCAGTTCCCTGCTGCTGCTCCGCCGCAGCCAGCGCTATCCCGCGCTGGCACGACTGGGCTACGGCTGGGTGCTGGGTATCGCCGGATTCCTGCTGACCTGGCTGGTGATGGAGGACGCGCAGGGACCGCTGAAGCCCTACCTGCGCAACGATCTGCTGTTCACCGCCGCCATGCTGGGCGGCTGGCGCGCCGGCCTGCAGTGTCTGGGGCTGATGTTCCTGGCCCGGGTGATGTTTTCGCCACTGGGTGATCCGCACTTCGCCGCCGTCGACATGTCACTGGTGACCCTCGGGGGTGTGGCAACGCACTACTGGCTGCGAACACGACCGGTGGTCAATTGGGGCCTCGCCGAGTTGACCATGACCTGGCTCTGCCGCATGGCCAGCTCGCTGCTGGCGATCTCGGTGGTGGCCATGGCCAATCCCGAACGGCAAGACTTCTACGCGATGATCATCAGCCTGCGGATCAGCGGCGCCGGAACCTCGCTGCTGATCCTGGCGGCGATCATGGCGCTGGTCCGCTACGAGGCCATGGAAAAGGAGGCGGCAACCAAGCAGCTGCGCCAGGCCCGCACCGACCAGTTGACCGGGCTGCCGAATCGCCGTGCGCTGCGTGAGCATATCGACTCCCTGCTGGTCGGCGTGAAAGCCGCCACGGCTCCGGTGCACACGCTGGTCCTGATCGAAGCCCAGAACCTGCGCGAGTTGCTGCAAGTCCACGGCCATGACTGGAGCACGCAGTTCTGGCGCGATCTGGCCGAGTTTCTCGGCCGGCCGCCAGTCTCCGAATTGCTGGACCGCTACGATCCGGAAGTCTTCCTGTTCTCGGACCAGACCCTGGCAATCGTGCTGCATCGGGCGCCGGTTGCCGAAGTACGCGGGCGGAACCTGATCGCCGAACTGCACCTGTGGCTGTCGGAATGGCTGCGCGGCAATGCCCGGTCGCCGCTGCCGCGCCTGCACTACGGGGTCGCCGAAACCGGCGAGGACAACATCAACACCGACCAGTTGCTGCGGCACCTGGCCCTTTCCCTGCACATGGACGACCAGATCGTCCACTTCTATCGGCCAGCGCTGGCCGAGCGGGCGGAGCTCGAGGAGCGCATCCGCGAAATGCTTTCGCGCTGGATCGATGCCGAGCAACCGGTGCCCCTGCACTACCAGCCCAAGTTCGATCTGCGCAGCCTGCAGGTCGCCTCGGCAGAGGCGCTGCTGCGCGCCCGCGATGACGATGGCCACGCGATCTCGCCCGCGGCCGTGCTCGATGTCGCCGAGCGCTACCAGCTCACGGTGGATTTCGAATGGGCGACCATCCGTACCGCGATCGATGAACTCGTGCACTGCGGTCGGCGGGGACGTCGGCTGCAACTCGCCGTCAACATCTCGGCAATGTCGCTGACCACCCCGGAATTCGGCCGGCGAGTCGCGCAACAGCTGCAGGATCGCGGAGTCGACGGCAACCTGCTGACGCTGGAAGTCACCGAAACCATGCGTCTGCCGGACGAAAAATCAGTCCGCCAGAATGTGCTTGCGCTGCGCGCGGCCGACGTGAAACTGGCGCTCGATGATTTCGGAACCGGTCATTCCGCGCTGACGCTGCTGGCGCGATTGCCCTTCGGCGAGATCAAGATCGACCACTACATGGTCACCCGACTGGACGATCCACGGATGCGCGAGGCGGTGTCGCTGGCTCAGGAGATCGCACAGCGCTACGACGCCACGCTGGTGGCCGAAGGCGTGGAAACCGAGATCCAGCGCCAAGCCTTGCTGGACATGGGCATCCGCCTGGGTCAGGGCTACCTGTTCTCGGCGGCCGTACCGCTGGACGAGGTCCTGGCGATCATGGCGGCACGTGGAGCCACCGGTGACCAGCCATTGCCGCTCACCCGGGCCGGCCCGCAGCGGTCGTGACCTGCCCGTGGCAACGGGCAGGTCGGAGTCCGGAGCGGCCTCTCAAGTGCCCGGAGTTACCCTCTTCTCGCCGACGCCATCGCCGATGAACTCATCCAGCCAGTCGTGCACCTCGCGATACCAGCGCAGCGAGTTGTTCTGCTTCAGCACCCAGTGGTTCTCGTCCGGGTAGTACAGGAAGCGGCTGCGCACGCCACGGTTCTGCAACGTGTTGAACAGCTCGATGCCGTGGTTGACCGGAACCCGGTAATCCAGCTCGCCGTGGATCACCAGCGTAGGCGTGTTGAAGTTGCCGGCCTGGTAATGCGGTGACACCAACTTGAACTGCTCGGGCTGATCCCAGAACTCGCCATGCCGCCGCTTGCTGCCGCCGTAGTCGGAGGCGTACTGGGTGTACAGGTTGTACACGGCGGCATGGGCGATCAGTGCCTTGAACGGGTGCTCGCGGCCCAGGATCAGCGAGGTGAGATAGCCGCCGTAGCTGCCGCCACCGGCCGCCATGCGATTGCTGTCGATCCAGGGCTGCGCCGCGAACCACTGCGCGGCCTTGATGGTGTCGGTGTAGGGCTTGCTGGCCCAGTCGGGATTGATTGAATCGGCGAAGTCCTGGCCGAAGCCGGACGAGCCATGGAAGTTGTGCCAGGCGGTGACATAGCCCCAACCGGAAAACACCTGCGCATGCCAGCGCCAGGCGAAGCCGTCGGTGATGCCGTTGTGCGGGCCACCGTGGATCAGCAGGAACAGCGGATATTTCTTCGACTTGTCGAAACCGGGCGGATAGTTCACCCACATCTGGATCGGCTGGCCGTCGGCGCCTTCGTAGGTGACGCTCTCGTAGCTGCCGAAGTCGACATCGCGCAGGATGTCGTCGTTGAAACTGGACAACTGCACCACCTGGCCGCTGCGCGGGTCGACCCGCACCAGGGTCGGCGGCAGCAGGAAGCTCTCGTTCAACGCGACCAGCACCCGGCCGTCGGCCGACAGCGACGGTGATCCATAGCTGGTGGCCTTGGTGACCGGCGTGTAGCGGCCGGAAGGAATCTCGATGCGATGCAGGCGCACGGTGCCGGCATCGTCGACCGCGACCACCGCCTGCTTGCCGTCGCGGGTCCACTGCAGATTGCCGATGGAACGATCGACGTCGTCGGTGATCGCGCGCTGCTCGCCGCTGCGCCGATCGATCAGGGTCAAGCGCTGACGGTCGGCATAAAAGCCGCGTGTCACCTGCTTCGAGTACGCCAGCCAGCGGCCGTCCGGGCTGTAGCTGGGGCCGCTGTCATTGCCCGGGTTGTCGGCGGTGACATTGCGAGAGTCGCCACCAGCCAGCGGCAACACATGGATGTCGAGATTGCCCTCGACCCCGGTCTTGTCAGTGTCGACGGTAACGGCCACTTCGCGGCCATCGGGTGAGATGGCGTAAGTACCGGCGCCAGCCTCACCGGCCAGCTTCACACCGCGGCCGCGGGTGATCGCCACCGGCTCGCCGCCGGCCAACGGCACGCGGTACAGATGCGCCTCGCGATCGTCCAGCCAGGTCGCCCAGTAGCGGACCGGCGCCTGGTTCCAGACACGCGCGGTGTCCTTGGAGTCCTTGCGCTCCTTCTGGCGCTTGCCCTGGGCCTCCCAGGTGCCGATGTCGGTCCAGATCCGGGTGACGAAGGCGACATGCTGGCCATCGGGGAACCACTTGGCAGCGCTGGCACCGGTGGGCACCGAGGTCAGCCGCTGGGCCTCGCCGCCATCCAGCGAGATGGCGTAGATCTGGCTGGCCTCGTCATCGCCGCGCCTCGACTCGAACGCGATCCAGCGGCCGTCCGGCGACCACACCGGATTGCTGCTGCTGGCTGCGTCGGCGGTCAACGGTCGCGGTGCACCGCCAGCGTTGTCGAACAGCCACAGGCGGCTGCGGCTCTGGTCCTTGTCGCGGTCGTTGCTGCTCACGGCGACCACGGTATGACGCCCGTCCGGGGATACCGCCGGTGACGACAAGCGCTTGAGTTGCCACATGGTTTCGGCTGTCAGCGGCGTAGTTTCAGCGGGCGTGCCGCCGGCCTGGGCGAGCGCGACAGCCGGGAGGGAAACGGACAGCAACAGGATCAGTGCCCGATGGCGGCACAGCAACATGGCAGGACTCCCCGAGAATTCGTTGGACCGGTGAAGTTACCCGCTCAGGTCGCACAGGCCAAGTCGATTGGCACGAAAATGCGACGTCGACAACATCTTGCAGCAGCCCGCGGCGGGCGCCCCGTCTTGTCCGCGGCCAAGCATCGGAGCACACTTGGGGCAGGCCATCATCGGCAGGGGACTTTTCAACGTGAGCATGCTCGATCGCCTGAAGGTGCTGTTCAAGGATCGGCCACCGGAAGCGAACGCGACCCCATCGGCACCCGAGCGGCGACAGATTCCCCGTGCCCGGGCGCGCGCCGGGCTGCGCGTGCTGATCGTCGATGACTCCAATACCGTCCTGGCGGTGCTGGGTCGGATGCTGCAACAGGACAACTACACGGTGTTTCAGGCGCACAGCGGCCAGGAAGCCCTGCAGACGGCTTTCGAGCAGTCGCCGGAACTGGTGCTGCTGGACATCGTCATGCCCGGAATGAGCGGTTTCGCCGTGTTGCGCGCGCTGCGTCGCGACCCGCGCACCCGCAACGTGCCGGTGATCATGATCAGTGGCAACCTGCAGGCGACCGAACAGTTCTACGGCCAGCGCATCGGCGCCGACGATTTCATCCGCAAGCCGTTCGGTCGCCGCGACGTGTTCCTGCGTATCCAGCACCTGGTCGAGATCGGCCGGCTGCAGCCGCGCGAGGCCGATGTCGGCGACCAGGACGACATCCTGGAAATGCCGGAGCTGGAAGCCGGCGATGTGGTCGACGATTTCACCGGACCGAATACGGATACGGACCCGGCCAGGATGGCGACCCCGCCGACACCGGATCGGAACCATGACAACAGCATTCGCGGCGCCGGGCTGACGCCGCGCAACTGACCGGAACGGACACGCTTCCCGGGCCTGCGCGAGACCGGAAAGGCCCTCGACCAACCCGCGTTGTTGCGGCCCGGCCGCTGCCGACGCTGTGGAGACGGTCAGGCCGGCCCGTGCCGACCTGACCTGTCGCGGGTCAGGCTCTGGCAAACACCAGATGCCCGCCCTCGGCGCCGACCCGTACCGTGTCGCCAGCGGTGTACTCACCGGCCAGGATCCGCTGCGCCAGCGGGTTCTCCAATTGCTGCTGGATCGCGCGCTTGAGCGGCCGGGCACCATAGACCGGATCGAAGCCGGCCTGGCCGAGCAGGTCCAGCGCGGCGGCGTCGACCAGCAAGGTGATCTCGCGATCGAGCAGACGCGCTTCCAGACGCTGGATTTGGATCGCCGCGATCGCGCGGATCTGATCCTTCTTCAGCGGATGGAAGACCACGATCTCGTCGAGGCGATTGATGAACTCCGGCCGGAAATGCGCCTGCACCGCGCCCATCACCGCCGCCTTCATCTGCGTGTACGCCTCGGGCGTATCGTCGCCGGCCAGCTCCTGGATCAGGTGACTGCCGAGGTTGCTGGTGAGCACGATGACGGTGTTGCGGAAGTCGACGGTGCGGCCCTGGCCATCGGTGAGACGGCCATCGTCGAGCACCTGCAGCAGCACGTTGAACACATCCGGGTGCGCCTTCTCGACCTCGTCCAGCAGCAGCACCGAGTACGGCCGACGACGCACCGCCTCGGTCAGATAGCCACCTTCCTCGTAGCCGACGTACCCTGGCGGGGCACCGATCAGACGGGCGACCGAGTGCTTCTCCATGAACTCGCTCATGTCGATGCGCACCATCGCCTCTTCGGTGTCGAACAGGAACGCAGCCAGTGCCTTGCACAGCTCGGTCTTGCCGACGCCGGTCGGTCCCAGGAACAGGAACGAGCCATTGGGCCGGTTCGGATCGGCCAGACCGGCGCGGGAACGGCGGATCGCGTCGCTGACCGCCTTGACCGCTTCGTCCTGACCGATGACCCGCGCGTGCAGCACCTCTTCCATGCGCAGCAGCTTGTCGCGCTCGCCTTCCAGCATCTTGCTGACCGGAATGCCGGTCCAGCGTGACACCACCTCGGCGATCTCCTCGGCAGTGACCTTGTCCTGCAGCAGCTGGAAGCCCTGGGTCTCGGCCTTGTGCGCCGAAGCCAGCTGCGCGTCCAGTTCGGGCAGACGGGAGTGCTGCAGTTCACCGGCCTTGCCGTAGTCGCCCTCGCGCAGCGCGCGCTCGAGCTCGATGCGCACGCGCTCGATGTCTTCCTTGACCTTGGTCACGCCCTGCACCGCGGCCTTCTCGCCCTTCCAGATCTCTTCCAGGTCCGAATATTCGCGCTCGAGTTCGGCGATGCTGGCTTCCAGATCGTCCAGACGCTGCCGGGAGGCGGCATCGGATTCCTTCTTCAGCGCCTCTCGCTGGATCTTGAGCTGGATCAGGCGCCGTTCCTTGCGGTCCAGTTCCTCCGGCTTGGAGTCGATTTCCATGCGGATGCGCGAGGCGGCCTCGTCCATCAGGTCGATGGCCTTGTCCGGCAACTGGCGATCGGTGATGTAGCGGTTGGACAGCGTCGCCGCAGCGACCACGGCCGGATCGGTGATCTCGACACCATGATGCACCGCGTACTTTTCCTTCAGCCCGCGCAGGATGGCGATGGTGTCCTCGACCGTCGGCTCACCCACGAACACCTTCTGGAAACGCCGCTCCAGGGCCGCGTCCTTCTCGATGTACTTGCGGTACTCGTCCAGCGTGGTGGCGCCGACGCAGTGCAGCTCGCCGCGCGCCAAGGCCGGCTTGAGCATGTTGCCCGCGTCCATGGCGCCATCGGCCTTGCCGGCGCCGACCATGGTGTGCAGCTCGTCGATGAACAGGATGATCTGGCCCTCGTTCTTCGCCAGATCCTTGAGCACGGCCTTGAGCCGTTCCTCGAACTCGCCGCGGAACTTGGCGCCGGCGATCAGTGCGCCCATGTCCAGCGACAGCACGCGCTTGCCACGCAGCCCTTCGGGCACCTCGCTGTTGACGATGCGCTGGGCCAGCCCTTCGACGATGGCGGTCTTGCCCACGCCGGGTTCACCGATCAGCACCGGGTTGTTCTTGGTGCGCCGGCTGAGCACCTGGATCACGCGGCGAATCTCCTCATCGCGGCCGATCACCGGATCGAGCTTACCGGCCTCGGCGCGCTCGGTCAGGTCGATGGTGTACTTCTCCAGCGCCTGCCGCTGCTCCTCCGCGGCCTGGTCCGACACGCTTTCGCCGCCGCGCATCGCTGCAATGGCGCGCTCCAGCGCGACCTTGTCGGCACCGGCCGCCTTCAGTGCCTGGCCAACCGCGCCATTGTCGTCCAGCGCGGCCAGCACGAACAGCTCGCTGGCGATGAAGGCATCACCACGCTGCTGGGCCAGCTTGTCGGTGAGGTTGAGCAACCGGGTCAGGTCGTTGCCGATGTTGAGGTTGCCCTCCTGGCCTTTCACCTGTGGCAGTTTGTCCAGCGCCTCGCTCAGGCGCTGGCGCAGCGCCGGCACGTTGATGCCGGCCTGGGCCAGCAGCGGCGCCACGCTGCCACCTTGCTGGTCGAGCAGCGCGGTCATGACGTGGACCGGCTCGATCATGTTGTTGTCGCGCCCCACCGCCAGCGACTGGGCGTCGGCCAGGGCCTGCTGGAAGCGCGAAGTCAGTTTGTCCATGCGCATCGAAAAACTCCTTGGAAGGACAGGATGACCTCGACGTCATCCATGACCTGCAGCAGATGCGGTCCAGGCGCATCATTTCAAGGCGATTCGGCGGCTGTCCACACTTGCGCGACAGGTTGTCGTCAACCGGAGTCGCCACTGGCTTGTCGCCGACCGGGGCACATCAGGTCGGCGGGCGGCGGGCGGCCGCAAGACCCGGCAGCGCTCAGGGCACGGCCGCCACGGTCGATCCGCGAGCCGCCGCCGGCCAGCGCCCGTCGGCGTCGATCTGCCCGCAGCTGACGGCGGCGCTGAACAGGAATCCCTGTTGCAGGTGGCAACCGGCGTGCCGCAACCATTGCGACTGGCTCGGCGTTTCCACGCCTTCGGCGACCACCGCTATCCGCAGCGTTCGCGCCAGTTCGATGATGCCGCGCACCAGCGTCGAGGCATCGTCGTCGTGCTCGACCCGCGCCACCAGGTCGCCATCGAGCTTGATCTCCTGGACCCGCAACGAACGCAGCAAGGCCAGTGAACTGTGCCCGCTGAGCAGATCGTCCAGCGACAGGCCCACGCCCATCGCGGCCAGCGTCCGGGCCACCTGGGCGGCGCGATCGGGATCGCGCAAGGCCATCGACTCGGTGATCTCGATGATGAAACCGCCGCGATGTTCGCCGGTCACCAGAGCGCGGATATCGTCCAGGAACGAATCCCGCTCGAAGTGTCGTGCCGAGACATTGAGCGAGATCGGCAGCTGAATGCCCCTGCCGGCCAGCACCTGCTGGTCGCTGCCGACCCGCGACACGGCGAACCGGCCAAGTTCGATTTCCAGCGCCGATGCCTCGGCGATGGCCAGGAAGCGGTCCGGTCCGACCACGCCGAGCATCGGGTGTTGCCAACGCAACAAGGCCTCCAGCCGGAACAACCGTCCGTTCGCGACATCGACAATCGGCTGGTACAGCATGAAGAACTCGTCCCGGCTGATCGCCGTGCGGATTTCCCGCTCGATCTCCAGATGATCGACGGTCCAGCCCGACGAATCGGTATCCACAAGCCAGTGCGAGCCGCCCGCCCGCTTGACCTCGGCCAGCGCCCGCTCGGCACGTTGCACCAGCGTCCTGAGCGCGTCCCTGGCGACCGGCGCCGATGCCACGCCGACACTGGCGCGCAGCGCCATCCCGCGGAAATCGACTTGCCCGTTGGCAAACAGGTCGGAAATCCGCTTGCCCAGTTCCGCCGGATTGACCGCGTCGGAACCGGGCGCCTGCGTGTAGAGCACGGCGAACTGGTCGCCGCTCCAGCGGTAAACCGCGGCCTGCCCGCTGGTGGCGCCCGACAGCGTCGCGGCGACACCGCGAAGTGCCGCGTCACCCTCGGCTTCCCCCAGTGCCTCGTTGATCCGGCGAAAGCCGTCGATCGCGACCAGCGCCAGGACCAGGCTGGCGGGCGCCGGGGCCGTCGATGCCGTCATCGACACCAGGTTGGACCACAAGCTGCGGCGATTGGGCAGGCCGGTCAAGGTGTCGGTGTCCGATCGCCAGTTGCCGGCCCACTCATCGCCCTGGCTGGCACCGAGGACGACCAGGAAGCCATCGGTGCCGTCGAACTGTGCCGGTGTGACGGTCGCCAGCAGATCCCCGTTCGCGCCATTGGCGGCGTCAGCACGCAGCCGGCGGCTTCGCGCCTGTCGCGACTGCCGTACTTCCTCCAGCAGCGCCTGCAACTCGTTTCCATGAGGCCGTTGCGAGAGCAGACTGTCTGCGCGATCGACAGTCGTTCCGCCGACCGCGACCGCCTTCCCGGGTTCGGTGCTGAACAGCACGCGACCGTCGGCGGTTGCCGCAATGACTGTCTGCATGCTGCTGGCGACGGCCGTGTCCAGATCAGCCCGGGTCGCCTGCAGACGCCGCCGGTCGGCACTCATCCGCAGTCCCGCCAGCGCCAGAAACACGATCAGCACCGCCACGCTCGCGGGAACCAGAAGCAGGTTGACGGAAAAGAATGCGCGCCCGATCCAGGCCAGCAACAGCGGCAGCATGGCCAGCAGCAGCACCAGCGGCGAGTAGCGCCACCGAAGCAGGGCGAGCGGGCCGCACAGCAGCAGTGCGACGATGCCGGCCAGCCATGTCTGGGTGGAGGTCGCCGGAATGGCACTCAGACGGTTCCCGGCAACCGCAGCCGCGGCAACGGCCGTGAGCTCGGCGCCGGAAAGCACCGTGAAACCGCCTCGTCCACCAGGCACCGGGAACGAATGCGCCAGCCCGCGCGCAGTGACACCAATGATCACCGGCCGATCGGCGAAGGCCGACTGGTCGATCTGGCCATCGAGCACATCCCCGGCGGAATACACCTCGACCGACTCGCGATGCCGGTCCATGGACACGACCACGGGATCCAGCCGTTGCCATTCGCCGACGTCGGCCCCGGACAGCCCGGGTTGGCCAGCGCCTGGCGATGACGCGGGCGGCGCCTGATCGGGATGCACCAGCGCCACGGCCATGGCCGGAATCCCGACCGCTCCCGCGCGGATGCGCTGATGCAGCACACGGACCACACCCTGCCGCTCGAACCGGAAATCGGTGTGCACGATGAACGCCCCGGGCCAGAGACGAGCGGCCTGGGCGATGGCAGCGAAGGTCTCGCGTGGCTGCACGGTGGGAACCGGCAGAAGGATGCCGCCGCTGCGACCGATGGTCGCGGCGAGCCGGGCGTCGCCGGCGGGATCATCGGCGTCGGCCTCCAGCAGCAGCAGATCCAGCGCGACCGGTCCGGCCGATGCGCCAGCCGCCTCGATCAACCGGGCCAGCTGCGCGCGCGACCACGGCCAGCGACCGTGCCTTTCCAGGCTGCGATCGTCGATCGCCACCAGCACCACCGGCGCGGCCTGCGACGCCGGCACCGACTGACGCACGGGCAGGCGGTCGAGCCATGCCCAATCCAGGCCCGAGACCAGGCCGGACCACTGGGCCAGCACCGCGGTCACCAAACCAAGAAGACCCGCCAGCCCGAACTGTACGGACCGGCTACGGCTGGCCTGGCGAATTCCAGCCATGGTCCTCGGACCCCGCTAGAGCAGGATCCAGGCCCAGACCGCGACCGGTCCGAGCAGCCAGGCGAGCGAGCGCCTGGGCACCTCCAGCTCTTGCACGCTGCCCCACGGCTCCTGTTCGCCGGTTGCGTCGACACGGGCTACCCGAACGAAGTAGCGACCGTGACGCGGGCGATCGAGACTGTGGCTTGCCTCGCCCAGTGTCTCGTCGACGAGCAGCTGCTGGAAGTTGTCGTCGCGGGCCAGCTGGAAGCGGTAGCGGATCGAGGCGGGATCATCGCCTGCCGACCAGGTCAGGGTCAGCACCTTGTCGGTCAGGGCCGGTGGCGATACCCCCGGGCCGGGCGCCACGATGCGGAATTCCTGCCAGTCACCGAACGGCCCGCGATCGTCATCGGCGGCAACCGAGCGCACCCGCCAGGCGAAGCGACCCATGTCCATCGTGTCCGACCAGGGAATCGACAGCTCGGTGCCATCGCTGCGGAATGGCTGGCCAGCAGGTTCCGGCGGCTGACCGTTGACGGCGGCCTGCCCCAGTTCAAGCTCGTAGCGGTGGGCATCGCGCTGGCCGGTCCAGGCGAACTTCAGCGGGCGACCGGCGGCCAACATGGCCGCGGGCTCGGGCAAGGTCAGGAAGGGAGGTTCGGGCCGGGCGTTCACCACCAGCCGGGCGCCGGCATCCAGACCCTCCAGGCCATCGCCGTCAATGGCCCTGACACGCAGCCAGTAGTCGCCGTCGGGCAGGTGATCGGGAAAGACCAGCGCCGATCCGGTACCGGTTGCCGTGGCGACCACCGAGCGGTATTCCGGGTCCAGGGACAGCTCGCCGCCGTAGCGCGAAGCGCCGGCCACCGCTGGAACGCGCAGCAGCAGCGGCAATCGTTCCAGTGCCGCAAGCGTCTGCGGCAACACCGGCGCCGGCAGCAGCGTTGCCGCCAGCAGCGATTCGGTGCCGGCCTGCGCGACCGTGCCCTGCCCTTGCCCAAGATCGATGGCGGCGGCAGCGGACTCCGGCCGGGCGACTTCGACGCTGCCTTTCAGCACGCCGACCAGCGAAGCCTGCTCCTCGGGTTTCACCGCGACCCGGAAATGCGTGCCGCGCACCGATGTGGTCGCGTATGGGGCGATCACCCGTAGATCGTTTCCGGGCAGCGTGCTGGACGGCCGCACCTGATGTTCGGAGCGACCTTGTTCGACCGCCAGGCGCACACGCAGCGTCGCCTGCTCGCCGAGCATCTCCGAGACCAGGACCCGGATGCGGGAATCGGGAAAAACCTGCGTGCTGGACTGGTCCGGATAACGCAGCAGGGCGTGGCCATCCGCACCCGCCAGCAACTGGTCGCCCGTGCGCAGGCGCATGCCGGCAGTCGCCGGCACCGGTTGCGCCGATTCACCGGCCAGGATGCTGATCTCGCCGGCCATCGACTCCAGCGCGAGCTCGGCCGGAAGGCGCCGGGTCCAGGCAACAGGAACCTGCAGATCCCGACCCGGCTCCAGGACATAGGGATCGGCGACCTGGTTCAAGCGCTGCAACGGCGTCACCCAGCGGATGCCGAGCAGATGCCGTTCGGTGATCGACCAGAGCGAGTCGCCGGTCTGGACCTGATAGATCCAGTTCTCGTCGGTCTGCGCGTGCACGTACGGGGCTGACAGCAGACACAGCACGACCACCCACTGTCGCCATCGCTCCCGCATCCGCAAGACCGCCTCCCTTCGTATTTTCCTGCAACAAGGCCCAAACCGGCCTGAGCCGCAAAGGCCACGGTTGGCCTGGCGCGCTTATGCAACTCTTCGCCAAGCATACGGCAATCAGCGACGCTCAATGCATCCGGGAATCGTGACTTCGGTCAAGTCCTGACCGCTGGACTTCCGCGCGCTGCAAAGACGTCGGCGACCATCTCGGACTCACGCACCGCCGGCGCTGACGATCTCACAAGTCAAGGCAATGGCCTGGCGCCGATCGTTCCAAGCGCCGTGAGGCAAGGCACGGACCGCACATCCGCATGCTGCTCCCGGGCGAAGGCTGGCGCGCGGACCAGCCGGTCCCTGGACGCAGGCAGCCTTGCCCTGCGAAAGGGCGCGACGCGCGTCCCCGTGCCCCGTGCGATGTCAGTACGACCCTGAGGCCGGACAGGCATCCGCTGTCATCACAGCATCGGTGCGACCGAAGGAAACCAGCGGCGAATCGACGGCATGCGACACGCGCCTGGGCGTGTCCCGACGGAAGCCGACCTGCGATGGACGGATCAGGGCGACCGTTCGGTTCCGATCGACGACCTGGCGCACAGCCCGGTCGCCACCTGCAAGCCAGCATCGCTCGTCCGCAATGATGGCCAGCGACCGGAGCAGTGACCCGGGCTGGACACCCGGGATCAGCGCATCGATCAGCCGCGCTGGTCGACAGCGATGTAGTCGCGTGTGACCGGGCCGGTGTAGAGCTGGCGCGGACGACCGATCTTGGTGGTGGGATCGGCGCTTTGCTCCAGCCAGTGCGCCACCCAGCCGGCGGTGCGGGCGATCGCGAACATCACGGTGAACATCGAGGTCGGGATGCCCAGCGCCTTGTAGATCAGGCCGGAGTAGAAGTCGACGTTCGGATACAGCTTGCGCTGCACGAAGTAGTCGTCCTTGAGCGCGGCCTGTTCCAGTTCCAGTGCGACATCCAGCAACGGGTCGTTGACACCCAGGTCGTTGAGCACCTTGTGGGTCATCTCGCGGATGATCGCGGCGCGCGGGTCGTAGTTCTTGTAGACACGGTGACCGAAGCCCATCAGCCGGAAACCGGACTCCTTGTCCTTGGCCTTGACCACGGCGTTCTTGACGTTCTTGGCGTCGCCGATCTCTTCCAGCATCTTCAGCACGGCCTCGTTGGCACCGCCGTGCGCCGGGCCCCACAACGCAGCGATGCCAGCGGCCACGCAGGCATACGGATTGGCACCGGTGGAACCAACCATGCGCACGGTCGAGGTCGAGGCGTTCTGTTCGTGGTCGGCGTGCAGGATGAACAGCAGGTCCAGCGCCCTGGCCGCCACCGGCGGCAGCTCCAGCGGTTCGCTGGGCACCTCGAACATCATGTGCAGGAAGCGGCTGCAGTAGTCGAGGTTGTTGCGCGGAAAGCGGATCGGCCAGCCGATGGTGTAGCGGTAGGCGGCAGCGGCGATGGTCGGGATCTTGGCGATCATCCGGATCGCCGCCAGGCGGCGGTGTTCGGGATCGTCCATGTCCAGCTTGTCGTGGTAGAACGCGGCCAGCGAACCGGTCACGCCGCAGAGCATGGCCATCGGGTGCGCGTCGTACAGAAAACCGTGCATGAAGGTCTTCAGCGACTCGTGGATCATGGTGTGGTGGGTGACTTCGTTCTCGAAGCCCGCCAGCTGCCCGGCATTGGGCAACTCGCCGTTGATCAGCAGATAGGCCACTTCCAGGAAGGTGGACTGCTTGGCCAGTTGCTCGATCGGGTAGCCGCGGTACAGCAACACGCCCTGGTCGCCGTCGATATAGGTGATGGCGCTCTTGCAGCTGGCCGTACCGACGAAGCCCTGGTCGTAGGTGAAGTAGCCGGTTTCCTTGTTCAGCTTGGCGATGTCGATGGTCGACGGACCGAGCGTGCCGTCGATGATCGGCAACTGGACGGTCTTGCCCGAGGTGGTGTCGCTGAGGTCGATGTGCTTTTCAGTCACGGCGGTACTCCGGTATCTGCTCGCAGCGCGTTGACACAGCCCGGGAGTGCCGGGTGCATGCGCGGAAAACGGGTGGACCTGCCCGCGTCAAGGCACGTGGCGAGGCACGATATTGCATCGCCGCATTATGGCATACGCCCAAGCATGGTTCGTTGCGACCTTTGTCGGTACGAACGGGCTGCCGCAACCGCTTGAAGGCCATGAAAAACGCCGGGCGATGCCCGGCGTTTTCGATTCCGCTGAAACTGGCGCCCCGACCGGGGCTGCCCGGTTACTTGCCGGCGTAGCGGCGACGGAACTTGTCGACCCGGCCACCGCTGTCGATGACCTTGTGCTTGCCCGTGTAGAACGGGTGCGACTTGGACGAGATTTCGACCTTGACCAGCGGATACTCCTCACCTTCCCAGGTAATGGTGTCCTTGGTCTGGATGGTGGAGCGGGTCAGGAACGTGAACTCGGCGTTCGCATCCTGGAACACGACCGGACGGTAATTGGGATGGATGTCGGATTTCATGACGGCTTCGGTGAAAAATGCTGGCGAGCCGCGAACTATACCCGACCAGCTGAACGAGCGTCAATCCGGGCAGGCCACCAGGCTTGCCGCCTGCTCCCCCACCGGCAACCCGGCCACGGTCTCCTGCAGGGGACCCGGACCGGGATGGGCAACGGTCAACCAGTACACGGCCTGATCCTCGATCCGGTCCGACAGCAGGGCCGGATAGCCCAGATCGGCGATCTCGCGCTGTCGGCGCTCGGCATTGGCCCGATCGCGGAACAAGCCCAGCGAGATGGTGTTTTCGCTGTCACCGGCGGTCACCACGTAGTAGTCGCGCACGCCCGACGCCGACAGTTCGCGGGCGATCGCCAAGGCCCGCTCCCGGCTTTCCGCCGGCGCCAGATGCACCCAGTGGCCGCGTGTCCGGCGTTCGATGTCGGTGCGGTTGGCGACGATCCTGCCGGCTTCGGCCAGTTCCGCCGTGGCCTGCCGCAACGCCGACTGACTGGTGAACGGCCCGAGTTCCGTGCAGACGAACCCGCCGGGAATCGGCGGCTCCTCGGCGACCGGCGGCGGCTCGGGCGCTGCCGCCATTTCGGCGCTGTCGCCCTGGGTCTCGTCCATCTGCTCGCTGAGCAGACGCAGCAGCGGCACGCCCGGGTCCGACTGCGCCGGCTGCGCTTCCGGCGGCGGCGAGCCGGACAACAGCCAGACGGCCGCAGCCAGGTTCAATGCCAGCAATACCAGCAATGCGATCCGCACCCGAACCCCCTATCCACCTGCACGCATGATGATCATGCCGCATCCACTGCATGTGAACACGATCAGCATGGCCGACAGGCCAATGACGTCATCCAACCCGCCAGGCTCGCCAGCGACATCGGCACGGCTCGAACCGGCCGCCGCAAGCCACGCAATGGCTGACCGGACTTCGACGGATTTGCGGTCGAACGCGAGCACAGTCGGCAAAGTGTACTTGCCGCGGCGGTGGCCCGGGCAAGCGCACCGCGTCAGGCGCTATCGATGCAGGCCATGGTGCTGAGCGCCGCGTCTTGGCGCGTCGCGAAACCGCGATCGGACGATCGCATCATCGCCCTGGCGTCGCCAACTCGGACAACCGTCTCGCATTGGAACCGAATCGAACTGCATCGGCATTGCGCTTTTCGATCGCTCTTCGAATAGGCGCGAAGCAATCGAGCTCGCTTTCGCACTCGCACGACCGGGCAATCGCTGCCTGACCCTCGCGGTGTCGGACAGCGCGGCGTGAACCTGGCATTGGCGACCAGGGTCAGGGCGAGGGCGACAGTTGGTCGGGTTCGCCCAGCCTGGTGTCGTCGGCACAGATGGCAAGACCCTCCAGGACCAGACGCGGGCGGTGCTCAACGGCCCCGACCAGCGCGGGCAGCAAGCGCGGCGCATCACCGCCGGTCATCAGCAGCAGGGCGTCGGCCGGAGAGCTCAGGCGCGAGCGGGCACGCTCCACCAGTCCGAGCGCGGCCTGCAGGCAACCGCTGGCGATGGCTTCGTCGCTGGCCAGCGCCCAGTCGTCGCTTTCCCGGCCACCCGCGTGACGCTTCAGGCCCGGTGCTGCGTCGAGCAAGCCTTGCCGCATCGCGGCCAAGCCAGGGGCGATCACACCGCCCAGATGGCGGCCGTCGGCCGCCAGCGCATCCACAGTCAATGCCGTTCCGGCGCTGACCACCAGCAGCGGTCGTCCGTGCCAACCGGTCCGGGCGGCGATCAGGCCCAGCCAGCGATCGACACCCAGATCGTCTGGAAGGGCATAGCCATTGATCAGGTCACCCCAGCGGGACTGCGTTCGGACCCTCACCACCGGTGGTGACCGATCGGCTCGCAACTGCTGCATGAGCGCTTGCGCACGCGCATCGTCAGCAACGCTGGCAAGCACGATCCGATCGATGGACACTGCCGGCCACGGCGGCCGGGTCAGATCGATCGCGTCACCGGCCACGGCGCCGAACGCGCCCTCGACCAGGGCCCCTGAACGCGACAATGCCCACTTGATACGGGTGTTGCCCTGGTCGATCAACAGGCTGATCACGGATCTGTTCCCGTGTCGACGGAAGGATGGCTTGCTGATATCGTCATCGGCGTCGTCGACACGGTCGAGAGTCGCCGCAGCGACACTTCGGCACTGCGATAGATGCGCTCGCCATTGTCATGGTCGACGCGCAAGGCGCCGTCGCTGGTCAAGCCTCTGGCGATGCCGACGTGACGCCTGCCCCGTTCTTCGATCACCACTGCCTGTCCCGCCAGTTGATCCAGGGCCGCGAATCCCTCCAGAAACGGCGCGATGCCGTCGGACGAGAAACGCTGCATCGCGTCGAGCAAGGCGACCAGCAGCGCTGTCGCCAGCGCCTCCCTTCCGCCATCGAAGCTGCCGGCCAGGCCCGCTACCGGTTGCCCGAGCGCCGGCACATCCCGATCGGGAGACCGCCAGTTCACACCGATGCCGATCACCACCGTTCCCGTGTCATCGGCTCGATCCGGGCCAGACGACAAGGCGGACGCAACCGCTTCGACCAGGATGCCGCCGACCTTGGCGCCGTCCAGCAGCACATCGTTGGGCCATTTCAGGCCGATTCCGCGAACGCCCAGCCCGACAAGGCAACGGGCAACCGCCACGCCGGCAACGATCGCCACGCCCGGCAGCTGTGCCAGCGGCCGACCGGTGGCGATGCGCAGGGACATCATCACCGATTCGCCGAAGCGTGAATGCCAGCGGCGATCGCGCCGACCACGACCGGCCCATTGCGCCTCCGCAAACAGGGCACTGGGCGACGCACCGGGGTGCGGGCTTCTTGTCAGGCATTCGTTGGTCGAATCCACCAGCGGCAGCAACCGGATCGCGCACCCCGGCCTGGACAGTGCCATCGCGCTGCTGATCCGGTCGGCGTCGAGCATGTCGGCATACGGCTGCCAGCGCCATTCGTCCCCTTCCCGCTCGACCGGCAGCGCCAGCTCCCGGCAACCGGCGATGAAACTGGCCGGATCCAGGCTCGTCGGCAATGCGGACACAGGCTGCCTGCCCTGCACGGCGAGCGCGTTGATGACCGACTCGATCGCGCGCCATTCGGCGATCGTCAGAACCCGTGTGTCAGTCGGGACCGGCGAATGCGGCATCGAATCCCGCGCTCCAGCGTCAACCATCACCGCTTCAGCCCGGTCGCTGGTGAGCGGCGGAACCGACCGATGGCAACGCGGTCCGTCCCGGCACAGTGACCGCCGTCCTGTGCGGCAGCGCCCGCAGATCGGCACCGGTGTCCGATCCCGGACAAACCAAGGCACCAGAGAGCCCGGAAAGAACCAATGTCATTCAACACGTTATCAAGAATCCCCGGGTTGGCACGCGATCTGCTTATCCAATCCCGACAACATCCACCAAGGAGCCCGCCATGAACCTGCATCTGATCCGCTTCGCCCTGCTGGTCGCGATGGTGGTGGCCATTGTCGGAGCCAATGTCGCCTTCGGCAACGGCACCGTCGGCGACAGCCACGCTTCGACAGCCTGCGTCGAACACGCCGATCACAACACCCTCGACACTGTCGTGCACGCGCGGCGCCATGTCGCCAGCGAGCCGTCGCCCGCCGGCACGGTGAACTGGAAGCGCATCCTGCCGGGTGTGTTGCGCTGAGGGGCCTCCGAGCAGAAGGTGATTCGGGTGACCGGCGAGCCTTGTCTGGTCACCCGCGACGATCCGGTCATGCGCGACGAGCGGTCTGACTGAACCGCGCCGCGTGACCACGCCGCAAGGCAACGAATAGCGGGTCCGGTCGGCGCTCGCCCGCGCGCGCGAGGTCCCGGCAGGATCCGCGCGGTGGCTGTCACGATCGGGCTCCGGCAAACTGCCGCCATGCGAGCCTGGTTCCGCAATCAACGCAATGCGCAGGTCGCGATCGACGACGCCGACTGGCGCAACGCCTGCCAGGACATCGAACTGACCTCCCGGCTGTCCGAACAGGCACGGACGCGATTGCGCGGTCATGTCGGCTACTTCCTCAGGCAGAAGCGCTTTTCTGGCGCGGCCGGCCTGAGCCTTGACGATGATGACCACCTGCGTATCGCCATGCTGGCCTGTCTGCCCGTGACGGGACTCGACCCCACGTGGCTGCGCGGCTGGAGCGAGGTCATCGTCTACCCCGGCCAGTTCCGCGTCCGTCGCGAGGAGTACGACGAGGAATCGGGCATCGTCTCCGAGTCCCACGACTGGCTGGCCGGCGAAGCCTGGCAGCAAGGCCCGTTGATCCTGTCGCTGGATGACATCCGCCAGGACCTGGAAGACCCGTTCTCGGGCAACAATCTGGTCGCGCACGAGGTCGCGCACAAGCTGGACATGCTCGATGGTCATGTCGACGGCGTTCCGCCGCTGCCAGACCGTCAGCGCCAGCAACGCTGGCAGGCGGTCTTCCAACATGAATTCGACGTCTTTCGCAGCTCCGTGGATGCCGGGGAGGACACCATGCTCGATCCCTACGCGAGCGAGTCGCCCGACGAGTTCTTCGCCGTGACCAGCGAGGTGTACTTCTCGGCGCCGGCGCTGCTCAGGCAGTTCCACCCGGCGATCCACGAGGAACTCCGGCAGTTCTACGGCGTCGAACTGCTCGATTGATTGCACCGCCACGGCACCGGCGCCAGCGGCGGCGCGACTATTCCGTTAAAATCATGCGCTTGATAGACGTAACAGGATTGTTCGTGTCCCGTACCCTGCTGTTCACCCCGCTGCTGCTCGCCATGTCCGGCGCAACCGCGATGGCTGCTCCGTCGGTCATGATCGAGATCGCCGACACCGGCGCCTACCGACTCAGCCATGCCGAACTCAGCGCGGCGATGCCCGACCTGGGCGAAGTGGACAGCGATCGCCTGCGCCTGAGCGTGGCCGGAGAGACCCTGCCACTGCATGTCGACGACGGCGGTGACGGCCGCTTCGGGCCTGGCGACTACATCCGCTTCTACGGCGAGCGCCTGCACGGTCCGGAGAGCTGGTTCGACACCTACGCCGTCAACAACGTGTATCGCCTGGAGATTGCCGACAGCACGGTCACTACCGCCGATCCGGCGGTCGTTGCCAACGCAAGTGCGGCGACGATCAGGCGTCAGGTGCATCTGGAACAGGAAAACCTGCAGATCCGCCTGAACAACCGGGATGTCGAGGCAGGCTCCGAGCCGGATTTGTGGTTCTGGAGCAAGGTGACCCAGATCGATCCGAAGCCGTTCGCCACCACCTTCAGCTTGCCCGACCTTGCTGCCGGCACGGTCGAATTGACACTGGGGTTTCGCGGCATGTCGCGCGCGCCGCGACGGCATGGCCAGCCCGAACCGACCATTGCCGACCACGAGGTCGAGATCCGCATCAACGGCGACCTGGTGAAGACCACCCACTTCGCCAACCGCGACGTACATCAGGTGCAGGTGCAACTGCCGCGGGGCAGCCTCGCGGCGACCGACAACACCCTGGAGCTCACCGTCCCGCGCCGGTTCCTGCCGGAGCAGACCGATCCCATGGTGGATGTGGTCATGTTCGATTTCCTGCGGCTGGACTACGCCATCGCCGGTGAACTCGACGAGCGCCCGCTGCCGTTGACGGTCACCCGCGCTGGCGACATGGAACTGGGCGCACCCGCCGGCGCTCGTTCGGTCACTCTTTATGGCCGCAACGGCCGCATCCACGAGGGCCAGCCTGTCGATGGCCGCTGGCGGTTCACCGCTGTCGGCACCGGTGACTTCCAGCCGGTGGTGGACGGCATGTACCTGGCGCCGGCTGCGGTCCGTGCGAGCAAGGGCAGTATCTGGAGCAATGTCGAAACAGGCTACGACTATCTGCTGATCAGCCACGCCAGTCTGCGCGATGCGGCCACACCGCTGGCCGATTTCCACCGTGGCAACGGCCTGCGCGTGGCCGAGGTCGATGTCGCCGACCTCTATGACGAGTTCAACCATGGCGTGGTCCATCCGCGCGCGATCCGGGACTTCGTCGCCCATGCGTACCACCAGTGGCCGCAACCGCGGCCGCGCTTCGTGCTGCTGGTCGGCGATGCCAGTTTCGACGTGCGCTCTGACCGGGTCGAAGACAACCGTTACGCCAAGTGGGTCAACCGCGAACTGCTGATTCCCGACCATTTCGGCGAGATTCCCGGGCAGATGTACGCGGACACCGACAAGCTGGCAGCCAACCGCAACCTGATCCCGACCTGGCAGTACCCGTCCGAGGAAGGCCACTCCGCCGCCGACAATTATTTCGTCGCGGTCGACGGCGACGACTGGCTGCCGGATCTGGCGATCGGCCGCTTCCCGGTGGTCGAACCGGACGAAGTCACCGCCATCGTCGACAAGACCATCGGCTATGCGACGAATACCGACTTCGGCGATTGGCGCCGACGCGCCCTGTTCACCACGGACACCAGCGCGCATTTCCAGCGCAGCAGCGACCAGTTTGGCGAGCAACTGACTGCCGAAGGTTTCCAGTTCACCGGCGTCTATGCCAAGCAGGAAGAAACTGACAACCTGCCGCAGATCAACGCGCTCAATGATGCGATCAACGAGGGTCAGTTGCTGGTGCACTTCATCGGTCATGGCGGCCGATACATCTGGCGCACCGGACCGCCCGACCCGACCCGCAACCACGACCTGTTCACGCTGGACCACGTCGCCAATCTCGACAACGCCGGCCGGTTGCCGATGGTGTTGTCGATGACCTGCTACTCGGCTCCGTTCGATCACCCCAGTGCCGATTCCATCGGTGAGCGCTTCCTGCGCGAACCGGACAAGGGCGCGATCGCGGTGTTCGCCGCCTCCTGGCGCAACACGCCGTCCACACAGTTCAGTCAGGCGACCATCGATGAATTGATGACCCCGGGCGCCAGTATCGGCGAAGCGCTGATGCGCGCCAAACAGGTGTTGACCCGGCCACATCAGCGCACGTTGGTGGAGACCTACAACCTGTTGGGTGATCCCGCGGTAGTGCTGCAGCGACCTTCGCTGCCGGTGCAACTGGTGACGCAGTCGCTGGGCACGCGCGAACTGGTCGAGGTTTTGTCCCCGGATGTCGATGTCAACGGCCGCGCGGTGGTCGAGTGGCTGGACGCGGAGGGTGCGCTGCTCGCCCGCAGCGAACGCGAGGTTCGTGGTCAGCGTAGCCGTTACGTGGTTCCCGAGCAGGCTGCTGATGCGGCCACCATCAACGTGCATCTGGTCGACTACGGCAGCCGGCGTGACGGCATCGCCCGCCTGTCCCTGAGCATCGACGAGCCGGAAGAAACCGACGCCAAGGTCGAGGGCAGCCCGCCGCAAACAGCGCCGGTGGCGCGACGCACAGCGCCTCGCCCGTATGTGGCCGATCGCATCTTCAGCAACAGCGCCATCGCCGAGCCGGCGCCGCAGCCGGCGTTGGCATCAGCCGATTGATAGCCGGTCCCGGCGACTCATCAGCCGCTTCGCCGAGACAGCAACTCGCGCCAGGCACTGCGCAGGTAGCCCGCGTCGTACAGACGCGGCTCCACCCAGGACCACCAGGCCGACGCCGGCAACCGACGGCTGCGTCGTATCCGTTTGCGCTCACGCCACATCGTCGGCAGTCCCTGGAAGGCGTCGCGATACAGCCGCCACAGCGTGCCAGCCCTGCCCTTGCGCAATTGCCGCAGCACGATGCCACCGTGGGCCAGCACGATCCACGGCGAGAACACCAGCAGCCATGCAGCGGGCGCGTTCTTGATCAGGGCCCAGATCGAATTGCGGATGCCGTGATAGAGCACGAATTCGTTGTCCGGACCACCACTGGCGTGGGATCCGTGGTGCAGCACCACGGCGTTCTCGGCGTAAGCGCCGGTGTGGCCCAACCAGCGGGCGCGCATGACCAGATCGGTATCTTCGGCGTAAAGGAAGAAGCGCTCGTCAAACCAGCAGCCATGCTCTGCCAGCAGATCTTCCAGCAGCCGGCGATGCAGCAACATGCAACCGCCGGTGGGACCCAGCAACCGCTGCTCGGGTCGCTGACGGTTCGAAGCCAGGCCTGATCGATACAGCGTGATCCCCAGGCTGTCGACTGTCTCGGCATCCGCCGTACGCATCAGGCGCGCGGCGACCATGCTGTTGTGGCGTGACCCACCACCTTCCGCTTCCGGCGCATCGAGCTTGGCCAGCATGGCCCGGATTGAACCCGGCAGCGGCTGAGCATCGTTGTTCAACAGCAGCACCCGATCGACGCTGTCGTCGCCCAGCACATGGGCGAGCAACAGGTTCATGCCACCGGCGAAACCGAGATTGACCGGGCTATGGACGACCTCCAGTCGACCGGGCAAGACCAGCGGATGCAGTCGCTCCGGATCGAAGGGCTCGCCATTGCCGAGCACGAGGACCTTCGCGTCGACCGAATCATCTGCCGCGATCGCCGCCAGCGCCTGACCGGTAATCCGCACCGGTCCGAAATGCAGCATCAGGATCGCCAGCACGGCGACTAGACCGGAAAACTGGAGGTATAGCCCGGGTCGATGTCGTAACTGTTGCCGTCGCCGGGGAAGTTGATGTTGTAGAAGCGGTCTCCCCGTTCGATCACCCCGCGGTGGCGTTGATGCATGTACTGCGTCTCGGCGGCAAAACGTCGCTGCTTGGCCGGGTCGTTCTCGGAGCCGCGCGTGCGTGACTCGTAGTGGTACAGCTCCGCGTGCGGCGTGTACACGTTGAGATAGCCGGCCTCCAATGCGCGCAGGCAGAAGTCGACGTCATTGTAGGCGACCGCGAGATTGTTCTCGTCCATGCCACCCAGTTCGCTGTACAGCCGGGTGCGCATCATGGCGCAGGCGAAAGTAACCGCGCTGACATTCTGCAGCAGGTGTGGACGCGCCATGTAGCCGGGATGATCGGCCGGCGAAAGATGGTGCGCATGCCCGGCGAACGATCCGATGCCGACGATGACACCGGCATGCTGGATGGTCTCGTCGGGGTACAGCAGCTTGCACCCGACCACGGCCACCTCGGGCCGCTGCGCATGTTCGACCAGACTCTCGATCCAGTCGTCGCTGATCACTTCGGTGTCATTGTTGAGCAGCAGCAGCATGTCGCCACGAACCTGCGGTACCGCCCAGTTGTGCAACGCCGAGTAGTTGAACGGCTGGTCGTAGTGCACGACACGAATGCGACTGTCCCGCCCGGCCAGTTCTTCCAGCAATCGATGGGTTGCCGGATCCTGGCTCTGGTTGTTCACCAGCAGGAGTTCGTAGCGTTGCCAGGTCGAGCGCTGCAGGATCGATTCCACACACTTGCGCAGCACCGCCGACTCGTCGCGGAATGGAATGACGATACTGACCAATGGCTCGGCCACCACATCGCGGCGCACGTGGTAGGTGTTCGGATACGGCCCCAGGTCGACCCGCCCGACGATCTCCCGCCGCGCCAGTGCATCGGTCAGCGCACGCCGTCCCGCCTCCCAGGTGTAGGGCTTGGCGCCGGCCGCCGCCGCCGTTGAACTGGGCACCATGCGCCAGTGGTAGAGCACCTTGGGAATGTGATGGATCCGCTGCGCCTTCTCCGACAACCGCAGCACCAGATCGAAGTCCTGTGCGCCGTCGTAGCCGTAGTGCAGCCCGCCGACGGCGTCGCACAACGAGCGCGAGAACACGGTGAAGTGACAGAAGTAGTTGTTCGCGAACAGGTAGTCGGGCGAATAGTCCGGCTTGTAGACCGGGCCGTGGCAATCGCCGCCGACATCCATCTTGTCCTCGTCGGAATAGATCAGGTCGATGGACTCATCCTGCAGCACGAGGACGTTCTCCAGCAGCGCATCGCGCGTGAGCACGTCGTCGTGATCCAGCAGACCGATGTATTCACCGGTCGCCATCGCCAGGGCGGCGTTGGTGGTTCGTGCAATGCCCTGGTTGGTCTCCATGCGCTGCTGGCGGATGCGCGGATCGTCGAGCTGTGCCAGATACTCCAGCGTCTCTGCCTTGCCCGAACAGTCATCGACGATACACAGCTCCCAGTTGTCGTAGTACTGCGCTTTCAGCGACTCGATGGCATCGTGCAGCCACTGCCGGTCGGTGTTGTAGACCGGCATGATGATCGAGAACCTGGGCCGACGTGAAAGCCCTTCGATCAGGGCCTTGGCCCTTGTCGCGTCCATGCGCGGCGGTGCCGGCGCCTCGTTGCTGCGTCGTACACCCGGCTTGTACAGGGCGTAAGAGCGGGTCGATCGGGTCAGGAACGGCAACGAGCGATGCAGCCAGAGCACGAAGGCACGCTTGCGCTGATGGCTGATGCCGGGGATGCCGTAGTAGAGCTTGTACAGGCGCTGCTCCATCCGCCAGGACAGCCGTGGCGCACGGACCGCACCGGCAGCCCAGCGCAACGGTGCTGTGACCCGCCATGACAGCGACCGCCGCATGTCCGCCAGCGACTGTGCATGCGCCGCCAGCTCGTCGGCGTTGCTGTGTTCACGCTCAGCGACCGCATCGACTGTCAGCTGCATCTGCTCGCTGCGAGTCACGGCAATGGCCAATCGCTCACGCAAGTCGTGCAAGACCGCTTCCTGCGTCAGCTTCCACTCACGCAAGTCCGCAGCCTCGCGCTCAAGCACATCCTGCCTGGCGCGCACCTGTTCCAGGATCCGGTTGCTGGTGTCCTGCAGCTCCGCCAGTTGCTGGGGATGTTCGGCGCGTCCGAGATTCCGCCCCTGCTCGCGGAAGTAGTCATAGGCCGACTGGAACTCAGCCAGCAACTTGTCCGGCTCGGCCAGGCTTGTCACCAGTTTCACCGGCTGGTCCGCGCTGGCTGCCGTTGTCAGCTCCTGCCAGAGTGCCCGCTGGCCGTTGGTGAGGATACCGTCGGGATCTTCGTCCGAACGCTGCCGTCGCAAGCCGGGCTTGATCCGCTCAGCCAGCAATGCGGCGTCCGGTACGCTCAGGCCGGCAACGCCAAGGCGTGTCAGCTGATCGACAACACGACCCAGTTCCACTGCCGGATTCGCCAGAAGACGCGCGTAGGAGACGAACACGGCCGGTCGCCCTGCCAGCGCGGACAGCGCGCGCAGCAGGTACTTTTCCCACAATGCCAGCATGTTCTGGATCGGGAAGATGCCCCTGGGCGAGCGTGCCAGTGAGCCGGCGATCTCCAGCGGATGCCGGATGACGACCAATGGCGCATAGTCGACGCCAATGCGGTTCCAAACCGGCAACAGCAGGCACAGGCGCGGATCCTTGATCAGCCAGGGTGATCGCAGGGTACTCACGATCTGGCACAGTCTGTTTTCCAGCGGCGCCACCGATGGCAGTTGCAGATGCTGTTCGGAAAGGCCGGCAACGCGGTTCCAGGTCATGCCGATGTCGCGCAGGAAGGCATCATGCGCTTCGAGCACGTCCTGCCGTTCCCAGTAGCCGTCCGGGTTGTCCTCGGCACTGGCCGCAAGCAGGTCGCTGTCCTCGCCCAGATGCAGGCCAGCGTCGGCCAGCAGGCGGGCCACAAGCGATGTTCCGGAGCGGTGCATGCCCAGCAGCAGAACGCCCCGGCCGGATTCAACCGGTTTGGCCTGCGATCCTGGCGCGACGCCGAGAGGGCCGCGCACTGATTCAGGATCATCGGCTCGCGGCGATGTCGCTGCCGAAGCGATCTCTGCAATTGTTTCCGGTTCCGGGCTCGCGCCCTCTGGCTGGTCTGAGATCATGGTTCGATTCGGGGCACGTACCTGCCATATGGAGAAGTGTTCGACGCCGGTCTCCGCACCCTCGCGCTCGTACACGCAATCGGCCCGGATACCGAGAAGATCCCGACTGCGCGCCAGAAACTCCGTGAACTGGCGGCCATCCCAGACATGGACCGGCTCCCTGCGCTTCCTGGCGCGGCGTATGGCCGCAGCCACAGAGCGTGCCGGACCACGTGTCGAACCGATGTCGATGGTCGCCAGCAGCTCCAGATACTGCTCGTCCTCGGGCTCTGCCTGCTCATCCTGCCACGCCTGCAGCAGGCGCTCGAACGGTGTAGAGGGTCGATCGCGGTCGTAGGTGAAGCGCTTGTCCGCCGCCGAAAGCACCACATGACCGCCGGGGCGAACCACGCGGAACAATTCCCCGATCAGCCGGATCGGATTGGCCACGTTGCCCACAACCATGTTGGCGATGGCGAAATCCAGGCTGTCATCGGCGAACCGCGCCAGGCCTTCCCGGTCGACATCGACGATGTGTTGCGGATCGACCAGGCGGGACGGAAGAATCTCCGGATACCGATCAATGGCGGTGTCCCGATCCATGATGTCGCAGTACTCCACCTGCAAGGCAGGCGACAGCGCAACCGGCGCATGCAGCGCGCCGATCTCGATGCCGCGGCCACGCAGCAGCCTGCAACCGTCGTTTCTGTAGTCCATGCGTCCGTCCAGCCATGCCCGAGGCAGAGCGGCCACCGCTTCGGGGAAGGCCGATCACAGAGCCAGGATCCGGAAATTCGATGTGTGTCCGTGTACACGAACATCTGTCGCACCGCACCCGCTGCAGACCATTTGCCGGGCGCAGATGCTTCCGCACCCGCCATGCCGGCGATTTTAGCAGCAGCCGACAATCGCGGGCCGGGGCCAGGCATCGGTACCTGTCTTCCGCATCGAAGACAATCGCCCAGCTCGCGTCGCCAAGCATGCAGTAGCATGCCTGATCATCCGGAAAGCCCGGACAGGCAAGCCATTGGAATTCGCTCAGCAATGACCCGACTGGACCGCATTTTCGCCGATATAGACCGATCTGGCCTGGGCCTGGAGATCGGCCCCAGCCACAATCCGGCAGCGCCCAAACGCCAGGGATTTCGCGTGGAAACGGCCGATCACCTGGATCGTGCCGGCCTGGTCGCGAAGTACACCGGCCACGGTGTCGATCTGGACATGATCGAAGAGGTCGATCACATCTGGAACGGCGAGCCGCTCAGCGAACTGATCGGTGCCGTCGAGCGTTACGACTGGATCATCGCCTCGCACGTGATCGAACACGTACCGGACCTGGCCGGATTTCTCAACGAATGCCGCAAGCTGCTCAAGCCCGGTGGAACACTGTCGCTGGCCATCCCCGACAAGCGCTACTGTTTCGACTACCACCGCCCCTTGAGCACCACCGGCGACGTGCTGCAGGCTTTCGCCGAGCAGCGCAAACGGCATCCCCCGGGCTTGGTCTTCGACTATTTCGCATCGGCCGCGTCCCTGAATGGCAGTATCGCCTGGGGTGCCGGCGTCCGCGGCGAACTGCGCCATATCCACTCCGTCGAGGAAGCCTGGCGTTTTTTCGAAGCCAGCCAGGACACGACTGCTCCCTACATCGACATACACGCCTGGCGCTTCACGCCGGGCAGCTTCCGTCTGATCGCTCATGACCTTCAGCAACTGGGTGTGATCGGACTGACCGAGTCGCGCTTTTTCGATTCCGTCGGCTGCGAGTTCTATGTGTCCCTGCGACCGGATGCCGGCAAGCCGTCACCGATCGATCGGCCAGCCGTGTTGAAACAGATCCAGGACGAACTCTCGAAAGGCGTGATCTGAGCCGAGGACCGCGGCACCGGCCGCCACTCGACGCCGCGCTGCCGCCGACTACGCTGCGTGATACGCCGCCAGCGCCTTATCGACCGAGTCCTGCAGCACCAGCCGGCCGTGCTCGATCCAGACCGCGCGATGACTGAGCTCGGCAATCAGGCTGTCCTGATGCGAAACCAGCACGCAGGTCATGCCCGAGCGCATGCGTAGACGCAGGTCGTTCTCGGACTTCTTCAGGAACTCGGCATCGCCGACGCCGAGCACCTCGTCGATCAGCAGCACGTCCGGCTGCGACTGCATCGCCACCGAGAATCCCAAGCGCATGACCATGCCGCTGGAATAGGTGTTCAGCGGCTGCTCGAAGAAGTCGCCGAGTTCGGAGTAGTCGCGAATGGCCGACAGGCGTGCTTCGATCTCGCGCCGGCGCAGACCCAGCAGCATGCCGCTGAGAATGGCGTTGTCGCGGCCGGTCAGGTGCGGCACAAAGCCCAGCCCCAAGGCCAGCATCTGGATACGCAACGGCCGCTTGAGCGACACCCGCCCGCGATCAGGCTGCAGGATGCCGGCGATCACCCGCAGCAGCGTGCTCTTGCCGGCACCATTGCGCCCGATCACGCCCAGCGTCTCGCCCTCGTGCAGGTCCAGGCTGACATCTTCCAGTGCCCAGAAGCCACGGGTCCCGACCCGGCGCACACCCTGATAGGCGACGCCGACGTTCTCCAGATGCAGGATCGACGAACTCATCGGATTTCCGCAGGGTCGGTCGCAGAATTCATCGCCACGACTACACGGCCAGCTTGGGGTAACGCGGCGCCAGCCGGTGGATCAGCAGCATCGCTATCGCCAGGGCCAGTATCGAGCCGATGCAGGATTTCGCCAGCAGCCACCAATTGGGCCACTGCCCACGCATCAGGATGTCGCGCGCCGATTCCAGGATGCCGACCATGGGATTGAGCGAGATCCAGGCCCGGTACGTTTCCGGCAGCGCTTCCAGCGAGAACACCACGCCGGACACGAACATCATCGCCATCAAGGCATTCTCGATGACAAAGCGCAGGTCCGGCACGAACGGCACGATCGCCGCCGATACCAGCGCACCGGCACTGGCCAGCAACAGCAAGGCCAGCAACACCAGCGGCAGGGCCAGATATGCCCGGGATGGACCGTAGCCCATTGCCCACAGGATCAGCAGCAAAACCACGAAGATGAAGACGAATTTCAGGGTGTCACTGACCACCGCGGTCAGCGGAAACAACAGCACCGGCAGGCGTACCTGGCGCATCATCGGGATGTTCAACCAGATCGCGTGTCCGCCGTGGCTGATGCAGGACTTGAACCATTGCCACAAGGTCAGGCCGATCAACAGGAACGGGATGTAGTTCGGATCACGGATTCCCATCAGCAGGCCGAAGGCGAAATAGAACACGGCCATGAACATGGCCGGCTCCAGCAGCCACCATAGGAAGCCCAGATAGCTGCGTGCGGACTCCGCCTTCAGCTCCGCGTAGGCGCTGAACCAGAGCAGCTCGAAGAAACGCACCGGTGTCGGTTACGGGACGTCGCAGCGATCAGTCGGCGGCGCGGCGCTTGGCCGGCGCCTGGAACACCGGCGTGAACTTCTCGCGGGTGCCGGACGTGGAGATCGATTCGACGTAGTACCAGTACGCCTTGCACGGATCGATGTTCTCGTCGCGGTAGCTGTACTGCTGCGGTTCGTCGGTGGTGCCGGCACCCTGGATCGGATCGGTGGTCAGGCGCTCGAACGGGCCCTCCTCCGAATCGCCGCGGTAGACGTCGTAACCGAAGTTGTCCAGTTCACTGGCGGTCGACCAGCGCGCCGTGTTGGCGAGGCGATCGGCCTCGGCCACACCGGACTGGTCGCCACAGGTGCCGACCGGCACTTCACGTACCGGGGGTGCCGCTGGTGCTGCCGGCGCTTCGGCGACAGCCGGTGCCTGTTCGGTAGCCGCCGGAGCCACGGGCGTGGTTGCGGCATCTTCGCTGCGCTGGCAGGCAGACAGCAGGACCACGACGAGGGCGGCAAGGATCAGGCTACGCATGAGGGGATTCCATCGGAAGTTTCGCTGGACCGGCACAATAGCCCAGGGGCCGTTCAGCGGCAAACGCATCTGCCCGCCCGACGACCAGCACGCTGCCGATCACGGCATGCGCAGGGTGAAGCGGGCACCGCCCAGGGCACCGGAGCGATCCACATCCAGGCTGCCGCGGTAGGCACGCAGGATGTCCTGCACGATGGCCATGCCGATGCCGTGTCCCTCGACCCGCTCGTCGCCGCGCACCCCACGCTTGAGCAGGTTGGCGACCCGGTCATCGGGAATGCCGGGGCCGTCGTCCTCCACGGCCATCTCCAGACCCATGCGGCGGGCGCCCGGAATCGGCACACGGCGCACGGTCAGCAGGACGCGGCCCCGCGCCCACTTGAAGGCGTTCTCCAGCAGGTTACCCAGCAGTTCCATCAGGTCACCGCGCTCGCCGAAGAACCGCGCCTGCGGATCGATCTCGAACTCGCAAACCACGCCACGGCTGGCATAGACCTTTTCCAGGCTGCGCACGATTTCCTCGGCGATGGTTTCGACCACCAACGGCACTGCGAAGGTCTGGTGTCCCGACGTCGCTGCCCGCGACAGCTGGTAGGCGACGATCTCGTTCATCCGCCGGACCTGCTGCTGCAACTCGACGCGCACGTCCTCACCGTCGCCCTCGGCCGATGGCGGCAGGGCATCCAGCCGGGTGTTCATCACCGCGAGCGGCGTCTTCAGGCTGTGGGCCAGGTCGCCCAAAGTGTTGCGGTAACGGCTGAGGTGTTCGCGCTCGGTTTCGATCAGGTCATTGACGCTGTCGGTCAGGCCACGCAGTTCGCGCGGGTACGGCCCGGTCAGGCGCTGGCTCTGGCCGCTCTCGACCTGGTTGAGGTCGGCCTCGACCCGGCGCAGCGGCGACAGGCCCCAGCGGAACATGGCCAGCATCAGCAGCAGCAGGGTCAGGCCGGCGGCGCCCAGATACACCCACAGCGTCTGCCGGAACACCACGATCTGGCCATTGAGGGCCGACGCGTGCTCGGCCACATGCAGGGTCAGCCGCAGCTCATCGCCGTCGCCCAGTTCCCAGGCCACGCCGTAGCTGTACTGGTAGATGTCGCCGACCGGACTGGCCAGCGGCCCCTCGAACAGGCTCTCGCCCGGACGCAGCTGGGCGTCGAAAGGCAGGCCGCGCGCCAGTGCCGAGGCCGATTCCCAGCGCAGACGCTCGCCGGTGATGCCGGCATACAGACCCGAGCCTGGCTGGTCGAAGCGCGGCTCCGGCGCCACTTCCGGCAGCACCAGACGCCGTGACACGGTCGGATCGGAACCGGCGATGTAGGCCCAGACGTAGCCTTGCAGACGCTCTCGCAACGCCGACAGGGCGCTCTCGCGGAAGGCCTGGTCCAGCGCGAAACCGCTCAGACCCAGGAACGCCATCAGCGCAGCCGACACCACGACCAGCAAGCGGGTCTGCAGTGACGACATGAAGCGCAACAGGCTTCTCCCCGGTCAGGTGGACAGCAGCATTCCGACGGCGCTGGCGCCGCCGGCAGGACTCATTCCGAGCGGGGAATCGAGAACCGGTAGCCGCGACCACGCACGGTGTCGATCGGCTTGAGCGTGCCATCCGGATCCAGCTTGCGCCGCAGCCGTCCGATGAACACTTCCAGCACGTTGGAATCGCGGTCGAAATCCTGCTGGTAGATGTGCTCGGTCAACTCGGCCTTCGAGACCAGCTCCCCGGCATGCATCATCAGGTACTCGAGCACCTTGTACTCGTAGCTGGTCAGGTCGACGTTCTGCTCGTTGACGGTGACCGTCTGCGCGGTCATGTCCATGGTCACCGGGCCGCACTGGATCTGCGGCTTGCTCCAGCCGCTGGCCCGGCGCATCAGCGCATTCATGCGCGCCAGCAGTTCCTCGACGTGGAACGGCTTGACCACGTAGTCGTCGGCGCCGGTCTTGAGGCCTTCGACCTTGTCCTGCCAGCTGCCGCGGGCGGTCAGCACCAGGATCGGGAAGCGGCAGTTCTCCTCGCGCAACTGCTGGATCAGCTCCATGCCGTTCATGCGCGGCAGGCCCAGATCGATGATCGCCAGGTCGAACGGCACTTCCTTGCCCAGATACAGGCCTTCCTCGCCGTCAGCAGCGGTGTCGACCGCATAGCCTTCGCGCTTCAGACGGGCGGCCAGGGTCTCGCGCAGCGGCGCCTCGTCTTCGACCAGCAGAATTCGCATGGATTGTCGTCCTTGAAAGGGAGGTCTAGCGACGGTCGCCCGAACGTCCGGGCTTGGTGATCACCCGCACCCTGCCATCGGGCGTCAGCACCTTGATCCGATACAACTCGCGGCCGCCCGACGTGCCCACGGCATCGGCCGACAGCACCCGGCCGCCGGTCTCGCGCTGGACCTGGTTGATGGCGTCCTGCAGGTTGGCGGCGCCGTCGCGCGCCAGCAGTGGCGATGCCACCGACAATAGCAAGGCGAACAGGAAGCTGCGTAGGGCAATGGTCATGGGGCGGGGATGTTGTCGTGTTTGGTGGATCGACGCAACCCGAGGGGCGGCTGACGCAGAGACTACGCCAAGGCATTGAATTCGTGCTGAACCCCTCCGGACCCCTGTAACCCGCATTCAGAAAACCTCGGCCACGCAGCAACGCAGCGACCCGCCGGCCTTCTCGATCTCGTCCAGTTCCACCGCACGCAGCCGCCAGTTGCGCTGCGCAAACGCCGCCTGCGTCGCGGGTGTCAGCGCCCCGGCGGCAGCGGCGCTGAGCCAGACCTCGCCGTCGCGAACGGCGATGCAATTGCCGGCGAAGGCGTTTTTCTCGCCAGCGCTCAGCCCTAAGCACTCCTCGCCATACGCCTGTTGCAATGCGGAAACCACGGCCGGGTCGGCCATGCCCTCGCCGCACAGCACCAGGGAGCGTCCGGCCAGCACGCTCATGACCACGTTGGTGTGGTACTCGCCCGGCGCCAGCTCGAAGGCGAAGCTGAGGCGCAGGCCGAAAGCCTCATGCATGGCCCGGGCACCAGCCAGGGTGCAGCGCTCGCCCAGGCCGCAGAAACCGACCCCGCGGCGACGATCGATCACCAGCGAGCCGGTCAGCTCGGCCACCAGACCGGGTTCGGCAGGCAACTCTGCCAGCCCGTAGCCGAGCACGTCCTGGAAGAAACTGTGCACGTCGGATCGGGTGGTTTCGCGCTGCCGCTCGGGATAGCGCATGGCGCCCAGGATCAACCGTCCAGGGACGGTGGCGAAGGCATTGTTGAGGAAGGTCGCGTCCGGTGTTGCCGGATCGCCGGGGAAGGTCCAGACCGGCACGCTGCCGGCCAGGGCCGCCGCCAGCGCCCGGTGCTGGCTCTGGACGCGGTCGCCGTCGATGTGCTTGCCCGCATCCATGTAGCGGTTATCGGCGGCGGTGACGGCATCGCTGGCGAGACCATCAGGCGCCATCAGCATCACGCCGCGCGCCGTCGCCGGACCCCAGTCCTCGGTTGGCAGCTTCCGCCAAGCCGCCAGGAACGCCTCGGGATCCTGGACCAGCATCAGGCAGCGTCCGCCAGTTCCGGTGCAAGCATCCTCAGAGCCTGCTCGACCACCGGCCAACCGGCATCGGATGCGCGCGCCTGCTCGACCAGATGACGGCGGAAGCCGCGCGCGCCCGGCAGGCCATGAGCGATACCCATCCAGTGGCGCACGACATTGACCAGTCGCGCACCCTCCCCCAGCCGGCGCTGCACGTACTCGCGCAAGTCCTTAACCAGTTCGACCCGGTCCGGCAGCGCCGTGCCGTGGATCGCCTGCTGCAGCTGCGCCAGGATCCAGGGCGTGTGATAGGCGGCGCGTCCGAGCATCACACCATCAACCCGATCCATCACCGCGAGTGTCGGGTCGAACTCTGCCAGGCCGCCATTGAGCACCACCGTGAGCTGCGGATGCTCGCGCTTGAGCCGGAACACGCGGTCGTAGTCCAGCGGCGGAATCTCCCGGTTCTCCTTCGGACTCAGGCCCTGCAGCCAGGCCTTGCGCGCGTGCACGATGAAGGTGTCGCAGCCGGCCTGGGCGACCGTGCCGATGAAGGTTTCCAGCGCCGCGTAGTCGTCCTGCTCGTCGACGCCGATGCGGCATTTGACCGTGACCGGCACGCTCGATGGCACCACCGCGCGCATCGCCGCCACGGCGTCGGCCACCCGCTGCGGTTCGCGCATCAGGCAAGCACCGAAGGCACCATCCTGGACACGATCGCTGGGACAGCCGCAGTTGAGATTGATCTCGTCATAGCTGTGCTCGGCACCGATCCGTGCCGCCTGTGCCAGCAGCACCGGATCGTTGCCGCCCAGCTGCAGCGCCAGCGGATGCTCTTCGGCGCTGTAGGCCAGCAGTCGCGCGCGGTCGCCCTGCACCACCGCATTGGCGTGCAGCATCTCGGTGTAGAGCAAGGCATCGGGCGCCAGCCGACGATGGAAGACCCGACAATCGCGGTCGGTGAGATCCATCATCGGGGCAACGCTGATGCGACGGTCGATCACAGGCATGGTGCGCGGCGGGATACGGCAACCGCCACGGCGGCGGTCGTCCAGCCGCGCATTGTGCCGGATTGGCGTGGCCCGCAGCCGCGATCGGGCCGATCGCGGCTGCTTCGGATACCGACGGTCAGCGTCGGTTCGGCTCAATCGTCACGCGGTTGCCGACGATTGCGGGACCTCAGGCTCCGGCAACCGGGGTCGGTTGCGTGTCGTTGCCGGTCGATGGCTTGCGCAGCAGCCACCACACGACGAAGCCCACCACGGCCACCGGGAGCAATACCGGCAAGGCCGCTGCCAGCAGCACAAACGGCAGCATCACCAGCGTGACCACGGCGCCGATGATCGAGCCCAGCAGCCAGAACACGCCGGCCACCAGCCAGAGCGCCAGACGCAGGACCAGCCCGATCACGCCGACGACGGCAGCCACGATCGCCACGGGAATCGCCACGACGGCGGCGCCGCCCACACCCACGCCGATCGCCAACGCAATACCGGCGATCACCAGCAGCGGCAGCGCCAGCATCGGCAGCAATACCAGACCCAGCAACACGGCAAAGACGATCAACACGGTTCTCATGGCAGCTTCCTCGCTTGGCATTCCGTCACACGGCGGTTTCGGACGACCACACCGTAGCGCAGAGCAACGCGCCACGCAGGTGTCGAACGTCACCCATCCATGCGCGCCGATCAAGCGCGGAACACGCGCGTGAAACAACTGAACGGCAAGCACCGGACGCGGCCTCGGCAACTGGCGGAAAAACCGGCAATCCCCTATCCTTCGCCGGGTAAGTAGCGTCGTCTTCCGAATTTCCTTTCGATCGTGGCCCCGCGCCACCGTCTGCCGATCGGTCTTCCGCCGCCACACCCGTACCGTTGCGAGTCCTTCGCCGGGCGGCCTCCGATCCCCTCCGCAGCGCGGCTCCATCAGGAACGCTCCGGGTTCCCGGCGACCCATCAGGTCGCGGCGGGAAGTATTGCAAGGAAACAAACATCATGTCATTCGACAGCCTGGGGCTCGCCCCCGAACTGCTGCGCGCACTCGCTGAACACGGCTATGAAACGCCGACGCCGGTGCAGACGCAGTCCATCCCCGTCGTCCTGGCCGGTCGCGACCTGCTCGCCGGCGCCCAGACCGGCACCGGCAAGACCGCCGCCTTCGCGCTGCCGTTGCTGCAGCGCCTGTTCACCGGCAACGCCCGTCCGGCACAGCCGGGCAAGCGCCCGCGCGCGCTGATCCTCACCCCGACCCGCGAGCTGGCCGCGCAGGTGCACGAAAGCCTGCGTGACTACGGCCGCTACCTGCGTCCGCGCAGTGCGGTGATCTTCGGCGGCGTCGGCATGCAGCCGCAGATCAACGCCCTGCATCGCGGCCTGGACATCGTGGTAGCCACCCCCGGCCGCCTGATCGACCACATGCAGCAGCGCACTGTCGACCTGTCCGGCATCGAGATCCTGGTGCTGGACGAAGCCGACCGCATGCTCGACATGGGCTTCCTGCCGGCCATGCGCCGCATCCTCTCGGTTCTGCCGCGGCAGAACCGGCAGACCCTGCTGTTCTCGGCCACCTTCGCCGACGAGATCAAGGCGCTGGCCACGCAGTTCATGCGTGATCCCGAGCAGGTGCAGATCGCCGCGCGCAACAGCATCGCTGCCACCGTCAGCCATGTCGTGCATCCGGTCGATGCCGGCAAGAAGAAGGACCTGCTGCTGGAGCTGCTCAGTCGCGACAGCCGCCGGCAGACGCTGGTGTTCGCGCGCACCAAGCACGGCTCCGACAAGCTCGCCCGCTTCCTGGAACAGCACGGCCTGCACTGCGCGGTGATCCACGGCAACAAGAGCCAGAACGCCCGCACCCGCGCGCTGGCCGACTTCAAGGCCGGCAAGGCCACGGTGATGGTCGCCACCGACATCGCCGCGCGCGGCATCGACATCGACCAGTTGCCGGCGGTGATCAACTTCGATCTGCCGATGGTCGCCGAGGACTACGTGCACCGGATCGGCCGCACCGGCCGCGCCGGTGCCGAAGGCCAGGCCATCTCGCTGGTCTGCCACGAGGAAACCGGGCTGCTGCGCGACATCCAGAAGCTGATCAAGCGCGAGATCGCGGTCGAGCCGGTTGCCGGTTTCGAGCCCTCGCAGCCGCTGGCGACCACCGGCAAGGACGCCAACCAGCGCCCGAACCCGCGCGCGGCTACACGTAGTCACGCCCCGCGCAACGGCGGTCGCGCCGGCGGCGGTGGCAACGCCGGAGCAGGCAATCGCAAGTCCGGTGGCGAAGCGCGCGGCAACGCGACACCACGGGCTGGCGAACCGCGCGCCAACACCGGCCGGCCGCGCAGCCGTCGCCGTGGTGCCCGCAACGGCACCGGCAACAACGCCGGCTGACTCAACGCGACACTTCCGGTGAACCAACACCGGAAGTGTCGCGTTATTTGCTGTTCGGGCGCGCCAGCATCGGCGCCCACTTGCGGGAAGCGTTGTGCGGTCAGCCGACCGTGATCGCCTTGAGCACGGCCCCTGCTTCGGGCAAACCATCAGCCCGGTGATAGGCGCCGCGATAAGCCAGTGGCAGCTGCGCGGCAATGGTCAGGCCGATGGCATCCATGATCACGCGGCGATCCTCGCTGGCGGCCAGCAGCGCGGCAGCCGGCATCGCCTGGCCGATGTGCACGGCCACGGTGGCCGGGTCGATGCGGCCGCCGGCAACCGGCATCAGGCGTTCGGCACCGGTCAGCCCCACCGGCACCACCCAGGCGCCGGGTACTTCCAGATAGCGCGCCACCGCTGGCAGCAGACGCTGCATGCCACCGCTGCGGCTGCGCGTGCCTTCGGCGAACACCAGCAGCGCATCACCGGACTGCAGCCGCTGATGTGCCAATGCGATCACCTGGCGCGAGGCGCGGGCAATCTCGCGCACCGGCAGCACCGCGTCGTCGGAGGCGACATCGCCGCTCTGCGGCACGCGGATGGTGCCGAAACACAGACTGGAGAAGCGACGGGCCCGGTCGGCGAAAACCTTGGGGCCGGCGACCACGGTGAGTCGGTCGACTACATCGGCCAGGTCGTGACGCAGCAGCATCAGCGCCAGCAGGTTGGCGTCGGCGTAGGACAGGTGATTGGCGAACAGGATGAGTGGCGCTCGATCCAGCGCGCGCAAGCGCTCGGCGCCGACCAGCGCGGAATCCGGCAACAGAACCACTTCGGCGAGGGTTTCCAGCAGTTGCCGCGCCAGCGGATCGGCTGGTTGCCAATCCCAGTCACGGGACTCGTCCAGCCGGCTCGCCAGCCTCGCCACCGCCACGGCACCGGCGGTATCGACGACCGCCGCCAGCTTCTCCCGGATCGAGGATGGCACTGGCACACCCTGACGTTCGAGCAGCGACGACGCCGCGGCCACCAGCAGGCGCCCGCGCGGTCGTGTCATCGCGCGCGGGCTGCCGGAGAAACGAGGGGATCGTTCCGTAGCCACGCGCGCGGTCAACCGAACCGCGTCGCCAGCATGCGGTAGAAGGCGCGCAAGGCCTGGGCTTCACCGCCGGCCGGCCGGCCCGGCCGGTTGGCATCGTTCCAGGAATACACGTCTAGATGCGCCCAGGGCAGCTTCTCGGGCACGAAACGGCTCAGGAACAGCGCCGCGGTGACGCTGCCGGCATGCTTGCTGGTGGCGGCGTTGTTGATGTCGGCGATGGGACTGTCCAGATAGGCCAGATACGGCGCGTACAAGGGCATGCGCCAGAGCGGATCGCGCTCGGTATCGGCGGCGCGCTGCAGGTCGGCGGCCAGGGCCTCGTCGTTGACGTACAGCGCCGGCAGATCGGGGCCCAGCGCAATACGGGCGGCGCCTGTCAGGGTGGCGAAATCCAGCAGCAGCTGCGGTCGCCACTCACTGGCGTAGGTCAATGCATCGGACAGGATCAGCCGCCCTTCGGCATCGGTGTTGCCGATCTCCACGCTCAGACCTTGCCGTGTGGCGATCACTTCGCCGGGACGAAAGGCATCCGGACCAATGGCGTTTTCCACCGCCGGGATGAGCACCTTCAGGCGCACCGGCAAGCGGCTGGCCATGACCAGTTCGGCAAGGGCCAGCGCATGCGCGGCGCCACCCATGTCCTTTTTCATCCGCAACATGCCGTCAGCCGGCTTGATGTCCAGACCGCCGGTGTCGAAGCACACGCCCTTGCCGACCACGGCCACGCGCGGATGCGCATCGTTGCCCCAGTCCAGTTCGATCAACCGCGGTGCGCGATGGCTGGCACGGCCAACGGCGTGGATGGCCGGAAAGTTCTGGTCGAGCAGCGAATCGCCTTCGATCACCCGTACCAGGGCGCCGTGCTCGCGCCCGAGATCCGCTGCGGCATCGGCCAGTTCCGCCGGACCCATATGCTCGGTCGGCGTGTTGACCAGGTCGCGCACACGCCAGGCTGCCGACAGCAGGCGCTGGGCCTCGCCGCGATCGGCCTCGTCCAGACACAGTTGCGCCGGCTGGCGGCGCGCGGTCTTGTAGCGAGAGAACTGGTAGGCGCCCAGACCCCATCCCAGCGCGGCCAACGCGGGCGCGATGCGCAGACCGCGGCTGTCGTCCAGACGGTAGCGCCCGGCCGGAAGCATCAGCGGCAGGAACGAGAGCGCGAACGGATCGGCGACATCGGCGACACCGACGAGGATCGCGAGAAAGCCGCCATCGGCATCCGGCAGCGGACAGCAGGTGAATGGCTCGCCGCGAAATCCGTAGTTGCGGGCAAACGCCGCTGCGGACGCCGGCAAGGCGTCAACGACGCGCGCGCAGTCGGCGATGTCGACCGCGATCAGCGGGCAGGCGCCGGCATCGGCGGGCAGCAGGGCAAAATCGTTGGCCATGTCGGTCCGTTTTGTTGTTGTCGTGGATGCGCCGACGACAGCGGCTGTCACGGCCGTGTCAGTGTAGCGAGCAAGGCCGGTCGCCGCAGTCGTGCCGAGCGACCCAAGGCCCGAGGCGCTGTCGATGCAAGCTGTCATCGCGCGCCGGCCGTGGCGAAACCGGTGGTCAGGTTGCCGAACCACACAACCGGCATCGACGTGCTGTCTTCATCGCTTGCCACGCGTCGCCAGCAGCGCCGGAAGTCGGCGCGGCGAGGAATCAGGGATCGCCGTCCAGCCAGGCCAGCAACTGGTGCAGGTCGTTGACGATCAGGTCCGGCGCCGGTCCGAAATCGGCGCACCAGCCGCTGCGCGCCCGATCCAGCCAAACCGTGCGCATGCCGGCGGCGCGCGCGCCGAGCGCATCCAGGTGCGGATCATCGCCGACATGCCAGATCCGTTCGGCAGGCAGGTCGAGCACGGCGCAGGCGTGGTCGAAAATGCGTCGATCCGGTTTGGCGCAGCCAACGGCGCTGGCGCTGACGAAACCTTCGAAATGCACATCCAGACCGATCGCGGCCAGATCGGCATTGCCGTTGGTCAAGGCCAAAAGGCGATGGCGTGCAGCCAGACGTGGCAAGGCATCGACCACGTCGTCGTACAACTCGACCTGGTTGCGGGTGGCGTAGAACAGCGTATACGCCTGATCGACCAGCTCGGGCGCATCAAGGCCGGCCTGGGCGAAGCCGTGCTCCAGGCTGAGCCGACGCAGGCGCCCGTAGTCGTGGGCCAGGTCCGGGCGATCGGCGGCGATGCGGTCGCGCAGCTCGCGCATGCCCGGGACCGGATAGCGACGCGCCACTTCCGGCGCGTGGCGGGTCAGGAAATCGTGCAGCGCCTGCTCGCAGCGTTCGATGACCGGCAGGATCGGCCAAAGCGTGTCGTCCAGATCCAGGGTCAGGGCCGCGATCTGCGACCCCCGCCCTTGCCGGTTCAGCACTTGCGGCTGAACCAGCGCTTCTTGCAACCGGCTTCCTCACCGTCGTTGCCAGCAGCCACGGCGGCACCATCGGCCACGGAGGCATCAGCGGCAGCGCTCTGTGTTTGTGTCGCCGTCACCCCTTCGCCGGCGACCGCGGCAGTCGCCGCGACCGGTGCCGCCGACACGGGCGCGGCAGTCTCGGCGGTACCGGCTGTCGCAACGGCAGTGCCGTTGGCAGCGACGGCGCCCGTCGCGGCAGCGCCATTGCCTGTGCTGGTCAGGCGCAGTTGTTCCGGCGGAATCGGCTGACCACCCAGGCGCTCCCACACCGTGGCCAGGCGCTGGGTATGGATGGCCTTGAAATCATCGTCTTCGCGATGCGGCACCAGCCGCTTCTTGACCATTTCGGCTTCCACCGCCGGGGTACGCAGGAACTGCGCGAACTCGGTGATCTGGGTGGCCTTGGGGCCATCGGCGCGGTAGACCAGATACAGCGGCACGGTCAGCAGGTAACGGCCATCGGTGATGCTGTCCTTGTCGGCGTTGATGCCTTCGATCGCCAGCGGCTTGACCTTCTGCTTGGACAGGCCGGCCAGGGTGGTCATGCCGATGGCATCGGGATCCATCTGGATGCCGACCTCGATCTGATGCTGGTTGAGGAACAGCCGGTCGATCTTGGCGCGGTAACCGGGATTGGCGAACAGGATCGAACGCATGCTCGATTCCAGACCGTCGTAGGGACCGATCACCGAGTACAGGTCGATCGGCGCATCCTTGCCACCGACATCCTTCCAGTTGTCCAGCTTGCCCTGGAAGATGTCGCGCACCTGGCCCAGGGTGAGGTTGGTGACCGGATTGCTCGGGTGCACGATGAACACCAGCGCGTCCCAGGCAACGGGCCAGAACACCAGATCCTTCTCGGCGGCGCGGCTGGCAACCGGCGGTCGGGCCGAGGTGGCGATGTCGATCTCGCCGCTGAGCACGCCGTCGATCCCGGCCACGGTGCTGAAAGGCGACACCACCACCGTGGTCTTGGTCTGCTTGGCGTACAGCGCGCTGATCTCGGTGATGCCACGCGAAGCGGCGTAGTCGCCGCGCAGGCTGAGTTGCGCGAACGCCGGGCTGGCTGCCAGCAGCGCCGTCAGGGTGGATACGAGGGCGACGAGTACGCGAGAAAACATCAGCTGGGCCTGTGAGAGGGGGAGCGGAGCCCGCGCGCCGGAGCGCACGGCCATGGCGGCCGCGCATCGTCGTTGTCCGATTTACCGTTCCGGCACGCCGCAGCCGCTGCGCATGCTACTCCAATGTGACCGAAAACAGGCGGTTGCCGCGCAATATGGTCAGGTTCAGGTCGGCTGGACGGGCCGCGATCACGCGCTTGAACTGGCCCAGATCCGCCAGATCGGCATTGTTCACGGCCACCACCACGTCGCCACGGCGCAAGCCGGCCCGAGCCGCGGCGCCCTGGCCGGTGATGGCCGACACCAGAACCCCGCTGACGCCCGCGCGCTCATAGCGATCCGGCAAGGGCTCGAACAGGGCACCGGCCAGACGCGGGTCCAGGTTCTCGCCCAACAGCTGGCGCACCGTCGCCTCCAGCGTCGCATTGAGCTGGCTGGCGCGCCCTTCACGCCGGATCGCGATCGTCACCGGCTTGCCCACCGGCAGCAGGCTTTCCAGGTTGATCAGGTCGCGGTTGTTGCGCACCGGCTCGCCATTGAGCGCAGTGATCACGTCGCCCACGCGCAGCCCGGCGCTGGCAGCGGCACCTGGCGCGTCGACCCGGGTTACGACCACGCCGCTGCCGGCGCGCTCGCCGAGGCTATCGGCCAGCGCGGCGTCGATATCCTGCACCTGGATGTCCAGCGAACCGCGGGTCACCTCGCCATGGTCGACCAGCTGGCGCATCACCTCGCTGACCAGCGTCGCAGGAATGGCGAAGCCGATGCCCGCGCTGTCGCCGCTGCGCGAGAAGATCGCGGTGTTGATGCCGATCAGCTCGCCACGCAGGTTGACCAGCGCACCGCCGGAATTGCCGGGGTTGATCGAGGCATCGGTCTGGATGAAGTTCTGCACACCCACGCCCTGCAGGCCGCTGCGACCCAGCGCTGACACGATCCCGGAAGTGACTGTCTGACCCAGACCGAAGGGATTGCCGACCGCGACCACGAAATCGCCCACGCGCAACTCGTCGGAATCGGCCAGCGACAGCGCCGCCAGATCTTCCGGGGGAATCCTGATCACCGCGATGTCGGTGGCCGGATCGGCGCCGACCCGCTCGGCGGTCAGCGTGCGGCCGTCGGACAAGGTCACGGAGATGTCGTCGGCGGCGCTGATCACGTGGTGGTTGGTCAGCACATAGCCGCGCGACGCATCGACGATCACGCCCGAGCCCAGCGAACGTTCGACGCGCTCGCGCGGCATGTCCGGCACCCCGAAGAAATGGCGGAAGAACGGATCATCGAACATGGGCGAGCGCCGGACCTGGACGCGGCTGGCGGTGTAGACGTTGACCACCGCCGGTGTCACCCGCTCCAGCATCGGCGCCAGTGACGGCAGCGGCTGGCCATCGACGGCGACCGGCAAGCCGGCTCCGTTCACGGTTGCCACGCCGCCCAGCGACGCCACCAGAAACACCGCCGCCCGTATCCAACGCTTGCTCATGCCTGCTCCCGACCTCGTGCCTGAAAGAGTGTGCGCTGAGAACCCGATCACCGTGCCGGAGTTCCCCGGCGCATCTTGCCACCGGTTCAGGTTCCAGCGACCAGCCGACGGCTCGTCGGCACAGCACGCGACCGCGGTCGCAGACGTTGCCGGTGTCGGCAGGCACAGCACCACTGATCACTGTCCAGCGCCAGTGTCGAGGCCACACCCGGGTGTCGCGCAACCAACGTGTTGCGTCGCCCAATCAACCTGTTGCGCCGCGTCGCCATACGTGCGCGGCCTATAATTGCCACCTAGGCGCACGCTGTTTCGTGCCGCCATCATCGAGCCGACGCCAGCCATGAACACCGCCTTCCGCAAGCCGCTCCCCGGTACGAAACTCCACTGGTTCGACGCCCGCGAGGCCGTCGAGAGCATCCAGCCCGGCGCTTGGGCAACCCTGCCCTACACGGCGCGCGTGCATGCCGAGAACATCGTGCGCAAGGCTGACACGGCGCGCATCAACGACTATCTGGTCCAGCTGATCGAACGTCGACGCGACCTGGATTTCCCCTGGTTTCCGGCGCGGGTGGTGTGCCACGACATCCTAGGCCAGACCGCGCTGGTGGATCTGGCCGGCCTGCGCGATGCCATCGCCGACCAGGGTGGCGATCCGGCGAAAGTGAATCCCGTCGTGCCGGTGCAGCTGATCGTCGACCACTCGCTGGCGGTGGAGTGCGGTGGCTACGATCCGGACGCGTTCAGCAAAAACCGTGCGATCGAGGACCGTCGCAACGAAGACCGCTTCCACTTCATCGACTGGACCAAGCTGGCCTTCGAGAACGTCGACGTGATTCCGCCGGGCAACGGCATCATGCATCAGATCAATCTGGAGAAGATGTCGCCGGTGATCTACGTGCACGACGGCGTCGCCTTCCCGGACACCTGCGTCGGTACCGATTCGCACACGCCGCATGTCGACGCGCTGGGCGTGATCGCGGTCGGCGTCGGTGGCCTGGAGGCCGAGAACGTGATGCTGGGTCGCGCGTCATGGATGCGCACGCCGGACATGGTCGGCGTCGAACTCAGCGGCCGGCCACAGCCCGGCATCACCGCCACCGACGTGGTGCTGGCACTGACCGAGTTCCTGCGCAAGGAAAAGGTCGTCGGCGCCTATCTGGAATTCCGCGGTGAAGGGGCCGCCGCGCTGACTGTCGGCGACCGCGCGACCATTTCCAACATGGCACCGGAATACGGCGCGACCGCGGCGATGTTCTTCATCGACGACAACACGCTGGACTACCTGCGCCTGACCGGCCGCAGCGACGAGCAGGTCGCGCTGGTGGAAACCTATGCGAAGGCGGCCGGCCTGTGGGCCGACGATCTCAAGACCGCGCAGTACGAACGCACGCTACATTTCGACCTGTCCAGCGTGGTGCGCAACATGGCCGGCCCGTCCAACCCGCACCGGCGCCTGCCGGTCAGCGAGCTGGCCGAGCGCGGCATCGCTGACGCGGCCAAGCTCGATGCCGGCAAGGCCGAGGAAGCCAGCGGCCTGATGCCTGACGGCGCGGTGATCATCGCGGCGATCACCTCGTGCACGAATACTTCCAACCCGCGCAACGTGATCGCCGCCGGTCTGCTGGCACGCAACGCCAACGCGCGCGGTCTGCGGCGAAAGCCGTGGGTGAAATCCTCGCTCGCGCCCGGCTCCAAGGCCGTGCAGCTGTACCTGGAGGAAGCTGGTCTGCTGCCGGAGCTGGAACAGCTCGGCTTCGGCATCGTCGCCTTCGCCTGCACTACCTGCAACGGCATGAGCGGCGCGCTGGATCCGGCGATCCAGCAGGAGATCATCGACCGCGACCTGTATGCCACGGCGGTGCTCAGCGGCAACCGCAACTTCGATGGCCGCATCCATCCCTATGCCAAGCAGGCATTCCTGGCCTCGCCGCCGCTGGTGATCGCCTACGCGATCGCCGGCACCGTTCGCTTCGACATCGAGAAGGATGTGCTCGGCCTCGACGCCGATGGCAACGAAGTACGCCTGAAGGACATCTGGCCATCCGATGCGGAGATCGACGCGATCGTGAAGCAGGCGGTGAAGCCCGAGCAGTTCCGCGGCGTCTACGAGCCGATGTTCAACATCCGCGTCGAGCATGGCGAGAAGGTCAGCCCGCTGTACGACTGGCGACCCATGTCGACCTACATCCGTCGGCCGCCGTACTGGGAAGGCGCGCTGGCCGGTGAACGCACGCTGCGCGGCATGCGGCCGCTGGCGGTGCTGCCGGACAACATCACCACCGATCACCTGTCGCCGTCGAACGCGATCCTCGCCGCCAGTGCCGCCGGCGAATACCTGGCGAAGATGGGTCTGCCGGAAGAGGACTTCAATTCCTACGCCACCCATCGCGGCGATCACCTCACCGCGCAGCGCGCCACCTTCGCCAACCCGCAGCTGGTGAACGAAATGGCCGTGGTCGACGGCGAGGTGAAGAAGGGTTCACTGGCACGCATCGAACCGGATGGTGTGGTCACCCGCATGTGGGAGGCGATCGAAACCTACATGGAGCGCAAGCAGCCGCTGATCATCATTGCCGGCGCCGACTACGGCCAAGGCAGCTCGCGCGACTGGGCGGCCAAGGGCGTACGCCTGGCCGGCGTCGAGGCGATCGTCGCCGAAGGCTTCGAGCGCATCCACCGCACTAACCTGATCGGCATGGGCGTGCTGCCGCTGGAATTCCAGAACGGTGACACCCGCAAGACCTACGCCATCGATGGCAGCGAGACCTTCGACGTGATCGGCACCCGCGCGCCGCGCGCGACGCTGACGTTGGTCATCCACCGGCGCAATGGTGAAACCACCGAGGTGCCGGTCACCTGCCGGCTGGACTCCGACGAGGAAGTGTCGATCTACGAAGCCGGTGGCGTGCTGCAGCGCTTCGCCCAGGACTTCCTCGCATCCAGCCAGGCTGCCTGAAACATGGCAGCGGAACCACGCGTGTTTTTCGGCACGCTGGTGCCGCCACATGAACGCGAACAGCTTTGGCGGGAGACGTGTGCGCATGGCCTGGACGAAAAGCTGGATCACCGCCAACTGTTCATGCCGGAGAACTGGCACCAGTCGCTGGGTGGGGCACATTTTTCGCCTTCTGCCGAACTGATCCAGCGCCTACGTGAAGCCGGAGCGGAGATCGCCGCATACGATTTCGCCTTGCTGATGAACCGGATCGGCAGCACCAGGTACACCGACCCGTTCACTGGCAAGGAAAAATTCCACTGGGAGTTCCGTGCGCGCGGTAGACCCGACGGTTTCGCCGATGTGCTGGTCGCTGTGCAGAGGGCACTGGCGATGGTCGGCTTGGCGAGCGGCGAGGGTCACACTCCACACGTCACGCTGAGTTACAACGCTCCGTCCAAGCTGCCGACGAAGCAGATCGAACCTGTGAGATGGCTGATCGACGAGATCCAGCTGATCGAGGGCAGTGGTTCGCCATACCGCTATCGTGTGATCGATCGCTGGCCTCTGTCGCCGCGCGAGCAAGCCCCGTATGCGCAGCTGTCGATGTTCGGATGACGGCAGCGACGCAAGCGACACCCATCGCCAGCCGGCCGAACGGCCGTTCAGACGCAGGCGAAACCCGCAAGCGGCATCTGTATCCGATGATCGACCACTGTCGAAATCGCGCCTCTCTGACCGACAAGAACGGTGAGCAAACCAGTCTACGGAGACGATCATGCCCAGTACCGTCACACTGCACCGCGTGCTCAAGGCGCCGCCGGCACGCGTCTACCGCGCCTTTCTCGACGCCGATGCGCTCGTTCGCTGGCTGCCGCCTCACGGCTTCGTTGGCACCATGCATGCCATGGATGCGCGTGTGGGCGGTGGCTACCGTATGTCGTTCACCAACTTCGGTAACGGTTCCAGCCATTCGTTCAGCGCCGTCTATGACGAACTGGTGGCGGATACCCTGATCCGTCACACCGACCGCTTCGACGATCCCGGGTTGCCGGGAGAAATGCAGGTCACCGTCGCCTTGCGCGCGGTCGCCTGCGGTACGGAACTGTCGGTCACCCAGCAAGGCATTCCGGACGCGATTCCGGCCGAGTTCTGCTACCTCGGCTGGCAGGAATCGCTGGCGCAGCTGGCGCAACTGGTCGAGCCGGACATTCCCGATGGCGCCTGATGCGACCTGAAACGGTTATCGTTGCGCATCCACGTGCTCGAACAGGACACACGCGCCATGACCTTGAAGACCAGCGTCCGACAGATGGTCGAGGCAGCGAATGCGCGGATCACCACCGTGCCGCTGGACGAGGCCCGGCGATTGCTCCGTGACGACCGCGTGCAGTTCGTCGACATCCGCGATGTCCGCGAGCTGGAACGCGAGGGCATGATTCCCGGCGCCTTCCATGCCCCGCGCGGCATGCTGGAGTTCTGGGTCGATCCGGAAAGCCCGTACTACAAGCCGCTGTTCGGCGAGAACCGGCGCTTCATCCTGTACTGCGGCGGCGCCTGGCGGTCGGCACTGGCCACCGCCACATTGCAGGACATGGGCATGGACAATGTTGCCCATCTGGAAGGCGGCTTCGGTGCCTGGAAAGCGGCCGGCGGCGCCGTCGTCGAGCGCGCATCACGGCAATCCGCCGGCGGATGACCGATCAGGCCCGGTCACGACTCGGCCATCATTGATCGGTTCGTGTAGACCTTGCCGATCCGACGCTGCAGCTCGGTCACGGCTTGCCGATGTTGCTGCGGCAGCCTTCAGCGCACCCGGCACGATCGCGGCGAGGCCCACACACGCACCGACAGCGCAGCCGCGACAACAACGAATCACGGGGCCATGACTGACCCCGTGTCCTGATCAAACGTACCAGCTCAGCTGCCGAACTCGAAGGTGACGAACACGTCTTCTTCGCAGAAGTTGATCCAGTCCGATGAGAGGACGTCGCCGCCACTGAAGGTGGCCCGCAGCTGCCATTGGCAACCGGCGTTGTTGGTGCTCTCGTCCCACGCCAACTGCACCGACGTGGCGGAATCAATCCCCGAACCGATGCCGAATTCGGACCAGTTCGTTCCGTCTTCGGAAACCTCGATCTTGCCGATCTTGTGGTCACCGTTGTTCTCGACAACGAACGTGTACTCCTCGGCCACAACCGGCAGCGACACCAGACCGGCCAGCAATGCCAAAACCGCTACAGGACGCATGGAAACCTCGATTGGCTCATGGGGATCCCGCACGTGCGGCGCAGAGGCATCCGGCCGCCAGGGCGACGACCGGCTACCGCGTCCATCCAGGTCTGGCGGCTACCCGTATGGCGCCGTGATGTTAGCGGAGTGCGGCGCCGGCAACGCCGCCGGGCGAGCGACCCCGACGGCATCGTGGTCCGATCCCAGCCAAGGTCACTGACCACACATTTCCGGGTCTGCCGCGACCGGATTTTCTGGTCAGCTGGCGGCCACCTGGCTGACTGATCCGGACCCGGCCAGTGGACGCGACTCGCGGCCATCGGGATACACCGCGAAGCGCTCGGCGGCTGGGCCATGCGTCGGTGCGGCATCGGCGAACGGCCAGTCGCCGAAGCGGGTGCGCTGGAAGTCGGCGAAGGCCTGCTGGATCTCCTGCTGGGTATTCATCACGAATGGACCGTAGCTCTCCACCGGCTCGCCGATCGGACGCGCCTGCAGCAACAGCACCGTCGCCGCGTCCGGCCCGGTGTTGCGCAGCGTCAGCGCCACCTCCGGTCGCACCTGGGCGGAATGCCGCGCCGGCAACGCGATGTCGTCGATCGCCAGCGACTCGCCCAACAGCAGGTGCAGCGAGCGTGACAGCCCGCGCTCGGCGGCCGGTATCGACCAGCTTGCACCGGCCGGGATGCTGGCCAGCCAGATCGCCATCTGTGCCTGCGGTTGCGAGGCCCAGGAATCCGGCGGCGGCGCCAGCGGCCGGGCGTCCCCGTATCCCCCGGCGATGACCTGCACCCTGACACCACCAGGCTCGTCGACAACCGGGATTTCTTCGCCCCAGAACATCGTGAAATGAGCCGGCGACATCTTCCGCGCCGCCGGCAGGTTGAGCCAGATCTGCGCCAGGTTCAGCGTGTTCGGGCGATCGCTGTGCAGCAGGGGAAACATCTCCGAATGCATGATGCCGCCGCCGGCGGTCAACCATTGCACGTCGCCCATGCCGTAACAGGCCTTGCCACCGAGCGAGTCGGCATGGTCGACATAGCCTTCGGTGACGATGGTGATGGTCTCGAAGCCACGATGCGGATGCGCCGGGAAACCCGGTACCCGTTCGCCGTGGTACATGTTCCAGCCGTCCTTGCCGGCGAAGTCGGACCCCATCTCGCGCCCACGCAATGCCGCCTTCGGGGCCAGTGCGCCGTCGCCCTCCGGATACATGTCCAGATGATGGGCCATGAACAGGAACGGATCGGCGCCACGCCAGGGCGCGGCCAGCGAGGAAACGGAGAGGATGGCTGGGTGGTTCATGTCGGGCTCCCGGAATCAGTGGCAAGCCCCTAAAATCGGACCCGCGTCCGGACCTTTCAAGACGGCCATTGACCTGCCGGCGGAACGCAACGTTCCATCGGCTGGCCGATGGCGCCACGTTGATCGCCCCGACATCGACCACCATCTACACCGATGGTGCCGTCGACGAGATGCTAAACCCGCAGCAACGCCAAGGACCTCACGTGTCGAACCCTGCGCAAATCCGCATTCCTGCCACCTACATGCGCGGTGGCACCAGCAAGGGCGTGTTCTTCCGCCTGGAAGACCTGCCCGAAACTGCACGGGTGCCGGGCAAGGCACGCGACCGCCTGTTCCAGCGCGTCATCGGCTCGCCCGATCCCTATGGCAAGCAGACCGACGGCATGGGCGGGGCGACCTCGTCGACCAGCAAGGGCGTGATCGTCTCGCCCTCCAGCCAGCCCGATCACGACATCGACTATCTGTATGGTCAGGTCGGCATCGATGGTGATTTCGTCGACTGGTCCGGCAACTGCGGCAACCTGTCCACGGCAGCGGGCGCGTTCGCCATCCACGCCGGCTATGTCGACGCCTCACGCGTGCCGGACAACGGCATCTGCACGGTGCGCATCTGGCAGGCCAACATCCACAAGACCATCCTCGCGCATGTTCCCGTCAGCCATGGCCAGGTGCAGGAAACCGGCGATTTCGAACTGGATGGCGTGACCTTCCCGGCCGCCGAGATCGTGCTGGAGTTCATCGACCCTTCCGACGAGGGCGACGGCGACGAAGGCGGTGCGCTGTTCCCGACCGGCAACCTGGTCGACGACCTCGACGTGCCTGGCGTCGGCACCTTGAAGGCCACGATGATCACCGCCGGCATCCCCACCGTGTTCGTCAACGCCGCCGACATCGGCTACGATGGCACCGAACTGCAGCCGGCGATCAACGAGGACAAGGCGGCACTGGCGAAGCTGGAAGCCATCCGCGTCGCCGGCGCGCTGCGCATGGGCCTGATCCGGTCACCCGACGAGGCCGCCACCCGCCAGCACTCGCCCAAGGTCGCCTTCGTGGCGGAGTCGAAGGACTACGACGCCTCCAGCGGCAAGCACATTGCCGCCGGCGACATCGACCTCAACGTGCGTGCCATGTCGATGGGCAAGCTGCACCACGCCATGATGGGCACCGCTTCGGTGGCCATCGCCACGGCGGCGGCTGTGCCGGGTACTCTGGTCAATCTCGCCGCAGGCGGCGGTGAGCGCGAGGCGGTGCGCTTCGGCCACCCTTCCGGCACCTTGCGGGTCGGGGCCGCCGTGCAACAGGTCGACGGCCAGTGGACCGTGACCAAGGCGATCATGTCGCGTTCGGCCCGCATCCTGATGGAAGGCGCCGTGCGCATCCCGATGGATACCGCGTAGGAAAAACCGTCTCAACGTGGAAATCCACCCGACACTCCCCGCGGGAGGTTGCAGTCACGGCGACGACGGACGCGAGGAGTGCGAGCAGGTCAATACCACTCCGGCTGTAGGAGCCGCCGGCTTCTGAACCGTCGGCCAGGCAGGGCGACTGGATCACCACCGCCGAAACAGCGTGACCGACCAGAAAAGCGCCGTCAGGACAAGCAGCACCGCTGCTCCACCACTGGCGCCCTCTCCCCAGGTCATCGTCGGCACGGGTCGGGGTGCAGGACCACCCACGCGGAACAACACCCGGTTGTTGGAGGAAGTAGCGTCGTGATGACAAGGAATCGGCCAGACACTCCAGGTGATGATCTGAGTCACGGCCTCATCGGGCACATGGAATCCCACGCGGCAGACCATTGCCTCTTCCAGGGGCAACTCGCCACTGAAGAGCTCGTAGTAGTAGCCGGGTTCCAGTTCGGGGTGGTCGCCAGGCATAACCCGCCATTCCTCGATCGGGCAGTTGCTCTGGTCGGTATGGAGAACCAGCGTCCGATCGGGCTCCAGCGGTATCGGATCGACCTGGGCCAAGATGAAACCAGGCTGCCAACCGTGGGAACCATCCACCCGCGCAATCTGGAACTCCAGATGCCCTCTACTGCCGGCGTGGGTGGACCCGCCACCGTCGACTTGAACACTCAGTGTCAACGCCAGATCGACCTCCATCGGCGGTGAACATTGAGGAGTCATGCTCAGGGCGTCGGCTGCCGCAAGGACCATGACCGGCAGCAAACCCAACCAATGCCGTGTTGATCCCATGGATTGGCCTTTTTTTGCTGGGCGAAACTCGCTACGGCCATCACTTTACCTTCCAGACAAGCCTGCACGATACCCGCACGTATTGCTGCAGGAGCGACATGGATCAAAGGTCTGATCGACAGGATTGACCTTGAACACGACGAGGAGTAACGTCCGCCCCGCCCCAACATGTTGTGAAATTTTCAGCCGGCTGACACTAGGGGTTGTGTGAATCATCCGGCATCGCTACACCTTACGGGAGCTGTCAAAACCATGAGTACCGCGCGACTGCAAGCCGTCGCCACCCCGCGTGAGATTCCCCTGCAGCCGGCCTCCCTGGACATCTGGGACAAGAAGTACCGGCTGAAATCCAAACAAGGCGCACCGGTCGATGCCGACATCGATGCCAGCTACAAGCGCATCGCCCAGGCCCTGGCCGAACCCGAGGCCAGCCCCGAGAAGCAGGCCTACTGGAACGAGCGTTTCCTGTGGGCGCTGCGCCATGGCGCGATCCCGGCCGGGCGCATCACCTCCAACGCCGGTGCCCGCCAGCACAAGCCCAAGACCAGCACGATCAACTGCACGGTCTCGGGCACCATCGAGGATTCGATGGACGGCATCCTTGACAAGGTGCACGAGGCCGGCCTGACCCTGAAGGCCGGCTGCGGCATCGGTTACGAGTTCAGCACCTTGCGCCCGCGTGGCGCCTACGTGTCCGGTGCCGGCGCCTACACCTCCGGGCCGATGTCGTTCATGGACATCTACGACAAGATGTGTTTCACCGTGTCCTCGGCCGGCGGCCGACGCGGCGCGCAGATGGGCACCTTCGATGTCAGCCATCCCGATGCCAAGGAATTCATCCGCGCCAAGCGTGAGGATGGCCGTCTGCGCCAGTTCAACCTGTCGCTGCTGATCACCGACGGCTTCATGCAGGCAGTGGATGAGGACGCCGACTGGCCGCTGGTGTTTCCGGTGCACGTCAAGGAACAGCACGAACTGAACCTGGACGATGAAAGCCTGGTGGTCTGGCGCGACTGGCCAACCGCGCGCAATTATGTCCAGCGTGAGGACGGCCTGGTCGCCTGCCGCATCTACGGCAAGATCAAGGCGCGGCATCTGTGGGACATGATCATGGTGTCCACCTACGACTATGCAGAGCCGGGCTTCATCCTGATCGACAAGGTCAACGAGATGAACAACAACTGGTGGTGCGAGAACATCCGTGCCACCAACCCCTGTGGCGAACAGCCGCTGCCGCCCTATGGCGCCTGCCTGCTCGGCTCGGTGAACCTGACCCGGTTCGTGATCGAGCCGTTCACCGCCCAGGCCCGCTTCGACTGGGAAACCTACCGCGAAGTCGTGCGCGTGTTCACCCGCATGCTCGACAACGTGGTCGAGGTCAACGGCCTGCCGCTGGAACAGCAGCGCGACGAGATCCTGCGCAAGCGCCGCCACGGCATGGGCTTCCTGGGTCTGGGCAGCACGCTGACCCTGCTCGGCATGAAGTACGGTTCGCCGGAATCGCTGGAGTTCACCGAAGCGGTGTCGCGCGACATGGCCGTGGCCGGCTGGGAAATGGGGCTGGAACTGGCGCGGGAAAAAGGCGCCGCGCCGATCATGGACGAGGACTTCACCGTCACCGCCCAGATGCTGCGCCAGCGTCCGGAAATGGTCGGCGACGGCTGGAAGGTCGGCGACAGCGTCAAGGGCCGGATCCTGCACGCACGCTACTCGCGCTACATGCAGCGCGTGGCCGAGGTCGCTCCGGAGCTGGTCACCGCGCTGGCCGACACCGGTGCCCGCTTCACCCACCACACTTCGATTGCACCGACCGGCACCATCTCGCTCAGCCTGGCCAACAACGCCAGCAACGGCATCGAGCCCAGTTTCGCGCATCACTACGCCCGCAACGTGATCGTGGAAGGCAAGAAGAGCAAGGAAAAGGTCGACGTCTTCAGCTACGAGCTGCTGGCCTACCGAGCCCTGGTCAATGCCAAGGCGATGCCGTTCTCCGATGATCCCGCCGCGAAGCTGCCCGACTACTTCATCGCCGCCGACGACATCACGCCCAAGGCCCATGTCGACGTGCAGGCCGCCTCGCAGAAGTGGATCGACTCCTCGATCAGCAAGACCGCCAATGTCCCCACCGACTATCCCTACGAGGATTTCAAGGACATCTACACCTACGCCTACCGCCAGGGCCTGAAGGGTTGCACCACCTTCCGCTTCAACCCGGCCGCCTTCCAGGGCGTCCTGGTCAAGGAGCAGGATCTGGAGAACACCACCTACCGCTTCGAACTCGAGGACGGCAGCGTGGTCGAGGTGAAGGGCAACGAACAGATCGAGTACGACGGCGAGATGCACACCGCCGCCAACCTGTTCGATGCGCTCAAGGAAGGCTACTACGGCAAGTTCTGATCGCCGCGGCGATCACGGCAGGGCCGGCGCGATGTCGGCCCGTCATTCCTCTAAAACAGAGTCCCTCGTCATGGCCACCCGCAAGACTGCGCGCAAATCCAACGTCCAGGCTGACACTCCCGCCGCCGATCACGCGCCCGAGGGTACCGAGGCGCTGAAGGAGGCCTTCGACCATGCCCGCACAACCATCGGCCTGCTCGGTGATGGCGTGCGCGATGTCGCCGTCAGCGCCGCGACCACAGTGACCGCGCAGGTCAAGCGACGTCGCCGCCAGATCCAGGAAAAGGCCGGCGACATCCGCGAGATCGTCGAGCCGAAGGTGCGCGCCATCGCCAGCACGGCGCGAGCCGTCGGCGAGACCGCGGCCGGCGTGGTCGCCAAGGTCGTGCGTACGGTTCGCGACAAGGTCACCGGGACTGGCGCCAAGACCAAGCGCACGGCCAAGAAAGCGCAGGCCACGACCAAGCGTGCCACCAAGAAGGTTGCCGCGAAGGCCAAGAAAACCGCCAGCAAGGCCGCGACCGCCACGCGCAGCAAGGCAAAAGTGGCCAAGAAGGCTGCTGGCAAAACGGTGAAAGCGGCCAAGAAGACCACCGGCAAGGCGGCCACCAAAATCGCCGGCAAGGTCAAGGCCGCCGCTGGCACCGTGAAGAAAGCCGCTGCCAGCAAGAGCCCCGCGAAAAAGACCTCGGCCAAGTCGGGGAAGCCGGCCAGCAAGCGCGCTACGGCCAAGTCGACCGGCAAGAAGGCAGCAACACGCTCGCCCTCCGCCCGCAAGACCGCCACTGGCAAGGCACCGGCGAAAAAATCCAGCGCGGCCAAGGCCGCGAAGAAGACCACGGCGCGCAAGCGCTGATCCACCCGTAATATCCGGGTTCGTCCGGCAGCGGCGGCCCGCAGGAACAGACCATGAGCATCAAGATCGAAAAGAAGATTGTCGGTTACAGCGTCGCCAAGGCGGACGACGTGGCCAAGGCCGCCGTGCCGCCGAGCGTGCAGCCGGATCCAGCCGACAGCTTCGACCTCAGCAGCGCCGAAGTCATCCAGATGCACGAGCGTGTCGAGCGTCCCGAGCGTCTGGAGGGTCACACCTACAAGATCAAGTCGCCGCTGTTCGAGCACGCGCTGTATGTGACCATCAACGACATCGTGCTCAACGAAGGCACCGCACACGAACTGCGCCGGCCCTACGAGATCTTCGTCAACTCCAAGAACATGGAACACTTCCAGTGGACCGTGGCGCTGACCCGGATCATGTCGGCGGTGTTCCGCAAGGGTGGCGACGTGACCTTCCTGGTCGAGGAGCTCAAGGCGGTGTTCGATCCGCGCGGCGGCTACTTCAAGGCGGGTGGCGTGTACATGCCGTCGATCGTTGCCGAGCTCGGCGTGGTGATCGAAGACCACCTCAAGAAGATCGGCCTGATGGTCAGCGATGAGATGACCGCCGAGCAGAAGCAACTGCTGGCCGACAAGCGAGCGGCCGCTGAAGGCCGCTCAAAAAAAAAGCCTGAACGCGGCACGGTAGCCGCTGCCGGGAAATCGGTCGCTGCCGCCGCAGCCACCGCCGATACCGAGTCATCCGGTGGCTTCCCCGCCAGCGCCTCGATCTGCCCCAAGTGCAGCACCAAGGCCCTGGTGCTGATGGACGGCTGCGCGACCTGCCTGTCCTGCGGCCATTCCAAGTGCGGCTGAGCGCGAGCAGATCCGCCTGAGACTGCCGCGCGGGCATCATCCCCCGGATCCGACTCGTCACGCACCGGCCGGACCATCGTGGTTCATTCCGGCAGCGACCGGGACGGCTAGACTGCCGTTCCCCGCTCCTGTCCGGTAGACGGCATGCGCCGACTGGCCACATTGCTCGCCCTGATCGTTCTGGTTGCTGTCGCCACCTGGCTGCAGCAACCCGACGGCAGCGGCAGCCATCCGCCAACCAGCGGCATTCCCGGGCCCGTAGCGGCGGGCGGCTTGCCGGCGTTCCTGCCTGCCGAAGCCGGCACGGTGATCGCACGCATCCGCAGTGGCGAGCGGCATCCCTATCGCCAGGACGGCAGCACTTTCCAGAACCGCGAACGACGACTGCCACAACGACCCAATGGCTATTACCGCGAGTACACGGTACCGACACCCGGCGCCCGTGATCGCGGCGCACGGCGCATCGTCACCGGTGGTGATCCCCCCATCGAGTTCTGGTACACCGCCGACCACTACCGCAGCTTCCGTTCCTTCGAGGTCCGGCCATGACCGAATCCGCACAGGCCGCCTGGCTGGTCGACAGCGACGAGGCCGGTGTCTGCTTCATCGACCAGGCCGAGATCGATGATCTGGTGCTGGCCGGGCGATCGCTCGGACTGGCGGTGGCGCGCATCGATCTGGCCGACTGCCACGACAAGCCCGAAGCGCTGCGTCGTCTGGCCACGGCATTGCACTTCCCGGACTGGTTCGGCGGCAACTGGGATGCGCTGGCCGACAGTCTGGACGATCTGTCCTGGTGGCCAGCGCCTGGCTACCTGGTGGTGATCGAGCACTTCGACGGCTGGCAACTGGCCCAGCCCGATGACGTCGATACCTTGCTGGACATCTTCGACACGGTCGCGCTGCAATGGTCCGATCGGGAGATCCCGTTCTGGCTGATGCTGCCCTTGCCGGGCCAGCGTCTGGCGGCGTTGCCCGCCGATACCGGCGAGGACGATGAACACCCGCCATGAGTCTTCACGCCATCGGCCAGGCGCGACGCCCGGATCGGTCCGTGCTCGGCTGATCCTGTCCGAATCGGGCCTTCGACGACGTATCCCTCCAGCAAGGCCGGCTTACGACCGGCCGCATCACCCCGCGCCCCGCGAGCCTTCTTCCGGAAACCAGCTGTCGATGCCGCAAACCGGACTGTCCCTCAGGTCGTTGCCGACACGCTGCGGGCGTGGTCGCCTGCTGTCGCCCGGCGCGAAGCTCGGCTGGCTGCGCCCGATCGGGCTGGTGCTGACCCTGTGCCTCGTAGCCACGTCCCTGCAGGCACGCACCGTCTACCGCTGTGTCCGCGACGGCACCGTCAGTCTGGCCACCGCCCCCGAACCCGGCTCGCAATGCACCGCCGAGGAACTGGACGACAACGATCCGAACACGCCCAACCTCTGGGGTTCCATGGGCGATTTCAGCGGCCAGCTGTACCGCTACGAGCAGGCCCAGGGCCCCTGGTTCAGCACGCGACAGATGGATGGCGGCACACCGGTCGCGCGCTTCAGCGCATCGACGCCGGCAGCCACCGCACATGTCGGCATGGGCCAGGTGGGACGGCCGCGTCTGGATCGCTTCGATGCCGAGTTCAAGGCCGCGGCCCGCAGCAGCGGTGTCGACGACGCCTGGCTGCGATCGATCGCCCACGCGGAAAGTTACTTCGATCCCGGGGCGATTTCCGACGCCGGCGCCATGGGCGTGATGCAGTTGCTGCCCGAGGTGGCACTAGAGTATGCGGTCAAGAACGTCTTCGATGCGGGCGAATCGATCCGTGCCGGCGCCCGCCACATGCGCTTCCTGATCGACCTGTACAAGGGCGACCTCACCCTGGCGGCCGCTGCCTACAACGCCGGCGTCGGCGCGGTCGCCCGTTTCGAAGGCGTACCGCCGTTCCCGGAAACCCAGCAGTACGTGGTCAAGGTGCATGCCCTGCACGCCCGCTACCGCGAGGCACTGGGGCTGTCACCGCCGGATTCGCAATTGCGGCCGGCCATCGCCGGCGAAGACGAGGGCGGTTGGGCGGCGCCGCCGCCGGGAGGGCCTTGAGCCCACCCGGCGCCGAGCCTTGCCCGGACCCGATCAGGTTCTCGGCGTCAGCTTCAGCAGACGCCCACCGGTGCGCGCGGGCCCGTCCTCCAGCAGCCAGATCGCGCCGTCCGGCCCCTGCTCGACCTCGCGGATGCGCCGGCCCATGGCGAAACGCTCGGCTTCCGACGCCGATTCGCCATCGAACTGGACGCGCACCAGCGACTGCGACGACAGGCCGGTGATGAAGCCGCTGCCCTGCCATTGCGGAAATTGCGCACCGCTGTAGATGATGAAACCAGAGGGTGAAATCACCGGTGTCCAGGTGATCACCGGTGCCCGGAATTCCGGTCGGGTGTCGTGATCGGGAATCGGCGTTCCATCGTAGTGCTCGCCATTGGAGACGATCGGATAGCCGTAGTTGACACCGCGTTCGACCAGATTCAGCTCATCGCCGTCCTTGGGCCCCATCTCGTGATTCCACAGGCGACCCTCGGCGTCGAAGGCGAAACCGAGCACGTTGCGATGTCCCAGTGACCACACCTGGGCAGCGATCTCGCCCTGATCGGCAAAGGGATTGTCCGCCGGTACCGAGCCGTCATCGTTGAGGCGCAGGATCTTGCCCATATTGGACGTCATGTCTTGCGAGGGATCGAACTTCTGTCGTTCGCTGGAGCTGATCCACAGGTGGCCGTCGCCATCAAAGGCCAGACGATGCCCGTAATGGCCCCGGCCCGTGACTTTCGGGTGCTGCCGCCAGATCACGCTCAGATCGGCCAACTGACCGGTTCCGGCGTCGGCATCCAGCTCCAGGCGTGCACGTGCCACCGCGGCACCGGCCGTATCGCCATCACCCCGTTCCGCATAGCTGACGTAGACGATTCGGTTGTTGGCGAAGTCCGGGTGTGGCAGCACGTCGCCGAAACCGCCCTGACCTCCGTAGACGACATCCGGCACACCGCCGATCTCGATCACGGCACCGGATTCGAGATCCAGCCGCTTGAGCTGGCCGGCCTTCTCCGTCACCAGCAGCGAGCCGTCCGGCAGGAAGCTCATGGCCCAGGGTTCGTCGAACTGGGCAATGGCCTCGACCCGGAACGGGTGCTCGGGGTTGGCGACATAGGGCTCGACGCGGGCAGCCGCCGCTGGCGCCGATTCCGACGTCGCTGGCGCCGCAACCTGATCGCTAGCGGCGACCATTTCCGCGTCCTGCGCGGACTCACAGCCAGCCAGTGCAACGGCGATGGCCAAAGTAAGGCTCAGTCGGGTGTTCATGGCACGCTCCTCGATTCAAATGATGGGATGACAACAAGCCTAACCCACAGAGTATTCGCAAGCGGCGGAGGTTCCATCCCGTTTTCCAGTCGCGCAAAGACAAACCCCCACGCGGGGTGGGGGTTTGAGGGATGAAGCTCCTGGCGATGACCTACTCTCACATGGCTTAAGCCACACTACCATCGGCGCAGCTGCGTTTCACTTCCGTGTTCGGGATGGGAACGGGTGGTACCACAGCGCTATGGTCGCCAGGAATAAGGGGGTGGATGTAGCGAGCGTTGCTGCGACCTTAGGTCGCGGCGAGGGAAGCTGAAGAGAGAAGTGACATTGAGGGTCAAGGGATAGGATCAAGCCTCACGGCGCATTAGTACGCGTTAGCTGCAGATGTTGCCATCCTTCCACACCGCGCCTATCAACCACCTGGTCTTGATGGTGCCTTTAGGGGACTTGTGTCCCGGGAGATCTCATCTTGGGGCGAGTTTCCCGCTTAGAT
>JAMHVM010000150.1:0-8024 GCA_035911475.1 Lysobacterales bacterium | reverse complement strand
AAGCCCCGGTCACTGGGAATGCCCACCTCGCCGAACAGATTGGCACCGTCGGTTTCATCGAGGATCGCCCGGATGGCCCGGCGCATATCGGCGGCCAGATCAGGGTTGGCCGCGAGCACATCCATCAGCACGGCGAAGCGCTGGGTGGCCGAGCCGTGAACATCGACCGTATCGATATAGACGTCGTTCCAGAGCGAGCCGTCCGCCAGCCAGACGGTCAGGCCACGCCAGGCGTCGAGGCGGTCGGGCAGGTCGGCGGCGTCGATCAGCGCATGAAGGCGCTCGGCGAGTTTCGGGAGGTCGCGCTGGCTTTGGCGCTGGGGAGGCAGTGCGGCATGAATGCACGCAAGGATTGCATCCGGGGAGAGGGGCGGAGTCTGGGTCGAATTATTCTGCATGGCTGAATTGTGACCCGAGCTAACACTATTTGTTCACGCAAAAATTTTTTTGTTTCATCTCGGGGCCAGCCCGCAGCGTGCGTAAAACCGGCGCGGCGCACCAACCTGCCGGAAGCTCCGGGTGACGACAAACCCTGCATCAAGAACACTGCAAGAAGTCGGCCGCGTGAAGGTGGGCGACAGCGGCCGCGTTTACCCCGGAGCCAACTCCATCGCACGCCGCGCGACCCTATCGATAGCGACGCACACCTCGTCGGGCACAAAAAAACTGCCCGCCTTTTGGGCGGGCAGTTGGGGGATAAACCCGCCCTTCCGGGGAATGCGATTACCGCATCAGAACGCGACGCGCACGCCGAGGTTGCCACCGATATCGGACTGACCAGAACGCGCTTCGCCAGTCAGGCCAATGTAGGCGAAGACCTGCGGCGCGAGCCGCAGCGTGCCGGAGACACCAATCTGGCCAAAGCTGCGTCCAACCTGGGGCCCTGCCACGGTAAAGCTCTCGCCAGCGAGTGACGCGCGCAATGTCGGGCGCACGGCGTTGCCGCTATCCTGGCCCACGCCAATCTCGGCCTGGTAGGTATAGGGCGCCGAGAGCGGATCCTTGCGGATCGAACCGGCCGCTACGCCGACCATGGCACGGAAGCCGTTGGCGGAGTACTTGTCGAGGCTGAGGGCGGCGGTCGATGCCGAGCCTTCGCTGACATCACCGCGGGTGGTTTGCTGGAACAAAGTCCGCACAAAGGGCTCGACAACGGTAGTCAGGAGCTCGACCGGCTTGCGCACGGCCACACCGGCCAGCCAGTTCTCGCCACGCTGATGCGTCTTGAGGCTGCCGGCTCCGGCGATCGGGTCGACACGGGTGCTTTCCCAGGTGCTGCTGCCGTAGCCCAGCATGCCGTCGATGGCGTAGCCCCCCATGCGGTACTGCCCATAGCCGAAGAACAGGTTTTCGTCCATCGAGCCCGAGGCGCTCACGCCGCTCATTGCCAGGTTGGAACTGGCATGGGAGAAGCCGACGCCGAGCCGCCCATTGGCGGTGCTGGCGACATCACCACCGATGGCAAACTGGGTGCGATCGGTACGGAAGCCGGACGACGTGCCGTCGCTGCTCCACTGGCCGCGGTTGGCACCCATTTCGATCCACAAGGCACGCTGGTCACGAAGATCGGTGGAATCGGCGGCATTGCGGCCGGAGCCACTGCCCAGTTGCCGTCCGATGGCGCCCTGGGTCCATTGGCCTGCACGCGGCGCAGCAGCGGCAAGCGCGGCATGCACTTCGCCGGACAAGGCCGTCATTGCGCCCGGCAACCGGGCTGCGTTGAGGCCGGCCAGCGCGTAGACGAGCTGACCCTGGGTCATGGTCGCGGTGCCCAGCTGGTCGGCGGTCACAATGCGATCCACCGCGGCGCCGAGAGCACGGGCATTGCCTTTGGCGGCCAGGAAGCCGCTGGCGTAGGAGGTCGGAATCACGCGCAGGTCGACACTATTGCTGCCGAAGACATCGTAGAACACCGCCATGCGGGTGCCGGTGGCCATGCCGTCAGGCTGGGCCAGTGGCGCAAAGCGGCCGGAGATGCCGCCATCGGCAGTGATGATGCGGAAGTTGTCGCCCAGTTGCGGAACATAGGGCGTGTAGGTAACCGCACCGGTTATCGCCGTGAGGTTGGGCGCCAGCGTGGCACCGCCGGCGACAAACTGGTTGCCCGCCCCGGTGACCAGCAGGCGCGAATAGTTGCCCGGGCCGGAAGCCGTGCCGAGGCCGTTGATGTCGGCCTGGAAGGTGCTGCCGGCAAACATGGTGACCGTGCTGGTGGTGGTCAGCGTACCCGGCGAATTGCCGGGAGCGAGAATGCCATGCACCGAGATCGGGCCGTTGATCAGGCCGGTACCACGCAGGATGGCCGGCGAATCCACGGCGACGACGCTGTCGAGGGTGCCGTTGGCGCGCAGCTCACCCTGCTGAACGCAGGTGCCGTTGCTCTGGGTCATGACACCGGTGAGGTTGAGCGTGCCCAGGCCGGACTTGACGAAGCAGCCCGAGCCACCGCCCGAGTCGCCACCCGTATCGGTGATGGTGCCGGAAAGCGTGGTGGTGGTGCCGGTATCAACGTTAACAGTGGTGTTGCCGGCCAGGACGATGGACTGCCCGGTCAGGATATCCACCGTGGTGTTGACGGTGCCTCCATTCACGGTGACGTTGCCCCAGCCGAGGCCCCAGGGGTTGGTGACCTGCACGAGGCCGCCATTGACGGTCATGCCGCCCGTCCAGCCAGAGCCGACGGAGTGGTCACCGGAGCTGTCGCCCGACAGAACAAGGGTACCGGCACCTGTCTTGGTCAGCTGTCCCGCACCCACCAGCGAGCCGGTCAGGCTGAGGGTGGCACCGGAATCGGTAGCCACGGTACCGCCGCCGGTGGCGTTGACGTCACGGGCAGAACTGAAGCTGGTGGTGGCCTGCAGGGTTCCGCCATTGAACGTGATTGCGCTGCTACCCGCCCCCAGGCTGGCATCGGATGCAACTTTGAGCGTGCCGCCGTTGAGCGTGGTGCCACCGGTGTAGCTGTTGGTGCCGGCAAGCTGCAAGCTGCCCTGATTGACCACTGTTCCGCCGGTGTGGGCCAGGTCGCCACTGAGGATGACCGCGCCGGCACCATTCTTGACGAGGGTGCCGCTGCCCGAAACAACTCCGCTGCTGCTGAGGGTGGTGCCGTTATTCGCCTGCAGGGTGCCGGTTCCGGTGACATTGATGTCACGGGCGGTGGAGAAGCTCGAGGTGCTCTGCAGCGTGCCCCCGTTAAGGTTGAGCACACCGCCGGCCCCGCCGAGGTTGGCGTCGGACGAAACACGAACGGTGGCACCGTTGCCGATGGTGGTGCCGCCGGTGTAAGTGCTGACGCCGCCGAGGGCGACGACACCGGACGTGACATTGAGGCCGCCGGCACCCGAAATCACCCCGTCAAAACTGCCGCTGGCGTTGCTGAGCGTGAGGCTTTGACTGCCGAGGATGACATTACCGGAACCGACCACGGTTGCGATCGAAGCCCCGGCAGCGGAGCCGGAAACGTCGAAGCTGCCGTTGTTAACCAGTGTGCTGGCCACGCCGACAGTACCGGCACCGGTGAGGGCCAGCATTGCACCGCTGTCGATGGTCGTCGCGCCGGTGTAGGTGTTGGTGCCGGAGAAAGTCTGGCTGCCCCCCGTGACGGCAACGCCGCCGGTGCCGCTGATCACGCCGCCAAAGCTGCCGCTGGCATTGCTGAGGTTGAGGTTACGGTTGCCCAGGACGACCTCGCCGCCGCCCGTCAGGGCGGTGATGGTGGAGCCGAGCGAAGAAGTCGTGCCCGAGATGTCGAGGGTGCCGTCGTTGGTGATGCCGCTGGACGAGGCCAGGCTGGTGGTGCCGGTGACGCCGAGGGTCGCGCCGCTGGCGATGCTTACGGCACCGGGAGCGGTGTAATTGCCGCACAGGTCAAGGCGACCCGCCACCACGTTGGCGCCGCCGCTGTTGCTCACGTCGCCGCACAGTTGCAGGGTGCCGACGCCGTCCTTGAACAAGGCCCCGGTGCCGCTGACGGCGCCGGTGTCCTGCAGCGCCGTGCCCAAATCGGTGACGAACGTGCCGGTGCCGGTGAGGCTGGTGGCGCGGGTGGTGGTGAAGCTGTTGATGACCCGCAGCGTGCCGTCGCTCAGCGCCAGCGGGCCGGCCGCATCGCCGAGGTTGGCGTCGGACGAGACCGCCACGACGCCGCCAGTCACGCTGGTGCCGCCGCTGTAGGTGTTGATACCCGACAGCGTCAGGGTGCCGTCGCCGGCCTTGACGAGGCCGCCCGTGCCGCTGATGACACCCCCGAAGCTGCCCTGGTTGAGCGTCAGTGTGTGGCTGCCGAGGCCGACTGCGCCGCTGCCGTCGAGCTGGTTGATCGCTTCGTTGGCGCCGAGGCTCAGGGTGCCGTTGTCGGTGACGTTGGCGCTGGCCGAAAGGCCGCCGTTGCTGTCGTTGAAGGTGCCGCCGCTGGCGATGTTGATCGTGCCCGAGGCGAGCGAACCGGGGCCGGACAGGGTCAGCGTGGCGCCGCTGCCGACACTGGTCGCGCCGGTGTAGGTGTTGGCGCCGGTGAGGGTTTCGCTGCCGCCCGTCACGCTGAGGCCGCCGCTGCCACCGACGATGCCGCTGAGGGTGCCGGCGGCGTTGCTGAGCGTCAGGGTCTGGCTGCCCAGCGCGATGTTGCCGCTGCCACTGACGGTTTGGGCGGTGGTGCCGGCACTGGTGCCGGAGATGTCGAGAGTGCCGCTGTTGGCGATGCCGCTGGACGAGGCGAGGCTGGTGGTGCCGGTGACGCCGAGGGTCGCGCCGCTGGCGATGCTGACGGCACCGGGCGCGGTGTAGTTGCCGCACAGGTCAAGACGCCCCGCCGCCACGCTGGCGCCGCCGCTGTTGCTCACGTCGCCGCACAGTTGCAGGGTGCCGGCGCCGTTCTTGAGCAGGGCCCCGGTGCCGCTGACGGCGCCAGTGTCCTGCAGCGTCGTGCCCGCGTCGGTGGTGAGCGTGCCGGTGCCAGTGAGGCTGGTGGCGCGGGCGGTGGTGAAGCTGGCCGTGGTGTGCAGCGTGCCGTCATTGAGCGCCAGCGGGCCGGCCGCACTGCCGAGGTTGGCGTCGGACGAGACCGCCACGGTGCCGCCAGTCACGGTGGTGCCGCCGCTGTAGGTGTTGGTGCCGGACAGCGTCAGGGTGCCGGCGCCGGCCTTGACGAGGCCGCCGGTGCCGCCGATGACGCCGCCGAAGCTGCCCTGGTTGAGCGTCAGCGTGTGGCTACCGAGGCCGACTGCGCCGCTGCCGTCGAGCTGGTTGATGGCTTCGCTGGCGCCGAGGGTCAGGGTGCCGTTGTCGGTGACGTTGGCGCTGGCCGACAGGCCGCCGTTGCTGTCGTTGAAGGTGGCGCCGCTGGCGATGCTGATCGCGCTCGAGGCGAGCGAACCGGCGCCGGACAGGGTCAGCGTGGCGCCGCTGCCGACGCTGGTCGCGCCGGTGTAGGTGTTGGCGCCGGTGAGGGTTTCGCTGCCGCCCGTCACGCTGAGGCCGCCGCTGCCGCCGACGATGCCGCCAAAGGTGCCGGCGGCATTGGACAAGGTGAGAGTCCTGGCGCCCAGAGCCACCGTCCCGTTGCCGGACAGGGTCTTGATCGTTGCGCCGGAGGTGGTGCCGGAAATGTCGAAGTTGCCGTTGTCGACCACGCCGCTCGACGCTGCGATGCTGCCGGCGCCGCTCAGCGCCAGAGTGGCGCCGCTGCTGATCGTGGTGCTACCGGTGTAGGTGTTGGCGCCGGTGAGGGTTTCGCTGCCGCCCGTCACGCTGAGGCCGCCGCTGCCGCCGACGATGCCAGCAAAGGTGCCGGCGGCGTTGGACAAGGTCAGCGTCCTGGCTCCCAGAACCACCGCGCCGTTACCGGACAGGGTCTTGATCGTCGCGCCGGAGGTGGTGCCGGAAATGTCGAAGGTGCCGTTGTCGATCACGCCGCTCGATGCGGCGATGCTGCCGGAGCCGGACAGGGCCAGGGTCGCACCAGAATTGATGGTGGTGCTGCCAGTGTAGGTATTGACGTTGGTGAGCGCGGTGATGCCGGAGCCGGTGAATGTCATCGACCCGGTGCTGCTGGCGGCATTGGAGATCACGCCAGAGAAGGTCGAGTTGTAGCCGTTGGCATTAATGGTGCCGCCGGCGTTGCTGACGGTGAAGTTGGAGCTGATCGTTGCACCCGCGCTATCGACCTGCAGCGTGCCACCGACGAAGGCCGGATTCACCGAGGTGCCGAGGTTGCTGGCCAGATAGGAGGACTGAGCGGTATCGATGTCGGTCGCGCTTGGCCCCTGGGTAGACGAACCCGCGTCGGAAGGAACCGAATTGAGTGCCACGGAAGCGGTCCGCAGGACGCCACCGGCATACAGCACGTCGCCGTTACCGGCACCGTAGATTCGCACTTCATTGAAGAAGTTGGTGTCGTTCACAGCACCGATGAAGGTGAAGGTTTGGGAACCGTTGTCTTCCGGCACATCGACACGTGAATTAGCCACGCCGATCTGCTGGGCCGCACCCCACGCGCCATTTAAGCCAAACTGGATGTAAAGGGCCGACGGATAACAGCAGGTTCCCCAGTCACCCATTTCGACACCGAAAGCATTCAGCGTCGACGTGAAATGGAAGGTCAGGCCAGAGCCTTCCGGATCGGAACCCGAGGCCGTCATGTTGATGCCCTGCCCCGTTGGGGTGCCGCTCAGGCTGGGTGCGCTGGACAGATAGCTATTGTCGACAGAGCGCGTCACGCCATTGGTGGCGGAAATGTCGATGCCACCAATGGACCAATTGGTACCCGAACCGAGCCCGGACAGGGTGGTCGTCAGCAGATCGGGCGTGCCGCCAACGGCGTATGTCGTCACCGTGCTGTCGAAATAGCTGCGCCCGTCGGCAATCGTCTGGAAGTAAACGACTGGGGTGGCGAACGCCGAACCGGCGGCCCCAAACAGCACCAGCCCCGTCAGTGCGCACACGGCCACGGACACCGCCTTGCCACCAATCTTGGTGATGCGATGCGTCAGCGAAACTCTTGTCATGTCCTGTCCCTTTGGCCCCATTAGCCAATCAAGTTAGATCACCGTTCGCCCAGTCCAGGCATCACCCAAAAAACAGGCGCAACAAGACGTGAATCAAACCGTGATACGAATGCATACCCCGGGCTACTCAACGGAATCAAATGCGTTTTCTTTAAGAAAAAAATGACATCGTAGATTTTTGACTGCGTTCCACAGGGCCCACCGGCATCCGGAAGCGCCCCGGCGCACTCGTCTGGGCTACCATCCCGCCCCATGCTTCCCATCATTTTTCGCGACGAGCATATCGTCGTCATTCACAAGCCCTCCGGCCTGCTCGTTCATCGCAGCGAAATCGACCGCCACGAAACGCGTTTTGCCGTGCAGCTGCTGCGCGACCAGATCGGGCGCCGTGTGTACCCCGCCCACCGGCTCGACCGGGGCACCTCGGGCGTGCTGGTCTTTGCGCTGGACAAGGAAACCGCCCGCCTCCTGGGCGGCCAGTTCGAACGCCAGGAAGTGGCCAAGACCTACCTCGCCGTGGTGCGCGGCCATCCGCCCGAATCCGGCCACATCGACCATGCCCTGAGCCGCCGTCGCGACGATGCCGAGTGGGTGGGCGACAAGACCTCCGACGAAGCCCAGCCGGCCGTCACGGATTTCCGCAGCCTCGCCACCTGCGAACTCCCCCACCAGGTGGACCGCTACCCCACCAGCCGCTATGCCCTTGTCGAAGTCACGCCCCACACGGGCCGCCGCCACCAGATTCGCCGCCACCTCAAGCACGTCGCCCACCCCGTAATCGGCGACGCCACCTTCGGCAAGGGCCGCCACAACCGCCTATTCCAGACACTTTTTGGCTGCCACCGGATGCTGCTGGCCTGCGCGCGGATGCAGCTCATCCACCCGTACACCGGTGATCCGCTCGATCTCGTCGCCCCGCCGGATGGCGAATTTGCCGCCGTGCTGGAAGCCCTGGGCTGGGCCGGCGCCCTGCCGGCAATGCTGCGCCAATAGCCGCCCGCAACGCCTTTGTCCCAG
>JAMHVM010000149.1:0-2005 GCA_035911475.1 Lysobacterales bacterium | reverse complement strand
CACCACCACCACGAACTGCTCGCCCACCTTGACCTCATGGCCTGCCAGCTGCCCGCTGATGCCGGAAGCGCGCGCGCGGTAGCGGCGGTTCATGTAGGCGGCCAGCGCGACGAGGAACAGCGGGTCTTCGTGCGGCACGTCCTCCGCATGGAAGCCCTTGCCGTAGTGCTCGGCGATAAAGCCGGTGTTGAACTCGCCGCTGACGAACTTGGGGTGCGCAAGCAGCGCCGCCTGGAACGGAATGTTGCTGCTGATGCCCCGGATGACGAAGCCGTTGAGCGCCGCGCGCATCTTGGCGATGGCGTGGTTGCGGTCGGTGCCGTGCACGATGAGCTTGGCGATCATCGAGTCGTAGTACATGGGGATCTCGCCGCCCTCGTACACGCCCGTGTCCACGCGCACGCCCAGCTTCTTGGCCGTGTCGCCCTGGAACATGGTTTCCTCCGGCGGCTGGAAGCGCACCAGCCGGCCCGTGCTGGGCAGGAAGTTGCGGAACGGGTCTTCGGCGTTGATGCGGCATTCGATGGCCCAGCCGTCGCGCTTCACGTCGGCCTGCGTCAGGGGCAGCTTCTCGCCCGCCGCCACGCGGATCATCAGTTCCACCAGATCGAGGCCGGTGATGCACTCCGTCACTGGGTGCTCCACTTGCAGGCGGGTGTTCATCTCCAGGAAGTAGAAGTCCTGGTCCTTGCCGACCACGAACTCCACCGTGCCTGCGCTCTGGTACTTCACGGCCTTGGCCAGTTGCACGGCCTGTTCGCCCATGGCCTTGCGCGTGGCATCGCTGATGAAGGGCGACGGCGCCTCCTCGATTACCTTCTGGTGGCGGCGCTGGATGGAGCATTCGCGCTCGTTCAGGTAGATCACGTTGCCGTGGCTGTCGCCCAGGATCTGGATCTCAATGTGGCGCGGCTCCTGCACGAACTTTTCGATAAAGATGCGGTCGTCGCCAAAGCTGTTGCGCGCCTCGTTCTGGCAGCTCGCGAAGCCCTCGAAGGCCTCCTTGTCGTTGAACGCCACGCGCAGGCCCTTGCCGCCGCCGCCGGCCGAGGCCTTGATCATCACGGGGTAGCCAATGCCCTTGGCGATCTCCACCGCCTGCTCGGGGCCGGCGATGGCGTCGTTGTAGCCGGGGATGGTGTTGACTTTCGCCTCATTGGCGAGCTTCTTGGACGCGATCTTGTCGCCCATGGCCGCGATGGAATGCGCCTTGGGGCCGATGAAGGCGATGCCCTCGTCCTCGCAGCGCTGGGCGAAGGCTTCGTTTTCCGACAGGAAGCCGTAGCCGGGGTGGATGGCCTGCGCGCCAGTGTCTTTGGCAGCGGCAATGATCTTGTCGGTCAGCAGGTACGACTCGCGGCTGGGCGCGGCGCCGATGTGCACGGCTTCGTCGGCCAGCTTGACGTGGCGGGCTTCCTTGTCGGCGTCGGAATAGACGGCCACCGTCTTGATGCCCATCTTGCGGGCAGTAGCGATGACGCGGCAGGCGATTTCGCCACGATTGGCGATCAGGATTTTCGTAAACATGTTCTTATGCTCCTTGTCCGCTCACAGGGGGATGTTGCCGTGCTTGCGCCATGGGTTTTCCAGCTTCTTGTCGCGCAGCATCACCAGCGACCGGCAGATGCGCTTGCGTGTCTCATGCGGCAGGATCACGTCGTCGATAAAGCCGCGTGCACCGGCGACAAACGGGTTGGCAAAGCGCTGCTTGTATTCCGCTTCGCGCGCAGCCAGCTTCACGGGGTCGTTCTTGTCCTCGCGGAAGATGATCTCCACCGCGCCCTTGGCGCCCATCACGGCGATCTCGGCGTTGGGCCAGGCCAGGTTCACGTCGCCGCGCAGGTGCTTGGAGCTCATCACGTCATACGCGCCGCCGTAGGCCTTGCGGGTGATGACGGTGATCTTGGGCACGGTGCATTCGGCATACGCGTACAGCAGCTTGGCGCCGTGCTTGATGATGCCGCCATACTCCTGGCTGGTGCCGGGCATGAAGCCGGGCACGTCC
>JAMHVM010000148.1:0-1040 GCA_035911475.1 Lysobacterales bacterium | reverse complement strand
ATCGCCCGCAAGATGCACCCGCGCTGGCCAGGCTGGACATGGATTGATCGCGACGAGACGCCCCCCACAGACCTGGTGCGCGATTTCTACCGCGCCGAATTCTGGGCGCCTCTGCAGTGCTCGCGCATGGCGCAGGAGATCGCAGAGGACATCTATGATTTCGCTGTCAATGCCGGCCCGCGGGTGTCCGCCAAGCTGGCTCAGGCCGTGGCCGGTGTCGCTCCGGACGGCGCCATCGGCCCCAAGACCATAGAGGCACTTGAGCGCATCGAACCGGCAACCTTCCGGCCTCTGTTCGCCCTGGCCAAGATTGCTCGATACCGCGACATCGTGACCCGCGACCGCGCCCAGGGAAAGTTCCTGCTGGGCTGGATCAATCGCACACTCGGAGCGCTGCAGCAATGAACCTTCTTGGATTGGACGCCATCGGCGGCATCGTCAAGACCGTGGGCGACATTGCCGGCGACCTGATCACGACCGACAAAGAGCGGATGCAGCTTGAGCTTGACGGCTACCGCGCCGAGTCGGAGCGCATGCAAGGCCAGATCGATATCAACAAGATCGAGGCCGGGAGCGCTTCGCTGTTCGTCGCAGGCTGGAGGCCGGCCGTGGGCTGGGTCGGCGTGGCGGCCATGGCCTATCAGTTCCTGGCGTACCCGTTCCTGCGGTGGGGGTGGGCTGCAATGCAGGCGTCTGGATTTGTCCAAGCTGAAATGATGCCTCCGCCTCCGCTGGACACCGACGCCCTGTGGGTGATCCTGTCGGGCATCCTCGGGCTTGGCGTCTATCGAACGGCGGAAAAGGTCAAGGGGGTGACGCGATGAACGCCTGGGTCTGGTGGCTGTCCAGCAGGTTCATGACCTGGTACGCCGCCTCAAGGTCGTCTTTGTCGGCCTTGGCCATCCGCATGCTGTAGGTTTTCTGCTCGGTCATGCTCCACCTCCCGCAGTGCGCAGCACGCAATCCACGGCGTCCAGCACCGCATACACGCACTCGCCATGAATCTCGGCCCATCGGGCGTAAATCTCTGTGCGGTTCGC
>JAMHVM010000147.1:0-7850 GCA_035911475.1 Lysobacterales bacterium | reverse complement strand
AAGCTGTTGCAGCGGCTGCGCAGCTATCGCGGCAGGCGGCAGACCCAGCTCGGGCTGCGGCTATTGCTGCTGACCGGCGTGCGAACCGGCGAGCTGCGACAGGCGATGCCGGATCAATTCGATCTGGACCGTGGGTTGTGGATCATCCCGCCCGACGTCGTGAAGCAACTCCAGTTGGATATGCGCAAGAAGCGGCAGCAGGCGAAGGACATCCCGCCCTACATCGTGCCGCTGTCGATTCAGGCCATGGAGATCGTCCGGCACCTGCTCGATGAGTTCAAGCCGGCCCAGCGCCACCTGTTCCGGCACGACAGCGACTTGAAGAAGCGCATCAGCGAGAACACCCTCAATGGTGCCCTCAAGCGCATGGGCTATCAGGAACGCCTGACCGGACACGGCATCCGCGGCACGATGTCCACTGCGCTCAACGAGATCGGCTACCCGAAAGTCTGGGTGGATGCACAGCTCTCGCACGTCGATCCCAACAAGGTCAGCGCGACCTACAACCATGCCGAGTACGTGGAGCAGCGTCGCCGCATGATGCAGGACTGGGCCGATCGGCTCGACCTCTTCGAGCAGAACCAGGTCGAGGCGGCCAGCATGCCCCTCACCGTGCATCTGGAAGGCGTGCCCGCATTCCCGAGTGAGCAAACCGCAAACGCCCCCTCTACGCCGGTTGCTGCTTCGCCAATCCTGCTCGTGACAAAGCCGGGTGACGCCATGCCGTTGGTTTCTGCCGCCGCACATCGGCTGCCGGCGGTTCCGCCCCCTCGATCGGCCGCGCCGCTGGTGCCTTCGGACATTCAGCGCGAGCGGATGGAGCTGTTCGATGTCTTCGAAGCGCCGCACAACCTTCCCGTCGCTGCGTTTGCCAAGATGGCAGGCAAATCCCGCAGGTGGATCAGCTACGAGATCAAGGCGGGCAACTTGCTGGCTTTGAACGTAGGCAACCGCGGCCAGCGCGTGCCGGACTGGCACCTCGACCCGCTCAAGCACGAGCTGATCCAGTCCGTCCTGAAGCTGACCAGGGATGCGGACCCTTGGCAGATCTACCATGCACTGCTGCAACCGCGCTCGATGCTGCGGGGGCGTTCGGCACTGGAGGGCGTGACTGCCAGCAATCTCGACAAGCTCGCCATGGCAGTGAGCACGGCCGTGAAGGAAAGCGAATGGACCCCGCCGCGAGTCGGGGTCGCCTAGCAGGGGAAGCCACAGAATTTGGGAAAAATCGTACGCTAAACGCCAGCGCTGGCCTCGTCTCGGGTGCTGACGGTATGGCAAGAACAATTCACGAGCCCTTGAAGAATGCCGCACGCCTCGACGGGTCGTGCGCCGGCGCACTTTTCACGCAAGGCCGTCAAATGCAGCCTTAGCTGCAACAACGCCTCGACCCGCGCCTCCACCTGCCGGATATGGTCATCCAGCAGGGCATTCACTTTTCCGCAATCCTGGGTGGGGCTGTCCCACAGGTTCAGTAAGGTCCGAATCTCGCCCAGCGACATGTCCAGCGAACGGCAGTGGCGAATGAACTGCATGCGCTTGACTTGCTCCTCGCCGTACAGCCGATAGTTCCCGCTGCTTCGCGCCGGCTCAGGCAATAGCCCTTCCTTTTCGTAGTAACGAATGGTCACGACCTCGCATCCCGTGCGCTGCGCCAGTTCGCCGATCCTGATTTCCATGCTGGTCCTCCAATGCTTGACCCTATAGCCACTATAGGGATTTTAATGCATTTGAACGAATGACGACGCCGAGGAATTGCTATGAGTTGCGGATCAAGCGGGTACGGTTGTGCTGATGCTCCCGTTCTCAAATCAGAAACACAGACCAGCGCCACTACCGGGGTGGCGGTTGCCGTCTATCACATCGAGAACATGGACTGCCCCACGGAAGAAGCGCTGATCCGGGGCAAGCTGGGCGGCGTGCCCGGCGTGGTGGAGCTCGATTTCAACCTGATGCGGCGCACCTTGACCGTGCGGCACACCCTGGCGTCGTTGGCCCCCGTGGAACAAGCCTTGGCGGCTGTCGATATGCAGGCGGTGCGACAGGACGACCGCTCGGCGGTGCAGACCACCCGCCTTGCCATCGCCAAGATGGATTGTCCGTCCGAGGAGGCGCTGATCCGCAGCAATCTCGCCACGCTGGCCGGTGTGATCGATCTCGACTTCAACCTGATGCAACGCACGCTCACCGTGCGCCATGCCCCAGCCGTGCTGCCTGACGTGCTGGGTGCTCTGCAATCGCTCGGCTTCGAGGCCCAAGTGCTCGAAGAAGCCAACCGCACGCCTGCGTCATCAGCACCGGGGCAGACCACGACCCATTGGTGGCCGCTCGGCATCTCGCTAGTCGCCGCTGTTGCGGCGGAGGCCGTGTACTGGCTCCAAGGCGGCAATCATTGGTCGGTGATGGTTCTGGCTCTGGTCGCCATCCTCACCGGTGGCCTGTCCACCTACAAGAAAGGATGGATTGCCCTCAAGAACCGCAACCTCAACATGAACGCCCTGATGTCGATTGCCGTCACCGGGGCCATGTTGATCGGGCACTGGCCGGAGGCGGCGATGGTGATGGTGTTGTTCGCTTTGGCCGAGGTCATCGAGGCCAAGTCGCTGGACCGCGCCCGCAACGCCATCGCGGGGCTGCTCGATCTGGCCCCGGAGCGAGCCACGGTGCAACAGCCTGATGGCTCATGGCGCGAGGTGGATGCCAAGCAGGTTGCGATCGGCAGCCGGGTGCGAGTGCGGCCTGGCGAACGCATCGCCCTCGATGGGGAGGTCGTAGAAGGCCGCTCGACCGTGAACCAAGCGCCGATCACCGGGGAGAGTCTGCCCGTCGACAAGGGCCTAGGCGATCCCGTCTTTGCGGGTTCCCTCAACGAGTCAGGCTCGTTCGAGTACCGTGTCACGGCGCTGGCGAACAACTCCACGCTGGCCCGCATCATTCATGCGGTGGAGGCCGCACAAGGCAGCCGCGCGCCGACCCAGCGCTTCGTGGATCAGTTCGCGCGCTGGTACACGCCCGCCGTATTCGCCTTGGCCGTGGTCGTCGCACTGGTGCCGCCGCTCTTTGTGGGAGCGGCATGGCTGGATTGGATCTATCGGGCGCTGGTTTTGCTGGTGATCGCCTGCCCGTGCGCGCTGGTGATTTCGACACCCGTCAGCATCGTCAGCGGGTTGGCCGCAGCGGCACGCCACGGCATTCTCATCAAGGGCGGCGTGTATTTGGAAGAGGGCCGCAAGCTGCGCTGGCTGGCCTTGGACAAGACCGGCACCATCACCCACGGCAAGCCCGCGCAGACCGACTTCGTTGCCTTGGGTAACGCTTCGCCCCAGCACGCCCGTAGTCTCGCGGCCAGCCTGGCCAGCCGCTCCGACCATCCGGTGTCCAAGGCAATCGCGCAAGCCGCCCTTGCCGACGGCGTGGCGCTGCGCGAAGTCGCGGAATTCGCCGCATTGCCCGGCCGAGGCGTGCGCGGCGTGATCGACGGAGTGGCCTATCACCTCGGCAACCATCGGATGCTCGACGAGCTGGGACATTGCTCCCCCGCAATGGAACAACGCATCACCGCACTGGAAGCCGAGGGTAAGACGGCGGTGATGCTGGTGGAGCCCGAGGGCGTGCAGGCGCTCATGGCAGTGGCCGACACCATCAAGGACAGCAGCCGGAGCGCCGTGGCCGAACTGCACGCGCTGGGCATCCAGACCATGATGCTGACCGGCGACAACCCACACACCGCCAAGGCGATTGCCACACAGGCCGGGATCGACCGCGCACAAGGCAACCTGCTCCCCGATGACAAACTGCGCGAGATCGAAGCGCTTGCCCAGTCCGGCGGGGTCGGCATGGTCGGTGATGGAATCAACGACGCTCCGGCGTTGGCTCGTGCCGACATTGGCTTCGCGATGGGCGCGGCGGGCACCGACACGGCCATCGAGACGGCCGACGTGGCGCTGATGGACGATGACCTGCGCAAGATTCCGACCTTCGTGCGGCTGTCCCGCACCACGGCACAGGTGCTCACACAGAACATCGCGCTTGCGCTGGGCATCAAGGCCGTGTTCCTGGTGCTCACCTTCACCGGCCACGCGACCATGTGGATGGCGGTGTTCGCCGACATGGGAGCTAGCCTGCTGGTGGTGGGCAATGGCTTGAGGCTGCTGCGCCGATGAGTTGGAAATTCGTGCTGTATGACTGGGCCGGTCTGAATCTCGCGCTATTTCAAGCGATCAATGCTGGGACGCCCGCAGTGCTGTGGCCGCTGGCGTCGCTCTTCAGCCTAATCGGCAGCTACTGGACCGCGCCCCTAACCGTACTGGGCCTATGGGCATGGTCAAAGGCATCTTCCGATCCGGCCCGCGTTCGGCTAGTGCGGAGCCGTTTGTTGCACTTCGGCGTCGCGTTCTTGCTGGCCTTGGCGGCGGCGTCGGCCTTGAAGTGGTGGCTCGACTTTCCGCGCCCGCATGCGGTGCTGGGCGCAGCGGTGCATGTCATCGGCGCTGTGGAGCTGCATTACAGCCTGCCCAGCGGGCACGCGACCTACGCGGCGCTGGTGGCCGCTGCGTTGTGGCCGCTGCTGGCCTGGCGCGGTCGCGGTTGCCTGTTGATGTATGCCGCCCTGGTTGGCTGGTCACGCATGGCGGCAGGTATGCACTTCCCGGGCGACGTGCTGGCAGGCTGGGGGCTGGGCTTGGGCTGCACCGTGCTCTCGCGGTGGCTGATCTCGTTCGCCACTGCGGCGCGCGCAAAGGGGCTGCTCGCGCCGGCCTTGCCGTGGTACGGGGTGGCTGCGGCAGCGGTTGCTGCTGATCAGGCAGCCAAGCTCTCGATCGAACGGGCGTTCGTCTATGGCAAACAGGTCGAGATCACGCCGTTCTTCAACCTCGTGCATGTGCTCAATCCGGGCGCCGCGTTCAGCTTTTTGGCCGGAGCGAGTGGCTGGCAACGTTACTTCTTCATCACGTTAGGACTGCTCGTCGCGGTCTGGCTCATCCGACAACTGAAGCAGACGCTGCCGCGCTTCGAAGCCGTCGGCTACAGCCTCATTCTTGGCGGGGCACTTGGCAACGTGGTGGATCGCCTGCTGCGCGGTCAGGTTGTGGACTTCCTCGACTTCCACTGGCAGGGCATGCACTGGCCCGCGTTCAACCTCGCCGATGTTGCGATCTCCATCGGAGTCGGCTGTTTGATCGCTAGGTTCCTTGAAATTCGAGACAAGGGTAACAAGGGTAGATTGTTGTCAGGATGAGCTGCGACGCAGGCGCTGCGCGACTCCGGCAACGGGATCGACGACGGGTTGCTGCAATACCTGTCGCCGCTGGGCTGGGAGCACATCAATTTGATCGGCGACTACGTATGGCGGCAGAGCCGGAGGGCCGAAGACGTGCAGTTCCGGCCGTTACGCATCAATGGGAAGGCCAGCGCATCAGTCAGGACACCAAGCGCGCGCGGCGGGCGAATCTTGCCTGGGTGTCCGACAAGGTAGCGTTGCGGCGGAGCAGGTAAGCCATCACGATCATTGGTGCGCCGGCCAGCGGCCGTACGGCGATGCCTCGGCGTAGGTAGCTCGCCAGTCTCGCGGCAGGCGCAATGGCGATCCCGTACCCGGCAGCAACCAGCGTCATCGCCACATCGAATGTCTCCACCGTTTGCTCCCGCTCCTGCAGCGCGTTTTCGAACACGCGCTGCACGGTCACGCGCCATGGTTCATCGGCCGTGGACTGCGAGCAGATCAAGGGCTGCTTGAGCACTTCCTCGCACGGCACTTCACGGTAGGCCAGCAGGTGGGAGCGCTTGGCCACGGCGACCGCCAGCGTGTCATGCCACAGCGGCTCGCATATCCAGCCAGGCCACTGCCGGGCAGCCGCAGACAAGGCGAAGTCGAAGCCGTCGCCCGGCAGCTCCGCGCCTCGACCGGGATCTGTCCATCCGGCCAGGACGGCATGAGTCTCCGGCTCTTCGGCGCGCTGCAGGGCGAGCACGTCGGCGAGCTGGGGAGGCACCCATTCGCCGAGGACGGCCATGCGAATTTCGGCGGTGATGTCACTCGATTCCACGTCCAGCTCCCCCCAGGCGGTGAAGTCGTGGCAACTGATCTCGAAGTCGTTGAATGAGTTAAGTTTAACGTGGTTTAAATCGTGACCGTGTTCGACGCTCTTGGCAATGCCAAAGCGTTCGATCCAAAGGGGCCGCCCCACCGGCACCACTACCTACGAAGCGGAACCAGCCATCGCGTTTGGGGCTGCCGTGCGGGAAGAAAGAACCAACCAGGGCATCGCTCAGGAAACGCTGGCCCACATGGCCGGCATCGAACGGTCGCACATCGGCAAGATCGAGCGCGGCGAGCATGTCCCCACGCTCCCTCTCATCCTCAAGATTGCCCGTGCGCTCAAATGCAGTTCCGCCCACTTGATGACTCTGACCGAAGCCAAGCTGGCAGAGTCGGCCCCATCCGCTGATTGAAGCCGGCCCGCACAGCGGTCGCATGCCTACGCCTGATCGGCGTCCTTGCCCCCAAGGGCTGAATCTTCGCGCTTTGCGGCCTCGTTGAGGAGCCGCAGGTATGGGTTGTCTGGCGGCGTCTCCTGAAACAGCGTATCCGGGCTGGCGAGCAGGTAGCCGTGCAGCCGGCGCGACTTGCGCGGCCCCGTGACTTCGCAGGTCCAGATGTTCAGCCCGCTGGGCTGCTTGCGGTGCTGTCCCAGCTTCTCGAAGCGCTTCTGTACCCACTGCCACCCCTCCAGCTTCTCCTGCTTGGCCAGCGCGGCGACTTGAAGGTACTCCTGCGCGTAGCGCTGGAACACGCCGGGGCTGACGAGGTAGGTCGTACCGGCGACGGTATGCACCAGGGCCTTGGCGTCGTTGATGATGAGCTTGCGCGTCTGGATGCTCTGGCGCAGCCAGGCCATGAAGTGCGCCCCGGAGGGCTCCGCGCGATCCTGGGAAGGCGCGAGGCTCATTCCTGGCGTGGGCACGGTCGAAGGGGCCGGCTCGGCCTCGGCAACAGGGCAAGTCGGGGTCTCCGATGCTGTGGGTGGAGCGGTGTCGCCCAGCAGATCGAGCAGCGCGGCCACGCCGGTGTCTGTGGCTATGGATGCGATCGGCGTCGTGCTCGCGGGTGCAGCTTCGGTGCCTTCCACGCGCGGCCCATCGGCCACCGCCGGCGCTAGCGGCGGCGGCTCCGCCTGTTCCTCTTCGACCTGCACACGGCCTGCGAACGGCGCCGGCCGGTCGGCGGCATCCCAGATCATGGCCGGCGAGAGTTTCAGGAACGTGAAGGCGTGCGACCAGCCGGCGTCGCTGGTGACGGTAGCCTTCCAGATCGCCTTGCCATCCGGCGTCGGTTGCACGATGCCGTGATCCTGCAGCACGTTGAACACCGCCGTATTGCTCGCCGGGATGCCGTCGATGCCCTGCGACAGCAGATGTGCGCGCAGCTTGTCGGAGACGGTCTTGCTCACCAGCCACAGAGCGTCTTGGGTCAGCCAACCGTCCGCCGGACCGGCTTGGTTCAACTTGAATTCTTCCTTGAGCAGGTAGCGCAAGCCGTCGAGCAATTTGCGTTGCAGCGCATGCTTGGGCGCCGCCAGCGCCTTGCTGGGATCGCCGCCGAGTTCCTGGGCGACCGATGCCTGGTCGGCCTGCACGACCAGTTCGCCGAGCGTGCCAGCGTGCTCGTACTGGCCGGCCAGCACGTACAGCAGCGCGGCCCAGACGTCGGGATAGCCGCTGAGCCAGTCGAAGATGTCCCGATCGAGAAGGCGCGCGTAGAGCAGCCCGGTGGCGGCGCTGTGCAGGCGGTACTCGCGCTCCTTTCGGTAACGGAAGCGGTAGGGCTTTCTCAGCGGGCCGTGCCAGGG
>JAMHVM010000146.1:0-3061 GCA_035911475.1 Lysobacterales bacterium | reverse complement strand
AGGGCCGGAGAACAGCGCAATCATGCCCTTGCCGTAACCCACGCGCTGACCGAAGCCCCAGTCGGTGTAGACGCGATGCGCGAACTTGCTGCGACCGATAAACTCTTTGATGCGGTCGGTGTCTTCCTGGTTCATGACCAGGTCGGTCCAGTTGGCGCTGACGTTGATGCGGCGGGCCATCTCGCCCAGCTCGTTGCGCAGTCGGCGGTCGATACCGGCACGCAGCTCGTCGTGGCTGATGACGCGGGTCTTGCTGATCTGCGCGACCTCGACGGCCTCGGCGGCGGTGTCAAAGATCTCACCCGGGGTTAGGTGAAAGGCGCGCGCGGTGGTGGTCAGGTCCAGATCCGGTCCACGCACCGCCGTCGGCAGCGAGCGCTCCCACAGCTGCAGCCGCACCGGCTCGCTGGGAATCGGAATCGAGATCTCTTGCATCGAGTGCTCGACGCGCACGCGGGGCGGCTGCATCGCATCCACGCCCAAGATCAACATCGCCGGATAGGTGTTGATGCGACGGGCCAGCTCTTTGGCGCTGTCGTTTAGCAGGTCGCCTTTGAGTGGGCCGATGTAGAGCACCGCACCGCGCAGCAGTGCCTCGCGCTGGGCTCGTCGCAGCAGGTCTTCCAGCGTGCCTTGCTCGGGCATGGTCGGATCGAACGTCAGCAGCGGGCGGCCTACAAAGGCGGCCATGCGCTTGGCCAGCTCAGTCTTGCCCGCGCCGCGCGGACCCCAGAACAGGAGCCACGGCAGGTGCCCAGCATGACCGCGCTGCTTGCTGGCTTCCAGCGACTCGGCCAGCATCGTCATGCGCTCGGACAGCGCCTCGTCGAGCACCAGGTCGGCCAGCGTCGGCGCCCCGCGCTCTAGCGCCGCGGTCTTTTGCAGCGCCGGGGCCAAGTCGCCGCGTCCGGTGAGCACGCTTAGCACATCGAAGGTCGGCATGATCGCGCGGTAGTTTACCGATGAGAACGCCTCCAGCGAGTCCGGCGGCATGACCTGAATCATGCGCCACGACAAAAGCGGTCGCTCTGGGTCCAGCGAGTCGAGCAGCTGCAGGCGGTCGGTGCGCTTCAGCTGAAACAGCTGCGCAATCAGCGCCAGATCGACGCCACGCCGCGCCGGTGAGCCACGCAGCAGCGCAAACACGTCGGACAGCGGCGCATCGATGTGCGGCGCCATCGCCACCACCAGCGTCTCGACTTCCAGCGGATTTAGGTTGAGGTTTTCCACCATCCGCCCGATCGGAGCCGCCCGACGCAGCGACGCAATCTGGCTATCGACCTCGGTTAGCGCGCGGGTAAGCTCGGCCTCGTCCAGCGGGCCGGTGCTAAGCCCACCACGAGCGGCGCGACGAGCGGTGAAGATGCCTTCAATCTCAGCCAGCGCCGGATTGTCGGGAGCCGCCCGCAGCCCTGCGCGCTGAAACTGACGCAGACAGCGCTCGGCCACCAGCCACATGCGGTTCAGCTCTGACCCCAGCCACTGCTCAGCCAGCTGACGATCGACTTCTTGAATAGACGAAGGGGCGCGGACACTCATTGTGCGACTTCGCTTCCTTTGTTCTTCTGACTCTCGGTTGTGCGTACCAGCCCCGGAAACGTCTCCAGGGTGGTGGAGGTGCGGCCCAGCAAGGACACTTCTCGACGCAGCACTGCGATGGCATCCGCGCCGCCGCGACCGCCGTAGCCGCTGTGTTTCTCGCCGCCAAACGGCAGCCGACCCGACGGTGAGCCGGTGCCACGATTCCACATCAGCGAGCCCGCCCGCACTTCCTCGGAAAAGCGCCGCCAGCGCAGCGGCGAGTCGGTAAACAGCGACGCGCACAAGCCATACGGCCCGGCGTCACACAGCTGCAGCGCATCATCGACATCGGCGACTGAATACAGCGCCAGATCGGGACCAAAGTGCTCCTGGGTCTGGTAAGCCGAGGCGGCGTCACGCCGATGAACCAAGTGCAGGCTCGGGGCCACAAACCACCCTGGCTGATCCAGACGCTGACCACGACGCAGCGGCTCGGCACCTTGGTCTTTGGCTTGGTCCAGTGCGGCGATGAAGCGCGCCAGCCGCGCCTCCGACAGAATCGGCCCCATAAACACTTCTTTGCCCGGTGCCCCGACGCAAACCCCGGCCATCAGGTCGAGCAGCCGCGCCGTAAACTCGTCGATGACGGCGCGGTGGACCAGCACGCGACTGGTGGCGGTGCAGCGCTGACCGGCGCTTTGAAAGGCGCTGACTAGCACCTCGTAAGCGGCCAGCTCTAGGTCAGCATCTTCGAGGACCACGGCGGCGTTTTTGGCACCTTGATGCAGGATCAGCCGCACCTCGGGCCGGTCGACCAAGCTGCGCCGAAGGTCCTGACCGGCCTTTGTGCTACCGGTAAAGACCACCGCGTCCACCTGCGGATGCAAGGCCAGCTCGCGCCCGACAGCATCGTCGCCCTGGATCAAATTAAACACGCCCGGCGGCAGGCCAGCGACGTGCATCACCTCGGCGTATAGCTGCGCGGTCGCGGGACAGTGCGGACTGGGCTTCCACACCACAGAGTTACCCGCAATCAGGGCCGCGATGATGTGCGTATGACTGGTCGACAGCGGCAGCATCGCTGGACCCACCACCGCCACCACGCCCAGCGGCACCGACAGCACCCGCGCCGGCAGGTCGCCAAAGGTGCGATCGGCCAAGAGGCGCGGCGCCTCACTCATCAGCTGGTCGATACGGCTTAGCAGCCCAGAGACTTCGCGCTGACATTCCCACGGCGGTCGCCCGGTCTCGCGCACCATCGTGCTGGTCAGCTGGGGCGCGCAGCGAATCAGCTCGGGCCGCAGCGCATCCAGCGCCGACAGTCGCTGCCCGACGGTAAGCTGCCCCCACGGACGCGCCGCCCGCGACGCTGACACCACCGCTTCGCCGACATCTTCCTCGCCATAGGCAAACGTCGCCAGTACATCGCTGGGATCGGCGGGGTTTACGCTGTGCAGCTCGCCGCGTACCTGCTGTGGCTTGTAGAAGCGCTCACCGGTCAGGCGGCCCCGGGGCGTGATCTCGGTCCCTCGACTTGCAG
>JAMHVM010000145.1:0-1965 GCA_035911475.1 Lysobacterales bacterium | reverse complement strand
CGCTCAGGCGCGGTTCATTCTGTTGTCGATGAGGTCTTCGACGACGGTTGGGTCCGCGAGGGTCGAGGTGTCGCCGAGGGCGCCGTAGTCGTTCTCGGCGATCTTGCGCAGGATGCGGCGCATGATCTTGCCGGAGCGGGTCTTGGGCAGGCCGGGCGCCCACTGGATGAGGTCGGGCGAGGCGATCGGGCCGATCTCCTTGCGGACCCACTGCACCAGTTCCTTGCGGAGCTCCTCGGTATAGGCCTCGCCCTCGTTCAGCGTCACATAGGCGTAGATGCCCTGGCCCTTGATCGGATGCGGATAGCCCACCACCGCCGCCTCGGCAACCTTGCCATGGGCGACCAGCGCGCTCTCGACCTCGGCCGTGCCCATCCGGTGGCCCGAGACGTTGATCACGTCGTCGACCCGGCCGGTGATCCAGTAATAGCCGTCCGCGTCGCGCCGGCAGCCGTCGCCCGAGAAGTAGTAGCCCTTGTACTGGCTGAAATAGGTCTCCACGAAGCGCTCGTGGTCACCGAAGATCGTGCGCATCTGCCCGGGCCAGCTGTCGGCGATCACCAGCACGCCCTCGGTCGCGGTCTCCTCGATCTCCGCCCCGCTCGCGGGTTCGAGCACCGCCGGCTTCACCCCGAAGAAGGGCTTGGTCGCCGAGCCGGGCTTGGTCGGGATCGCGCCGGGCAAGGGCGTGATCAGGATGCCGCCGGTCTCGGTCTGCCACCAGGTGTCGACGATCGGGCAGCGGCCCTTGCCCACCACCTCGTTGTACCAGTTCCAGGCCTCGGGGTTGATCGGCTCGCCGACCGAGCCGAGGATGCGCAGGCTCGAGAGATCGTACTTCTCGACCCAGTCCTTGCCCTGGCCCATCAGCGCGCGGATCGCGGTCGGCGCGGTGTAGAAGATGTTGACCTTGTGCTTCTCGCAGACCCGCCAGAAGCGCCCGGCGTCGGGATAGGTCGGCACGCCCTCGAACATCAGCGTCGTCGCGCCATTGGCGAGCGGCCCGTAGACGATGTAGCTGTGCCCCGTCACCCAGCCCACGTCCGCCGTGCACCAGTAGATGTCGCCGTCGTGGTAGTCGAAGACATACTGATGCGTCATCGAGGCATAGACGAGATAGCCGCCGGTCGTGTGCAGCACGCCCTTCGGCTTGCCGGTCGAGCCCGAGGTATAGAGGACGAAGAGCGGATCCTCCGCGTTCATCGGTTCCGGCTCGCATTCCTCGGAGACGCCCTCGGCCGCCTCGTGCAGCCAGATGTCGCGGCCCGGGTTCCAGGCGATGTTGCCGCCGGTGCGCTGCACGACGAGCTGCTTCACATCGTCGAGCCCCTCGAGCGCGCGGTCGGCATTGGCCTTCAGGGGCGTGTTGCGCCCGCCGCGCGGCGCCTCGTCGGCCGTCACCAGCACCTTCGCGCCCGAATCCTCCACCCGGCTCCGCAGCGCGTCCGGCGAGAAGCCGGCGAAGACGATCGAATGCACCGCCCCGATCCGCGCGCAGGCCAGCATCGCATAGGCCGCCTGCGGGATCATCGGAAGATAAAGCACGACCCGGTCGCCCTTCGAGACGCCGAGATCCTTCAGAACATTGGCGAACTTGCACACTTCCCGGTGCAGATCGCGATAGGTGATGAACTGTGCCACATCCGGATCGTCGCTCTCCCAGATGATCGCCGTCTGGTCGCCCCGCGTCGCCAGATGCCGGTCGACGCAGTTCGCCGACACGTTCAGCACCCCGTCCTCGAACCATTTGATCGAGACGTTGTCATAGGCGAACGAGGTGTTCTTCACCTTGGTGAACGGCTCGATCCAGTCCACCCGCTTGCCATGCTCGCCCCAGAAACCAGCCGGATCGCTGATCGAGGCTTCGTACATGGACGCATAGGCTTCGGCATCGACCAGCGCGTGCGCGACCGTCTCCGCCAGGGGCTTGTGCATGTCGTTCGGCATTGGCGTTCCCACTCCATG
>JAMHVM010000144.1:0-3248 GCA_035911475.1 Lysobacterales bacterium | reverse complement strand
CCAGTTGCCCAGACTGGCCTTGGGAATGCCCAGCACCTTGGCCACCACCGCAATCGCCTGGCCAGCTCGCACCTGCCGAACCGCCTCCAGTTTGAACTCCCGCGTGTACTGCGCACGCACTTGCTTGTCACTCATTGCTCAACTCCTTGTCGGTATTTTCAACAAGGGTCAAGAACTCCACTTTTCAGGGGCAACCTCAGAACATCGCGGACATCCTGGTCGATCCCGAAGGCGCGCTGGAGAAACGCAACCATTGGGAAAAAACTTCGCACGCGCTGCTGGTCGGCGCCATCTTGCACGTCCTTTACGCCGGGCAGGACAAGACGCTGCGCGGCGTCGCCAACTTCCTCTCCGACCCGGCCAGCCCATTCGAGCTGACCTTGCACCGGATGATGACCACGCCGCACCTCGTGAACGAGGAAGGTGGTGGCCCGCATCCCGTTGTGGCGTCCGCTGCGCGCGAAGTGCTCAACAAGTCGGACAACGAGCGTTCTGGCGTGTTGAGCACCGCCATGTCGTTCCTCGGCCTTTATCGCGATCCCACTGTGGCCGAAGTCACCTCGCGCTGCGACTGGCGCATTGCCGACCTGATCGCCGCCGAGCATCCGGTATCGCTGTACCTGGTGGTGCCGCCTTCGGACATTAGCCGCACGAAGCCGCTGATCCGCCTGATCCTCAACCAGATCGGACGGCGGCTCACCGAATCGCTGGACGGCTCCGACGGCATCAAGCGCCGCCACAAGCTGCTGCTGATGCTCGATGAGTTTCCGGCACTCGGGCGCTTGGATTTTTTCGAGACCGCGTTGGCCTTCATGGCGGGCTACGGCATCCGCAGCTTCCTCATCGCGCAGTCGCTCAACCAGATCGACAAAGCCTACGGCCAAAACCATTCGATTCTGGACAACTGCCATGTGCGTGTGACGTTCGCCACCAACGATGAACGCACCGCCAAGCGCATTTCCGAGACGTTGGGCACCGCGACCGAGTTGCGCGCACAGCGCAACTACGCGGGCCACCGGCTCGCGCCGTGGCTGGGCCACCTCATGGTGTCGCGCCAGGAGACGGCCCGCCCGCTGCTGACGCCCGGCGAAGTCATGCAGCTTCCGCCCGACGAGGCCGTGGTGATGGTCTCCAGCGTGGCGCCGATCCGGGCAAAGAAGCTGCGCTACTACGCGGACGCCAATTTCAAGCGGCGCGTGCTGTCGCCGCCCGTGTTGGCGGACAGCCAATACGCCGACGCGCCGCCGCTGCGCCCCGACGACTGGAGCGGGCTGGCAATCCCACCAACGCCCACCGCACCGGCCACGGCACCCGCCGATGGCCTCGGTTCCGCCGACGACGGCGGCCCGCGCCGTCAGCCCGAGCTTTCCGAAGTCGTCGCCTACGACCCCGAGTTGGCCGCGCCCGCAGCTGACCTCGGGCTGCTCGATGACGACGACGACCTGCCGCTTCCCCTTCCTCGCCAGCTCGATCCGGCCATGCAGCGCGCGGCCCGGCTGGCATCGCTGAACCCCAACGACGGAATCGAGCTATGAGCCAATACCGCCTCAATCTGTTCATTCAGCCCGAGCACGCCCAGCGGCTCGACGAGCTGGCCGCCAAGAAAGGCGTGTCCAAGTCGTCGATCGTTGCGGCGGCGCTCGCATCGTGGCTGTCGCCCGATGCCGCTGACCAGCGCGAGGCGGCCATCGCCAAGCGCCTTGATCGCCTGTCGCGCCAGGCCAAGCGCATGGAGCGTGACCAGAGCATCGCCATCGAGACGCTGGCGCTGTTCATCCGCTACTACCTGACGGTCAGCACGCCGGTTCCCGAGGCACACCAAGACGCGGCGCGCGCCCAGGGCAAGGCGCGCTTCGAGCAGTTCACCGAGCAGCTTGGCCGCCACCTGATGCGCGGACGCAGCCTGGTGCGCGATGTGGTGGAGGAACTGCACCCTGACCCGGTGCGGATGGAAGACGCGGCAGCCGCCGCCCAGGCTCGGGAGCGTGCCTCATGAGTGCCGTTCCGCAACTCCCGCATGAGCCGCGTTCGTCTGCTGCCGCCTCCCTTGAGCGACGCATCCAGATGCTGCGCACGGCAATGGGGCCGCTGATCGCCACCGCGCTCGAAGACCCCGACGTGGTGGAAATCATGCTCAACCCCGATCGCACCCTTTGGGTGGATCGGCTTTCGAGTGGGCGCGCGCCGATGGGCGTGGAGATGCCCGAGGCCGATGGCGAGCGGATCATCCGCCTGGTCGCTGCCCACGTCGGCGCGGAAGTCCATCGCGGCCAGCCGCTGCTGTCGGCTGAACTGCCGGAGACGGGCGAGCGATTCGAGGGCATCTTGCCGCCCGCCGCGCCGGGGCCGGCCTTCGCGCTGCGCAAGCGCGCCATCGGCGTGATCCCGCTGGAGCGGTACGTCGTGGACGGAATGATGACCGCCGCCCAGGCGGGCTTTCTGGTGCAGGCCGTGCGCGAGCGCCAGAACATCGTGATCGCCGGGGCCACCAGCAGCGGCAAGACCACGCTGGCCAATGCGCTGCTGGCAGAGATTGCCGCCACCGGCGACCGCGTGTTGGTACTCGAAGACACGGTGGAGCTGCAATGCGCGGCGCGTGACCACGTTCCGCTGCGCACGCGCGCGGGGGTGGTGTCCATGACCGAGTTGGTGCGCTCCTCCATGCGCCTGCGACCCGATCGCGTGGTGGTCGGCGAGGTGCGCGGCGCCGAGGCGCTGGATCTCATCAAGGTGTGGGGCACCGGCCACCCCGGCGGCATCGCCACGATCCATGCGGGTTCCGCGCTGGGCGCGTTGCTGCGCATGGAGCAACTGATTCTCGAAGTGGCGGTGAACCCGCCGCGTGCGCTGATCGCCGAGGCGGTCAACGTGGTGATCCACATCGCCGGTCGCGGGCGCAAGCGCCGCATCGAGAGCATCGCCCGCGTCGTCGGCTTCGACGGTGTGGGCTACCGATTGGCGGATGCGCTGGAGACACCGTTTCCCGAGCTGCCGCTATTTCCCGAGGCCGCACCCGCTGCGGCGACTTCCCCGTCCCCTGACCAACCTGGAGAACTGCCATGACGCAGATGATCGTTCCTGCTTTCCGTTTTTCTGCAAATCCGGCTTTGCGCCTTCCCGCGCGGTCGCGGCTGCACAGCCTGGCCCGCCCTGCGGCGCAAGGCTTACTGCTGGCCGCACTGCTGCTGTTGCTGGCTGGAACCGCGCAGGCCGCCGGTTCCTCGATGCCGTGGGAAGGCCCGCTGCAA
>JAMHVM010000143.1:0-72016 GCA_035911475.1 Lysobacterales bacterium | reverse complement strand
GTTGGCCGAATCGGCGTTGCGGATGGATTCGTCGTACGAGATCATGCCGCTGTCGTAAAGTTCGAACAGCTCGCCGTCGAAGGTGCGCATGCCCAGCTCCTTCGACTTGGTCATGATGTTCTTCAGTTCCAGGAACTCGCCCTTGAAGATCTTCTCGGCCACGGTCGGTGTGTTGAGCAGGATCTCCACGGCAGCGGCGCGGCCCTGGCCATCCTCGCGCCGGATCAGCCGCTGCGAGACCACCGCCTTGAGGTTGGCCGACAGGTCCATCAGCAACTGGGTGCGGCGCTCTTCCGGGAAGAAGTTGATGATGCGCTCGAAGGTCTGGCTGGCACTGTTCGCGTGCAGGGTGCTCAGGCACAGGTGTCCGGTCTCGGCGAAGGAGATCGCGTGCTCCATGGTTTCGGCATCGCGGATTTCGCCGATCAGGATCACGTCCGGCGCCTGGCGCAAGGTGTTCTTCAGGGCGTGGTGCCAGGAATGTGTGTCGACGCCAACTTCCCGATGGGTCACCAGCGACTTCTTCGGCACATGCGCGTACTCGACCGGGTCCTCGACGGTGATGATGTGGCCGGCCGAGGTGGTGTTGCGGTGATCGATCATCGCCGCCAGCGAGGTCGACTTGCCCGAACCGGTACCACCAACCAGCAACACCAGGCCGCGCTTTTCCATCACCACGTTCTTGAGGATCGGCGGCAGGCGCAGCGTCTCGAAGCTGGGAATCTCGGCCGCGATGGTGCGCAGGACCATGCCCACCGAACCCTGCTGGACATAGACATTGACCCGAAAGCGCGACACGCCGGGCAGGTTGATGGCGAAATTGCACTCCATCTCCCGGGCGAATTCGGCGCGCTGCTTGTCGTTCATCAGCGAATCGGCCAGCCTGGCGGTGATCTCGCCAGGCAGCTTGCCCTCGCGCAGCGGCTTCATCACCCCGTGCGATTTCATGCTGGGCGGAAAGTCCGGCGCCACGAACAGGTCGGAACCACCCTCGGCGGCCATCTGCTTCAGCCAGGTATGCATGGTGGCGCGGGCTTGTTCGAGGGTGATCGTGGTCATGAGCGCAGTTCCGGTTGCCGTGGCGAGCGGCGATTATGCGGATGACAGTGGCCTCGACCGCAGCCAACAAACGTCAAAATCCTTGAACTTGTGTGAACTGCCAGCGCTCGGCGATCTCCGGCGTGATGCCGGCCGATGGCGATTGCCGGGATTACTGTCGAACGGCGGCGGCGCCATCAACACCTCGATGCGCGCACACCGGTCGCCAACGCCGGCAACCGGTCCGCTGTCTCGCATTCCCGGCAAGGCACCGCCTCGTGATCGCCAATGTCACCTCGTTGCGGCAATAGACTGGGCCTCGTGGCGTCGGCGATCGGCGCACTTGCCCGACCGCCGGTCGTTGCCGCCGACGGCACCGGTTTCGCTTCGAAGATCCTTACCATCCTGATCACTGCACGCCATGTCCATCGTCCTGACGCCGTTCGCCCGTACCCGCCTGTTCCCGCGCGAGCCGCGCGGAAATACCATCCGCGACTGCAGCGCCGACGATTTCGAGCGGTATCTCAATGAACACGCGCCATTGAAGGTGCTCGATGGCTACGCGCCGTTCTGCCAGCTGCACGTGCATCGCAACTGGACCTCGACCCGCTGCCTGACCATCGCCATCACCGACCAGAATCGGCATCAGCTGCGCTCTGCCTACGAGGCACGCACCTCGGCGGAACTGCCGGTGCTGGTGCGCTGGTTCGAAGGGATGGAGGCGCCGGTGGTCGACTACCTGGTGGTGATCGTGTACGACCGCGTGCAACTGGCGCGAGAGGGTTCACCCATCGATGCCGACTGGGGCGTGGTCGGTTGCCTGTACACCGCCGAGCCGGCAGAGATTCCGATGGCGCCGATCACCATGATGCGCAATGCCCTGGGCGTCGACGAGGGCGGCTCGGGCGTGGTCATCGACCGCGACGCCTACCAGCGCAGCGTGGCCTTCTGGGAGAACAATGCCAACTGGCGGCCGTAGCCGCCGACGCCAACGCAGTCGCCACTGCAGGACACGGCGCGCGGATTCGCGCCGATCTGGTCGCCGCTCAGGGCGGATCAGCAGGCAACGCGGCGCGTAGCCAGTCGATGACGCCTTCGGCGGCGACCAGAGCGCTGGCGAAGCACGCCGTGAGCAGGTAGCCGCCGGTCGGCGCCTCCCAGTCGAGCATCTCGCCGGCGGCGAACACGCCGGGCAACGCGCGGATCATCAGCCGCTCGTCCATCGCCTCCAGGCGGATGCCGCCGGCGCTGCTGATCGCTTCGGCGATCGGTCGTGGTCGCCGCAGGCGCAGCGGCAATGCCTTGATGGCATCAGCAGCGGCAACCGGATCACCCAGTTGTTCCGGCGACAGGACCTCGCGCAGCAGGCCGGCCTTGACGCCGTGGATGCCGGCCTCGCGACGCAGGTGGTCGGCAAGGCTGCGCTTGCCGCGCGGCCGCGCCAGCTTCGCCGACAGCGTCGATCGCTCGCTGGTCGGTGCCAGGTCCAGGGCGATGTCGGCATGGCCGTCGCGTGCGACGCGCTCGCGCAACATCGCCGACAGCGCGTAGATCACGCTGCCCTCCAGCCCGGTCGTGGTCGCCACGCATTCGCCCTGCAGCGAGCGCGGCGTGCCGTCGTCATCACGCCAGTGCACCACCACCGGCTTGATCGGCGCGCCGGCATGACGCTGGGCGAAGTGATCGCTCCAGTCCAGATCGAAACCGCAGTTGGCCGGCCGCAGCGGCGCCAGATCGACGCCTTGGTCAGCAAGCAGCGTTACCCAGGCACCATCCGAGCCCAGCTCCGGCCAGCTGCCACCGCCCAGCGCCAGCAGCACCGCATCCGCTGGTTGCACAACCTCACCCTCGGGCGAGTCGAAGCGAAGCCCGCCATGAACATCCCAGCCGAGCCAGCGATGCTGGACATGGAAGCGCACGCCGGCCTCGCGCAGCCGGCGGACCCAACCACGCAACAACGGTGCCGCCTTGCGATCCATGGGAAACACCCGTCCGGAACTGCCGACATAGGTGTCCACCCCTTGCATGCGTGCCCATGCGCGCAAGGCGTCGGCATCGAACCGCCGCAGCCAGCCGCCGACTTCGGTACTGCGTTCGCGATAGCGCGCGGTGAACTCAGGCAGCGGGTCGGCATGCGTGAGATTGAGACCGCCCTTGCCGGCGATCAGGAACTTGCGTCCGACCGAACCCTTGGCTTCGTAGAGATCCACGGCCAATCCGGCCGCGCGCAGCAGCTCGGCGGCGAACAGGCCGGCCGGACCACCGCCGATGACGGCGACGCGTGCGGCGGACAACAACGAATCGGACATGTCGGCATTATCGCCGCCCCTTGCCCGGCGACGACAGGGCCGATCACGTCGTCGCGATCAATCGAACCCGCTCTGGAAGATCATCACGCTGGCCCGGAACGCCGACACGATCGCCCGGCTGTCCTCATCCAGCGTGCGCGCCGTGTGTCGTTGCCCGTCGATGCCGATCGGGTGTCCGTTCGCGGTACGGTCAGGTGCCGAGAATGCGATCACCTGGGTGCAGGGATTGCCGCCACACACCGACGCATAGGCCATGATGGTCCGGAAGCTGTTGGCGCCATCGGCCAAACCGTGACCGAACGACCACGGTCTGGATGCATCCTCGGGAGTGGCACCGACACCGGAATTGTCCGGATCGTGCTCCAGACCCATGGTGTGCCCGCTCTCGTGCGCATAGACGCGGACACCGCAGCTGATGTGGCTGTACTGGTAGGGCCAAGACGCGAATCCGGAGCCCAGACTGCGCATGACGTAGCCGCGACCGCAGTCGGGATTGGCGTCGCGATGCACGTACAAGCCCATCATGTCGGCGCCGTACTGGTTGCGCAGCGCCTGCGCAGCCGGATCATCCCGGAAGGCACGCAAGAAGGTGCCCCATTCGTTGTCGACCGGCTCCACCAAAGCCAGCGGCTTCACCGCGAGCAGCCGGTAGGCCATGGCGACGCCGTTGTTGCGCAGCGCGCGGTTGAGCCAGGCGACATCGACGTGGGCGCGGGCCGACACGGCGGCGTGGCCGCCGGCCCGTGTCGACGCGGCAGCGGTGTACATCACCAGGGCATCGACCCAGGTGATGCCGCCGCGCAGCGCGTGCGGATCTTCCCGTGGCAGCAGGGCGCCATGCGGCACGGTGTTGTCGACATCCGGCGCAAGCGGCTGGCCGGGTTCGGGCAGCAGTCGGTCGTCGCGCTCCATCAGCGCGCTGCCACCGTCGGCCAGCGGCACGATCTCGACCGCATGGCCGTAGCGGGCGATCTGCAGATAGCCGGCGATCCGTCCGCCCTGTTGCGCGATCACCGCCCAGCCTTCGCCGCCGTCGATGTCGCCCTCCCAGGTCCAGCCACCATCGCGGGCACTGAAACGATCGCGCTCGATGGCCACCAGGCGACCGAACACCTCGATGTGTACGGTATCGATGTCACGCAGCGTGATCGGTGAGTCCACCGCCAGACGGGCCGCACGAATGACACCGGGTCGTTCCGCGCGAAGTGAAACGTCCTCGGCCAGCACCGGCATCACCGCCAGCGTCGCGGTCGGTTCAGCACTTGCCGACCCGATTGATGTGGCCAGCAGCAGGGCAAGACCTGCGGTGGCAAGGCGTGGACGTGCAAAGGTCATCGCAGAACAACTCCCCTGGTTTGATGAATACGGATCAGCGCATGACCACCGTCTTGCCGGCGTCGAACATCGCGACGGGAGTGCCTGCGTGGCCACCGATCCCTGCGTGCCAGTTTGCCGCATCCGCGTGGCCGGCGTTGGCTGCGGACAGGTGAGCGGTCCGCCGGATCACGTCGGTGATGGCCGCCTGCCCTCGCGCCCGACCGCCGATGCCTGTCGTCCGCGCACCACGACGCTGCGAGGAGGGCCTGTGCGCATGGACGCCGTCTGGGCGTCGTCTGCAGCCGCAAGCAGTCGCCACTGGCCGATACCGCGCTTCGATGCCGCCGCGCCATTCCACGTATGCTCGCCGTGTGACCGCGCCAGCCGGCAAGCCTGACCGAAACAACCTGCAGACAATGCAGCCATCACCGCCATCACAAGCGGTCATGGTCTGCGATGTCCTGCGCCGGCGTCTGGCCGGAGGTCTGCTCGCCGTGTGGTTGTACGGCTCTTTCGTCGACGGTGGCGCGAAGCCGGCCAGCGACCTGGATCTGCTGGCCGTGCTCGATCGGCAGCTGCGCGACGATGAGCGCGCGGCACTGATGGCGGAGCTGCTGACCTTGTCATCACCGCCCGGCGATCCGGTGCTCCGTGCGCTGGAACTTACCTGCGTGGTCTTGTCCGAGATCCAGCCCTGGCGGCAACCGGCCATGCGCGAACTGCAGTTCGGCGAGTGGCTGCGTGCGGATCTGGCGCGAGGCCTGGTCGACGAACGCCAGCCCGATCCCGATCTGGCGCTGCTGCTGACCCAGGCGCGCAGGCATGGCATCGCGCTGCATGGCCCGGAGCCGGCCGCGCTGCTGCCGACCATTCCCGACAGCGACATCCGCGCCGCCATTCTGGCCATGCTGCCGGAAGTCGCCGAGAACCTCGTGGGAGAGGAGAAGCATGCCTTGCTCACCCTGGCCCGGATGTGGGTGACGCTGGGCAGCGGCGCCATCGTCGCCAAGGACGCCGCGGTCCGTCTGGTGTTGCCTGAACTGCCGCCGGAACATCGCGCGGTGCTGCAGCAGGCGCGCGATGCCTATCTCGGCACCGTCGCCGAAGACTGGTCGGCCTGGCAGCCGCAGGTCGCGGACTGCGCGCACTACATGGCCGACACCTTGCTCCGCCGACATCGCTAGCGCCCGGGTATCGGTGCAACGGCGCCGCAGCGGGACCAGCGGTCAGCTTCGTGGTGCGAACGCGATCAGTCCGATGGCGACGACAGCCATCGCGATGCCCAGACGATTCCAGCGGCTGGTGCGTTCGCCGAAAGCAAACACGCCCACCAGCGTGCCGAGCACCACCACGCCGATGTTCATGGTCGCGAACACCACGGCCGGGCTTTCCGGCAAGGCGCGATGGGCGAGCACATAACAGACGATGTTGCCGAAATTGAGCGCACCCAGCAGCAGACCCGCGCCCAGCCCACGCCAGGACAGGCGCGTGCGCCCGCTGGCGTGCCGATACCCCTGCACCGCCAGCATGCCGACAAACGCCAGCACGAAAGCAACCTGCAGCGAGGCCGCGAACGGCGTTCCGGCCTGCGCGATCAGCTTGAGCATGACATCGACCAGGGCGAAACCGGCCCAGACCGCGAGCAGGGCAATCCCGGCACCGCGCTGTGGCGACTGCGCGTCCGGTCGTGACAGGATCGCCAGCACGGCCGCCAGTCCCAACACCAGTCCGACCAGCTTCCAGCCGCCGGCACGCTCGCCGAACAGGACGAACGCCGCGGCCAGCGACAGCAGCAGCGACAGGCGCTGGGCGACATCGGTGCGCACGATGCCAGCGCGACGCACGGCGCTGGCCAGTACCAGGAACAGCGCCGGCAGTACCAGCGCCAGGGTCAGCAAGGCCAGCCACGGTGCGCCGGGTTCGCGCAACGAGGCCAGCGGCGGCGCCAGCAACCACCAGCACATCGCACCGGCTGCCAGATAGTTCCAGGTGACTGCCTGACCGGTGTCGACGCGGTAGCGCGGGAACAGTTTCAGCAGCACCGACACCAGCACGCTGAACACGACCGCGGAGAAGATGTAGATCATGGTCCTGCGCAGCGGTGCCGGGCGCGCATCATACGCTGCGGTCTGCCCGCCTCCGACGGCTGCGGACGAGGTGGCTCGGTCCGTGTCGGCGACGAACTCGCATCACCGGGGCCGATCAGGACGTGCCCGCGATGGCGAAGTCGGCGTTCGTCGTGGCTCGCGGAATCGACCGGACTGACCTTCGCTCAGCGAACTGATCACGGTGATGCTGCTGGCTCGGTCACCACGCCGTGGCGTTGGCGGCGTTCGATCGTATCCGGTTGCGCGGACAACCCGATGCGACGGCGCCGACACCAGCGCCGCCGCACCTAAGCCGCTGCCGCGACTACGGCTGCATGCGCGGAGCAACACGCTGCGCCAGCGCCAGCAGGCGCTGGTTGTCCTGATCCTGGATGGCCTGGTCACGGGCACCGCGGGCACTGGCCGCACTGAGCTGCACGGTCAGACGACCCTTCTGGATCGCCATCGAACGGGCCGTGGTGTTCCGGCTGGCGCGATCACCCAGGCCAGGCATATCGGTGTCACCGGCATGGATGCGGAAGATGCGCTCGGCGATTTCCGGGCTGCGGGCCATGTCGCTGATGGCGACGCGCACGCGGGTCACGTCGAGCTCGCGTTTGCCGTCGACCAGGAAGCGCTCGACCACGTTGAAGACACAGGCGATCGGATGCGGCAGATCCTCCGAGGTGTTGGTGCGACTCATCCGGGTGAGCTGGCCGCGGGTGGCCTCGGGCCCCTCGATCTCGGCACCGGCATAGACGGCTTCGACATCGGCACGGGTCAGCAGGGCGCAGGCGTCCGGCCATTCCTGGGCGGGCGCCTGGTTGGACTCGCGGGTGTCGGGCGGAATCTCCACCGCGGTATTCGCGGCGAGCGGCGCGGCGGCGGTGCGCATCCCGTCCTGATCGCTCCAGCGGTCGGCAGCCTGCCGTGCCAGCGACAACGCATTGGGCAGCGACTGTGCCGAATAATTGTCCAGGGTCAGGCGGTACATCAGCTTGCCGTCGCGCGCGATCACCACGATCTCGCGCTCGTTGACATCGGTGAGTGCCTCGTCGGCCACCTCCGGCACGCGCTCGACCTGCGAATTGCGGATGTCGCGATAGCTGGTCTGGGCGCTGAACTGGTGCGCGAATTCGCGCTGGTCACCGTTGAGCTGCAGCACCGTCAGGCTGATCAGGGAGGCGGTGGTGCCGGAACTGCGTGGATTGGGCAGGCGCACGCGATACAGGCAGCTCTGGACATACTGCGGGCCTTGTCCGAGCACACTGAGCGTCTGGTCGACCTTTTCCACCGGCTGGCCCGGGAACAAGGCATTGAGATCAGCCTCGGTCACCAGTCCACAGGCATCGGGCAGGGGTTGGGCGTCAGCCGCGGACACCGGCGATGCCGACGTCGACAGCAGTGACAGGGCGAAGGCGGCGCCGATGGCGCAGCGAACGAGTCGAGCATTCTGCTTCATGGTCTGGTCCTCTCGTCATCGAAACGTGATCAGGGAAACGACGCACCGGCCGGGCCCGCAGGCGCCAACCGACGCCATCCATGCAACATGGACTACCTGCCGATTCGCGGCCTGAGCCGATTCGGGCTCATCGCCGGCATCATCGGCAAACCCGTGTTCATGAAAGGTGCAAGGCGATGCCGTCCGCGAACGTTCCAGGACAAGCTGCCGGCAGCATCACGGATCGATCAATCAACGGCCTGCGTTGTTTCCCGGATCAGGCGACGATGCCTCGATCGCGGCATCGATCGCGGCCAGTGCTTGCGCCGCCTGCCGGCCCAGCCGCGGATACTCCGGCTCGGCGGCGGCCAGGATCGGCTGGGCATGGCCGAGGAGTTTTCGCGCCTCGTCCTGCTGGCCAGCACGGATCAGACAACGGGCCAGGTGCAGTTCGATCTCGGCAACCCGGGCGCTGTCCGCGCCACGGCCGTCGCGTTCATGCGCCAGCAGAATGCGCAGCATGGCTTCGGCGTTGACGAGCTGATCCTGGGCGGTCATCACACGCGCATACAACAGCATCGTTTTCATGCCGCCGGATTCGCCACCGCGACCCTGGTCGGCATTCAAGGCCTCGAAGTCGGCCTTGATCCGCTCCGCCGCCGCCTCCAGCAGCCCCAGTTCCAGCTGCGTCTCGGCCAGATCGGCCGAGATCGTGTAGTGGTCGGCATACGCGCGGCCCAGCGTGCGCTCATACGCCGATACCACGCGCAGACGCAGGCGCAAGGCTTCGTCCAGTTCGCCCTTTATGAACTTGACCGTGGCCAGCGCCTGCTCCGCCTGGGCCACCTGGAAACTGTCTTCGCCGAAGAAGTCCCGCAGTCCGGCAACGGCGGATTCGATCAACGGCTGCGCCGCGTCCAGCCGCCCCTGGAACACCCGCGCCATGGCCAGATTGAGCTGGGCCAGCCAGGCGTTGTGGTGCTGCGGACTGTGCCGCTGCCACAGGGCGAGGACTTCCTCGAACAGTGCCTCGGCTTGCTGCGGTCGCCCCGCCGAGGCCAGGCAGTTGGCCAGGTTGTTGATCGGTGTCACTAGCGAGGGATGATCGGCCGGACGCATCGCACGCAGGATCGCCAGCGATTCGGTCAGCGCCGCGATGCCCTGCTCGTGGTCGGCCGCTGCGCACAGGCTGCTGCCGTGGCTGCCGACGGCGGCACGCAGGAATTCCTGATCGCCGGCGGCGCGGGCGATCGCGATCGCCCGCCGATGCAGTGGATCGGCGGCATCGAACTCGCCGCGCATCGCCAGCAGGCGCGCCTGCAACATGATCGCCTGGCCGAAGCGGGTGTTGTCCTCGCCCAGGCTGGTGCCGGCCTTGCTGACCAGATCGGCGATCAGTGGCGTCGCCTCGTCGATGGCGTACTCGCCAAGCAGGTATTCACCCAGCAGCGTCTGCGTTTCGATCGCCTGGCTGCTGTTCTCGCCGTGCACGTGCCGGTTGATCGCCAGCGCCTCACGGGTCAGACGAACGGCATCGTCGGGATCGCCCGACCAGCCGCGCAACGCTGCCAGCGCATTGAGCGCGGTGGCGGTCAGTTCGTGCTCGCCCGGATCACGGCGGAATACCGCGATCGCGGCCAGCACATCGCGCTCGGCCTGCAGCCAGTCGCCGCGCTTGTAGTGCAGGTGTGCCCAGGAAAGCAGGCTTTGCGCGTAGTCGGCATGATCCTCGCCGTACAGTTCCCGGCGCAGCGACAGCGCCTGCTGCAACAGGACTTCGGCCCGGTCGAGATCCTCCAGCGACAGCAGGGCTTCGCCGATGCTGTCGGCCATGGCGGCGCGCAGGCGCGGATTGTCGCCGAGGTCCTGGTCCAGACGTCGGACACCGGCTTCGAGCAGATCGCGCGCGGTGACTTCACGACCCTGCCAGGCGCTGGGCCGACTGGCCTGGAACAGGCTGATCAGGAAGCGTTGTGCCTGCTGGGCATGCTGTGCCTGCTGTTCGGCCTCGAGCGCGCGCTGCCGGGCAACATCGGCCTGCCAGGCAGTGGCCGCAAAGCCCGCCACCAGTGCCAGCACCAGCAGCACGCTGGCGGTGGCGACGGCCTTGTTGCGCTCGATCAGCTTGCGCATCCGGTACCAGCTGCTGTCGGGCCGCGCCAGGATCGGACGACGCGCCAGGAAGCGGCGCACATCTTCGGCGAAGGCTTCGACGGTGCCGTAGCGACGCTCCGGTTCACGGTGCAGCGCCTTGAGCACGATGGTGTCCAGATCACCGCGCAGGCGACGCTGCAATCGTTCCGGACCGGTGCCGCGGTCGCGCGCCGCGTCCGCGCGGACCTGGGTGGAGGGTTTCGGAATCGTCCGCAATGCCGGCGCCTGACGACCGGCCTCCTCGTTGCCGGCGCCGCTGTCGCTGATGTCGGATGGCCGCCTGCCGACCAGCAATTCGTACAACAGCACACCCAGTGCGTAGACATCGGCGGCAGTGGACACCGGTTCGCCGCGCAGCTGTTCGGGCGCGGCGTACTCGGGTGTCAGCATCCGGTAGCCCAGCCGGGTCAGGGTCGCCGGTTCCGAGGATCCGGCTTCGTCATCGATCACTTTGGCGATGCCGAAATCGAGCAGCTTGGCCTCACCGGCCTCAGTGACCAGGATGTTCGGCGGCTTGAGATCGCGATGCACGATCAGCTGCCGGTGCGCGTACTGGACCGCGTCGAGCACGCGCAGGAACAGGCGCAACCGGCGCGATATCGAACGGCGACGGCTGTCGCACCAACGGGTGATCGGCTCGCCGTCGACCCATTCCATGGCGAAGTAGGGGCGGCCGTTGGCGGCCATGCCACCATCGATCAGGCCGGCGATGTTGGCGTGGTTGAGGCGCGCCAGGATGCGCCGCTCGGCGCTGAAGCGCGCCAGGATGGCCTCGCTGTCCAGGCCGCGGCGGAGCAGCTTCACCGCGACGTGTTGCTGGTAGACGCCATCGGCGCGTTCGGCCAGCCAGACCACGCCCATGCCGCCGCGACCGATTTCCTGCAGCAGGCGCCAGGGGCCGACCTGCTGGCCGACAGTCAGGTCCGGCTCGCTGTCGGCGGGGGCCGGATCGGCCAGCCGGCTGCGCCAGGAATCGCCGGCCTGCTCCAGGCGATCACCGACCGCATCGCCGGCGGCGAGCATGGCCTGTACTTCGGCCTGCAGTTCCCGGTCACCGGCGCACAGCTCGGCGAGCCGGTCTTCGCGCCGATCCGCGGGCGCGTCGAGCACGGCGTCGAGCAGCGCGCAGAGCCGTTGCCAGCGCGCGGCATCGATCGGGTCGTCGCCGCGTCCGCTCATGAGACCTCCGCGACGCGAATGGCCGCAGGGCGAGGTTTGCACAGTGCGCACATGTGCCGGCCATGATAGGGCGGCAACGATTCAGGGCAGGTCAATGCCGGGGCACTACGGTGCCGACGCGGCACGATGGTGCGGAACAGCCAGGAGCGGCGACCACACCCGGCCACGGCCCTACATGAACGAATCGGCCAGGCGGGCGATGCCTTCCAGACTGCGCCGCCAGCGCGGTCGCTGCCGCCACGCAGCCAGCGAGAGCACCTCGGCATCGCGCAGGTAGTCGTCCTCGATGGCGCGCATGCGCTCGACCACGGTGCGGTCGTAGCAGAGCAGGCCGACTTCGGCGTTGAGCGCGAACGAGCGGATGTCCAGGTTGATCGAGCCGATCAGGGCGATGTCGTCGTCGACGCGCAGGTGCTTGGCGTGCAGGAAGTGCGGTCGATAGGTCACGATTCGGACGCCGGCCGCCAGCAGTTCGTCATACCAGGCCTGCTGCGCCAATGCCGTCAGCCGCTGGTTGTTGCTGGCCGACACGATCAGGGTCACCGCGACACCGGACAGCGCCTGGATGCGCAGCGCCGCGACGGTGACATCGTCCGGCACGAAATACGGCGTGACCAGGGTCAACTCACGCCGGGCCAGATGGATCAGCGCATTGACGGTGTCGCGGGCGTTCTCGAACGGATACGCCGGTCCACTGGGCAGCACCTGCGTGGCGACATCGGCAACCGGATGCGGGTCGGCCGGCAGCACGGCCAGGCGTTGTCCGGTCTCGATGAACCAGTCGCTGGCGAACACCGCTTCCAGATGTCCGAGCACCGGCCCTTGCACACGGGCGACCAGTTCGCGGTTGGGATGGCCGGGCACGAAATCGGGGCCGGCCACGTTCTGGGAACCGATGTAGCCGAGGCGGCGGTCGATGACCGCGATCTTGCGATGGTTGCGCAGGTCCATGCGTCCGCTGCGACGCCAGCGCAGGCCGCCGGGCAGCATGGCGTGGACCTCGACACCGGCCGAGCGCAGGTCCGTGGCATAGCGACGAAGGCCGCGCTTGGCACCGACCGCATCCAGCAGCAGGCGGCAGTGTGCGCCGCGGGCGGCAGCGCGCGTGAGCGCGCCGGACACGGCATCGCCAACGGCGTCATCGAACATCAGGTAGTAGAGCAGGTGCACCCGTTCGTTGGCCGAGTCGATGTCGGCGACGAGCTGGTGCAGCGATGCGTCGTACTGGTCCAGCAGCTCGACGTGATTGCCGCGCGTCGGCATGAAGTCGCCCAGGCGCTCGACCAGCGGCACGATTTCTGCGGCCACCTGGCCGGAGTGCGGCAACCAGCGCTGATGTCCCAGCGCCGCCTGCTCGTCACGAATGACCTGCGAGGCCAGCCGCTGGCGCGCGATCCGCTGCCGCGACAGCCAAGGATGCCCGAACAGCAGATACAGCGGCAGCCCCACCAAGGGCAGGAAACCCACAAGCAGCAGCCAGCTGCGCGCCGCCGCCGGTGTCGAGCGCAGCGGAATCCACAGCAGTGCGCCGATGCGCACCAGCCAGTCGACCAGCAGGATCCAGAAGCCCACGCCCGCGGCGAGATCGCTCATGAACACGATTCTGGCATTGCCGCGTGGTGCATGGGGCGGCCGGATTTCGGGACATGCTTTGCCGACCCGTTGCCGGCGCAATACGCTTGGCCCATGTCGACACCACCCATCCGCTTTTCCACCCAAGCCTGCGACGCCCTCGCGCGCGACCGGCTGATCGAAGCCATCAAGCACGTCCGCGACGACAACGACCTGAGCCTGCGCGACGCCAAGCAGGCGGTCGATGCCTATCTGGCCGGTAACCGGGATTTTCTCTTCACCGATTCCGCATCTTCGATGGCGCCGACGGCCGCCGGCACGGGCGGCGTGGACGATGCCGAAACACGTGTGCGTCAACTGCTCGACCAGGGTCTTGTGATCGAAGCCATCAAGCTGGTGCGCGAGGTCAGCGGCCTGGGTTTGAAGGACGCCAAGGACTGGGTTGATGCCCGACGGATCAATGCCGCGTTGCCCTTGCCGGCGCGCATCACCGTCGATGCCGCATCGCCCTCACCTCCGCCAACCTTGTCGGCAGCCCGGCGCCGCCATGGCAGCGCCACGGTGCAGCGTGACCGGAGCGGCCGCTGGCTGGCCTGGCTGCTGCCGCTGCTGTCGCTGGTCTGCGTGCTGGCCTGGTGGCTGTCCCGATCATCCTGACCCGACAACATCGCCTCGATTTTCCCGCCTGACCCGCAAACCGGCTTGAAAAGCCCGCCGGCGCGCGCATATTCCGCCACTGCCACCGGCCATGCAAAGATCCCATCATGACCACGACGACCCCCGAAACCCGAAAGTTCGAAGCCGAAGTCGCCCAGGTGCTGCATCTGGTGACGCATTCGCTGTACTCGCACAAGGAAATCTTCCTGCGCGAGCTGATCTCCAATGCCTCCGACGCCTGCGACAAGCTGCGCTTCGAGTCGATCACCCAGCCGGAGCTGCTGGCCGGCGATGGTGAGCTGCACATCGACCTGAGCTGGGACAAGGACGCGCGCACGATCACCATTGCCGACAACGGCATCGGCATGAGCCGCGACGAGGTCATCGCCAACATCGGCAGCATCGCCAGTTCCGGTACGCGCCGTTTCCTGGAAGCACTGGGCAATGAACAGAAGGCCGACGCGCGCCTGATCGGCCAGTTCGGTGTCGGTTTCTATTCGGCCTTCGTGGTTGCCGACCGGGTCACCGTGCTGACCCGCCACGCCGGCACCGACGCTGCCAGCGGCGTCAAGTGGGACAGCGACGGCCGCGGCGAATACACGCTGGAGAACATCGATCTGCCCGAGCGCGGCACCACCGTGATCCTGCATCTCAAGGCCGACGAAGACGGTTTTCTCGACGGCTGGAAGCTGCGCGCACTCGTTCGCAAGTATTCCGACCACGTCGCGTTTCCGATCCGCATGCCCAAGGACACGCCGGCTGGCGACGACAACAACGCGGACAACACCTCGCCGGTCTGGGAAACGGTCAACGATGCCTCGGCGCTGTGGGCCAGGCCGAAGTCGGAGATTTCCGAGGACGACTACACCGCCTTCTACAAGTCGCTCGGCCACGACTTCAACGATCCGCTCGCCTGGACCCACAACCGGGTCGAGGGCAGCCAGAGTTTCACCACCTTGCTGTATCTGCCGGCGCAGCCGCCGTTCGACCTGATGATGGGCGGGCGCGACGAGCGCAAGGGCCTGAAGCTGTACATCAAGCGCGTCTTCATCATGGACGCCGCCGAAGAGCTGCTGCCCAACTACCTGCGCTTCGTGCGCGGCGTGGTCGATGCCGACGATCTGCCGCTGAATGTCAGCCGCGAGATCCTGCAGCACAACCGCCAGCTGGAACGGATCAAGGGTGCCTGCGTCAAGCGCGTGCTCGACCTGATCGAGAAGCTGGCGCGCGACGAGCCCGAGAAATTTGCCACCTTCTACAAGGCCTTCGGCAACACGCTCAAGGAGGGCATCGTCGAGGACCCGGGCAACCGCGAGCGCATCGCCAAGCTGCTGCGTTTCGCCTCGACCAAAAGCGAGGGCACGGCGGCAACGGTGTCGTTGGACGACTACATCGCACGCATGGTCGCCGGGCAGGAGGCGATCTGGTACATCACCGCCGACGGCTACCAGGCTGCCGCCGGCAGCCCACAGCTGGAAGCCTTCCGCGCCAAGGGCATCGAAGTGCTGTTGATGGTCGACCGCATCGACGAATGGATGCTCGGCCATCTGTACGAGTACGCCGACAAGTCGCTGAAGAACGTCGCCAAGGGCGAACTGCCGCTGGACGAGGCCGACAAGGCCAAACAGGACGAAGCCAGCAAGGCCGCTGCACCGTTGCTGGAAAGGATCAAGTCGCTGCTCGGCGATCGAGTCAGCGACGTGCGCGTGTCGGCGCGACTGACCGATTCACCGTCGTGTCTGGCGCTGGCCGATCACGAGATCGCGCCGCATCTGGCCCGACTGTTGCGCGAGGCCGGCCAGGACGTGCCGGAGAACACGCCCACGCTGGAGATCAATCCGCAGCATGCGCTGCTGCAGCGGATCGCCGGCGAGAGCGACGACGGCAAGGCCGGCGACCTGGCGCAGTTGCTGCTGGAGCAGGCCGAGATCACCGCCGGTGCACCGCTGCCGGATCCGGCCGCCTTCGTGCAGCGGATCAACCGACTGCTGGTCGGCTGATCCGGCCATGACCGAGCGCGCTGCCGGATTTCGGCTGCCGGCGGCGCGGCGTGGTCTCACCGCGCGCGATCTGTTGCCTGTTCGACAGGGTGCGTGCGGTCCGGTTGTCGCTTCGGTCGCCGAACATGTGCAGAGCCGGGCTTGCCCGGCTTGGATGTCAGGTGATCGCGAGGCTTTCAGCGGGCCAAGGCCCGCTCTGCAGGTCGGCGACGAATTCTTCGATGTCCGGACCGAAAACGCTTCGCGCGGCCGTCACTGGCCGGCGACGGCGCCAGGCACGCGGATCGCCTCGGGATTGTCGGCGTGCAGGCCTTCGTCCTCGATCAGCAGCTTGCGCACGAACAGGAAGCGCACCATCTCGTATTCGAACGGTGAGCCGGTGGCGTAGTAGCTGAAGCGGGTATTGGCGCGGGTATCCACGCTGGAGGTGGCACCGAACGCCCAGGCGTTGCTGGAACTGCGGTAGAAGCCACCGGGATCGGCAACCCAGTTGAAGCCGAAGTCACCGGCGTAGCCGGCACCGCCACGCACGGTCGACGGCCCGAGGATCGGCAGCACCAGATAAGGACCCGGGCGCATGCCCCAGCGCGACAGGGTCGCCGCGAAGCCGGTGTTCGCCTTCGGCAGCCGCACATATCGCGCCACATCGAACAGGCCGCCGATGCCGATGGTGCTGTTGATGGCGAAGCGCCCGAGCGCACGCAGGCTGTGGCGACCGCGCCCCTGCAGACCGAAGTTCACCGTGTTGCTGATGTCGGACAGGTTGCCGAAGAAGTTGTGCACGCCCGACTGCACGCCACGCGGCAGTCGTCGATAGCCATTGGCCACCGGCAGGAATAGGTGTTCGTCGAAGCGGGCGTTGAAACGGTACATCGCGCGGTTGAAGCGCTCGAACGGATCGTGGGTCTGCATCGACGGCGCGTCGGATGGTTTCACCGGCGGTGTCACCGGTGCGTCGGCGGTGCCGGCAACCGGCGCTTCCTGCGCGGCCCGGGCCAATCTGGCTTCCTCGGCGAGGATGGCCTGCAGTGCGATCTGCCGCTGCTTGGCTGCCTCGATGTTGGCGGCCGGCGTTTCCGGCGGCAGCTTGCGCACCCGCACCGGACCGCTGGCGCAGGCGCTGGTGAATGCCAGGACCAGCACCAGGACGAGCGTCGACAGGCGGTTCATGGCGTCACTCCCGACCACCGGCCAGCCAGCATGGCCAGCATGTCGGCGACCTGCCGACGACTGCCGACGTTGCCCAGATGACCGCCGTTGTCGTAGACGACGATGCGCCCACCCAGCGTGGACTGCAGCCAGCGCAGCTCGTTGGCGTCGAGAATCAGGTCGTTGCGCGTGGTCTGGACGAAGTAACCCTCGTTGTCGCGCAGTTGCGGCGCGATGATGTCCAGTCGGTTGCCGTCGATCAGCGACTGCCGGGTCGCGCCGGGGCGCTGCGCCTGGTAGTAGGGAAGGAACACGCGGTCGAAGTATTCCGAGAAGCGCTTGCTGCGCAGGATCACCGCGGTCTGTTCCAGCGAATCGCCCACCCGCGGCGGACGTGCCGGATCCACCACCACCCCGCTGCCGGCATACAGGTCGCCGGTGAAGAACAGGTTCATCAGCGCCATGCGGAAGGTCAGCGCAATCGCGGCGGCGAATTCGCGGTCGGTCTTGAGCACCGACGCCGCCGCGCCCAGCAGGAAGCTGCCGTCGACTTCGACCCGCTCCGACGCGCGGTACAGATTGGCCAGTTGCGCGTACAGCTGCTGGTACAGGCGCTCGATGCCGCCCTCGTCGCCGATGCTGCGGCTGAACAGGTCATCCAGGCGCTGCACCGAGGCGAACAGGCTGTAGGGCGGATTGATCATCACGGCACGGGCGATGCCGATGTCGCCGTGCTCGTCGTCGATGGCCTTGACCATGGCCGCGTGCGCGCCACCCAGGCTGTAGCCGACCACCACGGTCTCGCCCTGTACCGTCATTTTCCGCGGCAGGTGGTCGAGCACGAAGGCGATGGCGCGATGCAGGTCGCGGCTGTCCTGCTGCAGATCGCCGGCGACGCCGGTCGACGAGGCGGCCACGATGAAGTTCGACACCGTCGGCGAGGGCAGCGACAGCACGTGGTAGCCGGCGCCATACAGCGCGCCGCGCAAGGTCGACACCGTGGTGGCGTTGCCGTCGCTGCCGGTGCCGGCGATCACGATGGCGAGCGGCGCCGGTTCCGGCTGTGCCGACAGGAAAACGCGCAGGCGCTGGTTGAACCAGTACACATCCGGTACCGGCAGGCGCCAGGGCAATTCCACATCCAGCTGGCTCAGCGGCACCCGCTCGGGCAGCTCGGCCATGTCGTCCGGCGGTGTGCCGAACACCGTGGCGCGCAGGGCGGCGGAATCGAAATGCTCGATCACGCCGGTGCCGACCGGGCCGTCGGCGCGGACGTCGGCTGTCGTCTCGGCCAGCACCACCACCGGTGATGCGGTGAGCGTCAGCAATCCGGCCAGCAGCCAGCCGCTCAACACACGGCGCCTGCGATGACCGGAAAAGGATGGGATCTGGGTGGATGACACGATGTGACCGGGTGACGAGGGCCGGCGGATTCTACAGGTCGCCCGCTTCGCCAAAGGTCAATTTGTCGACGCCCGGTTCGTTGCCGTTGGGCTGCCGGGACTCGCCGACGAGCACGTCCGACCTGGTCACGATGTCGGTCGCGGTTGCCCGGCAGCGACTACCCGGCAGCTTGCGGTGCACCCATGTTGCCGCGGCTGTATTTGCCGGAGCGATCGAAGCAGCAGGCGCGGCGCTTGCCCGAGGCCAGCATGTCGCAGGCGGTGGCGATGCGTTTCACCCGCGTCTCGGCCTTCTTGCCGGAGGTGATCCAGTGGATCCAGTCGCGCCGCGCCACCGCCGTGATGTCTTTCCAGACCGCCAACGCTTCGGGGCTGGCCTTCAAGGCCTGGCGCAGGTCGCTGGGCACGACCGGTTCGGGCTCCTGCTCGACCGGCGCGATCGCCAGCGCGACCTCGGCACCGGCTTCCACCCCGGCCGCTTCGCGCAGGCGCTTGTCCACCTTCAGCCAGTGGCTGCCTTCACCATCCGGTTCCAGCGTGGCCTGGAAGGCATGCCCGGCCAGTGTGCCCTGCACGCTGACCATGCTGCGCGCAGGCAGTCGGTTGCTGGCGGTTTTCGGCAGCACCAGGAACCGCCAGGTGGCATTGGCCGGCTGCGCAGGGCGCAACAGCGTTGCACTGAATCGGATCATGTCGCCAGTGTCGGTCATGGTGTGACCTTAGCACCGCGCTGGACCAAGCCCATCGGTCGTTCGTCATGCTGCCGCGCGCTTGCGTGGAGACGCGAGGTTTGCCGTGCGACTTGCCTGCCGCGCGCAGCCCGGATCGCCGCCCCCGGCAGTTGGCGGGCATAGGCATCCGCGCTTGCCGACCCGAACCGGTGCCATCACAGTGCCGGCATCGTCCGGAACGGTTCCCGCCATGCGTCTGCTCGTCGTGCTTTTTGCCCTCGCCATGCCGGTGGTGGCGTGGTTCACCACCCATGGCTGGTTCGGTCCGGACAACGGCACGATTTCCGACCGCTATCCCACACTGCTGATCGCCGCCGGCTACGCCTTCGCGATCTGGGGGCTGATCTTCCTGCTGGATCTGATCCACGCGTTCTGGCAGGCCACCGGTGCCCGTCGCCAGGATGAGACCCTGAGCCGGCTCGCGCCGTGGACCGCCGCCGGTTTCGCGTTGACCACGGTGTGGATGCCACTGTTCTCCCAGCAACTGTTCTGGCTGTGCCTGGCGGTGATCGTCGCGGCCACCGCCTGCCTAGTGCGTGCTGCGCTGATGCTTTCCGGCGCACGGACGTTGTCATGGGATCAGCGCCTGTGCGCCTGGCTGCCGCTGTCGCTGCATGCCGGCTGGCTGTCGCTGGCGAGCTTCCTCAACCTGGCTCAGGTCATCGTCGCCCACGAGCTGTTCTCGACCACCCGGCAGCTGCCCTGGAGCCTGGTGCTGTTTGCCGTCGCTGCCGTGGTGCTGCTGGTCGTGAACCAGCGCATGCGTGGCAATCTCGCCTATGTGGCGGCGGCACTGTGGGCGCTGGTGGCGGTGTACCGCAAGCAATCCGGCGGCGAACTCGCCGGCTCGGAGGTCGCTGCCTGGGTTGCGCTGGCCATTGCGGTGTTGCTGGTGGCACAGACGTTGATGCTGCAGATCAGACGGCGTCGCTGACACGTTCCTCCGGCGCCGCCGAGGCGCGGGGCCGATTGCGGCGATGTTGTCGCAGCTCCCTGGAAAGCCGACGCGCGGGCAATGCCTGCGCTTCAGGCGCGCTCGCTGGTGATGGTCGCGCCTTCTCGCATCACCAGCGTGACCGGCGTCTTGGTCACCACTTCCAGCAGGCGCTGCCATTGCTCGTCGCTCAGCGGTCCGGTCGCATGCAGCTTACGATGGACATGCAGGCGGCCCGATTCATCTCGGCGCGTGCTCAGGTCGGCACTGAACTCGCCCAGATCCCAGCCCTTGCGCTCGGCATACATGCGCAGGGTGATCGCCGTGCATGCCGCCAGCGAGGCCAGATACAGATCGAACGGCGCCATGCCGCCATCGGTTCCGCCCAGCGATGCCGGCTCGTCGGCGAGCAGTTCGTGGCGACCGCTGGTGATCCGGTGGAGGTAGCGGGTGTCGGTGGAAGCGATGTGCGCGCGTGACATCAGTGGCTCCGAAGCGGTTGAACGGCAATGGCCGGGGTGCTGACGACCATCCCACTCCCGCTGTCGAAAGTCCATGCGTGTGGCGACGTCGACCGAATCTGCGACATGGGGCGGGCATCCGCCAGGCGGCGTCATGCCATGCCGATCATCCACGGACCGGCAAGGCATCGCCACACGTCGGCAGCTGGCCTGGGGGGCATTTCCGGGTCGCGTCCGATTGTGATAACGTTCGTTATAACTACATGGGAGCTGTCATGAAGCTCAAGATCACCACCATCGGCAATTCCGCCGGGGTCATCCTGCCCAAGGAACTGCTCGCCCGATTGCGCGTCGGCAAGGGCGACGAGTTGTACGCGCTGGAAACCCCCGACGGCATCCGGCTGACCGTGTTCGACCCCACCCTGGCCGAACAGATGGCGGTGGCCGAGGAAGTCATGCACAAGCGTCGCGCCCTGCTCAACAAGCTGGCTCAGTAGCGCCGCCACCATGTTGGTCTGGATCAGCAAGCCATTGGCCCTGGCCATGCACGACCGGCAACTCGCCGAGCATGGTGGTGGCACTGGCGTGCGCGACGAAGCCCTGCTCGATTCGGCATTGGCGCGTCCGCAACAGCTGTTTGCCTACGGCGATCCTCCACCCGATCTCGCCGATCTCGCGGCCAGCCTGGCTTTCGGGCTCGCTCGCAACCATCCGTTTGTGGACGGCAACAAACGCACCGCTGCCGTTGCCTGCGAAACCTTCATCCTGCTCAACGGCTGCAGTCTGGAAGCCGACGACGTCGAGCTGTACCCGCAGTACCTGGGCCTGGCCGAAGGCAGTGTCGGCGAGGCCGATTTCGCTGCCTGGTTGCGCCCGCGTATCACCACCCGCCCGGCCGGCGGCGTGCATGAAACCGCCACCCGCTATCGGCGCTGATTGTCACAGCCTGCACAGCACGCGCGCCTCGCGCGATGACACGCACGGGAGCCACCGAGCGGTTGTTCGCGGGCACATCGTGAACTTAGGTGAAAACACGGGTATGGGCACACACAAGCCGCCGTTCCGGCACTAAGGTGCCGGCCATCAGGCTTGGGAGAGTTCGCGCATGAGCATCGCAACGCAGATCGGTGGCGACCGGCACACAGACCGTGGCAGCACGGCCGCTGACCACTGGTTGCCGTTCGAGGATCTGGTCGGAGAAGCGTTCCGTCGCCGCGGCTATCGTGTCGACAACACCGCGCTCGGACTCGACGGTGGCCTCGACCTGGCGCTGCACCGCGACGGCAAGCGCGTGCTGGTGCAATGCAAGCAATGGCGGCAACAGCCGGTCGGTGTGGAAATCGTGCAGGAGATGGCCGACCTTCTCGACCGCGAGCACGCCGACCACGGCATGATCGCCTCGCTGGGCGGCCATACCTTCGACGCCACCCGGCTCGCTGCCGGCAAGCGCATCGAACTCATCGACGCCGACACCCTGCTCGGCATGATCCGCGACGTGCGCGCGAACCCGGCCTCAGCCGTGCCAGCGTAGACACGCGGGCACGACTTCCATCAGTCCGATACCAGTCGGGCAAGCCCGCATCGCCACACCGGCGCACGAGCGGGCGTGTACCCGCGGCGGTCAGATCGCCTGCCCGCCCGATACTTCGATGCGTTGCGCGTTGACCCAGCGGTTCGCGTCACCCAGCAGACCAGCGATCATCGGGCCGATATCATCGGCGACGCCGACACGTCCCAATGCCGTCAAGGCGGCGAACTGTTCGTTCAACGCCGGATTGTCGCGAACCGCACCACCGCCGAAGTCGGTTTCGATCGCACCCGGTGCCACGGCATTGACCGCGATCCCGCGCGCACCGAATTCCTTGGCCATGTAGACGGTCAGGACTTCCACCGCTGCCTTGGCCGCTGCGTAGGCCGCGAAACCGGGATAGGCCACACGGGTCAGGCCGGTGGAAACGTTGACGATGCGACCACCGTCGGCGAGCAGCGGCAGCAGCGCCTGGGTCAGGAAGAACACGCCCTTGAAGTGCACATCCACCAGGCGGTCGAACTGGGCTTCGGTGGTGTCGGCGATGGTCGCCATGTCGCCGTGGCCGGCGTTGTTGACCAGATGGTCAAAGGTATCGCGCTGCCACGCTCCACGCAGTGCATCACGCAGCTGCGCGGCGAATTCAGCGAACGTCGACACCTCGCCGGTGTCCAGCTGCAGGGCCACGGCCTTGCGGCCCAGCGCAGCGATCTCGGCGACCACCGCCTGGGCCTCGGCGGCGTTGCCACGATAGGTCAGCACGACGTCGCCGCCGTGGCGGGCGACGTTCAGCGCGGTATTGCGGCCCAGGCCCCGGCTGCCGCCGGTGATGAGGGTGATGGTGGTCATGTCGGGCTCCTTGCGGGTGTCTGTGGAAGGGGTGCACAGCTTCCACTTCCGCCCGCCAGCACGGTTGCCGAAACCTCGCCGGCTCTTGCCCGTTCCTCCAACGGGAGGCCCGGGCCGGCGGAAAGAGGTTATGTTTCACCGCATGTCCCGCTTGCTCGATGCTGTCCGCCGCTTCGCCGACACCCATGTCGGCGACGAGGGCCTGGCGACGACACCCATTCCTGGACTGATGGCCGTTCGCGCCACCGCGCCCAGCGACTTGATCCACGACGTGCAGCGCCCGCTGGCCTGCCTGGTGCTGCAAGGCGCCAAGCGCGTTACCGCAGGCACGCGAACGGTGGTGTTCGGCGCCGGCGATTCGCTGCTGGTCACCGCCGATCTGCCCACCGTCAGCCAGATCACCCAGGCCAGCGTGGCGGCGCCGTACTACTCGCTGGTGCTGGAGCTAGACCCGGCGCTGGTCAGCGATCTCGTCGCCCAGATGTCCCTCACCGCCACCGATCCTGCACCGCTGCGCGCCGAGCCCACCGACAAGGAAACCGCGGCCGCTGCACTGCGTCTGATGCAGTTGCTCGACCGGCCCGAAGCCCTGCCGGTGCTGCAGAGCCAGAGCGTGCGCGAACTGCACTACTGGTTGCTGGCCGGCCGTCACGGCGACGCCATCCGCAAGCTCGGCTGGCCCGACGGTCACGTCCAGCGCGTCGCCCGCGCCGTGCAGGTGCTGCGCCGTGACTATGACAAACCGATTGCGGTCGAACAGCTGGCCATCGTTGCCGGCATGAGTGCCTCCTCGTTCCACCAGCACTTCAAGGCCATCACCTCGCTGTCGCCGCTGCAGTTCCAGAAACACCTGCGATTGATCGAGGCGCGGCGCCTGATGCAATCGAATGGCGCCAGCGCCAGCACCGCTGCCTACACCGTGGGTTACGAAAGCGTGCCGCAATTCACCCGCGAATACGGCCGCCTGTTCGGCCGACCGCCGGCCGCCGATGCCCGCGCCGCCGCAACACGGTTGCCGGACCTGGCATAGCGAAGCCAAAACGACTCTGACTCGAAGATCCAGGACATCACACGGCGTCGATTCGTGGACCGGATGTCGCCGCACAAGACGCGACGAGCAGAAGCGAATCCGCCGAAAGGAATCTCAGGAAAGCACAGCGAGCGAGCGGCTGGCGGTGGCCGCCGCTGCGCAGAATGCGCGCTGCAGGTGGATACATGAGCACCGCGAGTGTCGCAGGACTCCGCCAGACGCATGCGCAGCAGGTCTTCAGAGGCTTCTAAGCGACCTGGCCTCGCGGAACCACTGGCTGCCCGCGCTGATGGCTTGCACCGAGCGCCATGAACGCCGTTGCCACCAACGTGCTTTCTCGACCATCGAGTTCAGCTGCACGTGCTCCGAAATGACGCGAAAAAAAGATGCCGACCACTCCCAACGCCAAGAACACCCATATCGGCGACGCCGCGTATATCCCGAACATCGGTGCGACCAATGCTGCAACCGACAGCCCCAGGCTCAGGACGGCTTGCAGGAAAGCGACGATCGCCAACCTGTAGTGAAAATTCTGCACGGCATTCGCCTGCTCGATCCGACTCAGGGCGCGCTCGGTGGAATGCAGGTCGACATGGAACCTGATGAGTCCATACAAACGCGCCATGCCAGCTTCATCGAGCCGTCCCGTGTCGATATCGAAGACCTCTCTCACCCTTTGGGGAAATTTCGCATACACCTCGCCACAAGAACCGTCCAACATCCGCCTTACAGCGTCGGCAGTCGCATCCTTGTCCGCAGGCGATATTCCGAAGAACACCCTGGCGAAGAACCTTCGGACGCCCGGATCGGATTCTTCGAGATACATCAGCTGTTCAACGTAGTTGGATACGAAGCGCCAGCACGGGAAGCTGAGAATCACCACCAGGGCGCTCAACAGTGCCGCTGGGAGCTGTCCAATCGCTGCGATCACCGGCCTTCCAAAAAAAGCCACCAGCAACAGAAGAACTCCAACCTGGAACAACACGCCTATGACGATCGCGTTTATGAACTGACCGAATCGAAGGTTGACTGGCATTGCCCTGGTCTCGACCTCTTCTATTGACAAGGAGGGCCCAAGCCCGTTGCGCGTTGTTGTTGGCGGCCACAGGCACCACCCCAAAGATGGCCGGTGACACGTCGAGGCAACATAGCCCGTCTGATCAACGCTCGCCAGCCATTCGCCAGGCCAGACCGGACCAGCGGCTGGCATGGCGCGACAGCGCCTGGGCGAGGATCTCGGGGCTGGCGGCGAGATGCACTTCGCGGCGGGCGCGGGTGAGACCGGTGTAGACCAGCTCGCGGCTGAGTACGCGGTTGGGACGCGTGGGCAGCAGCAACCAGACTTCGTCGAACTCGCTGCCTTGCGCCTTGTGCACGGTCATGGCGAAGGCGCTTTCGTGTGCGGGCAGTGCGGCGGGATGGAAGGCGCGCGGCTGCGCGGCGTCGCTGCCGGGGAACCAGGCCATGACCGCGCCGGTGTGATCGCGCAGGCAGATGCCGATGTCGCCGTTGAACAGGCCGTGGCGGTAGCTGTTCTCGGTGACGATGATCAGTCGGCCGTGGAAGTGGTCGCTGCCGCGCCGTTGCGTGCCGGTGAGCAGGGTTTCGATACAGGCGTTGAGTGAGCGCGCGCCCTGCGGCCCTTCGCGCACGGCGGTGAGCAGGCGCAGGCGGCCGGCAAGGCCGAGTGCGTCGGTCGGGTTGCTGGCGTCGGCCAGCGTTCGCCAATGCGCGAGCAGCTGTTCGCGCTGACCTTGCAACGGATCGGTCAGCGTCGGGTGGTAGCGCACCCCGGCGAGTTCACCGTGTTGCAAAAGGGCCAGCGCCGCAAGGCTGTCGCCGGCGCGGACCGCCTCCGCCAGCGGTGCCAGTTGCAGTGATTCGCTTTGCCGCCAGCCACGCAGCAGGTGCACGCGACGACCAGCGAACACCGCTCGCGTTCCCCCCGGATGTTCGTGGGCCGAACCGCCATCGGCCCTGCCGGTCCTGGCCGTGGCTGGATCACGGTGCGCTGGATCAACCGCGTCTGCGTCCGCAACGTGATCGGCCGCATGGGATCGCCCGGGTGCCTTCCGGCTTGCGCCCGCCACAGTGGCTGCAGCTTGCATTGCCGATTCGACGTCGGGTTTGGCATTTGCGATGGCAGGGCCGATCAGCGGCGCGATGGCAACGGCATCTTCCGCCGGCAAGTGATTGCCGTCACCAGCCGCACGCAGGATGCCGCTGAGCACGTCGCCGGCTTCCACCGAAGGCAGCTGGTCCGGATCGCCGATCAGGATCAGCCGGGTGCCATCGCCGATGGCGTCAACCAGCTTGGCCATCAACGGCAGGTCGATCATCGAGGCTTCATCGACCACGACCACATCGAACGGCAATGGATTGTCGGCGTGATGACGGAAGCGCGGCGAATCGGGAATGGTGCCGAGCAGACGATGCAGGGTGCTGCCGCTGGTGGGCAGGGTCGCGGTGAGCACGGGATCGAGCCCCAGGCCGCTCAGTGAATCCAGTGCCAGGCGCACGCTCTCGGCCATGCGCTCGGCGGCACGACCGGTGGGGGCGGCCAGGGCGATGCGCGGCGCGGCTTGACCATTGATCCGGGCCTGCGCGGACAGCAGCACCAGCAGCCGGGTGATGGTGGTGGTCTTGCCGGTGCCCGGACCGCCGGTGACCAGCAACAGCGGATGACTCAGCGCCAGCGCCGCGGCGCGCGCCTGGCGGTTGTCGCTGTCGGCATCGGGAAACAGCAGAGCGAACAGCCGGGCCAACGCAGCGATATCGCCGGTGGCGACGGTGCCGCTGGCGATCCGTTGCAGATGCACTGCGAGCTGGCGCTCGTATTCGCGATAGCGGCGCAGATACAGCAGCCTGTGGTCACCGTCGCCTTCCAGTACCAGCGGCGACGTCACATCTGTGGGTTGTTCGACACCATCGGGCGTGGCGACCCAGCGCGATGCCGACAGGGCCTGCCGCCACTCATCGGCATCGGGCCAGTCGATGGCGGTGTCGTTGTCGAGCAGTTCCTGCGCGGCATCCAGGCGAAGCCCCGCGTGACCGCGCGATACCGACAGCGAGGCCAGGGCGGCAGCGGCCAGCACGAGATCCGGCGTCTGCGCGTCGAGGCGGCGCAGGCTCTGCGCGAAGGCGTGGTCTAGGGTGCGCAAGACGCCTGCGCGGAACAACGCGTCGAGCAGGCTCATGCCGCCTGCTCCGTCGGCTGGCCGGCGAACAGGGCGTCCAGCGCGTGCACCAGTTCCGGGGCGAAGCGTTGCACGTGGATGCCGTCGTCGCGGCCGCTGTCTGGCGCCAGTCCGCGACAGAACAGGTAGCGGATGCCACCGAAGTCACGGGCGTAGTCGTAACCATCACCGAGGCGGAAACGCAGCCAGCGATGCAGGGCCAGGGTGTAGATCAGCGCCTGCAGGTCGTACTCGCTGTGCGCCATGGCAGCGACCATCGCCGGCTGGTCGTAGCGCGGCAGACGGTTCGACTTGTAGTCGAGCACATACCAGCGGTCGTCGCGGACATAGGTGAGGTCGATCTTGCCGGTCATCAGGCCCTCCAGGCGCCGACGCAGGCCGAAGCCCTGGCGCTCGCGCAGCAGGCCGTGGGCGTGCAGCAACGCGACCAGCGCCGACACCGCCGTCGGTGCCATGGCGAAGTGGAACTCGATCTCGGCGCGACGCGAGTCGGCCGTCAAGGCATGCAGAGCGTCGCCTTCCGGCAGCGCAACGGTGAGCGTGCGACCGACCAGATCAGCGAGCAAGGCGATGCCGTCGTCCAGATCCGTGTCGGCATAGCCCTCGGCGCGCAGGGCGTCGTCGAGGATCGGCTGTTGCGTTTCCGGTGCGCTGTCGCCTTCGTGCCAGGCCGACCAGGCGGCAAAGTCGACGCTCTCCAGCGCCGCGTGCAGCACGTTGCCGAAGCGGCTGCCGGAAAAACGCGGGTCGCTGTCGCGATCGACGCCGGGCACGGCATTGGCCAGCAGTGGCTCGAACGCGGGTTCGTCGGTGGCGCCGCCGCCGTCTTCGGTGCTGGCGGCCATGACCATCTGGCCGGTGCCGGTGGCTTCGCCGGCCATGCGCTCGGCGTGCGCGAGCTGGGTGAAGCTGTACACCCACCAGTCCGCGTGCAGCGGCCGCTGCGGGCTGCGCGCTGCTGGCACGGTCGCATCGGTCTCCGGCGGAAGCCGCGGCAACTCGTCGGGCGGCTGCGCCGTGTCGACGACGATGGCCTGCGGGTGTTGTGCCGCCAGGGCCTGCGCATCGCTGACCATGGCTGCCAGCGCGGTGGTCGCATGGTTGTAGAAGTCGCCGATGGCCAACCACAGCGCATGCCGGGCACGGGTCAGGCCGACATAGAGCAGTCGTGCGTCCTCGCCCTGCTGGTCACGCTTCCACTGGTCCTTGGCCTGCTCCCAGCCGGACTGCTCGACCTGCAGTTTCCAGTGCAGCCGACGACCATGCTTTTCGTCGTTGACGACCAGATGGCTGCCGGGCGAACGCGGCCTGCCACCGATGCCGGCGTAGGGCAGGAACACCAGCGGATACTCCAGACCCTTGCTCTTGTGCAGGGTGACGATCTGCACGCGGCGGGCATCGGACTCCAGTCGCAGCAGCTGGGCGTCATCACTGCCGTCGGCCTGGGCAATGGATCGTGCCAGCCAGTCGACCAGGCCGTGCAGGCCCAGGACATCGCGCTGCGCCTCCTGCAGGCTTTCGGCCAGTTGCAGGTAGTTGGTCAGCCGCCGCTCGCCGTCGAGAAGACCCAGCAGACGTTGTGCCTGCTGCGCGCACAGGTCGTTGACCAGCGCCAGCGCACCGCCGGCGTCCAGACGCTGGCGCCAGGCCAGTGCCTGCAGGCGCCAGTCGTGCAGTTGCTGACCATCGTGTTCCAGCGCGGCGATGCCAGCCGCATCGACACCGATCAGCACCGTGGCCAGCGCCATGCGCAGGCGGCCGTCGTCGGCGCTGTGCAGCAGGGCCAGCAGCAGCGCGTGCAGGTCGCGTGCTTCCTCGGTGTCGTACAGGCTCTGCTTGCCGGCGGCGACAGCGGGGATGCCGACCTGCGCCAGCGCCTGGCGAATGCGCGTGGCCTCGCTGTGCGAGCGCACCAGCACGGCGATGTCGCCGGCCTGCAGCGGTCGGCCGTCGATCTGCTGCTGGCCGCTGCGTGCCTCGCGCAGTACGCGATGGATGGCGGCCACGCAGGCGGCCGTGCAAAGCGAGCGGGCGTCACCGGCGCTCCAGGGCTTGACCTTGTCGTTCTCGTCGGGCCGCTGCAGTGGCGCCTGCCACAAGGTCAAGGCCGGTGCCGGTATCAGGGACGATGACTGGCCGTGCCTTGATGCGGGTTTCGCAGGCGAAGCGCTGGCGAGCAGATAGTCCTCGTCCAGACAGGCGCCGCCGGGTTGCACCGGATGAAAGGCGATCTCGTCGGTGCCGAAGGCATCGTCGCCGGCTGCGTCGTACAGTGCCTGCACCGCCTGCAGCAGTCGCGGCCGGGAGCGGAAATTGCTGTCCAGCGGCGGTGCTCGTTCGGTGCCCTCGCTGTCGACGGCAGCGAGATAGGTGTGCACGTCCCCGCCGCGAAAGCCGTAGATGGCCTGCTTGGGATCGCCGATCAGGAACAGCGCGGGGTCGCCACTGTCGCGGCCGAACACGCGGTTGAAGATCTGCCACTGGCGGGCATCGGTGTCCTGGAACTCATCGACCAGCGCGACGCGGTACTGGCGGCGCAGGGCCGCGACCAGCGCTGGTGCCTGCGGGCCGTCGAGCGCATCGGCGACGCAGTCGATCAGGTCATCGTAGGTCTGCACGCGCAACTGCCGCTTGCGCACGGCCAGGCGTTGCCGGGCCTGGTCGCGCAGCGCGTGCAGCAGGTCCACCCGGCGTGCTTCGACATACTCCTGGCGTCGCTGCAGGGCGGCGACATGGTTGCCCACGTCATCGACCAGTGGCGAGTCGGGGCGACTACCGTCCTTGCCCTTGTTGGTCTTGGCGATCAGTTGTTCGCGGGCCAGCATCGACAACTTGGCGTGCTCGAAAGACACGCCGGAATCGTCAGCGGCCGCCCACGCGCGCAATTGGTCAAACAACTCGTCCACCCAGGTGGCCTTGTAGCTGCCGCCATGGATCACCTTGCCGGCGATCGCCGCCAGGATCGCCTCACGGTATTGCTCGCCGTGCTCGCGCACCGACGCCATCAGGGTTTCGGTGGTGGTCTGCAACAACACGGCCGGATCGGGCAGCGATGGCCGCGGCGCCGGCAACAGCACGCGCTCGCGCACCAGCGCCGAGAGATCGGCGGCCAGCGCTTCCGGACCGGCCGGCCACAATGCGAGCAGGTCTTCAGCGCCGGCGGCGTCGACCGCATGGACGCGCCACAGGTCGGCAGCGACCTCCTCGCGCAGGTCGCGGTCGTTGGCCAGCACTTCCGGTGCGTCGAAGCCCTGCCCGCTCTCCAGCGCATGCTCGCGCAGCACGCGGGCACAGAAGCCGTGGATGGTGTGGATGGCGGCCAGGTCGATGCCGTCGATGGCGACACGCAGCCGTTGCCGCAGGCTGGCCAGGCTCTCGCCGCTGCGGTCGCGATGGGCTGCGAGCACGCGCCGGCTGATCGTCGCATCGGCCAATTCGTCTGACGAAGGCGATACCGCGGCTGATGCCTCGTCGGCACCGGCATTCTCCAGCAGGCCCGCCGCCAGCAACAGGCGGGCGCGAATGCGCGCGCGCAATTCCTGCGTCGCCGCTTCGGTGAAGGTCACCGCCAGGATCTGCTCGATACGAAAGCCACCCTCGACCACCAGCCGCAGCACCAGCGTGGCCAGGGTAAACGTCTTGCCGGTGCCGGCCGAGGCTTCGATGGCCTGCACACCGGTCAGCGCCTGCGTCAGATAGGGATTGTCGGTGACGGCACTCATTCGCTGTCCTCGACTTCGAACACCTGCGCCATCGGCTGCCAGGTGTGGTCATCCAGTGGTTCGGCCACCTGCCCGGCGGTGACCGCAGCAAACACCGCGAAACTCAGATCGGCGAAGGCGCGCTGGCCATCGTCGTCAGCGAAGGGATCGCGCCCGCGCAGGGCCAGCCGTGGCGCGTCGGCGCTGCCTTCGGCGAAGCTGCGTTCGCTGCCGTGCCACTTCTTCTGCGCCTCCTGCAGACCCTTGCGGCCGTCCTCGGCCTGGTGCAGCGCCCAACCAGCGTAGGGCGCGAACGGCAGCGGTTCGCGCAGACCGCGATCGCGCAGCGCGAGCAGATGTTTCAAGGCTTCGCGGGCCTGCGTCGATGCGATCGGACCACGGGGATGCGGACCGAAACCGGCTTCGCCACCGTCGTGAAACTCCACCAGCGGTTGGCGCAGACCCGCGGCGCTGGCTAGCAGCCAGTCCAGACCATGACGGATCACCGAGTTGCCGCCGGGTGCGCCGAATCGACGCCGGGCGATGCCGTGCGGGAAAACCTCGTGCAGACGACCGTGTACGCGCACGTCGCCGACCATCACTTCCAGCAACGGACTGTCGGCGACCGCCGCGCCGCGCCACTGCGCATATGCCGTCGCATACGGACCCAGCTGCTGGCGCAGCGCCTGGACATTGCGCTGGCCGATGGCGCCGGTAGGCAGCAGTGCACGCGCACGCAGCGCCGCATGGATCTGCGCGTCGTCATCGCCGCGCAGGACGGCCTCGAACACCAGCTGCTGCAGCGCGTATCGCTCCAGACCATGCGAAGGCGCCAGCAGCGGCTCCTGATCGCTGGCGACCTCGGCGATTTCGTCGATGCGGATGCCCAGACGCTGGCGCAGGAACTGCTCGGCCGGCCGGGTCAGGAAGCGGTACAGCTCGTCCAGCGACACCGATGTCTCGGCGGTGTCATCTCGCTCGCCCGACGGCAGCGGATCGCCGCCGAACCACGGTGGCAGGGCCTGGCGCGGTGCCGACAGCGCGCCGGCTGCCGGATGCCACTGCCGGCGATAGCTGTAGCGGCGACGATCGCCGTCGTCGGCGTCGCCGATGTCGCGGCCACCGAACGCCGCCGGGGCAAACGGCTGCAGGGGATGCCGCAGCACCAGCTGCTTCGCCGCCGCCTTCGGGTCGGCATGCTGGCGCGCGGCTTCGTCCAGCAGTTCGCTGACCAGCACCGAGGGTTCGCGCACGCTGCCGTCGCGCGGATCGGCGCCGAGAAAACTCAGATAGAACACGTCCTGCGCGGCGGTGAACAGCTGCAGGAACAGGAAGCGGTCGTCCTCGCGCAGCGAACGGTCACCGGGCTCGCGCTGACCGGCAGCGATCGCGGCGGTGAGCCGGTTCAATCCCGCGGCCGGGTCGCGGCGCGGGTAGTCGCCGTCGTTCATGCCCAGCACGCAGATCACCCGGAATGGCAGCAGCCGCATCGGCACCATACGCCCGAAACTGACACCGCCGGTGAGCAGCGGCGCGCGGGTATCGGCCTCGGCCAGCACGCTGGCGAAGTGATGGCGCACCACTTCCACCGGCACAGTGCCGTCGAAACCGGCGTTCCGCGCCTGTTTGGCGAAGGCATCGATGAGCTTGCGCAGGCGTTCCAGGGCGCGTTGTGTACCGGCGTCGCTGGGCGCGACCGGGAACAAGGCCAGCAGCAGACCGAGCAGCCGCTCGCGCCATTGCATCGGCGTCAATGCCTGCGCCAGGACTTGCTGGTGGCGCGCCAGCACGCGCAGCAGCCGGATCAGGGTGTCCAGCGCGTCCAGCGCGCTGCCCTCCTGTTCCGGCAACGGTGCCACGCGACGACCATCGTCCGTGACGATGTCGGCGTCGGCACCGGTGGCGTGGCCGAGCAGCAGGCGATCCAGCGCGAACTGCCAGGTACAGGCATCGTCAGCCGGCGCCTGATGACTGACGCGATGATGGGCGTCCAGACCCCAGCGCGCGCCGGCCATGTGCAGCCAGCTGCGCAGGCGATCCAGCGCCGGCGCATCCAGGCCAGCGGCGGCGGCCAGCGGCGCGCTGCCGAGCAGGTCGAGGATTTCGCTCAATCCGAAGCGCGACACCGGCAGACCCAGCAGATGCACGAACACCTCGGCCAGCGGTTCGCTGGCCAATGGACTGGTGTCGGCCACGGCGTAGGGAATGCGCTCGCTGTCGCCACCGCTGCCGAACACCGCGTCCAGGTACGGCGTGTACTGGTCGATGTCGGGCGCCAGCACGGCGATGTCGCGCGCCTGCAGCGGCGGATCGAAACGCGGATCGTCGAACAGACCGCGCAGGCGATCGTGCAGTACCTGCAGTTCGCGCAGCCGGGTGTGGCAGGCGTGGATCTGCAGGCTGGGATCGTCCTCGTCGACCTGGACCAGCCGCGTGCGCGCATCGGCGGCGGTGGCGGTCGCCGGTGGCGGCGGACGACGATGGAAGACATCGGCCTGCAGGCGACGCAACAGGGAATCGGACCCCTCGACAGCGTTGCCTCGGCTGGCAGTCATCGCTTCGGGCTGCGGATCGGCATGGGCCAGGATCTCGCCGCTGGGCCGCACGATCTCGTGCGCGCCCAGCACCGCCACGAAGTCGCGACCGGCTGCACCCCAGGCCTGCAACAGACGGCTGTCGCCACTGCTGTCGACCAGCGCATCGGACTCGCCGTCACGCACCCGCCGGCCCAGCGCCTGCAGGTCGCCCCAGTACTTCTCCGTCGGCGTGGGCATGAAGAAGTGCGTGGTGCCGACCCGCGCCTGGGTGGCGATCACGCGCAGCACGTCCGGCGAAACGTTCAAGGTCGCGAAGGCGAACAGGCGCCTGGGCAGACCCTGCGGCAACGGCTTGCCATCGCCCTCGAAACGGTCGAGATACTGCTGGATGCGCCGCGCGCGATAGCTGCGGCCACTGGCCACGGCTCGCCAGAGGATCGCCTGCGGATCCTCGGCATCGGCGCCGGCCTCCCAGCGCAGCAGCCAGGGGCGACGCCAGGCCTGGTACTTCTCGAACACCGTGGCCAGTTCGCCGGCCAGGGTCCAGGCCTTGAGTGGATCGTCGCCGTGATCGGTTGCGGGCGTACTTCCGTCGCGACCCAGATAGGCGGCGATGGGCGCCAGTGCCGGCCGCGCCATCAGTGCCGGATCAGTCAACGCCGCATAGAGCTGCCAGTGCAGTGCCTCGGTATCCAGGTCATCGCCCTGGCCCGGCACGTTGGCATCCAGCGCGCGGCCGACGAACTCGCCCGGAGCCAGAAACTCGACATTGGCCACCACGCCGTGCCGCTGCGCCAGCGTCGCCTGCAGCCAGCGGCGCATCGCCGCCTGCGGGATCAGCACCGTGTCGGGTGTCAGTGGCGACACACCGGGCACCGGCTTGCGCAGTTCCTCGGCCAGCACGGCCGCCAACACGTCCAGCGCGTTGGAGTAGTACAGGCGGAAGTCGGTGGCGGCGTCGGACATGGCCGCGACATTTTGCCGGACATCGGTCTCGCCGGTTGCGACGCGTTGCTCCACGCTCGTCGGCATCGACCGCACCTTCACCGGGATCACCGGGTGGCCGAAGCGCGTTTGCTAAAATGGCCGCGCTGCCATCGACGCAGCCATCGCCGTCGATTCCCCTCGTGAAGTCTGCCAACCGATGTCCGACCTGCCGAACTGTCCTGCCTGCGATTCCGAATTCACCTACCAGGACGGCGCGCTGCTGGTCTGCCCCGAGTGCGCCCACGAATGGTCACCCGGTACCGAAGCCGACGGCGACGACGACACGCCGGTCATCCGCGACGCCGTCGGCAATGTGCTGGCCGACGGCGACACCGTCACCGTGATCAAGGACCTCAAGGTCAAGGGTTCGTCCGACGTGGTCAAGGTTGGCACCAAGGTGCGCAGCATCCGCCTGGTCGACGGCGACCACGACATCGACTGCAAGGTCGACGGGATCGGCCCGATGAAGCTCAAGTCGCAGTTCGTCCGCAAGGCCTGAGCATCCTTTCAGCGACCGCAGCCCCTATCGGGCACGACCGCATCACCCGCTCGCGACAGTGTTCTTTGCTGCCAGCGGATATCTGATTCGGCCCGGACCAGCGAATGCGCTGCAGCCGATGGGTCCATCCCGGCCGTCGACCCGAGTCGGGTCTGACATCGATGGACGGCAGGCCGCCGGTCGGCGCATCAGCCCTCGCGCTGGTGCGCCTTGTTGCTGAGCTGCGCCACGTCCACGCGCACGAACACCGAATCGCCGCGCACGGTCAGCACATCACCGGCCCAGACCTCGCACAGCACGCGGGTCTTGCGGGCAACCTCGCCCTCGACCCGTGCCTTGAGCAGCAGCTCCTGGCCCAGCGGTGTCGGCTTGAGATAGTCCAGGCCCAGATGTCCGGTGACGCAATGGATCTGCGGCAGGCTGCCCGGCTCGCGGTCTTCGGCGCGGTAGTGGTGCGCCATCGCCGTCCAGTTGGAGTGACAGTCGACCAGCATCGCCGCCAGACCGCCGTAGAGCAGGCCAGGCCAGCCGACGAACTCCTCGCTCGGCGTGATCCGTGCCACCACATGCACGCCGTCGTCGTGCCAGCGGCTCTTGATGTGCAGGCCGGTCGGGTGCGCCGGGCCGCAGCCGTAGCAGATGCCGTCAGCATGGGCGAGATCCTGCAGCGCAGGCGACGACATGGACATCGGGACACTCCGGTTGCGTGGGCTGGCGGCGTTCGACGCCACAGCTGTCAAGGCGTGCGCATGATACGCACGACGCGGTGATTCGACACGGCCGAACTGTCCGCGCTGATCGGGCGTGCGGGCGGAAACACGGCGGGCGTCGACGACAACGCGATGCCCGCTACCTCAGCTGTAGCCGGTTCGGCGCAGGTGAACCATCCGGCGATAGGTGAAGCAACGCCACAGCCATTCCACCGGGCCGAATCGGTACCGCGCCAGCCAGGCGGCGCTGAGCGGAATCTGCAGCAGGAAAATGGCCAGAGCCAGCGGTGTGGTCAGCGCTGGTCCGATCTGGCCGAACCAGCCCAGACCCCAGCCGTAGAACACGGCGGTCATGACCAGGCTGTGCATCAGGTAGTTGCTCAGGGCCATGCGACCGGGCGGTGCCAGCCACGACAGCGGCGCGCAGCCGGCCGATGCGTGGAAAGCCAGCACGATGGCCGAGGCATAGGCCAGCGCCAGCAACGGAATGCCGATCGTCGCCGCCACGACCTGCGCCAGGCCGGCCGGCGATGCCGGCAGGTAGACATGCTGGCTGATCAGCCAGGCCATCACGAGGTTGGCCGGGATGCCGACCAGCAAGCCGATCACGAGTACGCGCTTGAGCAGGTGGTGATCGCGGACCGCATCGATGCCGATGCCGCGACGACCCAGCCAGAAGCCGAGCAGGAACATCGCCAGCACCTTGGGGAAACGCACCGACACGAACAGATCGATCCAGCGACCGACCAGCTGGATCAGGTTCGCCCGCCACGCGCCGAACCAGCTTTCGCCCTGCAGGCCGGCCAGCAGCAGCGCGAACAGGTCCGGGCCGTCCGACAGCGCCGCCGGATCGGCCGGTGGCGCGAACGGATCGCCCATGTCAACGGCGAGCATGATCAGGTACACCGCCGTCGGCAGCAGCAGACACAGCGCGACCGCGCGCAGCAAGTTGCGGTCGCTGACATGGCGCAGCGGCAACAGCAGCAGACCGAGCATTGCGTACAGCATCAGGATATCGCCGGCCCAGATGAACACGGCATGCGCCAGCCCGATCAGGAACAGGCCAAGCAGTCGACGTCGGTACAACCGCACGAAATCGTCGCCACGCGCCTGGGTCCGGCGCATCTGCAGCGCGAAACCGAATCCGAACAACAGCGAGAACAGCGAGTAGAACTTGCCATCGGCGAACACGTGGATGGCGAACATCGCCACCGCGTTGCCTTCGGCCAGCGGCAGCGCCGCACGCTCGGCCGGCGTCAGCCACTGGTAGCCGCTGACCACCACCATGTTCGCGACCAGGATGCCGAAGATGGCCACACCGCGCAGCACGTCCAGCACCGGCAGACGCTCGCTGCCGTCGACCGGATGGCGCCGGTCGGCAGGATTCATGGTCGGCGCGCGATCATTCACGGTTCGGCGCCCACTGCCTCCGCGGGCGTGGACGCCGTGGCAGGCGGGCAGGCGTAGGGAATGGCCCGCGCCGGCGCGCGGGTGACCTGTTCGCGGTCGAGCACCTGCATCAGGGCGGGGAAGCGACGGGCATCGAATTCGGGATACGAGAGGAAACCAGCGAGCACGTACAGCTGACCGTTGCGGGCGAACGGCTCAAGCAAGCCATAGGCCTCGTCCTCGCGACCAAGCAGCATCAGCACCTGCCAGCGTTGCACGGCGGCATCGACGGGCAGCGCCGCGAGCCAGCGCTCGGCATCGTCCCGTCGGCCCTCGGCACAGGCCTGGCGTGCCATCGGCAGCGTGTACCAGATGGCCGCGGGGTCGGCCAGCTTCTGCCAGCGCTCGACCAATGCCGCAGCGGCCTGCACGCGGCCGTCCCACAGCAGGGCGCGCTGGGCCTGGTAGATCACCGCCAGGGTGTCGGGCCAGCGCTGCACCAGTTGTTCGGCGCGGTCGGCGGCGTAGCGGACATCGTTGGTGCGGTAGGCGATGCTGACATGCTGGGTGGCCATCTCGACGCTGGTGTCCGTGCGGTCCCAGATCAGGTCGAGGTTTCGCCGCAGCAGCGCCATGTCGCCGCTGGCCTGGGCCAGATCCAGCGCGCGGCCCGCCACCATCTCGTTGTTGGGCTGCCGGGCAAACGCCTCCTGGTACAGCTCCGAGGCCCGGCGCAGGCGCAACTCGTAGTGTGCCTTGGCGCCTTCGTAGCCCAGACGGGCGACGCCGGGCGGCGCGCTGTCGATGGCGGCGTCGATGCGTTGGCGGAAATGCCGGTCGGCCTCCTGCGGCGTGGCGTCGCTCAGGCCACTGCCGGTGCGGGTGGGATCGAGCTGCTCCTGCCAGTACGAAGCCGCGTAGGCGTGCGCCGCGGCGAAGCCCGGATCGAGCGAGCGCGCCTGTTCGAAGTAGGTGTAGGCGCGCTGGATGGCCTCATTGTCGGAGGTCCCGGCCACCGCGACGCCACGCAGGAAGGCCTGATAGGCCTCCACCGAGCGCGTGCCGACCAGCGCCATGTCGGCCAGCGCCTGCGGGTCCATGCTGGTCTGCATGGCGGTGGCGATGGCACGGGCGAGATCCTCCTGGATGCCGATCATGTCGGCGACATCGCGATCGTAGGTCTGCGACCACAGATGGAAACCATCGCTGGCACGGATCAGCTGGGCAGTCACGCGGATGCGCTGCGGCGTGCTGCGCACCGATCCCTCCAGCACATGTGCGACGCCCAGCTCGCTGGCGATCTGCGGAACCGTGAGTTCGCTGCCCTTGTAGCGGAACGACGAGGTGCGCGCGCTGACCAGCAGGTCCGGCGTACGGCTGAGCGTGGTGAGGATCTCCTCGCTGAGGCCATCGGCGAACCAGGTCTGATCCCCTCCCGGACTGAAGTCGGCGAACGGCAGCACGGCGATGGACTTCGCGGCGACCCTGGCCTGCGCGGCCTCCGTCGACGCGCCGCCCTGGGCGGCCAGCGCAGTGTCGCGCTGCGGCGCCAGCACGAACTTGTCGACCGCGAAGTAGGTCAGCGCCACCGCCAGCAGGCCGATGATGATGCGGTTCATGCGCTGCGCGGTCAGCGGCGCGATGGACTCTTCCGGACGCACATCCTCGTCGCGCTTGAATCCCTGCGGCGTCCACTCGAACACCCAGGCGAACACCAGCGCCGGCACGAAGCCGATCGCCAGCAGGATCAGGATGCTGCGCATCACCCAGTTCGGCACGTCGAACGGCGGCAGCACCACCTCGCAGACCTGCGCCACCAGCCAGGCCGCGACCAGGTACAGGCCGGCCATGCGGATGACGTTGCGGCGCTGGAGTTCGGCGAACAGGTTCATGGCTGTTCCCTGGCGACGTCGAGCAGGAACTCGTAGACATCGCGGTAATTCTGCGACATGTCGTTGAGACCGGTGTCGATGTCGGCGATGCGCAGACGCAGCCAGCCGAGCACGCGCGGTTCCGCATGCAATGATTCCACCGCAGCGTCGATGGCTTCGACCGACAGGCCGGTCCGGCAGGGGTAGTCGATCATCGCGTCGAGTCCGCCAAAGTCGCCGACGGCAACCACCCGGTCACCGCACTGGCTGGACAGCGCGTGCTGCACGTCGGTGGGGATGTTGGTCCGGAACCACGCGCGGAAGCGCGATGCGACGCCGTCCCTCACGATGTTGTCGATGGCGTTGATGCTGTAGGCCCGAACCACGAGTTGGCGGAAGTCGCGGTCGGTGATCAGACCGATATTGCCGGTCGATACCAGTTCGTCATAGGTCGAGCGGCGTTCGGCACCCTGCTTGTACTGGGTGGCGCGATAGGCGTTGACCAGCAGCACCTCGTTGGACAGCGCCAGCTTGCCATCGAGCGCGTCCGCCGTGGCCTGCGCTGCGGTGCGCACATCGCGGTAGTACTCCAGCAGCATCTGGTAGCGCCAGCCCTCGGCGCGCAGGTCGGTCTTGAGCTGGGCGGTGAAGTCGGCGGACTTCTGGCGCAGGCCGCGCGCCTCGTTCCAGTTGGCCACCTGGATGCCCATGAACACGCCAATCACCACGATCACGAAGTCGATCGCGATCGCGGTCCAGTTCTGCTCGCGGACTTGTTCGATCACCCGGCGCAGCAGCATCTGATGTCTCCCGGATGCCTGATGGTTCGCTGCGACGTGTCACGCGGGCACGCTTCGGCCCGATCCAGACCCGCCGGCCGACGGGCGCCGCTGCGATGGCGTTCTGCCTCGACGCAGCTCATGGGGCGTCCGCCACGACGCGACGCAGGTGTTCGCGCAAGGTGTTGCCGTAGTGGACATCGAGCTCAGCGATGTTGCTGCCGTTGTCGGCGACACGCAGGCGCAGGGTTGCCAATAGCTCGGGATCGTTGCGACGGCGCTGCATCATGGCCGGCCCTGCTGCAGGATCGAGAGAATGCCGCGGACTTCCGCCAGCTCGGCGCTGGCCAGGCGCTGCAGTTCCACCTGGTAGGTGATCCAGGCCTGCATTTCCGCGCGCGAGGCGCGCAGGGCGATCCAGTCGAAGTGCTCGATCGCCGTTGGCCCCAGCCACGAATCCGGGTCGACGTTCCAGTCAACGGCGCGGTAGTAGTTCGATCGCGGATCCAGGACACTGGCATAGGCCGTCGCGAACATGCGTTCGCTGCGCGCATGGATGTCGCCGTAGCGCGGCAATGCGGTGCGCAGATCCGGGTTGGCGATGGTCGAGAGTCCACCGGCCGACACCAGTTCGGTGTAGGTGGCGGCGTATCCAGGCAGGAAGCGCACCCAGTTGGCGTTGGCCAGATCGTCGCGGAATGCCGTGATGTCCGGCGGAGGCGCCTCCTGGCGCAGCGCGTTGATGACGACGCCGGTACTGCGCGCGGAAGCATCCATTTCTTCCACGGCCTGCGCCAGCAGCGGCTCGATGTTCCGGAACTCCTCGTGCAGTCGCTGCAGCAGTGCCGCCTGGTCTGCCTGGGCCTTGCGCCCCTCGTTCCAGTTCGCGACCTGGATGCCGATGAACACGCCGACCACGACGATGACGAAGTCGATGACCACCGCCGTCCAGTCCTGCCGGCGCAGGTGTTCCAGAAGTCGGCGATAGCGCATGTGCTCAACCGCTGCCCGTCCGACCGGGCTTGCCGTCCGCGCCCGTGCGAAGTCGCGCCGTCCGGCGGCGTTGCTGGCGGCACCGGAATCGGGCCTGCGGCTGCACGTGCGATGTCCCCTGGGAGCGAAGCACCCCCGCCGCGATCATGCCACGACGATGAGCAATCGTGTGATCTGCATCACAAAATGCCCGGTGTCCAATGGATGTACGACGGTCCCGGCCACAACGACACTCGACCCGCTCGCTTGGCGGCGCCCGTCCGTGAGCGGGTTTTCCTGGCTGTGACCTCAGGGTCGATGTCGACCGGCCGTACACGACGAAAGCGCGACGACTGCGGTAGCTTGCCGAGCCGCCGACCGACCGCGTATCAGCGTCGAACCGCTGCCAGGAAAACCGTGCATGTCGCAACACGCCATCGAAGATCTGGTCGAGCAGACCATCCGCCTGATCGATGCCGGCGGAGGCCCGAGCCCGGGCAAGGCTTCGCTGATCCGCGGCCTGCTGCGCCTGCAGGCACGCTACGACACCAGCCTGACCTGGTTCCGCCTGCCGGAGATCCTGCTCAGGCACGGGGTACTGCAACGTCAGTCGCTGGCGGAGATCACCGACCCGGACATCAAGCCCGTGATCGCCGCCGCGCCCACGCCCGGCTGGGCCAGCACCGCCGCAGGCGATCCCCTGGGTTACCTGCGGTCGGAGAACGGGACGACGGTTCTGTATCGCGAGACAGAGGCGATACCGTTGCCGGCCTTGCCGGCGCTGTTTCTCGCCATCGCCCGGCTCGCGGACGACCACGACGACACCCGCCTGCTCACCGACTGGTACGGCTTGATGGTGCAGGCCTGGGCCAACCACGAACTGGGCGAGGCCGATGGATTCCCGCGCGGGCTGGACGCGCTGGCGGATCAATCCGCGCTGTGCGCCATCCGCGAGATCGCCGCGCGTCGGCAGCTGAAACCACGCCGCGGCGCCGCCGAGGATCTGGCCCTGCCCCGGCTCGCCGAGGAATTGCCGGCCGATGTCGAGCGCGAGTATGCGCTGCGCTTCTTCCTGGACCTGCGCAAACCGGTCGACACCTTGCGCAAGGCACAGGCGAAGGCGGCCGAGCGACACCATGCCAGCGCCGTGCTGATTCCCGCGCTGATCGAGACCCGGCTCGCGCCGAGCCTGCAGCAAGCCGGCTGGCAGCCGCAGGACGCGCCCGGCGAGCTGTCATGGCGCTGGCAGCGCGATGTCGGTGACCAGCACCAGCTCGTCTGGTGCGAATTCGACGCCCGCTTTGGCGCGCTGATCTGCCAGATGGGCCTGCAGCATCGTCTGCTGCTGCGTTGGCAGCAGCGCGGGCCGTCCGAGCAACTCCACGACCTGCATTTCTACGCCGTCGCTACCCGCGCCATGCCCGAAGCCGTGCTCGCCGGCAAACAGGTCGACGGTCTCGGTGGCTGGCGGCTGGACCCGGGCAAATCGGCCAAGGTGCTGACCGCCTCGGTCGAACAACTGGCCGAGCTGTTGCCGGACGCGCTCGATGCCTGGTTCGCCGGCATCGCCACCGAGTTTCCCGATGTCTTCTTCCGACGCGATGTCGACGAACTGCTGGAGCTGATGATCCACGGTGTCGACGGCAGCGGTGTCATTCCCGACCACGTCCTGTTCGCCAATCCCGACAGCCTGCTGCTCGCCTTCGCCTTCCACCACCTGGCCGCCGGCGATGCCACACGCGCCGAGGCCATGGTCGACCGTGTGCGCCAACGTCTGTCCGGACGGGCGCGCCGCAATGTCTGGATCGACCGCTATCTGGTGCCGTTCCTGGACGGCTGGGCGGCCGGCTGGCGCGACCTGCCGATGCCGCCGGTCGTGCACACCAAGCTCGCCCTGCATCTGCGCTGATCCGGGCACTGGCGTTCCGCCACGGGCTCCGGTTGCCGGGAGTAGACTCCGCCGACCGGCGCTCGGCCGAAAGGGGAACGCGTGTGGCCGCCTGTCCAGCCATCGCCACGATGACGATGCCGCCGCCCTGTATCCGTTTCATCCGCGACGCGCGATGTCCGTGTCCGTCGCGGATGCACCAGTCTGAAGGCGTCGACGCGTTTGATATCGACCGAGGCCGGTCTTTCGGTTCGCTCGCCCAATGCCGCTACTACAGCTCATGAGCCGCGATCCGATCAACGCGCATCCCACGACCCGGAATGCCGCCACCGGCAACAGCTGCGGCAGCCAGAGCCGACACCGACACCGTGAGTCGAACACGATGACCCTTTCCCGTCTTCAAGCCTGCCGAACATTCATTGCGGTCGTGCTGACAGCATTGGCTGCGGCCGGTGTCGCGGCAGATCCGGCGCAGGCCGATGCCATCGACGATTTCGTCCAGGCAGAGCTGCAGTCGCAGAAGATTCCCGGTGTCGCCGTCGGCATCTTCCGCAACGGCCAGCCGGTGCGCGTGCAGGGCTATGGCCTGGCCAACATCGAGCACGGCGTGCCGGTGCGGCCGGACACGATGTTCCAGTCCGGCTCCATCGGCAAGATGTTCACCGCTGTGGCGGTGATGCTGCTGGTGGAAGACGGCAAGCTGGCTGTCGACGCCTCGGTGCGCGATTACCTGCCCGATGCACCGTCAAACTGGCAGGCGATCACCCTGCGTCACCTGCTCAACCACACCTCGGGCCTGGGCGAACCGGATATCGACCTGCAGCGCGAGTCCACCGACGAGCAGTATCTGGCGCAGCACTACGCCACGCCGTTGCTGTTCGCGCCGGGCCAGCGCTGGGCCTACAGCAATCCCGGCTATTCGGTGCTCGGCTTCGTGGTCAACAAGGTCGCCGGCAAGCACTACGGTGAACTGCTGCGCGAGCGCGTCTTCGAGCCCGCCGGCATGCGTGGCGCCCGCGTGCTCAACGACCGCGACATCGTCATGCACCGCGCCGCCGGCTATGAGCGGGAAGGCGACAAGCTGATGAACCAGCAATGGGCCTCGGCCTCGATGAATGCACTGGCAGAAGGCTCGCTCTACCTCAACCTGATCGACTACGCGCAATGGGATGCGGTGGTGGCCAAGCGTGGCCTGCTCAAGGCGGAATCCTGGCAGCAGATCCTGCAGCCGGCGCGACTGCGCAGCGGCGACAGCTACCCCTATGGCTTCGGCTGGTTCATCGACCAGGCGCCGGACGGACAACGCATGATCGGCCATGGCGGTTCCTGGCAGGGCTTTCGCTCCGAACTGCGCCGCTACGAGGCTGATGGCGTGAGTTTCGTGGTGCTGGCCAACGCCGCCGATGCCGATATCGGGCGCATCCTGCAGGGCGTGGCGGTGCGCCATGACCCACGCTATCGCCTGCCCGCAGCCACCGCGATCACCGACGAGCAGCCGCGTCTCACCGTCGCGGTGGCGCGGCTGCTGGAGCGCGTGCGGCAGGGCAAAGCCAGCGAGCAGGACTTCGCCGGCGACAATCCACCATGGGCTGCCGAGTTGCTGGCGCGTACCCGCAAGGTGCTGGACGAAGCCGGCGAATGCCAGCCGCTGCAACTGACCCGTCACCAGGCCAACGGCGATCGCATCGAACGCGAATACCTCGGCGAATGCGGGCGGCAACGGATCGCCGTGGAGGCGCTGTTCGACGACGAGGGCAAACTGCTGGCGCTGCGCGCGCGCCAGCAACGCGACAGGCTGTAGCGCCGCGTCTGACGCTCATACCCGCGGCCGAACGCGCGGCCAGGCGACACTCGCAGGTCGGGGTGAACCAGCAACCCCGACCGACGTGCCTGATTCGGCCCGGACCTCGTCGCTTGCGCTGGACCCGCGAGCGCCTGCGGACGTGCCGCCTCGGCGCCGAGGTAAAGCCTCGGCGTGCCGATCCATCGGTGTCGCGATCAGTTCCCGAAGCCGTCCTTGAAGATGAGGTCGAGACCACAGGGCTGTTTGGGCAATCCACTGTGCACGCTGGCAACGCGATTCCCGCTCTGGTTGGCAACCAGGAATCGGCCATCGCAATCGAAGTCCAGACCGGCACTGGCGAAGGCGGGCAAGTCCACCGCGGGCGGCTCCAGGGTCGTCACCACGCTGCAGGCCACCGGGTCGACATGACTCAGTGTCGTCGTTGCCGCGCTGGAAACGGCCCAGAGCTGGTTCGCCGAGTGATGGTAGGCCAGACCCGAGATGCCCAGACCGATGTTGCAGCTCCGGACCAGCACGCCGGCACGGGTCACCTCATGAATGGATTGATCGATCCAACCACCGACATAGAAGGTGTTGGCTGCCGGATTCCAGGCGACACCCCGTTGACTGGTCGCCCAGGGCCCGCAGACGGTTCGTCCGGTTGCGGCCAGGGTGGCGCGATTCCACTCGTGCAGACACCGGTCGACACCGACCTTCACCTGCCAGATCGTGTTGCTGAGCGGATCGTGGGTCATGTCGGCCACCCAGGTAGTGGCCGCAAACGTCGGCGTGTAGATTCGCCCGCTCGCCTGGCCGGTCGGCAGATACTCGCGGTTGGGGCCTGCCGTGGATCCGTCCACGAAACTGCCGATCCATCCAACGTGATTGCGCTGGTCGAAGGCGACACCCCAAGGTATGAATGGCGTAGACCAGCTGTCGACCACGATACCCGGCTGCAGCGGTCCACACAGATCGGCCGGCGGCAAGCCACTGTCGACCAGATACAGGCGGTCGTCTGTCTGGTTGGGCGCCAGCAGGTTGCCCTGACAGTCCAGCTCCAGCCCACCACCACTGAAGCCGCTGAAGGCCGGGCTGGCAATGGCGATGGTGGACTCGACGACGCAGGCATCGGGATCCACCACGTGCACATGGTTCGGATTGGCGTTGACCATCACAAACAACACGTCCGCCTGCGCATGATGCGCCATCCCGGAAATGTCCAGATCAATCTGGCAGACGTTGACCACCGAACCGGAGCGGGCAACCTCGTAGATTCGGCGCTGGTTCCAGCCACCGACATAGAAGGTGTCGTTGTTGGCGTTGTAGGTCACGGCCCGTTGACTGCTGGTACCCCAGGTTCCACAAAGCGCGCGTCCGGTTTCGGTCAACGTGAGGCGATCCCACTCGCGCAGGCAATGATCCGCGCCGATCCGGACCTGCCAGATGGAATCATTGACCGGATCGTAAGTCATGTCCCCGGCCCAGGTAGAGGTGGCGAACCCGGGATCGAACGTGCGTCCGGTCGGATGACCACTCAGGTGGAACTCGCGGTTGGTGCCGTCTGCGCCTGTCTCGTAGAACGACAACCACAGCGACTGCCTTACCCGGTCCATCCCCACGCCGAAGGGGTCGGTGTTTCCCGTGTGCCATGACGCCAGCACCCGGCCAGCCGTGCCGCGATCCCGAGTCGGTGGTGCCGCCGGTGTCTTTCCCGTGGGCGCTGCCGCCATCTGGGCAGAGGGCATGATCGAAACAGGTCTATCCATCGCGATGGCGGTCGGGCAAACACTCACGATCAGCGAACACAAGGCGGCCGGAACAGCTCTCATGGTTCGATCTCCTCCCGGAAAGTCCCATTGAGCAGCGATTATTCCCGCGATCGTGGCTGGGAACAACGCAGACGTGGTTCTCGAGGGCTGTCAGCGGCGATGGCCAATGCCTCGCAATGGATCGATTGGCTTTGCGAACACGCCAGGCTGGTTGGCTACCGTCGTCGGTACGGTGACCGATGCGACAAGTCGCCAGCCGTGGTTGCGTATCGCGCCATGACACTGACGAAGGGCACGGGCCGTAGAGCCGGAGGGGTGAACTGGCGACGACAACAAGGGGAGCTTGAACCGCCCGTTCGGCGTCACCGTCACCTCGTCGTGCGCAGGCTGTTTGCGGACTCGACATGGGCGAGGCCAGGGTCAATGCTCGAACCCGCTGATCCGCCGCGCGCGATCCGAAACAAGCGAATGCTCGCGTCTGGTTCGCTGCGCAGGACAGGTCGACCGCGGACAACCCGCGCAATGCCAACACCGGGCCAGGTGGCCGCAGGCGTTGACCGCCCAGCAATCGTCCATGGCCAACACCGGGCACTCGCGACACGCGTACTTCCGCGATCCGGAACCGAGCCCGGCCCCGTTCGCCAGCGGACACGATGGTCCGGAGTGTCGTTGCGGGTTTTGCCGTCGTGTTGCGTTATGGGTGTGCAATCCGGAGCCTTTGCCATGCGCGCCTGCCTGCTGTCCGCTGTACTCGCCACACTGGTGTTCGCCCCGCACGCCCACGCCGACTTCGGCATCGGCGGCTTCGCCCGCGCCGGGCAACCCCACCTGCCGCTGCGCCTGTTCGGCCCGGACGCCGACGGCGCCAGCCCCAACTACCACGAGATGAGCGGCCCGACGATGGGCCTCGTCGACACGCAATGGGTGACCTACGAGCCGAACGAGCGCCTGCTCTACATCTCCGACTTCTATGGCCGGGCGATCCGTGTCTATCCCGCCTTTGCCACGGGCGATGTCGCCCCGCTGCGGGTCATCAACCCGCCGGTGCTCTCGCAGACGCGCGCCAACGCACCGGTGTTCGCCCACGGCGAACTGGGCGTCATCACCACCAACTGCTGCATTGCCACCTATCCGCTGCATGCCGACGGCGATGCCGTCATGCCACTGCGCACGATCCTGTGGGGTGGCGGCAGCGATCCCACCACGCAGCTCAACAACCCCGGCTCGCTGATCTACCTGCCGGAAACCGACGAGTACGCGGTCGCCGATCTCGAGCCCGGCACCAACGCCAGACGCATCGTCTTCCACGCGCGGACCGCTCACGGCAACGCGGCACCGACGCGCACGATCACCGGCAATGGCGTCACCGGCAGCCGTGCCATCGCGCATGATCCGCGCACACGGCGGTTGTACGTGCTGGCAACGACGACGCTGGCCGACCAGAGCTTCATCGGCCGCATCGCCGTGTTTCCCGACACCGCCAGCGGCGATGCGGTCCCGCTCTACACCATCGCCGGCCCGCTAACCCGGCTCAACCGGCCGGCCGGGCACTACTACATCGGCATCGCCCATGATCCCTACCTGCGTCGCCTCATCGTCAGCACCAGCGCGCCGACCGACCTGCCAACCCACCACCGAGTCGTCGTCTTCAACGAAGACGACGCCTACAACGTCGTGCCGCTGCGCGACCTCTCCGGCGCCGCCCTCGGCCCCGACTGGCTGGGCACGCCGTTCGGCGTGCCCGCATGGGACACGCTCTACCACGACAGCTTCGACCGGCCGCAGGCTGATTGAGGGTCGGGAGTCGATTTGACCTCACAGCACGATGCCTACCGGAACCGGCTCACCGCAGCATGTCCACCCGAAAATGCGCTGGCACTTTGGTCAGAACCGGCACAGCGAGATAGGGCGTGCGGTTCCAAACCTTCGGTAGATGTCAATAAACACCGGTGGTTCGGAACATCGCTGGCACCCTCACGCCGGATGCTCGCCAAGCAATCCTGCGCTGCGACTTGCGTGTTACCCGAATCGGGTATTTAATTGCCCGGAATGGGTAACTCGACCGCCAGCCGCTTCGCTTCCCGCGCGCGCACGCCTGATTCCGCGGTGGCGCCATCAACGCCTGCCCGAAGCAGCATCGCCGATGCCCTGTTCACCACCAGCCAGCAGCGCGTGCTGTCGCTGTTGTTCGGCCAGCCTGAGCGCAGCTTCTACACCAAGGAACTCATCGAACTGGCCGGCGGCGGCTCCGGCGCGGTGCAGCGCGAACTGGGCCGCCTGCAGCAAAGCGGGCTGATCGTCCAGAGCACCGTGGGCAACCGCAAGCACTACCAGGCCAATGCGCAGGCGCCGATCTTTGCCGAGCTGCGCGACATCGTCGGCAAACTGTTGGGGCCGGCCGACGCCCTGCGTCAGGCCCTGGCGCCACTGTCCGATGAGCTGCAACTGGCCCTGCTGTATGGCTCGGTGGCCCGACGCAACGACACCGCCGACAGCGACTTCGATCTGCTGCTGGTGTCCAACACGCTGCGTCTGGAACCGATCTATGCCGCGCTGGCAGCGGCAGAACAGCAGCTGGGCCGTACGGTGAGCCCGACGCTGTACACCTCTGCCGAGTTCAAGCAGCGGCTGGCGCAAGGCAACCCCTTCCTGACCAAGGTGCTGGCGGGCGACACCATCGTCTTGATCGGCAACCCCGATGCCGTTGCCGCCGCTGGATAACCTGGTTCGGATCGGCCAGCTCAAGGCCGAGCCACCTGCCCAGGCCGAATTCGACGGCCTGCTGCGATCCGGACGTGTGCGCCTGACCGATGCCGCAAACCCCGGCCTGAGTCTGGAAAGTCGGTTCGACCTGGCCTACAACGCCGCGCATGCGCTGTCGCTCGCCGCCCTGCGCTGGCACGGATACCGCTCCGAGAACCGCTATCAGGTTTTCCAATGCCTGGGCCACACGCTGGGCCTGGACGCCGAGCAATGGCGCGTGCTCGATCAGGCGCACCGCAAACGCAACCTCGCCGAATACGAAGGCGACCTCGACGTGGACGAAGCGCTGGTGAGCGCGCTGGTCCGATGCGCACAGATCGTGGCCGAACGCGTGTCGGCGCTCGGGCCGGTTGGTGAGACCATGTGATCTGCAGGTTGGATGAACCTGCTAACCCCGGCACTTGAACCGGATCAGTACAAGACAGATGCTTGGGCACATCCCAATTTATCGAGGTGTCTGATGGACGCCAAACGCCACGTCCGCTTTTTCCGCAACGGCGCCGGTCAGATCTTACGTATCCCGCGCGAATTCGAACTGCCCGGTGATGAAGCCATCCTGCGCCGGCAGGGCGACCGACTCATGATCGAACCGGTTCCGTCCAAGCGCAATCTGCTGGAAATCCTCGCAACGCTGGAGCCACTGAACGACGACTTCCCTAACGTGGACGAAGGCCTGTTACCACTCGACGAAAGCTGGCAAAGCTGGGGCTGATCGACCTCGCGCGCGAAGTGAATTCGGCGCCATTGAATCGGGCATGCATCCACCGGAATGTCCCGGACACCATTTGCCCCACCGGAATGTCCCGGACACCATTTTCCCGGACACCATTTGCCCAAAGGGTGACCCCGTTACTCAGATGGGCCGGAGCGAGCTTGAATCCGTTAATCTCCGTTGGTGAGACGTTCAGCGGGCAGCCTAAGCCTGCGCGAGTAGCCGAAGGGGATCAATGTGGTTCTGAACAATCTTCGTATCACCCGCATCGCCGCGCATGAAATCTTGCGTCGGAACGACGACCGCATGGTGGTCGAGCCTCGATATGGGGACGAAGTCATCGCTCTAAGTGATGACGCGCTCGATGAACTGGCGGATCGCATCGTATCCGCGCTTGGTCGGGCTTCGCGAAGCATGGATATGGACATCATTCAGTCGGGTACGGGCAGTGCCGTAGATCTGTCCCGCCAAATTATCTCCGCGCCGGATGACAGGGCGCATGTGGAAGTCAGCAGAGGCGTGGCTGACAAGTTGGCCGACTCGCAAGCTTCGCGTGCAATCCCCGGTGGTGTTCTCGTCGTCATCAGTGGCGAAGTGGGCTACCCGGCTCGAAAGATGGTCGCGCTGATCAAGGCGGAAGTGCAGTCTGGCTTTGTCAAGAAGTTCCGGGACGATGGTTCTCTGGCAGTCGAGTTTTTGACTGACCTGTTCCTCACCCCGGAATCGAAGCTTTACAAGATGGGAATCTTCGTCGCGCCGCCCGCGGATCCTATGCCAGCGCTGCCAAAAGGCTGGGAAGCAAGCGTCTACGACGTCGCAATGACTGCGGGCAACCGTCTAACTGCTGCCCAGTACTTCTATGAGAGGTTCCTCGGCCTCGGATTCCCGCGCAACGCGGCGATGTACACGAAACAGTTCCATGATCTTACTAAAACATACATTGGCGGCCTCCCAATTTCGGAAGAGAAGAGGTCCGACCTGCACAACGCGCTAGTAACGTACCTGAAAGTCGAGGTTAACAACGTGATCCATGTTGGCGAGTTCGCGGACCTGTACTTCGATGAGCCAGCAGCAAAAGATGCTTTCCAAGACTACATGGCGGCGAATGATTTCCCGCTGCAACAGGTTCAGAAGGACCTCGGGGATATCCGAGCCAATCTTCGGTTTCGCCGCGTCGTTTTTCCTTGTGACATTAAGTTGACAGCACCAGCGGAAAGCTTCGGAGACATGGTGACTCTAGAAACGATCGATGGCGACCTTGATCCGAACGGCCAGATTCAGGAATGGACCCGAATTACCGTTAAGGGAAGGATTCAGGCACAGACATGAGCGAGACGCAGTTCATTCGCCGCTGGAATCACGAAAAGCCCCAATACGAAGCTTGGGGCTCCTTTGTTGTCGCGAGAATGAAAGCATCGCTTGGCGGGCGTCTCGGTAGTGAGTCGGCTGTTGAATACTTCCTAAAAATTCCGGTCAAACCTCGCGTCAAGGATACGGCATCGTTAGTTGACAAGGCGTTCGCCCGCGACAAGCCGTACGCCAACCCCTACACCGACATCACGGATAAGGTTGGCGTTCGCTTCGTTGTGCTACTGAACGAAGACGTCAGACTCATGGAAGAGCTGCTTTGCACAAATGACGCGTGGGTGGCGCGCAAGGATAAGGACTACGAAGAAGAGCGTGAATCAAAACCTTGGACGTTCACTTATCAGTCGCTTCATTACATTGTCTTTGCGAAGCAGGATACTGATGTCGATGGAACCATCGTGCGGGCAGATACCCCTTGCGAAGTCCAAATAAGAACTCTACTTCAACACGCGCACAGCGAACTTTCTCACCCAAACATATACAAGCCGCGCGTATCTGCGACGCCTGAGATGGTGCGGGTCGCCGCCAGGAGCATGGCGCTGGTAGAAACGGCGGACGACTACTTCGATCAAGTCGTAAAAAAGACCAGGGAGAACGACCGACCCCTAGAAGAGGCTAAGCGCACTCTGGATGCATCGTACCGGAAGCACGTTGGGCAAGAGGCGGAAGGCGCGAAGTCGAACACTTTTATCATAGATGCTCTGCTGTCTCTTGTTGACGACAATCTGGAGCAGCGGCTAGATACTCTAATTGCCTCTGACGGCTACATCATTGATCGCATTAGGCAAAGAAGCAACGATAAAAGCCTGTATCGAAAATCGTCCATCCTTCTTCTTTACTTGCTCGCCAAGACCAGGCCCGCCGAGCTTCTCGAGAAATGGCCTTTGCATCAGGGTGAGCTGCGCCCGCTTTTTGTCGACCTTGGCGTCGCCTTGTCTGCGATTGGTCGCTAACGCGCAGTGAAGCATTGCGGACAGGCGTCGACACTATTCGTTGGAGACTGCGACCTACCGCATCACCTCCCCGGTGTGGCGCAGAGGGAACTTCTGCAGTTCGCTCGCCAGAGAGCATCGTGGATCGATCGCGGATCTCTACTGTGGCTTAGTTCGTGCCAGCGGTGACCCGCATGGGCAGGAGGCCGTCTGCTTCTGGCCGACGGCGGTCATTCTCACGAAATGAAAGCGGGCGCCTTTCGGCGCCCGTTCTGTACGACTTCGGTGAAGCCGTCAATCAGTAGCGGTAGTGCTCGGGCTTGTACGGCCCTTCCACCGGCACGCCGAGGTAGTCGGCCTGGTCCTGGGTGAGCCTGGTCAGCTTCACGCCGATCTTTTCCAGGTGCAGGCGCGCCACTTCCTCGTCCAGCTGCTTGGGCAGGATGTAGACCTTGTTCTCGTAGGTTTCCTTGTTGGCCCACAGGTCGATCTGCGCCAGGGTCTGGTTGGAGAACGAGTTGCTCATGACGAAGCTGGGGTGGCCGGTGGCGCAGCCCAGGTTCACCAGGCGGCCTTCGGCGAGCAGGAACATGGCCTTGCCACCGGGCAGCAGGAACTTGTCGACCTGCGGCTTGATGTTCACCACTTCCACGCCGGCCAGCGCCTTCAGCGCTTCAACCTGGATCTCGTTGTCGAAGTGGCCGATGTTGCAGACGATGGCCTGGTCCTTCATCGCGGTCATGTGTTCGACGCGGATGATGTCCTTGTTGCCGGTGGTGGTGACGTAGATGTCGCCGACGCCAAGGGTGTCCTCGACGGTGGTGACTTCGTAGCCTTCCATCGCCGCCTGCAGGGCGCAGATCGGGTCGATCTCGGTGACGATGACGCGGGCGCCGTAGGCGCGCAGCGAATCGGCGCAGCCCTTGCCGACGTCGCCATAACCGCAGACCACGGCAACCTTGCCGGCCAGCATCACGTCCAGCGCGCGCTTGAGGCCATCGGCCAGCGATTCGCGGCAGCCGTAGAGGTTGTCGAACTTGCTCTTGGTGACCGAGTCGTTGACGTTGATGGACGGGATCAGCAGCTTGCCGGCTTCGGCCAGCTGGTACAGGCGATGCACGCCGGTGGTGGTCTCTTCGGAGACGCCCTTCCACTCGGCCACGACACGGGTCCAGTAACCCGGGCGCTCCTTGGCGACGCGCTTGAGCAGGTTCTTGATGACCTGCTCTTCGTGCGAACCGGAAGCCGAGTTCACCCAGCTCTCGTCGCCCTGTTCCAGCTCGTAGCCCTTGTGGATCAGCAGGGTGACGTCACCGCCGTCGTCTACGACCAGCTGCGGGCCGAGGAAACCGCCCTTGCCGTCCGGGAAGCTGAGCGCGTCCAGCGTGCAGTCCCAGTATTCCTCCAGGGTTTCGCCCTTCCACGCGAACACCGGCGTGCCGGTGACGGCGATCGCGGCGGCGGCGTGGTCCTGCGTCGAGAAAATGTTGCAGGAAGCCCAGCGCACGTCGGCGCCGATGTCCTTAAGCGTCTCGATCAGCACGGCGGTCTGGATGGTCATGTGCAGCGAGCCGGTCACCCGCACGCCCTTGAGCGGCTTGGCGGCGGCGTGCTTCTGGCGGATCGACATCAGGCCCGGCATTTCGTGCTCGGCGATGTCGATTTCCTTGCGGCCCCAGTCGGCCAGCGAGATGTCGGCAACCTTGTAGTCGCCTTCCTGGGAGAAGGTCTTGAGTTGTGCGTTCATGGCTGTTGCTCCGGTTCGTGACCGCCGCCGGGGCCGGTTGGGGCCGGGGTCGGGTCGGTCGGGTTGGCCGGGCGCCGTTGCTTGCAACCGCCTGTCGAGCCTGGGTTCGCCACCGGCTGGTGGACGACGTGCAGCGCCCCTCGACAGGGAGGGCGGGATTATATCTTTGTTTCGCGATAAATGGATGAATGCCGGGACCGGTCCTCCGGGCCGACAGTTCCTGGACCGCCGCACCGGCCCGGGCCCGACCCGCGCCGGCAACAGGCCCGAACTTGTGCCCCGGCTGCGCCGGCTTGGTCTCTGCTGCTCGCGCGCGCCGATGGCCGCAACGGTTCCTGGCGCTGAGCCACGTGGCGAAGCCGCTGGTGAATGGCGGACGCTGCGGATTACAGGTTTTTGCGTCGCGCTGCGTATTCCCCCACGTCAGGGACATTTCGTCCCGCGGGAGATGGGCAATGGGCAGCAGCAGGATCGGGATAGGAACGGTGGCCGCGGCGGTCGCAGCGATGCTGGCGCTGCCAGCGGCGGCACAGATCGTGGTGGAGCGGGTCAGCGTTTCCTCGACCGGGGTCCAGGGCAACTGGCAGAGCCGGAATCCGGCTGTCTCCGATGGCGGCCGCTACATCGTGTTCGAGAGCGACGCCACCACCATGGTGCCTGATGACACCAACAACCAGGCCGACATCTTCGTGCACGACCGGGTCACCGGCACCACCACGCGGATGAGCGTCACCGCCGATGGCAGCCAGGTCACCGGGCCGGCGACACGGCCGGCGATTTCGGGTGATGGCCGCCGGGTGGTGTTCGCCTCGTTCGGCGCCCTGCACCCGGAAACCGCGTGGCAACACTGCTACGTCAAGGACCGCGAAACCGGTGCCATCGACATCATCGACCGGCAATTCAACGGTTCTGTGGCCTCGTCCAGCTGCAGCGCGCCAAGCATCAGCCGCGATGGCCGGCGGGTCGCGTTCGCGTCCTCGAACATCAACCTGCTCGCTCCCGGCGTGGACACCAATGGCTATTCCGATGTGTTCGTGCGCGATCTCAACACCAACACCACCGTGCGGGTCAATCTTGGCCCCGGCGGCGTGCAAGGCAATCAGCATGTCGATTCGCCCCGGATCAGCGCCAACGGCACGCATGTGATCTACGCCAGCATCGCCAGCAATCTGGTGGCGAACGACACCAATGGCGTGCGCGACATCTTCGTGTCGACGCTCGCCGGCGGCACCCAGCGGGTGAGCCTGGGCTCGGGCCAGTTGCAGCCGGTGAGCGCCAGCCTGCCGATCGCCGGCATCAGCGGCGACGGCCGCGTGGTCGCGTTCTCGACCAAGAGCCAGAACCTGCCCGGCTGGGGCCAGTTCGCCGAGTCGATCCTGTACGTGCGCACACCAGCAATCGACCACACCGTTCCCATCTCGGTGCCGCCAACGGCGGCTCACGAAGGCTGGGCGGAAGAACCGGATTTCTCCGCCAATGGCCGCTGGCTGGCGTTCCGCGCCGACGATGCGCTGATCGGCGGCGTCGAATACGGCGGCGTCTATGTGCTCGACCGCCTGTATGGCGAACTGGAACTGGTCAGTCGCCGCCCCAACGGAGCGGCCGCCAACGGCAACATGTTCGGTGTGCGGATCAGCCCGGATGGCCGCGGCATCGTCTGGTTCTCGAACTCGACCACACTGGTGCCCAACGACACCAACGGCACCTGGGACGTGTTCTACGTCGACAACCCGTTGTGGGACGACACCATCTTCGCCAACGGCTTCGAGCAGTGAGTTGATCAGCCATTTGTCCCGACGACAGCCATTCGGTCATGGCTGTCGTCGCGGGCTGCTGGTGGCGGATCGAACGCGATCAAGAGGTCGGCAATAGCCTCACCGGACCACGCGCTGATCGATCCCGCCGCGGCATGGCGATCGACAGGCCTGCGCTTCTCCGGTCACGCTCAGGCGAACCGGCGCAGATCGAATGGTGCGAGGTCGATGGCCGGTTCGCGGCCGCCGACAAGATCGGCGACCAGCTCGGCGGTCACCGGCGCCAAGGTCAGACCCAGATGCTGGTGACCCAACGCGTAGAACAGGTTGCCGGCGCGCGTGCTGCGGCCGATCGCCGGCAGATAATCGGGCAGGGTCGGACGGGCGCCGAACCAGCGCGTTGGTTCGCCACGCACCGGCAACCCCAGTTCGCGCGCATGCCGCGCCAGGGTTTCCCAGCGTTGTGCGACCGGCGCTGCTGTTCGCGGCGCGAACTCCACGAACGAGGTCATGCGCAGGCCGCTGCGGAAACCGGTGACCACCACCGAGCGGTCTTCGAACACCACCGGCGGCATGTCCTTCGGCCAGTGGTGATCGACCCAGTGCAGGTGATAGCCACGCTCGGCGATCAGCGGCACGCGTTCGCCCAGCGGTTCCAGCAGCTGGGCACCGTCGACGCCGGTGCAGACCACGATGGCGTCGGCCTGCAGCGTGTTGCCGTCAGCCAGTTCGACCTCTGCGTGGGCTGCCGCACTGCGCCGCTGAATCGCGATGGCGCGACCGGCGATGCGCAGTCCGCCGGCTCTGGCGAAGCTGTCGTCGATCGCCTGGCGCAGTCGGGCGTGATCGTCGATGCGGGCGCTGCCGTGCAGATGCCTGCCATGGACGGCCGTGTCGGGCAGCGCCGTGGCCAGGCGTTGACGCAGCGCGTCGGGGATCGGCGCAGGCCTGATCCAGGGCGGCAGCGATGTCGACAGCGCCTGCATTCCCCGTTTGGCCGTTGCGGCATCCGGCCAGCAGGCCAGATGGCCGCCGAAGTGCACCAGCGGTGCGCGCACGCCGGTGCCGATTGCAGGCTCGCGGTCTTCCTTGTCGAGTGAAGGCCTGGGTGACGGCTTCGCCGCATGGTCGGCCTTGGCGTCTGCATTGCCCAGTCTTTGGTCGAGTCGCCGCCAGGCCGGCAGCGCATCCGCCATCAACGCGGTCAGTGCCAATGTGCCGGCGCGATGTTGGCGCCGGTTGCAGGCGCGAACGAAGCGGGTCAACCAGGGCAACAAGCGCCACGACTGCAGCAAGGCCAGCGGTCCGCCACGCCAGATCGAACGGCGCCATGCCGAACGCAGGCTGGCCGGCGAGGCCAGCGGTTCGATCTGCTCGACGGCGATGTGGCCGGCATTGCCCCACGACGGCGCCTGGTGCTCCGGATCATCGTCAAGCAGGCGCACCTGCCATCCGCGCCGCTGCAGTTCCACCGCGCAGCAGCGACCGACGATGCCGGCGCCGATCACCAGCGCCGTGGCGCCCGTCGACTGGCGCGATGGCGTCGTTGCCGGATCGGCTGATGCTGCTGGCGTGGTCACCGATCGCGGACCTTCATGGATGCGGTATGCCGGCGGTACCGAAACGGCTCAGCCGGCGATCGCCGCGCGCGTCCATACCCCATCGACTTGTCGTTCGATGCCCAGTGGATTGTCGTCGCGCAGTTCCGGCGGCAGCAGTCGATCGGGAACATGGTCATAGCTCTGCAGGGCGGCGAAGCGCCGGATCGCGCCGGGCATGCCCACCGAGGTAAAACCGGGTTGACTGGTACTCGGATAAGGCCCGCCGTGATTCATCGCCGGGCTGACCGCGACACCGGTGGGCATGCGGACGTGGATCAGCCGACCGACACGCGTGCGCAACAACGGTGCCAGCGCTGCATAGTCACCGTCGTCGCTGCCATCGCCGGCTGCGTAGATCGTGCCGGTGAGATTGCCTTCCAGCGCCGTGAGGATCGCCGCCGCCTGTGCCGCGCCGTCGTAGCGCACGATCAGGCTGACCGGGCCGAAGATCTCGCCCTGTAGGGTGTCCGGGTTGGCAAGGAAGGTGGCGTCATCGACGGCGAACACGCCCGGCGTGAAGGCGAAACCGAACTCGCCCGGCTGCGCGCTTCCGGCGATCAGCTGTGCACCGGCATCGCGCCAGCGTTGCACGCCAGCCGCCAGTCCATCGCGCACGCCGGCCGAGAACACGGTCATCGGCGCGCGTCCAGCCAGTTGCGTATTCATCGCCGCGACCACGGCATCGCCTTCGGCACCGACCGGCAACAGCAGCAATCCCGGCTGCGTGCAGAACTGGCCGCTGCCGAGCGTGCACGAACCGATGAACTCGGTGGCGAACGTCTCGCTGCCGCGTTCGCACAAGGCGCCGGGCAGAACCAGCACCGGATTGATGCTGGACATCTCGGCGAAGAACGGCACACCGGCACGATCGGCGGCGGCTTTGAGCGTCAACCCACCAGCGCGACTGCCGGTGAAGCCGATGGCACCGAGCCGGACATCGCCGGCCAGGGCCAGGCCGTGATCCGGCGACAATGCGTAGATCATCTGCACGCTGGCTGCCGGCAGATCGCTGGCCGTCACGGCTGAAAACGCGGCCTCGGCCAGCAGACGGCTGGTGCCGGGATGACTCGGATGCACCTTGGCGATGACCGGATTGCGCGCGGCGATCGCCGAAGCGAAATCACTGCCGGCGATGGCATTGAAGGCGAACGGGAAATTGTTCGGGCCGAACACCAGCACCGGCTTGCCCAACGGCGCCAGCAGCGCGCGCAGGCCGTTGCCGGTGTCGATCACCGGTTGCGTCCACGCCGATTCGCGCACTGCTCGCGCGGCCTGACGCAGTTGCCCGGTGGTGCGTGGCAGTTCGACATCGGCCAGTCTCGGTGACGTGGCCAAAGCGGTTTCCCGATGCGCCACCGCCACCAGCTCGCCAGCGATGGCTTCGATGCCGGCCGCGTAGGCGTCGAGGAAATCGGCGATGCGCGATGGTTCGATCGCGGCCAGTTGCGACGCCGCTGCCGTTGCCGCAACCAGCGCGCGTTCCATCTCGGCGGCGCTGGTCACCGGGTAGCGATCACCGAAGGCGTGGCCAGTCGTTGGATCAACCGCTTGGAACGTGTGGGCGGTGGAATCGCCAGCCATCCAGGTGCCGGCGATCAGCGACGGCGCGATGGTCCCACCCGCACTCACGTCAGCACCGGACGATGCGCATTGGCGTGACGGATCACCGCCAGAGCCGCGTCGCGTTCGTCGCCAACCAGTTGCAGCCGAGGCGCACGCACTTTCTCGCTGCCCAGATCGACCTCCTGCTGGCTCAGTTTCAGCAGCTGCACGAACTTGGGCACGGTATCCAGCCGCAGCAGCGGCAGGAACCAGTGATACAACGCCTGCACCTGCGCATCGTTGGGGCCGCGCTCGCGCGCCAGCTCGAACAGGCGCACCGATTCCTCCGGATAGGCGTTGACCTGGCCGGCGATCCAGCCGGTGGCACCGGCGGCGATGCCTTCGACGATGGCGTCGTCGATGCCGACCAGCAAGGTCAGGCGATCGCCGATCAATTCGCGGATGCCAGCCAGACGGCGGATATCGCCGGAGGATTCCTTCACCGCTTGCACGTTGGCATGCGCCTGGGCGAAGGCGGCGATCTGTTCCGGCGTGAAGTCGGTCTTGTAGGCCAGCGGGTTGTTGTAGACCATGCACGGCAGATCGGTGGCGGCGAACACGGCGTTCATGTGCGCGGCCATCTCGCGGGCATCGGTGGAGTAGGCATAGGGCGGCAACACCATCAGGCCGCAGCAACCGATCGCCTTGGCTTCGCGTGCCAGACGCACCGCCTCGTCGGTGGCCAGCGCGCCGATGCCGGGAATCACCGGCACCCGATCACCCACGGCATCGACCAGCGTGCGCAGGATCGCCAGTTTCTCGTCGAACGACAGCGTCGCGCCTTCGCCCAGCGAACCCAGCGGCACGATGCCGGTGCAGCCGGCGTCGATCAGGCGCTGCGCGTGGCGCGCCAGGAAGGCGTGGTCAATGGCGCCATCCGTGTTGAAGGGCGTGGTGATGGCCGGGATCACTCCCTGCCAGAAGGCGGCGTTGGTCATGGGGGATTCCTCCGAAAAGCAAGAGCGAAACGAGTCAGCCCGGGATGCCCCAGGCGAAAGGATCATCGGCATCGAACACGCGCCGCCCTTCGGCAATCACGCTGGCGCGGCCGGTGATGCTGGGTCGGACGAGGTCGTTGATGGTGCGCTTGTAGCTGGCCTCGAACACGCTGCCGATCAGGCTTTCCTGGCGCCAGATCGCACCCGGCGCGAGCGCCTCATCGGCAGCCAGACAGGCCAGCTTGCCGCTGGTACCGGTACCGCAGGGCGACCGGTCCCACTCCATGCCCGGACAGAGCACGAAGTTACGCCCGTCCAGACCCGCCGTCGGCGAGTTGGTGTTGATCTCGATATGGTCGATCAGCGCGCCATCGGCGCCGGTGATGCCGGCTGCCTCCAGCGCGCGACGCAGGTTGATGGTGTAGGCGGTGAGCGCAGGCAGATTCGCCGGCACCAGCGCGACCGGACTGTCGGCGGTGATGAAAAACCAGTTGCCGCCCCAGGCGACATCGCCGGTGACCACGCCGTGGCCGGGAACACTCACCGATACGTCGCTGGCGTGACGCCAGCTCGCCACGTTCTCGACGGTGACACGGCCATCCTCGTGCAGCTGGGTGGTGATGGTGCCGACCGGGGTATCCAGCTTGTGCCGGCCCGGCCCGATGCGTCCCATCCAGGCCAGCGTGGCGATCACGCCGATGGCGCCGTGTCCGCACATGCCCAGATAGCCGACGTTGTTGAAGAAGATCACGCCGGTGCAGGCACTGCTGTCATGCGCCGGTACCAGCGCGGCACCAACGGCGTGATCGGCACTGTGTGGTTCGCCGATGACGGCGCGACGGTACTGGTCGAACTGCGCGCGCAGGCGGTCTCGACGCTGCGCCAACGGTCCGTCGCCCAGCTCGGGAAAGCCGTCCACGACGACGCGCGTGGGCTCGCCGCCGGTATGGCTGTCGATGATCTCGAGGGTGCGCAGCATGATCGCTTCATGGTCGCCACCGGAACGGCGCGCGTCCAGCTTCCGGCAGGTGCTTTGCCACGCGGATTTCCGCATACTTGGCCGCGGCTGCGCCGCCGCGATGCTGCCCGCCCGTTGCCGCATCAGGCCATGGGTTGACGGTGATCGTCGGTGCGCCGGCAGCGCTCTGCCCGCGCCACGCCGGCGTATTCCCGGCGCTGCCCGACCCAGACGGTCGATGTACCGAGGTTGCCATGCTGATCGCCGCCGATACCGTGCTGGCCCTGTTCGACGAATTGCCGGACACCGTGTTCTTCATCAAGGACCAGGACGGCAACTACAGCCACGGCAACCGCACCCTGCTGCGCCGACTGGGTCTGCGTTCGCTGGCCGGTCTGGTCGGCCGCCCGGCCAGCGCGCTGTTTCCCGGTGCGCCCGGCGTCGGCTACAGCGAGCAGGACCGCCGGGTGTTGTCCGGCGACAGCGTGCAGAACCAGCTGGAGATGCACCTGTATGCCGACGGCAGCTCCGGCTGGTGCCTGACCAGCAAGCGGCCGCTGCGTGTTGGCGGACGCATCTGCGGCGTCATCGGCACCTCGCGCGACCTGCATCTTCCCGGCCGCCACGATCGCGGCTATCGCGAGCTGGCCAGCGTGCTGGAACACCTGCGCCGCGAGTTCCGGCAGCCGCTGCCGTTCCGGGAGCTGGCTGGTCTGGCGCGGCTGTCGCTGTCGCAGCTGGAGCGGCGCTTCCGGCAGGTGTTCCAGATCAGCCCGCAGCAGATGCTGACCCGCTTCCGCATCGAACACGCGCTGCAGCAACTGGGCGGCGATACCGCCATCGCCGACATCGCCGCTGCCTGTGGCTACCGCAACCACAGCGCCTTCGCCCGCCAGTTCAAGGCCAGCGTCGGCCTGAGCCCGCGGCGATGCCGGCAACTGCTGGCCAGCGGCGGCATCGCCCTGTCGGTCAGCGTGCCGGAGCGCCGGCGCCGCGACAGCTGATGCGCACAGCCGCATAACGACGCATTGTCGATGCGGCAGGGCGAGGCCTGGCGGTGGTGGGAAGCGCTCGCCCGGGAAAGTCAGCTGCCACCGAACCTGGGCGGTTCTGCGCCGAGTTCGCGGAACCACCTGCGATCAGGATCGATCCACGACGCGATCCACCGTTCCCGATCACACGTTGTGCGCACGAACGTCGACCGGTGTTCGCCCGAACCGCTTGGGATCAATAACGCGGTGGAGCTGCGCGCGATCCTCAATCGTCGATCGGCGTGACCCACGTGTCGAGCAACTCGGCGGCGGGCAACGGCGCTTCGAAGTCGTCGTCGAACAACTGGTCGATGGTTAGCACGACGCGGCTGCGGTCGAGCCGGGCTTCGGGCATGGGCGTGAAGGTCGGGTCGAATCCGACGCTGGCTGGTTGGCTGGTTTCCGGCGCGGTCAGCGCGTCGATCACGGTGAGCGCGTCGGCGGCCTCGAACTGGAAGCCGCCCAGCCGGTTGACCTCGATGTCGCCGCGCAGGTCGATGCGGCCCGGCGTGCCGGTGACCACGACACGGTCATGCAGGTCCGGCGCCGGGCCAGCTATGTCCAGTTCCATCGCAGCGCCGGCCTGCTCGGCATAGCGGCCGATGATCTCGATTTCGCCGACCGTATCGATGCCGCCGGGCAGGATCAGCGCGCCGGTGTTGAGCACCGCGCCGGTGAGCACGGCATTGCCGCTCACGACGCCGCCTTCGAGCGTCATCGGGAAGTTGAACGACTCGGGCGCGAGCTGCATCTGCACATCGTCGAGCACGAGTTGCCCGGCGGTCTGCCGCCATGTCCGCGCCTGCGAGTCGATCGCGCCGGCCAGCGTCATCGTGCCGCCGTTGATGATCGTGCCGCGCAGGCTGCTGCCGATCGTCAGCAAACCGGCATCCGCGGCCGCCGTAGTGGTGAAGCTGCCGAGGTTCTCGAACACGTTGTTGTCGCTGCCGCTCATGTTCATGGTGGCGGGGCGGAACAGCACCTGGAAATCGGCGCCGGGCGCGTTGACCAGCCGCGTCTGCGGCGGCGTGGTGCTCGACTGGAACTGCAACTCGCCAGCCTGCCACAGCGTGCTGCCTTCGAGTCGCACCTGGGCGAAACTTCCGACGATCTTCGGCGTGGGGCCGGTCAGGGTCAGCGTGCTGCCGACGGGAACCACGAAGCTGCCGGGGCCGCGCAGACGTCCGCTCATCCAGGTCAGTCCGGCGGGAAACCGCAGCGTCGCGCCGCTGGCGGCGACTAGATTCGGGCTGCCGCCCTGCATCACCACCGGCCCGGCGAAGGCGACATCGCCGAGGAAACTGCTGTCGCCGTCGCCGAAGCGGACTTCGCCCGGACCCTCGAACGTGGTGCCGGCGGCAAAGCTTGTCGCAAACCGCGGCGCATTGAGACGCGCACCGGCGGCGGTGCGGAAAATCCCGCTGTGCTCGGTCGGCCCGCCGCCATTCAACCAGTCGAACACCCCGTCCTGCACGTCGAACAGACCGTGATTTTCCAGCCGCACGCGGGTGTCGTTGAACTGAAACGTGCCCGCGCCGGTCTTGCGGATCGTGCCCTCGTTGCGGATGCGGCAATCGACGCCTTCGCTGGTGATGTTGCCCGTAGCGCTGAACGTGAGCGTGGCGCCGGCTGCAATCTGCCAGGTGACGGCATTGTTGCAGATCACGCTCGCGGCGCTGAAGTGGGCGTTGCCGTGCTGCACGACGGCGCGCTGGGACAGCCTCCTTGCCGGTCCGGACAGGTTCCAGGTCGAACCCGGCGCAAACGTCACCACCGGCGAACTGCCATCGGGCAGCGGGAATCCTTGCAACAGGCCCGAACCCAGCCAGTCATAGGTGCCGGTGACCGTGATCGGCCCGACGCCATTGATCGTGTTGCCGTGATGGACGACATCGCCGACGGTGAGCGCGCCATCGACGGTCAACGTGGGCGAGCCGCTGGCGCCGAACTCGATGCGCGCCACTGTCACCGCGACACCGGTCGGAATCGTCACCACCGTTACCGGAGTGACGGCGTTGATCCGCGCCGTGTCGGCCGCGCCGGGCACGCCGCCGCAATCGCTCCAGGTCGCCGGCAGGTTCCAGTTGCCGGTGCCGGTGGCAGTGCAGATCGCAGCCGCCGCATTGCCATGCAGCGTTGCCGATGCCAGCAGCAACAGGGCCGCGAACCGGTGTGGGCGCCGCTTCGAGCCCGTGTTGGTTGTAGCGGAGTCGATGATGATGTGCGTAGGCATGGCCGTGTCCCTGGAATCGTGTGGAAAGAAAAAGCGGAGCGCGGCATGGATGTTTTCCAGGGGCCGGAAAAGTTCAGCGGCGCCAGCGTGTCGAGCACCCCGCGCTCACTCGAAACCGTTGGCGAAAATGGTTTCCGGGCGCGGCAGCGGCAGCAGCCACGGTTCGCGGCCGCTGACACCATCCTCGGCGGCGAAGTAGACGCCGTCGCCGAGCACCGCGATCGCGAGCGGACCGGCTCCGGCTTTGCCGGCAAGATTGCTGTGTTCGGATGGGCGATCACCAGTCGTATCCTTCGACAAGCCTGCCCGGCGGGCGATCAGTCGAAGCGGCCTTCGAAGAGGTGGTCGCGGCGCACGCGAACGAGGTCGTGCTGCGACCGTCCGGTGGCGTTGGCCCCGGTGTATGCAGCGTCGACGCGCAGGTACTGCCATGCCTCGACGTCCGGAACCGGAATGCCACTGCGGCGCCAACCACCGGCCACGCGTGTCATCGCGCCTTCCAGCACGAAGTCGCCGCCGCCGGAGGGGTCATGCCAGAGGCCGGGCGCGAATTCCAGCTCCGGCGCCGCTCCGCCACGCGACCAGCTGACGGTCGCGCCTTCCGCCTGCAATTGATAGCGCGCCGCAACCGCGCTCGATACGCGTGCCAGACGCACACGCGCCGTTCCGCCGACATCGACGAACGGCCCGCTTAGGACGAGTTTGCCATCGCCCTGGAACATCAACCTCCCGACGGCGCGGTCCGCGTCCGGCAATCGCTCGGCTGGATCGAGACTGCCGTCGGGGCGCAACAGGGCCAGCCGCGCCCTCGGCAGTCCGTTGACTTCGGTGAACACGCCACCAATGGCGATGCGCCCGTCGACACGCAACGCCATTGCATGGATGTCGTCGTTGACGGTGACCTGGAAGCCGGTATCGACACTCCCGTCGGGATGCAGCCGCGCGATATGGTCAATGGCAATGCTTCCGACCTGGCTGAAGCTGCCGCCGATCACCATCCGGCCATCCGGCTGTACGCGCAGCGCGTGAACCGTGCCTTCGATGCCGGCATCGAAGGTCTGGTCGAGCTCGCCGTTGGCCAACAAGCGAACCAATCCCTGGCGTGACACACCGCCGACCGTCTGGAAACTGCCGGCAACCAGCAGCTCTCCCGTTTCCATCACGGCGATGTCGTGCACGAAGGCACCGGTGTAGCTTCGCTGAAAGCTCGGGTCCAGCGAACCATCCGCGCGCAAGCGGACGATGCCCAGACCGGGTGGTCCTGCCACCACCATCCGGCCATCCGGCAACAGCCGTACCACGCTTCCCCAATCGTCGAGAGTGTGCGCGAAGCTCGGGTCCAGCGAGCCATCCGGCATCAAGCGGGCCAGATACGGTTGCTCGACGCCGCTGACCTCTTTGAACCCGCCGCCGATGACGATCCTTTCGTCCCGCTGCACGGCGATCGAATGAACTTCACCGGTCACGTCGGGCAGGAAATCCGGATCGACGCGTCCGTCGACCAGCACCCGGGCGATGTTGAACGGAAGTTCCTCACCCAGCCGCGCCAGGTTGCCTCCCAACAGAAGGCTTCCATCAACCTCCTCTGCCATGGCCAGAATCGAGAGGTCGGCGTGGAGATCGAGGGTGGCATCCAGCACTCCATGGCGATTGGCGCGCATCAGGCGCTCCGCATGTGTTCCGTCAGGCCCGTCGAAAGCGCCGCCGACGAGGACACTGCCGTCGCTCTGCTCGGCCAGGGCGTAAACCGCCGCTTCGGCCTCGACCGACCATGTCGGATCTGGCGTGCGCTCGGCGTCCAGACGCACCAGACGGCTGCGTGGCTGGCCGTCCACCGTCGTGAAGTTGCCGGCAATCACCAGTCGCGCGCTGGCATCGACGAGGATGGCGTTGACCGCCGCGTTGACATCGACCAGTCCGTAAACGATCGCGCCATCAGGCGTCATGCGCGCCAGGCGTTGCCGCGGTGTTGCGCCAATCTGGGTGAATGCGCCACCGATGACGATCGTGCCATCGACATCGCGCGCCAGGGCGGAAACGGGGCCATTGGCGTTGAGCTGCACGCCCTGATCGAGAGCGCCTGCCCGCGTCAGCCGCACGAGGTTGCTGCGCGGTTGGCCGTTCACGCTCGCGAACGCACCACCGGCGAGCAGCCGGCCGTCGTTCATCTGGGTCAGCGCGAGCACCACGCCAGCCACTTGCGCGAAGAAACCGGTGTCGACGCTGCCGTCGGCATGGAGCCTGGCGATGCCGCTGGTCCCCGAAACGCCACCGATTCCGGTGAAGTTGCCGCCGACCACGACCTTGCCGTCATGCTGGCCACTGATGGCATGAACGTTCCCGCCGGCGCCGACGGTGAAGCCCGCATCCAGCGTCCCATCCACGTTCAGCCGAGCCAGCCGGAACCGCGGCTGGCCGAACACCGCCGTGAACTCACCGCCCACCAGCACCTTGCCGTCGGCTTGTCGATGCAACGCGTGAATCTGACCATTGGCGCCAGCGACGTTGAACCCCGCCGAGATCCGGCCGTCGTTGGTCAGCCGGCACAGGTGCGGGCAAGGTTGCCCGTTGACCGTGGTGAAGCGTCCACCCACCAGCGCCTCGCCATCCACCAGCACGACGATCGCCCGGACGTCGTCGTTGAGGGTCGGCGCGTAGCCGTCATTGACGTTCTGGGCGGCTGCCGGGGCAGCCGTCAACGCCAGCAACAGCGGCGCCGCCCGTCCCCAAACCAGCCACCTTGTTCTCTGCGCTGCTGTCATCCACCCACTCTCCTCGCGACCTGACGAGGGTGGCGGGGATCAGTACGCGGGTCCGGAAGGAATCACGAAGATTTGCGGAACATTCGTGGTCTGTGGTTGCCGAAGCGGTTCATTGCCGTCGCTGGGGGATCGGCTCCCACAGCCGTCGGCAACGCGGCCGTTGTTGGCGGGAGCTGACCCGTCGCCGCAAGCACTTTGCGCGGCTCGGCGTGGGGCTCCCCGAGCGGCGCCGGATGCCGCACAGCCATCGCCCGGTGATTCTTCGGTCGTCACTCAGTGCGCGGACGCCAGCGCGCGGTCGATCCGGGGCAAGGCATCGAGCGCGGCGACGCCCAGGTCGGCAACGCCTTCGCGGACCTGTCGGAGCAGCGGTTGCGCTTCGTCGCCAAGGCCGAGTGCCATTAAGGCCAGACCGCGGCAAGCATCGAGTAGCACGCGCTGGGCATGCGTTGCCGGCAATTCGGCCGCCGCACTGGCCGCGGCCTGCTCGCATTCGACCAGGGCATCCGCCGGCCGCGCCTGTGCCAACCGCAGATCGCCCAGCACCCGGCGGGCGCTGATGCCGACTTGCCGCTCGTACGGCGTGTCCGAACCGATGCCGGTGAGCACCGTCTGCAACTGGCGCTCGGCATCGTTGAAATGGCCGGTCCGCAGCAGTGCCGCGGCCAGCAGCTGCCGGCTGTTCAAGGTAGCGAACGAGGTGTCGCCCAGATGCCGCGCGCGACCGTCCGCGGCGATCGCCAGTGTCGTTGCCGCCGCGTCGAACCTGCCCAGCCGCAGTTGCGCCGTGCCCAGCTGGTGATAGGCCAGCAAGGTGTCCTTGTGTTCACGGCCCAGGCGCTGATCCTGCAGCGAGGACAAGATGTCGTATTCGGTGGCGGCGGCCGCGGTCTGGCCGGTTTCGAGCAGCGCACGAGCCATCGAGAACCGTGCCAGCAGGGTTTCTGGATGATCTGGGCCATAGTGCTGCGCGCGCAGGTCGACTGCTTCGCGGGCCAGCGGCAAGGCGGCATCGGCCCGGCCTAGTTCGACCAGCGCCAGCGCCTCGTTGGCCAGCAGGCGGCTGCGCAAAAGATCGTGGCGCCGCGATCCATCCGCGTCCGTCACGCCGGCAACTCCAGGTGACGAGGGCAACGCTTGCCGCAATGCCGCCAGCGCTTCGGCGGCCGTGCTGTGGTCGCCGGCGAGATAGGCCGCCCAGGCGCGCTGGATGCGCCACTCGATCGTCAGTTCGTGATCGGACGGCAGGCGCGCCATCAACGGCTCCAGTTGCTGCAATCCGCTTTGGTAGGCGGGCACTTCAAGAGCGCGCGCTTCCAGGTCTGTGCGCTGCAGTCGCGCGGCGAGAACGCGGTCGTGGTCGTCACCGTGTGCGCTCGCCAGCACCTCGATGGCGCGATCGAGCGCGGCGCGCGCCGGTTCCAGCCGACCCATTCCGGCCAGCGCGCTGCCAAGGGTGAGGTGCAGCTGGCCGGCCACGGCCGGTTGCGAGGCGAAACGCGTGGCCACGGTCCCGGCGGCCTGTTCGATGAGATCACCGACCGGTCGCTGCGAGGCTTGCGCACCGAACGGGTTGGCGGTGCCGAGCAGGTCGTGGTTGAGGAAGTTGGCGACCGCGCGACTGGTGGCCGCTTCGCGATCGGCGCGCTGCTGCTCGTGGCGCGCCTGCAGGTGGAAACCCAGACTCACCAGCAGCCCGAGACCAGCGACAGCGGCCAGGGCCAGCGCCACGCGGCGCTTGCGCCGCATGCGCTCGGCCTGTTCCCGCGCCTGCTGCAACTGCACGGCGGCCGACTGCGCCTGCATGCGGGCGACACGGCGCGGTTCCAGTTCGCGCAGCCGACGCGCCAGTTCGGCGGCATCGGCCAGGCGCCGTTGCGGATCGCCGTCGACGCAGGCAGTGATGTCCTCGCGCAGGATGTCGTCGTCGATCTCGCGTTCCCAGCCCGGTGCCAGCGGCCGGCGCAGATCGCCGACGATCATCTGGTAGAGCAGGACACCGAGCGAATAGATGTCGCTGCGCAGGGTCTGCGCGTGGCCGGCCATCACTTCCGGCGCCAGGTACAGCGGCGTGCCCGAGGTCGGATCGGCGCTGTCCACCAGCGTGCGGGTGTAGCCCAGCCGGGTGATGCCCAGCGCCTCCAGTTGCTGCAGATCAAGCACGCGGCCACTGCCGAAATCACCGAGCAGCGCATACGGCTCGTCGTCGGTGCCGATCCCGATCAGGATGTTCGCCGGCTTGATGTCCTTGTGCAGCACGCCGACGCCGTGCGCGGCCGACAGCGCCTCGGCCACCTGCGCGACCAGCGCGATCCGCTGCGCCAGCGGCACGCTGGCGATGCCGCCGATGCCCTGGCTCCAGTCCAGCAGGCTGCCGGCCGGCGACCAGGCCGACTCGATGAAGTACGGCGGCTCGTCCAGGCTCCAGTCGAGCAGCGGCACCAGGTCCGGACGATCGCCGAGGCTGTCATGCAGCAACCGGAACAAGGTGATCTCGCGCTTCAGCGCGATCAGCGCCGCGGCGGTGCGCGCGAACTTGAATACCCGGTGTTCGCGCGTCTTGGCATGCTGCGCCAGCCAGACTTCGCCGTGCCCGCCTTCGCCCAGCGTACGCTGCAAACGCCAGTGCGGGCGGTTCGGAACCGCGTCGCCCCCGACCAGATCCAGCGCGCTGGCGGCCGGCGACGAACGCTCCTGCGGCAACACCCGGACATCGGCGACCAGGCGGTAGCCGTAACCGTGCACGGTGCGCACGATCTGCGCATCGTCGTCACCCAGCGCGGCGCGGACCTTGGCCGCGGCCTTGACCAGCACGCCTTCGGTCACCACCCGGCCCGGCCAGACCGATTCCAGCAGCTCGTCCTTGGTGACCACTTCGCCGGGATGCCGCAGCAACGCCAGCAGCATCTCCAGCGGCCGCGGTTCGATCGCGACCAGCTCGCCGTCGACGCGCAACTCCAGCGCGGCGCCATCCAGCGTCGCGTTGCCGAATTGCCAGAGCCAGCCGCGTCCCTCCGCTGTCGTCACCAGTGCGCTACTCGTGTCGCGAACAGCACCGATGGTAGTCCGTCCGCTTCGACATCGAGCGCGGAGTCGTCCTCAAACCTGGACACTGGCCTTCTCCGCATAGTGCTCGCACCTGCAACACCGCAGCCCACGCTTGGCCTGCGAGACCTATTCCCGCCGGTACCACGCACCAGATGGTTATACGCAATTTCTTATTGATTGCGTATAACTTTGCAGCTAGCCTGTGTCAGACTACTGTTGCCGGTGAGCACATGGAACCCTTCGCATCGCTTTCAGCCTCAGCCCAAACCGCCTATGCGCAGGTGCTGGATGCCGCGCATGCGGCCGATCTGGCGCGTACCGTCGCCGACTTGCCGGGTACGTTCGCACGCAAGCGCGTCAAGGGCCACACCTACTGGTACTACCAGTTCATGGACATCTCCGGCCGCAAGCGGCAGGTCTATGTCGGGCCGGAAAACGACCGTGTGCAGACACTGATCGAACGCCGGGCCGAGGGCGGTGCAGGACCGGCACTACAGGCACTGGCGCGATCGGCGCTGGCGCTGGGCCTGACGCCGATGCTGCCGCGGCATTTCAAGGTGGTGCAACGGCTGGCGGACCACGGGTTCTTCCGCGCCGGTGGCGTGTTGATCGGCACTCACGCCTTTCTCGCGATCGGCAACATGCTGGGTGTCCGCTGGCGCGACGGCCTACGCACCCAGGACGTCGATTTCGCGCACGCGGGCAAGGCCTTGACCATTGCGCTGCCGACCGACATCGAGATCGACACACGCGCGGCACTGGAATCGTTGCAGATGGGTTTGCTGCCGATCGAGCACTCCGATGGTGGCACCGGCGCCACCTGGCTCGATCCACGCGACCCGGAGTTCCAGATCGATTTCCTGACACCGCTGCATCGTGGCGGCAACCAGCAGTACCGGCATCCCCGCCTGGGTATCGCTTTGCAACCCATCAAGTTCATGGAGTATCTGCTGGAGGATGTCCAGCAGGCCGCGATACTCGCTGAGAGTTGTGCGGTAGTGGTCAACACCCCTGCACCAGCACGCTTCGCACTGCACAAGTTGATCATCGCCGGAGAAAGACCAGCCTCACGCATGGCCAAGTCCAACAAGGATATCCAGCAAACAGCGGCGTTGTTGGCTGTCTTGCGGGAACAGGCACCCTGGCAAGCGGAGGAAGCCTGGCGTGACCTGGTCGCACGCGGTCCGGGATGGTGTTCCCGAGCCGGACGCGGCCTGACTGCGCTTTCCCGGATTGCACCGGGGTTGCAGGTGCGGAATTGGCTCAAGCTGGACTGAGATCTGAAAAAGCAAACGGGCCGCAACCAGCGGCCCGTTCGATCCAACCATGAAGCCGTAAGGCTTACTTGAGCTTGGCGTCCGCGCGCAGCGCTTCGGCCTTGTCGGTCTTCTCCCAGGAGAAGGCCGTGGCGTTTACCGTCTTGCCGTTGCCGTCGGTGTAGGTGACGGCTTCCGGCTTGCGGCCGAAGTGGCCGTAGGCGGCGGTGCGCTGGTAGAACGGATGGATCAGGTCGAGCATCTGGATCAGGCCGTACGGGCGCAGGTCGAAATGCTTGGCGATCAGCTTCTCGATCTTGTCGTCGCTGATCTTGCCGGTGCCGAAGGTGGTCACCGACACCGAGGTCGGCTTGGCCACGCCGATGGCGTAGGACACCTGCACTTCGCAGCGGTCGGCCAGACCGGCGGCGACCACGTTCTTGGCGACGTAGCGCGCGGCGTAGGCGGCGCTGCGGTCGACCTTGGACGGATCCTTGCCGGAGAACGCGCCACCACCGTGACGGGCCCAGCCGCCGTAGGTGTCGACGATGATCTTGCGACCGGTCAGGCCGCAATCGCCGACCGGACCGCCGATGACGAACTTGCCGGTCGGGTTGATGTGGAACTTGGTGCCCTTGTGCAGCCACTTGGCCGGCAGCACCGGCTTGAGGATCTCCTCGCGAACGGCCTCGACCAGATCCTTCTGCTTGACGCCCGGATCATGCTGGGTCGACAGCACCACCGCGTCGATCGCCACGGCCTTGCCGTTCTCGTAGCGCAGGGTGACCTGCGACTTGGCGTCCGGACGCAGCCACGGCAGCGGCGAATTCTTCTTCTTGCGCACCTTGGCCTGCTGCTCGACCAGGCGATGCGACAGGTGGATCGCGGCCGGCATGTGGCTGTCGGTTTCGTTGGTGGCGTAGCCGAACATCAGGCCCTGGTCGCCCGCGCCCTGCTCCTCGGGCTTCTTGCGGTCCACGCCCTGGTTGATGTCCGGGCTCTGCTTGCCGATCAGGTTGAGCACGCCGCAGGTGGCGCCGTCGAAGCCGACTTCGCTGCTGTCGTAACCGATGTCGAGGATGACCTTGCGGGTCAACGCTTCCAGGTCGATCCAGGCGCTGGTGGTGATCTCGCCGGCGACGATGGCCACACCGGTCTTGACCAGCGTTTCGCAGGCCACGCGGGCACGCTTGTCCTGGGCCAGGATGGCGTCGAGGACGGCGTCGGAGATCTGGTCGGCGACCTTGTCCGGATGGCCTTCGGACACGGATTCGGACGTAAACAGCGTGCTGCTCATGGCGGTGTTATATCCTTTATTCCGGATGAAGCGATAAATGGGCCGGGCATGATAGCGCCCCGGGCCGGCAATTGCACCCGACCGGGCATTATG